>NZ_JBSKBQ010000005.1:0-313141 GCF_053714375.1 Mesorhizobium sp. ArgA1
TCCAGGAGCGGTACGGAATCGAGAAGGATCGGGTCCGGAGAGACGTTGACGACTGGTACTCGATGCAAGGTTGGTAGGCTAGTTTTCGCAGGGGCGCTCGGCGCCCCTGATTCTTTCCGCCCAAAACCAAGCTAGCGAGCTAAATCGCGGCGACAAACGTGATGAGGCGCCCGCAAACGGTCAGGCAGATCCGCAAAAATGCCTAGCAACCGGAACATTTTAGGGATCTCGAATGTTCGACTCCTTATGGACAGCCTACTCTCAGCAGAACAATTAAGGGCCGCACGGTCTCTATTGAATTGGTCGCGAGTGCGACTCGCTGCCAAGGCCAATCTTAGTGAAATGACGATCAGGGAATTTGAAAACGGGCTTAGGAGCCCGAGGCCCGGTAATATCACCGCTATGCGTCGGGCTTTGGAGGGCGGAGGAATTGTCTTCACGGAAGGGAGCCCATCGCTCGCACGCTCTGAAGGTCCGAATAGTGATCCCCACGGCAATAGAACCTGGCGCCGCCGGCACCGCCTGTAATTGAGTCGTCGACCGAAGACCATATTCGCAATTTCTGATATATTGCTAACCGGCTCTCATAACCGGCGGCGGTGCTCGCCTATGCGCGCGCCCGCCCGACCCTCTCGCGCCACTCTTCTCGCTCGCACGGCCACTCCGAATAGGGCGCGGACAGCGTGTGGTGTATTAGAGTGTATTAGACCGATGCGCTTGTCATCGCGGCCGGCGGCTCGGCAATTCGGGCAATAGAAGAACGGCTGCAGATCCCTCACCATGCAGGAATGATCCAAGCCGCGATGGCCGAGCGCGACTAGTTTGAGCCGGCTCTGATGATTTCAGCCTGTGGTCAGGCAATGGATAGTGGCCTAGTGCCCATGGCCGCCCTCACCGAGTTAGGGCGGGAATTTTCTCATCTTCGTCGACCAGGAAAAATCAGGCTTCGTTCGCAGCAACTAGTATGGTCCCGCTCTACATCGCCGCTATAGGCGCCTCAATGTTCGCTTGGCGCGGTCTGGCGCTACCGGCCGCGGTAAGGAGACCACAATGGGCAAGCATTTCAGCGACGATCAGGTCGAAGCGTTTCTAAAAGCCTATCTCGCGAGATTTCCGGATGCCTTGGAGCGCATGGAATACGTGATGTTGCACCCGTTCGACGACAATGACGAATGGATGTCGCGGAACTTCCGGGAGATCTACGAGGTCGCGCAGTCAATGGAATTCTTCACGACATACGCCCAGAGCGAGCCGAGCGCTATCCACCATTTAGTCAGGGATGTCGCGAGACGTGTGACGGGTTGGGCCTATGAGGAAGGGCAGATGATGTCTATGTACAAGCCTACCGGGGCGGCGGCTTGAATGCCGTCAACGCTCTTCTCAAGGAGCATTTCCCGGCCGACCGCGATCGGGTGTTAGTCATGGAAGGTCTTCAGGACACCGGCTATTGGGCGATCACCTGGCATGAGAAGAAGCACCCGGACGGCGGAATGTACCGCGATTTCGGACGTGTGAAGGCGTACCTCGGCGACGGGGACGAATAGGATCATCCGGCCGCCTCATGCCCTTTGGCGCCGGCCCCTATCGGCCGATACGCCTTCGCAATTGCCTTAGAGGGGCAGTCCAACGCCAACTCTTCGAGCGCTTAAGCGCCTCCATCTCCACCTTCAAAGCCTCCCTTTCTATCGCGAGAGCCCGTACTTCTGCCGCAAGAGCCTCCGCTCGGCCGTTATCTGGGGCAGCGGGCGGAGGTGGTGTGGGCGGCGGGTCGGGTCTAACCAGGTTTTCGAGACGGTCGACCGCAAGTCGGTTAACGGCGTCGGCTGCTGCTTCGCGAATGATTGCGGTCCAGCCATCGGGATCGACAGACATGATGTCCCAGAAGACCTTTTGTTCCAGCTGTCCTGTCGGAATGGCGACCCGCAGCGGCGCTGGATACCAGATCGATTTCTCACACGCGTTGATAAATCCCGTCAGCCTCGGGTTCCCGGAGTCTCTGAGGTTTCTCCACTTGGCGGAGAAATGCAGGCACGTTGGAAGGCGAAGGTAGCGCAAGGCGGCGAAGCCCTTGGTGAGCACGATGCGACGCCAGATCTCCCAGTCTCCCGCCCCGTTCACATCTTCTGGCCACACCGTCCGCTCCGCAAGAGCGCTGGCGCGATATACGACGCCTGAGGCCGCTATCGTGTTCCCTCTCGCCATGAATTGACGCCGCTCTTCGGGAAAAAACAGGTTGGTAAGATCAGGACCGCAAATGCCGTCGGTCGAGACCCAGAGGACCTGCCCGTAGACAAGTGCCACCGACGGATCGACGAACTGCCCGCGCATGAGGGCAAGATGATCCTGCATCATCAAGTCATCGTCGGCGGCGAAGGCTATCAATTCCCCGCGTGACGATCGAAGCGCCAGATTTCGATTGGCATAGCCAAAGTGAGGCGCCTTGGGGAAATCAAACCAACGAATGCGCGGGTCGGAAAAGCTTTTCACGACCGCTTCGGTCTCGGGTGCTGCGCCGTCGCCAACGACCAGAAGCTCGAACGATTGCTCCGTCTGCGCCAGCACCGACTGGATGGCATAGGCAAGAGAGTCGGGACGATTATGGGTCGGCATCAGGACGCTGAAGACCGGCGGAGCGTCTACCATCCCTTGAGGCCGCCAAAGTCGACCGGGATCAAATCGGTATCCAGCGGCAGCCGGTATTTGTCGGGATTGGCGTGGTCATATTGCATTGTAGGAAAATTGATTGCTCTAACGTCCCTCGTGCCGATGTTGTGGTCCGCGTGCCAGACGAATCTGGGGATGTTCATCAGGCGTGGCCGGGCTGAAGACAGAACAATCCGAAATACCTGTCCGCAGGTGCTCGACTCGGGCCTTGGGTCATACAGGACGACCTCCATTTCGCCATCGACAACGAAGTATCGATCCTCGTGAAGCTTATGCAGCCCCCAACCCTTCACCGTTCCCGGTCGGATGGTAAACATGTAGCAAAAGACCAGCGGATCGGGGTGCCAATTCCATCGGGTGTCGTAGATTTCGGTGACGCTTCCCCTGTCGTCGATGTGAGCGGTCATGTCGTGGAACGACAGGCCATCGGGAACCTTGGCAATCGGCTTGCCGGATCGAACCGTCTCCTGATCCTTCGTCGCCCCGGCCAACGTCTTTTCGAGAATATTCTGCATCATAAGACTCTTCCAATCTAACTAGCTTTGGCGGTGCCTCTCATTGCCCTTCTTTTAATTGTCTTTCAACGGCAGCCGTGGAAGGCCACGTGAGGATATGTGCGCGAATGCCCGCGCCCGGTATCCCGAGGTGTAAGCGAGAATGTCGTCGTAGCGCCCGCCGTTTCCATCATTCTGCGATTGGAGAGAGGCGCGGAACTGCCACTTGATTTTCGGGCGGCTGACCTTGCCCGACTACGCAGACAGATTGACGAGGTAGTGACACTCGCAGATCGAAAGACCCGCCACTGAACATCCCTGTCGACATCGGCGCCCTTGTCGTGATCCTGCTCGCTGCCGGCGGCTGGCGCTACCGTCGCACGATATACTGAGAAAATCGTTCGTTCTGGTCACCGCAATCTTATGAACGCCCGGCCTATGCGCGCGCCCGTCCGACGCTCTCGCGCCATTCCTCCCGATCGCGCGGCCGAATGGAGCGCGGAGAGCGTGTGATGTATGAGGCCGATGCGCTTGTCATCGCGGCCGGCGGCTCGGCATTTCGGGCAATAGAAGAACGGCTGCAGATCCTCTACGGGAGCCTTTGCGACTTGCCCGCCACGCCAGTGTTCGCTCGCCTTGCCGAGGGCAGCATGGCCGCGACGATGCGAGCGCAGTCAATGCGAAGCGTCGCCGGAAGGGTCGCGGTCCGCTCCCAGCCAGGTAAAAATAGCCAGCGCTATGGTCATCGCGACGCCGACGAGGAGAAGAAGCACCGGATAGATCAGCAGTTTGACGTCGTCCTGCGTAACCTTGAACACCAGAACCAACCCCTCCAGAAATACCGCGATCGAAATGATCGTGACGAATCTCGCGAAATTGCTCCGGAACGTCGACTTGCTGTGAAGGCCTTGCTCCAGCACCTGCTCCTCGAACAGATGCTTGGTGACGTCGAGGATTGCGACCGCGATCACCACATATCCAACCGCGTCGATGATGGTGTACCCGAAGTCACCGGCGGCGAGCAGCTGAGGCGCCTGGATGATCGCTTTCACGATCTGATAGCCGGCATAGCCGACCAAAATTGCCGCCAGCAGAAGAAGAATAAAAGCTGCGACCGCCATCATCCAATAGCCCAGTTGTTTCATCGGTTCCCCCCTCGGCTTTGCAAACCACTGGTGTCCGGTCAATTCGGAACCAATGGCGACGCCTCTTCGCACCGGTAGACCATGCATTGCCCGTCGGTGGTCGGCACATACCTGACCCTCGGCACCGACGGGGCGTCGCACTCATTGCCATACTGGCGGACATAGCGGTCATAGGTATTCGGCCCGGTGGTCAGCACCGCGGCCTTCTGGCTCTGGATCAGCGCCTGGGTCTGTGAACACGTCATCTTGCGCGTGTCAGGCCGAGCGTCGGCGAAATTTGCAGCAACAATGATCATTGCTGCAGCGCAGAGCATTGTCTTGTGTAGAGGCATGGCGGCATCCGAACAGAACATCGTATCGCTAAATTCGCATCTTGCGATGCTGTTGCGCAACGGTCATTCGGTCACTAATCGGCGAGTAGGCCCAACCACTCCCACGTCTCCAATACACGTCGACATCCCGAAGTCGGTTCCGGGTCGAAACTGCAAACCACCCTCGCCCAGCATCAAGCACATGCTCGAATGGCTGGACGAGACTTCGCGAAGCAATCGCAGCCTGTGCCAACGTCAGGCTGCCCAGCGTGACGCCCTGCCCCTGCTCGGCGGCGGCAAGCCTGGGACCGCGCCAAGGGCCTTGAATAGGAACTGACGAACAAGCATCCTGCCGTGATGCATCCGCCCTACGTTTGGCGACGCCGTGTTTACCGGCGGATGTCAGGGTTCAGCCGTCATTGTGTCCTCATCGATGACGGCGGATTGTGGCAGGCGCGCCACGGGTGGGATCGGGCACGATGCGGGCTTGGGAGACATCGCGGGCGGACCGGCGGCAGGCCAGCGGCGGGAATGGTCTGCAAGCCTGCTTTGCCTTCCTCGTCTTGACGGCCTTGTTGGTGCAGCGGGCAGAAGCGGGTGAGAAAATCTCGCATATACTCGATAACACCAGCCTAGCCTCGGCGTACTCAGTCGGATCGGACCTTGTGACCGCCTACACATCGGGCATGGCCCGCAGCCGTCTCGCTCTCGCAGGAGGCGCCGGCCGTAACAGCCTGGCGGTCCCGCTGGAACCATGGTTCCTGCGCGCGGAATTCAGGGCCCGGACATGGCGCGCGGCCGACGGCAGCCTGCTGCAGGGGTTTGCCGGCACTGGCGGCTTCCGGGTGACTACCGGAAATTGCCTTGCCCGCTTTTGCTCCGCCAGCGAATGCAGCGATGCCGGTTGGCCGCTCTACACCTGCAGTGACGGACGCAAACGAAAAATGTCGGCCACCGACTTTGTGACGGCAAGTTTCGATGGCGTCTCCTACCGGCGGTTGAGCGCCGCCAAGGAGTAACGCTTCAGGCAGTGCGAAAAATCCTCACGCCTGGTCCTGCGCAACCTGTGGCCAGCGCTGCAGGGCGGCGTGGCCGCCTTCGGTCAGCGCATAGACGCCGCGCTCGGCCCTGGCGAACCAGCCATAGACATTGTCCAACAGGATGCTGGCCGCGCGCGGCGAAATCGCCTTCAGATCGCGCGGGCGCTTCGGGCCGTCGGTCATGGCGGCGGCGCAGGCCAGCGCATCCTGCCGGTAGGAGGTCATAACAGGCGCGCGTGAACCGCCGCCGACCACCGGATCGCCACGCCGGCGCTTGTGCTCTTCCATCAGCCGCGAACGGCGCTTCGGATCGCGGCGCGGCGGCAAGGCGGCCGGGCTGAGCAGCAATTCGACGTCGCCCTTGCCGCTGACGGCCAAAAGCCCGAAGCCGAGCCGCCGGCACAGCGCGCGAAAACGGCGGTCGTGCTCGCGGCCCTTGCCGCGCGCCGACATGCGGGCCGCCAGCCACACTTCATCAGAGGCGGCTGCGCGATCGACGCCTTGCAGGACCAGTTCCAGGTTGAACTGCAGTTTCAATTCGCAAATGACCAGCACCGGCGGCTCGCCATCGCGCACCGCCACGATATCGCAGTTGCCGATTTCGCCCTTGACCGTGAATTCCAGGCTCTCGAGAAACCGCTTCACCGGGACGTAGAGAGACGTTTCCTGCATGACGCAGGCATAGCCGATTCGGACCGCGTCGCGACAGATCGGCGTGGCGCAGCTCGATCCTTCAGACGGCTAAATGCGCTTGCCCATCTGGTACTGCGCCGCAGCCGCATCGTCGGCAAGCAGATGCATCTCGTCCTGAACGGCGGCAAAGAACCGGCGGACATCGTTGGCGGCCGAAGCCGCGTCGGTGCCGGCAGCGATTGCCTTGTCGAGGAGTTCGCGGGCGGTGGCCTTCCAGAACGATGTGGCCACCTCGCCATGCAGCCTGCCCAGCCTGGCTGCCACCTCGCGCACCAGCTTGGTCTGCCGGTCTAGCGGGAAGGCACGCACATTGGCTGAGGACATATTCTGCACCATGACACTGACGCAACGAATCAGACGCTGCTCTATGCCCTCATGCCTAGCTGTGAAGTCGGAAACGGAACCTTAACGCTGCGGAGTCCGCGAGTCGCCTTGGGCAAAGGCCAAACGGGAACTCGGCGGCTGTCGGCTTTAGATCCGCAGGCCCCTCGCCTCGCTGCCGCGCTTGACTGTCACCATCATGTCCCGGGCCAGCAGGCCGCTGACCCGGCAGAACGCCATGAAGGCGCGGCAAGCGTCCTCGGTCTTGACCACATCCACCGTGGCCCCGAAGCAGGCATTGAACGCCGCCTCAAAGACCTTGCCCTGTCGCTTCTTTGGCCAGCCGTGCAGGACATCCAGCGCCTGTTCGACGCTGTAGATCTCCTCTACCGGCAGCCCGGGCGCAGGCGCGATACGCACCGGCACCTCGAATTGCAATCTGTCCATTCTACGTCTCCCGAACTGGCGCAGCCACAGCAACGCCGTTCGTTCCGAAAAGTTGCTTTGACCGCTTTTCGCGCAAAAATGTGTCGTCAGTGCGGTCTCGGCAGTCGGGGAGCGCTTGGCTCTGTTGGTTCGCCGGATCGGTCTCGGCCTCATACGAGCGCACGGCTGTGAAGAGCGCATAGGGCGTCGTAAGGCATGAATATCGTGGCGCCGGACCCTCGCCGGCAGTTCTTCCTTGAACCTTGCGGCTTCCAATGCCAAATCTGGGGGGATTTTCGAACGGGCTGATATGCATGGCCCGCTGACAGGCAAAAACGGACACTATGGTCACCTATCTCGACGCCGCCACGGCACCCCTCAGGAACACCGGCCAGATCCGCCTTTACGGCGAGGATGGCTTTGCCGGCATGCGCAAGGCGTGCGATCTCACCGCGCGCTGCCTCGACGAACTGGTGCCGATGGTCCAGCCGGGCGTCACCACCGAGACCATCGATCGTTTCGTCTTCGAATACGGCATGGGCCATGGCGCGCTGCCGGCAACGCTGAACTATCGCGGCTACACCAAATCGTCGTGCACCTCGATCAATCATGTTGTCTGCCACGGCATTCCCGACAACAAGCCGTTGAAGGATGGCGACATCGTCAACATCGACGTCACCTATATCCTCGACGGCTGGCACGGCGATTCCTCGCGCATGTATCCTGTCGGCACCATCAAACGTGCCGCCGAGCGTCTGCTCGAAGTCACCCATGAATGCCTGATGCGCGGCATCGCGGCGGTCCGGCCCGGCGCCCGCACCGGCGCCATCGGCGCCGCCATCCAGACCTTTGCCGAGGCCGAGCGCTGCTCGGTGGTGCGCGATTTCTGCGGCCACGGCGTCGGCCAGCTCTTCCATGACGCGCCCAACATCCTGCACTATGGCACGTCAAGCGAAGGCGTCGAGATGCGGCCGGGCATGATCTTCACCATCGAGCCGATGATCAATCTCGGCCGGCCGCATGTGAAAGTGCTGTCGGACGGCTGGACGGCGGTGACCCGCGACCGCTCGCTGTCGGCGCAGTACGAGCACACGATCGGCGTCACCGAGACCGGTTGCGAGATCTTCACGCTCTCGCCAAACAAGCTCGACCGCCCCGGCCTGCCGGCCTAGTCTCCCAACCAAAGCCTGAAAGGGAAATGCGGGCTATGGGGAAAAGTGACGAAGACGAGCGGGGGTTCTTCTCCGAGCGATGGATTGAACCGCCGGCGACCTACAAGTCACCGAAGGACAAGGCGCCAAAAGACAAACCGACGGAAAAGCCGCATTATCACGGCCATCGTGACCGCTTGCGCGAGCGCTTCGTTGCCGGGGGCGCGGACGCCCTGCCCGACTACGAACTTCTCGAACTGCTGCTCTTTCGCTTGATCCCGCGCGTTGACACCAAGCCGATCGCCAAGGCGCTTTTGGCGCGCTTCGGCACATTCGGCGAAGTGCTCGGCGCACCGGTGGCGCTGCTGCAGGAGGTGAAGGGCATCGGCCCCGCGGTGGCGGTCGACCTCAAGGTGATTGCCGCTGCCGCGCAGCGCATGGCGCGCACGGAGGTCCGCGACCGCGAGGTGCTGTCCAACTGGACGCAGCTTCTTGCCTATTGCCGCTCGGCCATGGCGTTCGAGAACCGCGAACAATTCCGCATCCTGTTCCTCGACAAGAAGAACGTGCTGATCGCCGACGAGGTGCAGCAGGTCGGCACCGTCGACCACACGCCGGTCTACCCGCGCGAAGTGATCAAGCGCGCGCTGGAACTCTCGGCCAGCGCCGTCATCCTGGTCCACAACCACCCCTCAGGGGATCCCACACCTTCCCGCGCCGACATCGAGATGACCAAGCAGATCATCGACAGCGCCAAGCCGCTGGGCATCGCCGTCCACGACCACATCATCATCGGCAAGAAGGGCAATGCCTCGATGAAGGGCCTGCTGCTGATCTGAGCCTGCCCCAAACCAGCGCTGACAAGGCATGAGGCGGCTGATTTCCATGCCGCCCCAGATCCGTTCAATTTCGCTAGCTGAGCGATCCGGCTGCTTGCGAGATGAGCCCGGCGATCTCGTGAGGGTGGGAGATCAACGACAAATGGCTTGCCTTCACTTCGATGGTCTTTGCGTTCATGCGCTTTGCCATGAAGCGTTCGAGATCCGGATTGATCGTGCGATCCTCGGTCGAGACCGCATACCAGCTTGGCTTCGAGCGCCAGGCCGCTTGCGTTGTCCTTCCGGTGAAAAGCTTGTCCGAGATCGGCCCTTGGACGGCGTAGAGGATGCGCGCCTTCTCCCGAGGAATACCACCGGCGAAATCCCGCAGGAAAGCCTCCTCGCCGAGCTTGCCATAGCCTTCGGACCAGACAAGTCCGGCGGAGGCGGGCGGCGCCGCAAAAGTCTTGGCGAGCGCCGTGTAATCTTCGCCCGCATCCGGCGCGCGCGCCGCGACATAGACGAGCGAGGAAACCTTTGGATCCATTCCTGCCTCGGTGACGATCATGCCGGCAAAGGAGTGTCCGACAAGGACCGTCGGTCCATCCTGGAGGGCGATCGCGCGCCGCGTTGCCTCGACGCCAGCCTCCAGCGTGGTCAGCGGATGCTGGACGACGGTTGCGTTGAGGCCGGCCCGTTGCAGCAGGCCGACCACCTCTGACCAGCACGAGCCGTCCGCATAGGCGCCATGGACCAGAACGACATTGCGAACCTTGGGGGCCGTCTGCGCTCGCGTCGCGTGGGAGCTGGCCAATAGGCTCGTCGCCACCCCAGCGACGAGCGCGGTGGAGAAAGTACGCCGATTTATCATGATCGTGGATTCCTTGAGAGGTTGGCGGATCGCGCCCAGAACGGGACGCGCCGCCAATGCTTCGCCCGGCGCGCCTACCTCCAGTCTTCGCCGCCTGCCTAGGCTCCGTTACGGCCGTCACCGCTTCGTGATCGCATGCCTCGGTTCTCGCCGAGCTCGGGGCCTTTTGCAGGGGCTGAATCCGATGCTCGTCGTGCTTGCAGGCGCTACCCTCATCGTTCTGGGACAGAAAGGCGCGGCCGACAATCTCGCGCCCTCGAAACTCGGCTGGATCGGACTGGCGTTGCTGGCAGGCGCCGTGCTTCCGGTGCAAGGCGCGGTGAACGCCCTGCTTCGCCATTCGCGGTCGGCACCATCTCATTCCTGGTGGCGATGCTGGTCATGGCCGCCGTGCTTCTGGCCACGCTTTCCGTGACGAAGACGCCTCGCCCTCGCCTCGCGGGCCTGTCATCGATGCCCTGGTGGGCTTGGATCGGAGGTCTTGCCGGCGCGACCTATGTCACGACCATGTTCACCGCCATCCCCGTCATCGGCGCGGCGGCAGCCGTCAGCCTGACGGTGGCCGGCCAGCAGGTTGCCGGCATCTTCGTCGACACATTCGGTTGGTTTCGGCTGCCGCAGCGGTTCGTCTCAGGCGTGCGGCTCACCGGTGTCGTGCTGCTTTTGGCCGGCTGCATCGTCATCAAGGCGCTTTGATCCGGTGTCACCAGCCAGACATGGTCCGCTGCCGCAAAAGCGATTTTTTGCCCCTTCCACAGCCGGCTCTAGAATTTCGATCGCAAATCACGCATGATGCACTCGGTATTTTCCCGGGACGGCTTCGCGCCCCCTGAAATACCGGGAGGAACGGGACATGCCCATCGTGGTTGTACTCGTTTTGATCGTCGTGGGCTCAGTGTTGTTCCACTTCCTGAGCCCATGGTGGTGGACTCCGATTGCCTCGAACTGGGACTATATCGACAACACCATCATCATCACCTTTTGGATCACCGGCGTCGTCTTCGCCGCCGTGGTGTTGTTCATGGCCTATTGCGTCTTCCGCTTCCGTCATCGGGAGGGGAACCGGGCGGCCTACGAACCGGAGAACAAGCGGCTCGAATGGTGGCTGACGATCGTCACCGGAGTGGGTGTCACCGCCATGCTGGTCCCCGGCCTGTTCGTCTGGAGCCAGTTCGTCAACGTTCCAAGCGATGCAACCATGGTCGAAGTCGTTGGCCAGCAATGGCAGTGGAGTTTCCGCTTGCCCGGCAAGGACGGCAAGCTCGGCACATCCGACACCCGTGACGTCACCGCTGAAAATCCGCTGGGCGTGATCGCCAAGGACCCCAACGGCCAGGACGATGTCGTGGTCGAAGCGGCCGACCTGCATCTGCCGGTCGGCAAGCCGGTCAAGATGCTGCTGCGCTCGATCGATGTGTTGCACGATTTCTACGTGCCGGAATTCCGCGCCAAGATGGACATGATCCCGGGCTCGGTCACCTATTTCTGGTTCACCCCGACCAAGACCGGAACCTTCCAGGTCCTGTGCGCCGAACTGTGCGGCCAGGGGCATCCGATGATGCATGGCATCGTCATAGTCGACACCCAGGAAGACTATGTGGCCTGGCTCGACCAGCAGCAGACGTTCGCGCAATTGTCGGCGCCCCAGCAGACGGGCTCGGCAGAACAGGCGCCGGGCAATGCGACGATGTCAGCTTTGAAAGTTGCGGCAAAACTCGAGACTGTCGGGTCCCGCTAAAAAGGGCACGGAGGTGCTCCTATATGGTCGATATCACGCCTGCAGATGCCGTCCCGCCCGCCGAAGTCGCGGAAATGGAACTCTACCATCCGCACAGTTGGTGGACGAAATACGTCTTCTCGCAGGACGCCAAGGTCATCGCCATCCAGTATTCGGCAACGGCAACGGCCATCGGCCTGGTCGCGCTGGTGCTGTCCTGGCTGATGCGGCTGCAGCTCGGCTTCCCCGGCACCTTCGATTTCATCACCCCTGAGGCCTACTACCAGTTCATCACCATGCACGGCATGATCATGGTGATCTACCTGCTCACGGCACTCTTCCTCGGCGGCTTCGGCAACTACCTGATCCCGCTGATGGTCGGCGCCCGCGACATGGTCTTTCCCTATGTCAACATGCTGAGCTACTGGATCTATTTGCTTGCGGTGCTGGTTCTGGTGTCGAGCTTCTTTGCGCCTGGTGGGCCGACCGGTGCCGGCTGGACGCTCTATCCGCCGCAATCCATCATGACCGGCACGCCCGGCGGGCAGGAATGGGGCATCATTCTGATGCTCGTCTCGCTGATCCTGTTCATCATCGGCTTCACCATGGGCGGCCTGAACTATGTCGTGACGGTGCTGCAGGGCCGCACGCGCGGCATGACGCTGATGCGCCTGCCGCTGACTGTCTGGGGCATCTTCACCGCCACCGTCATGGCGCTGCTCGCCTTCCCGGCGCTGTTCGTCGCTTGCGTGATGATGCTGCTCGACCGCGCGCTCGGCACCTCCTTCTTCATGCCCGCAGTCGTCGAGATGGGCGAACAGCTGCAGCACAATGGCGGCAGCCCGATCCTGTTCCAGCATCTGTTCTGGTTCTTTGGCCACCCCGAGGTCTACATCGTGGCGCTTCCGGCCTTCGGCATCGTCTCCGATCTGATCAGCACGCACGCGCGCAAGAACATTTTTGGCTACCGGATGATGGTCTGGGCCATCGTTGGCATCGGCGCGCTGAGCTTCGTGGTCTGGGCGCACCACATGTATGTCAGCGGCATGCACCCCTATTTCGGCTTCTTCTTCGCCACCACGACATTGATCATCGCCATCCCGACCGCGATCAAGGTCTACAATTGGGTGCTGACGCTGTGGCGCGGCGACATCCATCTCACCATACCGATGCTTTTTGCCATGGCTTTCATCGTCACCTTCGTCAATGGCGGGTTGACCGGGCTGTTTCTCGGCAACGTCGTCGTCGACGTCCCGCTGTCGGACACGATGTTCGTCGTCGCCCACTTCCATATGGTCATGGGTGTTGCCCCGATCCTCGTTATCTTCGGCGCGATCTACCACTGGTATCCGAAGGTCACCGGCCGGATGCTGAACGAGACGCTGGGCCGGTTCCATTTCTGGGTCACCTTCCTCGGCGCCTACCTGATCTTCTTTCCCATGCACTATATCGGCCTGATGGGTGTGCCGCGGCGCTACGCCGAAATGACCGACGTGACGGTCATGACGGAGTCGGCGCATCACCTGAACTCGTTCATCTCGATCATGGCGTTCATCGTCGGCTTTGCCCAGGTCGTGTTCCTGTTCAATCTGATCTGGAGCATCCGCCATGGCCGCGAGGCTGGTGGCAATCCATGGCGGGCCACGACGCTCGAATGGCAGACGCCACAGACGCCGCCGGCGCATGGCAATTTCGGCAAGGAGCTGCCTATCGTCTATCGCTGGGCCTATGACTACAGCGTGCCGGGCGCCAAGGAGGACTTCATTCCGCAAAACATTCCGGGCACATTCGGCCCCTCCAGGGAGCCGGCATGAGCGTCATCCTGGTCTTCCTGCTCGTGATCGCCGGCTTTGCCGGCTGGTGGCTCTCGCATCAGCGGCTGATGGCCAAGCCATGGCTCGAGCAGGGTGTGGCGGAAGATATTGTCCCCTTCGACCGGTCGGGCCTGCCGACTGCCAAGATCGGCCTGGGTGTCTTCCTCGCCGTCGTCGGTTGCCTGTTCGCGCTGTTCACCAGCGCGTACTTCATGCGTATGGCGCTGTCGGACTGGCAGCCGCTGCCGATGCCCCGCCTGCTCTGGCTCAACACCGGCATGCTGGTCCTGAGCAGCATCGCGCTGCAGTGCGCCTCGGTCGCGGCGCGCAAGCGCCAGATGGACACGGTCAGGCTCGGCCTTGCTGCGGCAGGGCTCACCGCGATCGCCTTCCTCGTCGGACAGCTCATGGCATGGCGGGACCTGACCGCCGACGGTTACTTTCTGGCCTCCAATCCGGCCAATAGTTTTTTCTACCTGATCACCGGGATGCACGGCCTGCATATAGTCGGCGGGCTGGTGGGCCTAAGCAGGACAACCGCCGGCGCCTGGAACGGAGCGCGGCCGGAGCGGCTTAGCCTCAGCGTCGAACTGTGCGCCATGTACTGGCATTTCCTGCTTTTCGTCTGGCTCGCCATCTTCATTCTCCTGGCCGGCTGGGCCGCGACGTTCATCGACATTTGCCGGCAGTTACTGGCCTAGGAGGTCTGAGAGCATGGCTGAGACGAGCCTGACGCATACCAGCCAGACGGAGCCGCGGCCGGCGGGATGGCATGGCATCGCCGCCGACTGGTCCTCGGATCAGCGCGCGTTCAAGAACGTGTCCTGGGGCAAGGCCATGATGTGGATCTTCCTGCTCAGCGACACCTTCATCTTCGGCTGCTTCCTGCTCTCCTACATGACCGCTCGCATCTCCACGCGCGTGCCGTGGCCCAATCCGAGCGAGGTCTTTGCGCTTCGTATCGGCGGTTCGGACATTCCATTGATCCTTATCGCCATCATGACCTTCGTGCTGATCTCGAGCAGCGGAACGATGGCCATGGCCGTCAATTTCGGCTATCGCCGCGACCGCCGCAAAACGGCAATCCTCATGCTTCTGACCGCGGCGCTCGGCGCGACCTTCGTCGGCATGCAAGCCTTCGAATGGACCAAGCTGATCACCGAAGGGGTACGGCCCTGGGGCAATCCCTGGGGCGCGGCACAGTTCGGTTCGACTTTCTTCATGATCACCGGCTTCCACGGCACGCATGTGACGATCGGGGTGATCTTCCTCATCATCGTGGCGCGCAAGGTCTGGCGTGGTGATTACGACGTCGGACGTCCCGGTTTCTTCACCAGCCGCAGGGGTCGCTACGAGAACGTCGAAATCATGGGGCTCTACTGGCATTTCGTCGACCTGGTCTGGGTGTTCATTTTCGCATTCTTCTATCTTTGGTGAGAGGCTGACATGGCTGAAGCAACCGCAAACGGCCTGGGGCAACCCGCACTGCACGCTGGTCATGCGCATGACGCGCCAGCGACCGGCGTCGCGGAGGTTCATCAGGAACACCCGATCAAGCTCTATCTGGTGGTCTGGGCGTGGCTGTTCATCCTCAGCGCTTGCTCCTACATGGTCGACTATCTAGGCATTCACGGCTATCTCAGGTGGTCGCTTATCCTGATCTTCATGATCCTCAAGGCGGGGCTGATCGTGGCCGTGTTCATGCACATGGCCTGGGAGCGGCTGGCGCTGGCATATGCGATCATCCTGCCGCCGGTTCTGATACTAGTGTTCGTGGCGATGATGCTCTTCGAAGCGGATTACACGCTTCTCACCCGGATGTCGTTTTTCGGGGCCGGGCCTTGACGCGCAATCCGGATTTGAGGCTTCGCCCGCGGCATTTCCAGTCAGGAACCGCAGGATCCTGACTGCGATCCAGGTCGAGCTGCTGCTGCCTTGAAACAAGCGGCGGCTGATCCATCTTGCTATTATCGGAAACGATCGGAGGAGAATGATTGCCTTCGTTTCCAATGCGCCGCGAACTCCAGCAGGGAGGCCGAAGATGACGATCGCAAACAGACTGAAGGACTACATTGACGGGAGAGGAATTTCCTACGACACCGTCGCCCATCATCGCACATCGACGAGCAGGCAGTCCGCCATTGCCGCGCATGTGCCCGGCAGCATGATGGCCAAATCGGTGGTCGTTCACCACGAACTCGGTTATGCGCTGGCCGTGGTCCCAAGCACGCATAGAATCGAGCTCGGTACACTGCAGGACGTCATGGACAGGCGTCTAGGACTCGCCTCCGAAGACGAGGTGGTCTCACTCTTCGGCGATTGTGACACCGGCGCCATTCCACCGATCGGCGCGGCCTATGATGTCCCGGTGATCCTCGACGACAGCCTCGGCGAAGCCGCCGACATCTATTTCGAGGGCGGTGACCACAGGACGCTGGTGCATGTGAGCGGCAAGGATTTCCGCAACCTGACCATGGACGCACGTCACGCCCGCTTCAGCCACGCTGCCTACTGAAAAAATCAACCGCCTGCACCAGCACTCTCGCTGGTGCAGCCCCAGCCGGATATCGTCAACTCGTCGGCCTGACCGGCGCCGGCGATTCCACGACCTTGCGGTAGACATGCCACGTGGCATGACCAAGGATTGGCAGCACGACCGCCAGCCCGGCAAACACCGGCAGCGAGCCGATGATCAGGGCGACGGCGACAATCAGTCCCCAGACAGCCATGGGGATCGGGTTTGCCAGCACCGCTCGCACCGAGGTGTGGATGGCTTCGTAGGCGCCTACGTCGCGGTCGAGTAACAATGGGAAGGCGACGACCGTTGTGCACAACACCACCGCGGCGAAGACGAAGCCGATGGCGTGCCCCATGATAATCAGAGACCAACCGCGTCCGGTGGCGAAGATTTCATTGATGAAGCCGGATATCGATTCCGGCGGAGCCGGGCCGAAGAGATATTGGTAGAAAACCTGCGCCGTCAAAAGCCAGGCGATGAAGATCGCAACCAGCATGATCCCGACCGCCGCGATGGCTGGCAGGGCCGGAGAATTCCTGACCTCGAAAGCGTGCCTCCAGGAGGTGTCGAGCCCGGCTTCTCGTCTGCGGCTGATCTCATAGAGGCCGATCGCCGCGAATGGACCGATCAGCGCAAAGCCGGACACCAGCGGAAACAACAACGGCAACGCATTGGCGCCCGAAGTCCAGGCCGCGAGCACGACGCCGACAAGCGGATAGATCAGGCAAAGAAAAACGATGTGCGACGGTTTGACCATGAAATCGTCAACCCCGCGCTTGAGCGCATCGAGAAGATCAGAAATACCGATTTTTCGAATTTTGGTGTGTTCCAGCGTTTCGCTGGCGCCTGCAATCACGTGAAAACTTGTCATGCCCGTTCCTCCAGACCAGGTCCGGCAAGGTCGCGGTTTCACGGTGCTGCCGTTCTGCATGACTGGCCACGCAAAACCGCGACCTGCACCGAAATCAACATACTCGATTGCCTGGAACTTGTCGCCCTTTTGTCACAAAGGCTCGCAAGGTCATGCGCTGGCTCTTGAGACCTTTCTTCGATATCCTCTCAAATCGAAGGTGTCGGTCATGGACAGAAAAACCATTCTGCTACTCGGCCTTGGCGTCGTCGCTCTGCTGATCCTGGGATTCTGTGCTCTGCCATCGTGACCCGATCCTGATATGCAACGTTTTCGGTGCAGCGATCACCCACCTGTCGTCTCGATCCGGCAAGTGTTCCAAGATCGGCGGTTATGCCGTCAACCTCCGGCTGAGATGAACGCGCGCATCGCGATTGTGTCGGCAAGCAACATGGCAAAGATCGCGAAAAGATAGAAAATCGAATAGGCAAACAGCGCCTTTGCCGGCTTCATCTCCTTGTCGGGGATGACCAAGGCCCTCCAGGCGTGCCAGATGAAACCCGCGCCCAACGCAGCCGAAACAATTCCATAGAACGCGCTCGTGAGCCCGAACGCCCAAGGCAGCACGCCGATTGGTGCCAGGAGCAGTGAATAGGCGAAGATCTGCCTTCTGGTCGAGGCCTGGCCGGCCACGTTCGGCATCATCGGGATGCCGGCAGCGGCGTAGTCGCCGGCCTTGAACAGCGCGAGCGCCCAGAAATGCGGCGGCGTCCACAGGAAAATGATCAGGAACAGGATGAGGCTTTCAATGCCGATGGTGCCAGTGGCGGCCGCCCAGCCAATCATCGGCGGAAGGGCACCCGCCGCGCCGCCGATGACGATGTTCTGCGGCGTCGATCGCTTCAGCCACATCGTGTAGATGACGACGTAGAAGAAGATGGTGAAGGCGAGCAGCGACGCGGCAAGCCATCCCACCAGCACGCCGAGCGTCATGACCGAAAACGCAGAAAGCACCAGGCCGAAGCCGAGGGCTTCGCCCGGCGTGACGCGGCCCGACGGAACCGGCCGCTTTGACGTACGCGACATCAGCGCGTCGATGTCTGAGTCGTACCACATGTTGAGGGCCCCGGCCGCTCCCGCTCCGGTCGCAATCGAGCCGATTGCAATCAAGGCGATGACCGGGTTCATCGCGCCGGGCGCCACCATCAGACCGACGAAAGCAGTAAAGACGGCAAGCGCCATGACCCGCGGCTTCAAGAGCGCAAAGAAATCACCGGCCGACGCTTCCGAGATGCGGACGCCGGTTTCCTTGAGGCTTTCCTTGACCGACATTTGAGATGACCAATGGAAAACGGCAGCCTGGCCGGCCGAAAAGCCAAGCTACTTGGAAAATTGCTTCAGGTAGGCGATGACGTTGGCGATGTCCTCGTCCTTCTTGAGGCCGGGAAACGCCATCTTCGTCCCTTTGACCATGGCCTTGGGATCGTGAAGGTACGTGGTCAGCGTCGGTTCATCCCATTTGACGCCGGATGCCCCGGCAGCGATCATGGCTTCAGAATATTTGAAATCCGGATGCGTGCCGGCCGTCCGGCCGAGAACGCCGTGCAACGAAGGACCGATCTTGTTCGTGTCTTGGTCTGCGACGTGGCAGACCTTGCATTTGGTAAAGACCTTCTCGCCTGCCGCAGCATCCTGTGCCCGCGATGGATTGGCGATGAAGGTTGCAACAGACACGACAGCGAAAAACGCAACAAAGCGCATGGCATTTCCTCCCTGATCGTCAAAATTTGCCCGAAACGATCTGCGCATACCGATACCGCCAGCATGCGCGTTGCACGGTAGAACGGATTCTCACTCTTCCCCCAAATGGAATTGCAGAACCTACCTACCACAGAATCTGGCCGGCAGGTAGAACATGTCGACCGTACAAAGGTTTAGGTGGTCTGCGGTGGCTCAAAGGCACGTCCGCCACAACGAAAAAGGCCGCCTCAAGGGCGGCCTTTTCTGATTTTGTCGTCAGGCGCTTATTCAGCGTCCTTGGCGGCCTTCTTCTTCGGCGCAGCCTTCTTCTTTGGCTCTTCCGCGTCGTCGGCCTTTTCAGCCTTGTCGGCCTTCTTGGCAGCGGCCTTCTTGGCCGGCTTGGCTTTGGCGGTGTCGGCCTCCTCGTCGTCAGCCATCAGCTCTTCCTTGCTGACCTTGACGTCGGTGACCGAGATCTGGCCGAGCAGATGGTCGACGACCTTCTCCTCGAACATCGGCGCGCGCAACGTGTTCAGCGCTTCCGGGTTGCTGCGGTAGAACTCGAAGGCTTCCTGCTGCTGGTTGGCCGGGTAGCGGCGCACCTGCTCGAACAGGCCGCGCTGCAATTCCTCGTCCGAAACGGTGACGCCGGCCTTCTCGCCGATCTCGGCCAGAACCAGGCCGAGGCGCACGCGGCGCTCGGCAAGCCGCAGATATTCGGCGCGTGCCTCTTCTTCCGTCGTCTCTTCGTCGGCGAAGGTACGGCCGGCGGCTTCGAGATCGCGGTTGACCTGGGTCCAGATGTTGTTGAACTCGGCATCGACGAGCTTCGACGGCGCCTCGAACGAATAGGCCGCGTCAAGCTGGTCGAGCAGCTGGCGCTTGACCTTCTGGCGGGTCATCGAACCGAACTGGTTCTCGATCTGGCCGCGCACCACGTCACGCAGGCGCTCCAGCGATTCCAGGCCGAGATTCTTGGCCATCTCGTCATTGATTTCCAGCGCGCCGGGCTTGGACACTTCCTTGACGGTGACGTCGAAGGTGGCTTCCTTGCCGGCCAGATGCGCCGCCTGGTAGTTTTCCGGGAAGGTGACCGTGACCTGCTTCTCGTCGCCGGCCTTGGAGCCGACCAGCTGGTCCTCAAAACCCGGGATGAATTCCTTGGAGCCCAGAACCAGCGGCTGGTCGGTGCCGGCGCCGCCGGCAAAAGCCTCGCCGTCGATCTTGCCGACATAGTCGATCGAAACGCGGTCGCCCTCGGCCGCCTTGCCGGTCTTCGGCTCGAAGCTGCGCGCCGATTCGGCAACGCGCTGGACCTGCTCGTCGATTTCTGAGTCCGGCACTTCGAACACCTGGCGCGTCACCTTGATGTCGGAGAAGTCCTTGATCTCGATCGCCGGGATGACCTCATAGTTGAGGCGGAATTCGAAGTCGGCGCCGCCGGCCAGGATCTTCTCGGCCTCTTTCTCGTCCTCGGTCATGATCACTTCAGGCTGCATGGCGGCTTTCTCGCCGCGGCCGGTGATGATCGAACGGGTCGAATCGTTGAGGATCTCGTTGACCACTTCGGCCATGAACGACTTGCCGTAGACCTTGCGCAGGTGCTGGACCGGCACCTTGCCGGGGCGGAAGCCGTTGATGCGGACCTTGTCCCTGGCGTCGGACAGCCGCGCCATCAGCTTGGCTTCCATATCACCGGCCGGCACGGTGATCTTGATCTCGCGCTTGAGACCGGAGTTGAGCGTTTCGGTGACCTGCATCGTAAAACCTTTATCTTCACCAATGAGACTGCCACGGCCTCTGCCGTTCACAGCCTGCCGGTACAATCTTGCCGGGAATGGCTTTTGGTACGGAACCTGGCGATTTGACCGAAATTACGGCTCAAATTCTTCCAAACTGCGTTCCAAGATGTGAATAAGTTCTTGTTTTTCCTACTTCTTATCACATTCTGCAGAAGCGGATCGGCGCGTCCCGTCACATTTGACACGCCTTTTGTCACAGGCGAGGCCAATTTTCAACCATCTTCGCGTTGCAGCGGATGACCGCCATTTTCGCTCCGACATTGACAGAATGATGGCTACATGGGATTGCCGGCCGGCGCGGGTATGGCGGAATTGGTAGACGCACCAGATTTAGGTTCTGGCGAGAGATCGTGGGGGTTCGAGTCCCTCTACCCGCACCACCCTTCGCTCTATCGAGCTTCGGGTGGCAGGCCACCCGGGAGCTTGATAGAGCGAAGGGTGTCCTCCGAAGCCTTGGCGTAGGAGGACCGGCGCGACGCCCTATACTTCAAACAACTGCCCCGTAAACCACTCCGCCAGCTTCGCCAGTTCAGGCCCCAGCACGCGGTCGGCCTCGACGGGCGGCACGATCTTCCTGATATCGGCGACAAAGCCCTGCAGGGCCGGCGGTGCGGTGCGTTCGGTCACATACAGCGCCTGCGAGGCGATCATGGCCAGCATCGCCATCGCCGCGTCGAGGCAGCGGCCGGCGGTCGCCTCCTTGGTCCAGGCGAAGAACGCCGTGGTGGCGACGTCGTCCTGGCCGGCGCCGGCCGACTCAGTTCCCGGAATGAAGGTGCGTTGCGCCGCAAGCTTGGCCTGTTCGAGATAGCCGGTGATCGCCATCGGCACGTAGCCGACATTGCCGTGGCCGTCGCTGTCGGCCCAGTGCCGCCCTGTCATCAACAGGTCCGGCAGCAGCGACACCTTGCCGTTCAGAAGTTTGGAGGCGTGGCGGTCGCAGAGCAGGCACAGATCAGCCCAGATCGCCGCCAGATCGTCGAGTGCCGGCGTCGCCATGGCGTTGTGATAGCCGCCGGTGGAAATGCAGCGTCCCAGCGGATGCGCGTCGTCAGGTGGAATGTAGACCGGATTGTCCGATATCGAAGCCAGCGACACGGTGGCCGCCTGCTCGGCGCCTGCCAGCGCGCGATGCGCATGGCCGATCACGCGTGGCACGATGCGGTAGCTGACCGGCGCCTGATAATTGCGCCGCCCATCGCCGGCGCCGACCAGAAACTGCCGCAATCCGCGCAGGGCCGCCGCTTCGTGTTCGTCGCTCCAGAGCCTGTCGAGCGCTGCATCATAATGCTCGAGCGGCGCGCGAAACGCTTCGATCGACAGCGCAAACACCTTGTGCGCCATGTCGATGCGGCGGCGCGCCGCCAGCGCCGCGTCCGCCACCAGCGCCGCCGCGCAAGGCGAGCCGTTGATCAGCGAACCCCGCTCCTTCACTTCGAGCTCCAGGCCAGCGGTAAGCCCGGCAAACAACGGATAGAGCGCCAGGATCTCGCCGGCGCCGCCCTGCCCCCGCGACGGCACCACCGGCATCGGTCCGCCGTCGAGCATCGCGGCGACGGCCTGCGCGATGCGCGGCGTGGTGGCGGCGTTGCCTTCGATGAAATTGGTCAGCCGTGCAAGCACGATCGCCCTGACGACACGGTCCGGCAGCGGCTCGCCGAAGGAAGTGGCGGCAGCATATGCCTTGATGCGCGCATGACGGTCGCGCTCGTCACGTTCGAGCTTGCGGCTCGCCAGCTCGCCCATGGCGGTGGTGACGCCATAGATGACCGGCGGCGGATCGGATTCGATGAGTTTCAGAAATGAAGCGCGGCATTCCGCTATGCGCAGCAACGCTTTGTCGCTGATTTGAACCGTGTCGTTTTTCCACGCGACACGGAAGACCGCGTCGAGATTGATGTCGTCGCGCGTCGTCAGCGTAATGGTCATGGTTCTTCGCCGGTTCTGTTACAGTTGGGCGAAGCGATCGATGTTTACCGAAATCCATGCCCTGAGTGACGTCTTATCTAGTAGAGCGGTTCCTCGAACAATGTCTTGTCGCCGTCCATCAGCGCCTTGATCTGCGCCTCGCCATTGGCGGCGAGAGCGATGTGCACCCCGAACGGCCGCACTCGCATGTCGTTCTGGATCTCCATGCCCTTGCCTTCCGGCAGATAAAAGCGGTCGATACCGTATTGCGGCGCGATCGTCGCCTCGGGGTCGTCAAGCGTCCAGCCCGGCGCGACCTGGCCGACAATATCGGCTTCGTCGGCGGCCGGCGGCGTCGGCGCCTTGCCGAACCAGGCCGTTGTCGCATGCCAGTAGCCATCGGCGCCCGGTTTCAGCCGGACCACGATCGGCGTGCTCTCGCTCGTGCGCTGGCCGGCCGGAATGTTGGCTATCAGCTTCACCGGCAAGCGCGATATTTCGTAGCCGAGGATGATGTAGTCGCCACGTAGCAGATCGCGCGGATCGACCGGTTCGATCTTCAGCAAGACTTGCCTGCCGTTGCGCAGGATCGCCGCGCGGCCAGCGATGATCCAGCTCAAAAAGCCGATCTGGAGCAGCGCCAGCACCAGCGCCGAGATGACAAGTTTCTTGCCCGACATCATGCTGCAGCTCCTTCCGGGGCCTTCATGCGCTTTTCCACGCGGATGATAACGAGGGCCAGGATGCCGAACAGCACCGCGGCGGCGAGGAAGAAGCCGGCCGTATCGAGCATCGACTGCAAGGTCACCACGTAGATAATGGCGAGTTCGAAGGCAAAGCCGGCATAGGCGACCCAACGCAGGCCCCTGCTCTCGCGCCCCCCCAGCATGATCGCCGCGACAATCCCGGCCAATGCCACGACTGAGGCGACGGCAAAGCCGCTGTTGAAGCTATAGTGATCGCCCAGATCGACCTGGATGGCCGCAAGCCCGGTCAGGAAACCGATCAAGGCATGCAGCGGCAACCGCCCGCCGAGCTGGAAGATCCTGTCAGCCGGCCCGGCAGCGAAGATGCCGGCCGCGAAAAGCAGCGCCGAAACCACGACCAGCGGGATGGCCCATTGGAGCGTGTTGTGGTCGATGCGGCGCGCCGCGATATAGAAAACGAACGAAATCAGGATCAGGTGCCGGGCCGATTGGCTGCGCGTCCAGAACGAGACGACGAACATTGCCAGTGCCATGATGACGAAGAAATTGAGAAATTCAGCCCGTTCGTAAAAGTTGAATGCCCGCACGAAGAGCCAGGCAATGGCAATGCCGACGGCAGCGACGGTCAGCGGGTTCGAGCGCAACGCCACCGCTGCTAATGCCGTGCCGATGCCCCAGGTGACGATGGCCGAGGCCTCGTCACCCGTGAGATGATACATCTGGCCGATCAGCGCGATCGATCCGCCAAAAGCCGCGGCGGCAACGATCCACAGCGCCTCGCCGATCGCCGCGTGGTCCCGCGTCTTCAACACCGCACCGCCGACATAGCCGGCGAGAATGACGGCAAACAGGGCTGCGACGCGCACCAGCCGCGGGATTGCTTCCCAGTTAGAGGCGACGAAGAGCAGGATCGCGGCGCCGAACAGGAGTGCGGCCATCATCGCCAATATGGTGCCGAAGCTTGGCGACTTGCGTTCGTTTGCCTCGATATCGCGCGTCAGCGCATCGGCCGTCGGCGTATCGATCAGGCCGGCCTGCTGCCAACGCCCGATATCCGCCCTGACCCGTGACGAATAGCTCGCCATCGTCGTCTCCCCCAAGTTCAGCCTGATGTCAGCCGATCCAGTCAAACCGCTGACGCTACGACATTTTCCGATTCTGGTTTCTTTATGTCGAAGCCGTGAACGCGCGTTAATGTTGCATTGCACAATTTGCATTGCTGCCATGCGCCAATAGCGCTTTTAAATCGATATGATCACACCTACTTTCTGTTCGTACACAAACGGAATGATCCGTACGAAAGACGAAACGAGCACTACCATGAACCTGATCCGCAACTACCGCAACTGGCGCCGCTACCGGGACACCGTCTCCGAGCTGAGCCGCCTGTCGAACCGTGAACTGACCGACCTCGGCATCAGCCGCAGCGACATCCACTACGTCGCCCGCAAGGCGGTCTAATCCTCTTCGGGCCGCAAATGGTCCGAACCAGTTTTGAAAAAGAGAACGACAATGAACCTGATCCGCAACTACCGTAACTGGCGCGTTTACCGCGACACCGTTACCGAGCTGGGTCGCCTTTCGAACCGCCAGCTCCACGATCTCGGCATCGTCCGCGACGAGATCAAGATCATCGCCCGCAAGGCGACGATTTAACAAGAATTTCGCCAGGGTCGACCTCCTCCCCGACCCTGACGAATACGGCCAACCCTTACCTCCTCCCAAGGGTTGACCACCAAAACGGCGCCCGCCGCACCTCCTCCCGCGGCGGGCGCTGTTCCCCGAGCGAACGCAGTTCGTCTCGAAAGCGAACGAAGTTCGTCTTTCCGAAGCGAACGAGGTTCGTCTCCCCAGGGGTTTCGCCCCCCCTTGATCCGGCGAACTGAATTTCGTCAAAGCCGACCTCCTCCCCGGCGATGACGAATACGGCCGATCCCCACTCCTCCCGAGGATCGGCCCCCAAAACGACACCCGCCGGACCTCCTCCCCCGGCGGGTGTTGTTGTTTCCGGGCAGGCTTTCAGCTGAGCAAGCAGTCGACCAAGGCGCCTATGCCGCCATCAAAGCATCGTCGCGGACGGACTGGACAAGAAAGTCGAGCACCGTTGCAACCCGTGGCGGTATGTTCTTGCGCGATGGATAGACGACGTTGATCGGCAGCCGCGTCGGCGGGAAATCCGGCATCACCTTGACCAGCCTGCCGGCTTCGATGTCCGGGCCGGCCAGGATATGGGGCAGCACTGCAAGCCCGGCCCCTGCCAGCGCTGCCCGATGGACAGCCATTGAATTGTTGGCGACCAGGCGGGGCTCAATCCGCAGAACCATATCATCCGCCCCGTCGGAGAACGACCATGACCGGCCGTCGCCGGCGCGGCTGTAACAAATGCAGCGATGATCCCTGATGTCTTGCGGCGCTTGCGGTGGATCCCGTCCCTTGAGGTAACAGGGCGAGGCGACGAGAAAGGCGGTCGTCCAGCCGATCCGGCGACAGATCAGGCTGCTGTCTCCGACCGGCCCGAGGCGTACCTCGAGATCGATGGCATCGGCGACCAGATCTGACGGTTCTTCCCGCAAGATCAGGTCGACGGCAAGGAATGGATGGCTCTCCAGCAGCCCTGTCAGGCGGTCGCCGATAAACAACCCGAGCGGCGTGGGCAGGCTAAGCCGCACTTTTCCAGACACGGTTGCGCCTTCTGCACCGCCGGCTTCGCTCAGCGCTTCGACCGCTTCGATGACGCGCAGCGCCATCGGCAGCATCTTTTCACCCTCGACCGTCAGGGCAAGTGCGCTCGTCGTGCGATGCAGAAGGCGCGTCTTCAGACGCGCCTCCAGCGCGGAAATCTGCCGGGATACGGCCGGCTGCGTCAGATTGAGGTCAATCGCGGCGGCGGAAAAGGACTTTGTCTGCGCCACCCGCAGGAACGCCCGCAATGCCGATACCACGTCCATCCTTGCCCTCATTCCATTTCGGCATAAGCCTTATGTTCGCATCCTATGTGCGCGGTGCTTTACTGTCCAGTTATTATGGATATTAATCGTCCTTAAGGACATAAAATATCCTCAAAAAGGGACAAGCAATGACCCAGCGCCTGAACGCAGCCCAACAATCGCCCGAGCTGTTCAAGAAACTTTCCGACCTCAGCATGGCGGAGGCACAGGGCGCCATCGAGGAGAAAATCCGCGATCTCGTCCATATCCGGGCATCGCAGATCAATGGGTGCGCCTTCTGCCTCGACATGCATGTCAAGGAAGCAAAGATCCACGGCGAGAGCGAGCTGCGGCTTTACCATGTCGCTGTCTGGCGGGAATCGACCCTTTTCATTCCCCGTGAACGCGCGGCGCTTGCCTGGACCGAAGCCGTCACCAACCTTCCCGAAGGCGGTATTCCGGACGAAATCTATGAGCGTGTGCGCGGGCAGCTGTCGGAAAAGGAAATCTCCGACCTGACCTTCTCGATCACGAACATCAATGCCTGGAACCGCCTCAGCGTCGCCTTCAAGGCCGTGCCCGGCTCCGCGGACAAGTTCTATGGCCTCGACAAGGCCGGCCTGAACTAAACCCCTTCCTCAGGCATCAATCGGTGCGGCGCCCGGCCGCAAACGGAGATCAAAAAGGAGTTTCGAAATGATCAAGCTAATCGTCGCTGCCCTCATCGCGAGCGCATCATTGGCCGGCCCCGCCTCAGCCGCCGAGACCCGCTCCGGCGAGAAGGCCGCCAAGGTCACGCTCGTCTATGAGCATGAACTGCCGAATGTTCCCGGCAAGAGCATCAAGGGCATCCTGGTCGAATATGGCCCCGGCGGCTACTCGGAGGCGCACACGCATCCAAGCTCGGCCTTCATCTATGCGACGGTTCTGGAAGGCTCCATCCGCAGCCAGGTCAATGACGGCCCGGCCACGGTCTACAAGGCCGGAGAGAGCTTTTCGGAGCTGCCGGGCGATCGCCACAGCGTGAGCGAGAACGGCAGCGAGACGGAACCGGCAAAGCTGCTGGCCGTCTTCGTGGTCGATACCGCTCAGAAAGAACTGACTTATCCCGTCAAGTAGGCCGGACAGGGCCGGACGCCGTCTTGGCGTCCGGCCGGGCCAGCAAGCTCAGAGATCCTCCTCGGTGTCCATGTTTGGCGATCATCACTTCCTGGCTCTGGTCCTGATCAACATTCTTGGCCTTGCCGGGATCGTCGTGTGGTATTTCCAGGGTCGTGGGCGTCCGATGGCGCGCCTGATCGTCCAGATCATGTTCTTCGCCGGCATGACCGCGGTGCTTTGCCTCTACGGTATCCTGCCGTACCGGGTGGCGGAGACAGACCTGCAAGGTGTGGCAGCGTTTTTGGCGAGGTCCGCGCGCGTCCTCTGGTGGATGCACCTCGCCTGGACGCTCGTCGGCTTTGTGCGCCTCTACATCGTCCTCGAACACCGGCCGCGAGAAGCGCGCATGCTTCAGGATCTGGTCGTTGCTGTCATCTATCTCGGCGTGACGCTATCGATAATAGGCTTCGTCTTCGGAGCGCCCATCGGAACGCTGACGGCAACGTCGGGCGTGGTTGCGATCATTGGCGGCCTTGCGCTGCAAAACACCCTTGGTGACGCCTTCTCCGGCATCGCGCTGACGCTGGGGCGGCCTTACACTCTTGGTGACTGGATCATGCTGGGCGACGGCACGGAAGGACGCGTCGTCGAAACAAACTGGCGCTCCACGCATCTGCTGACGGCTGCCTACAACATCGTCGTCGTCCCCAACAGTGTGTTGGCGAAGCTCAGCTTGACCAACGTCAGCCGCCCCGACCCCATGCTGATGATGACCTTGACTGTACGGATTGCGGCCACGCGCGCACCACACTTCATCGAGGGGGCCATGTCTGCGGTGCTCCGGAACTGCAAGCGGGTTGCCCAAGAGCCGGCACCGCTCGTCGCACTCAAGGACATCGATGCCACGGCCATCGGGATTGACCTGCTCTTCTGCGTAGCAAGCCTGAGTGACCGCATACCGGCCAGGAATGAAGTGATCGACCTTGTCCACAGCCACTGCGAGGCGAACGGTCTGTCGCTTGCGATGCCGCCGCAAAGTTATGCCGGCATAATGTCCGCGATGAACAGCCTGCCACCGAAGACTGCCACACGTTCGCGTTCGTCCGGCGCGTTCTAGCGCCCATTCGAAGCTGTTCCTCCAGAGGTCTTCCGGGATCTCCTGCGCCCGGGCAGCGGTGAGGTCGGAAAGCCTGACGCTGCGCAATTTTGCACGCCAGGCCTCGTCGGCTTCCCACATGATGCGCGACATCCGGCGCGGGCGCGGTGGGTTCACAACGGCCCAAAACCCACCCGGCAATTGCAATCGCCGGCCCAAGCGATTATTCCGGCGCTCATGAGCAAAAATCCCATCCACATCGTCGGCGGCGGCCTCGCCGGTTCCGAAGCCGCATGGCAGGCGGCTGAAGCCGGCGTGCCGGTCGTGTTGCACGAAATGCGCCCGGTGCGCGGCACCGATGCCCACAAGACCGACGGATTGGCGGAACTCGTCTGCTCCAACTCCTTCCGCTCCGACGATGCCGACAACAACGCCGTCGGCCTGCTGCATGCCGAAATGCGGCTCGCCGGCTCGCTGATCATGAGCGCCGGCGACGCCAATCAGGTGCCGGCCGGCGGCGCGCTGGCCGTCGACCGTGACGGCTTCTCCGAAGCGGTGACGAAGAAGCTCGAAGCGCACCCGCTGATCACCATCCAGCGAGAGGAAGTGCCCGGCCTGCCGCCGGCGGAATGGGACCAGGCGATCATCGCCACCGGCCCGCTGACCGCGCCTTCGCTTGCCCAGTCGATTGCCGAGGCAACCGGCGCCGATGCGCTGGCCTTCTTCGACGCCATCGCCCCGATCATCCATTTCGACACGATCGACATGGACATTTGCTGGTTCCAGTCGCGTTACGACAAGGTCGGACCTGGCGGCACCGGCAAGGACTACATCAACTGCCCGATGGACAAGGAGCAGTATCTCGCCTTTGTGCAGGCACTGGTCGACGGCCAGAAAACCGAGTTCAAGCAATGGGAAGGCACGCCCTATTTCGACGGCTGCCTGCCGATCGAGATCATGGCCGAGCGTGGCGTCGAGACGCTGCGCTACGGACCGATGAAGCCGATGGGGCTGACCAATGCCCACAATCCGACGGTCAAGGCCTATGCGGTCGCGCAGTTGCGTCAGGACAACGCGCTGGGCACGCTCTACAACATGGTCGGTTTCCAGACCAAGCTGAAGCATGCCGAACAGGTGCGCGTCTTCCGCACCATACCGGGACTGGAAAACGCCGATTTCGCCCGCCTCGGCGGCCTGCACCGCAACACCTATATCAATTCGCCGACCCTGCTCGACGCCTCGCTGCAGCTGAAGTCGCGGCCCGGCCTGCGCTTTGCCGGCCAGATCACCGGCTGCGAGGGTTATGTCGAGAGCGCCGCCATCGGCCTGCTCGCCGGCCGTTTCGCCGCCGCCGAGCGGCTCGGCCATGCGCCCTCGCTGCCACCGCTCACCACCGCCTTCGGCGCCCTGCTCAACCACATTACCGGCGGCCACATCGTCTCCGACGACGAGCCCGGCAAACGCTCCTTCCAGCCGATGAACGTCAATTTCGGCCTCTTCCCGCCGGTGGAAGCGCCGAAGACCGAAGGCAAGCGCCCGCGCGGCAAGGACAAGACGGTTGCCAAGCGCCACGCCATCACCTCGCGTGCGCTGGTGGATTGCCGGCAATGGCTGGGCTTACCGGCGCGAGCCGAGGCGGCTGAGTAGTCCTGCGTTCGACTGGACCTCAGGCACTCAGTGGGATATTATCCTACTTTCCGTATTAGGGCTCATTCCATGGAATCCGCCGAAAAACTCTCCGTCACCGTCACGCCGGCCATGGCGCGCATGATCCGCGAAAAGGTCGAGGATGGTTCTTTCGGCTCGGCCAGCGAAGTCATCCGTGCAGCACTCCGCGCGTTCCAGCGCGAAGAGGAAGAGTACGCGGAGCGCCTGGCGTCGATCCGGGCGCGAGTGAAGGCATCGATCGAAGACACCAGGCCTGGCTATTCCGGGGAAAAAGTTCGCGGTCATCTTCGGGAGCTCGCCGCTCAGTATTCGAGCCGCAGCGATGATTCAGCGGCTTGAGATTGAATATGGCGAAAGCGCCAGGAACGATCTGGCAGAGATTTTCCGACATATTGTCGACGCTGGCGGAAGTCCAGACGTCGCGCTCAAGTTCACCTTACGCATCGAAGACCGCTGCCAGAGTATCGGCAACGCACCACGGGGCGGTCGCTCCCGCGATGATATAGCACCGGGTTTGCGAATGGTCCCTTTTGAGCACTCGGCGGTCATTGTCTATGTCATCGCCGACGATCTCATCCGCATAGTCAACATTTTCTATGGTGGTCGCGACTACGAGACCTTCATGCGCGACGGCGGTTCGAGCGATCCATCGTAGCGTTGTAATCGGGTAGCTACTCCGCCGGCTCCGCTGCCACTCCCGGCAACCCCGGCATGCCCGCCTCGCTCGGATTCCGCCTGACATAGGCGGCTTTCAGGCTTTCCGACGTCTCGCGCGACCCGTCATGGCTCCAGCCCGGCGGCTTGAGCAGATAGTTGACGCGGTCGCTGAGCGTCAGCCTCGGCGCGAAGGCATCCCGGAACATGCCGATCCATTCGTGGAACGCCACTTTCAGCGGATTGAAGGTGCCGAGATTTTTCACGATGCCATAGCGTGGCCGGTCCTCTTCCAGCTCTTCGACAAAAGTGCCGAACATGCGGTCCCAGATGATCAGCGTGCCGGCATAGTTGGCGTCGAGATAGCGCGGATTGGTGGCGTGGTGGACGCGGTGATGCGAAGGCGTGTTGAAGATGAATTCGAACCAGCCCCACATCTTGCCGATCGCCTCAGTGTGGATCCAGAACTGCCAGACCAGATTGAAGCCGAAGGTGAAGGCAATGACCGCCGGATGAAAGCCGAGCAGCACCAACGGCGCCTGCAAAACGAACATGAAAGTGAACAGCCCGGTCCAGCTTTGCCGGAGCGCCGTCGATAGATTGTAGTGCTGGCTGGAATGGTGGTTGACGTGCTCGGCCCACACCCAGCGCACCCGGTGAGCGATGCGGTGGTAGACATAGTAACGCAGATCATCGAGCAGGAAGGCCGCCAGGAACACCCAGACCGACAGGCCGAGATTGAAGAAGCGGAACTGCCACAGCCACAGCAACGCCCAATAGGAGACGACGCCGAGCAATAGGCCGGCAACGACATTGCCGGCGCCCATCATCAGGCTGGTCAGCGTGTCGCGCGTTTCGAAGGATCCCTTGGCGCGGCCGGTGCGCACCAGCCAGAGCTCGATCAGGATGGCGGCTACGAAGAATGGAATGGCAAGCTGCGTCACTTGCGGGAAATTGTAGTCGTCCATCACGCCGCCTCCCTGGCAAGATCTGGATTGCGCAGCCCGAGCGTCTCGGCAACGGCACTGGCGTCGGCTTTGTCGGCAAAGGCGAACCGCCCGCCCTTCCAGGTGAAGTCGGCGAGTCTGAGCGAGATCACTCCGGCTTCGTCGAGGTCAAGAGTCAGGATGTCATGCGGCGTGACGATGCGCGTCAAGAAGCAGTCGCCAACGCTGTGGACGATGCCGCTGCGCGCTGGACCGAGATCGAGGAATGCCGTCCTGCCATCCCCCGTCAGACGCACTGCAGCGGCCTTCTCTTCGGGAAAATCATCGGCAAAGCGGCCGAGCGCCTGATCCGCTCCAGCTAGCGTCGCAATCTTGCTGCCGCCCGTGAAATGCACGGCAAGCACCGACAGCGCAATGCCGACAGTGACGAGGCCGACCAGCACAGGCAGGCTCATGGGATCTCCTCCGGACCGGCCGCGTCTTCGGCGGCAATTTCAGTCCAACGGAGTCCTAGCACGAGTGACGTTTACGTCAAATGGTCGGCCAGCCGCGCGTCGCGCGCCTGAAGAGCAGCCAGTGCCGGCGCAGAGCCGAAAGCCGTGCTGTGGCCGCTAGCGGTGCGCTACGGCCGCCCGCCATCTTGGCGAGATAGGCACAGGTCAAGGCGAGCGGCAGAAATGCCGGGCGCAGCGTGTCCGGCAGGGTCGACGCGCCTTGCTCAAAAGCGCCGAGATGCTCCTGCGCCAACGCGACCATCGCGGCCACCGCCCGCGCAGCACCTGGTCCGCCATCGCCGCTGACAAACTCTTCCGGCGACGAGCCCGCCGCCGCCAGAATATCGGCCGGCACGAAGCATTGGCCGCGCCGGCGATGCAGCGGCAACAGCAGCAACAGGCCTGTCATCGCCTGGGCGCAGCCGGCCCTGCCCGCCAGTTCGGCAAAACGCGGCGCCTCGACGGGATCAAGCACCATTGCCGCCAGTTGGATCAGCGCCGCCGCCGTCTCGCCGCAATAGCCTTCGAGATCGGTACGCGACGGCATCGGATCGTCGTAGAGGTCGAAGATGCGGGCTTCGAGCATGTTGTCGAAAGCAGCTTTCGGCAGCCCATGGGCGGAGATAGTCGCCTTCAACGCGTCGGCAAGCGGGTTGCCGGAGACTGCTGCCTCAGTGGCGATGACGTCGCGCCACCATTGCAGCCGCACTTCGCCCGGCAACGCCTCATGGATGCGATCGCGAACCGATGCGATCTCGGCATTGAAGGCGTACAGCGAGAACAAGGCTTCGCGCTTGTCGGCCGGTGCGTAGAGTGCACTGAGATAGCGGTCATGGTCGCCGGCGCGCACCGCCTCCATGACGATGTTGGCGGCGCCGGTCACGTCAGTCGACGGCGATGAGCGCCGCAGCCACGGCGCGGTCTTCGGCAAGCAGCACATTGTAGGTCCGCACCGCCGCTCCTGTCGACATCGGGTCGGAGGCGATGCCGGCCGCTTTCAGGGTCGCCCGAAGTGCTGCCGGCAAGGGCCGCAAATCCTTGCCGGTGCCGACCAGCAGGATCTCGACCTTGTTGGCCTCGGCCAGCAGCAGGTTGAAATCCGCCGCCGTCAGCGCCAGCGGATCGGCCGGGTCCCAGCCATGGATGCCGGACGGCAGGCACAAAAGCGAGCCGCGATGGGACATGTCGGCGAAGCGGAAACCGCCATTGCCATAGGCCTCGATCGGCGCGCGTCCGGGGAAATGCGCTTCGCGAATGACGATGCCTTTTGCCACCGGAGTGGCCGTCAGGTCGCCACAGCCTTGCCGCCACCCATCGGCTTTTCCTCATCGGCGGTCGTGGCCTGCGGCCGCAGCCTGAACAGGATCAGCAAGGGAGCTGCAATGAAGATTGACGAATAGGTGCCGAAGACGACACCGAAGAGCATCGCTAGGGTAAACGAGCGGATCACCTCGCCCCCGAACAGCACCAGCGCCAGCAGCGCTAGCGTCGTCGTCACCGAGGTCAGCGTCGTCCTTGACAGCGTCTCGTTGATGGCGTTGTTCAGCAATTGCGGCAGCGGCATCTTCTTGTATTTCCTCAGATCCTCGCGGACGCGGTCGTAGACGACGATCGTATCGTTCAGCGAATAGCCGATGATGGTCAGGATCGCCGCCAGCGACGACTGGTTGAACTCGAGCCCACTGATGACGAAGAAGCCCAGCGTCATCACCACATCATGCACCGTCGCCACGATGGCGCCCACGGCGAACTGCCATTCGAAGCGGAACCAGACATAGACCAGGATACCGATCAGCGCGATCAGCATGGCGAGAGTACCTTGCTTGGCCAGTTCGCCGGAAACCGTCGGCCCCACCACTTCGACGCGACGGAAATCATAGGTATCCTGCAGCTCGCCGCGCACCTTGTCGATGACCGTCTGCTCGGCGTTCTCGCCGCCATCCTGGGTGCCGACGCGGATCAGAACATCATTGGGCGCGCCGAACTGCTGCACCTGCACCTCGCCGATGTTGAGTTCCGACAGCCGGCTTCTGATATCGCCAAGATTTGCGTCGCCGGACTTGGACTGCACCTCGATGATCGAACCGCCCTTGAAGTCGATGCCGTAGTTGATGCCAAGGGTCAGGAAGCCGACGACCGACAGGATCGACAACGCGCTCGACAACGCGAATGTCCAGCGGCGAATACCCATGAACGGGATTTTCGTGCCCGGCGGGATGAAGGTCACCGGCGCGCGCGGCAATTCCTTCGGACGGGCGCGGCGCAGCCAGATCGACACCAGCAGACGGGTGAAGGTGAAGGCGGTGAAGACCGTGGTCAGGATGCCGATCGCATATGTGATGGCAAAACCCTTGACCGGACCAGTGCCGAGATAAAACAGCACCACGGTGGCGATCAGCGACGTCACGTTGGAATCGACGATCGTGGCCAGCGCTTTGGTGAAGCCGGTGTCGATCGCCTGGATCACCGAGCGGCCAAGCCGTCGCTCCTCGCGGATGCGCTCATAGATCAGCACGTTGGAATCGACCGCCATACCGATGGTCAGCACGATACCGGCAATACCGGGCAAGGTCAGCGTCGCGCCAAGCAGCGACAAAAGCCCGACGATCATCGCCACATGGACGGCGAGCGCAATATTGGCGAGGAAGCCAAGGAAGCCATAAGCCACGAACATGAAGGCGACGACGAGAATGGAGCCGATGATGCCGGCGACCTTGCCGGCATGGATCGAATCCTGGCCGAGGCCCGGGCCCACGGTGCGTTCTTCGATCACAGTGAGCTTTGCCGGCAGCGCGCCGGCGCGCAGCAGCACCGCGAGGTCGTTGGCGCTTTCGGCAGTGAAATTGCCTGATATCTGGCCGCTGCCGCCGAGGATCGGTTCGCGGATCACCGGCGCCGAAATCACCTGGTTGTCGAGGATGATGGCGAATGGCTTGCCGACATTCTGCTGCGTCGCCTGGCCGAACCGGGTCGCGCCGCGCGAATTGAAGGTGAACGAAACAACCGGCTCGTTGGTCTGCGAGTTGTAGGTTGCCGTCGCCTTGGCGAGATCCTCGCCCGAAACGATGACCCGGTTCTCGACCAGATACGGAACAGGCGGATCGTCCTGCGAATAAAGCACCGACGAGCCTGCCGGCGGGCGCCCATTCAGCGCATCCTGGACCGACATCGACGTATCGACCATCTGGAAGGTCATCTTGGCGGTCTGGCCGATGATCTCCTTCAGCCTTTGCGGATCCTGCAAGCCAGGCACCTGGACGAGCACACGGTCGTCGCCCTGCCGCTGCACGATCGGCTCGGTGGTGCCGAGTTCGTTGACGCGACGCTCGACGACTTCGATCGATTGCGCCAATGCGGCCGAGGTGCGGTATTTGATGCCGGCGTCGGTGACGGTGAATTTGAGCAGGCCGGCTTCGGAATCGTCCAGCGACATTTCCTGGATGGAGCCACCGGTGAACAGGCCGGCGGCAACAGGAGCCGTCAGCGGCTGCAGTGCCGTCTTGGCGGCATCGATCTGGGCCGGGTCGGTGATGCGCACCTGCACGGTCCTGCCGGTTCCGCCAAGGCCGGTATATCCGACCTTGGCATCGCGCAGCAGCGTGCGGATTTCGTCGCGCGTCGTCTCCAGCTGCGCCTTGACCAGATCGTTCTGATCCATCTGCAAGAGGATGTGTGACCCGCCCTGCAAGTCGAGACCGAGCGTCATCTGCCGCTTCGGCACCCAGCTCGGCAATTGCGCCAATGTGCTGGCAGGAAACAGATTGGGCGCGGCAAGGATGAACGTGGCGGCCACGGCCAGCCAGATCAGGATCATCTTCACGCGCGAAAAATAAAGCATATGGCGTTGTCCGTCAGGGCGTAACGGCGGATCGTTCCGCCGACAATTCGGTTATTTCTTGGCGTTCTGGTTCGCCGCTGGCTCGCCCTTAACCTGCACATCGTCGATTGTCGAGCGCGACAAGGTCAATTTGGCGCTGCCGCCGGATCGGTTTCCGCGGCAATTGGTTGATGTCCAGCCCTATTCTAATTCTGAACGCCGCCCGGCGCTATCGTGCGTACCTCGACTATATTGAGCGTTGCCGGCATCGGACCCGAACGCAGAAGCAGGGCTAGATCGTTCGCGCTCTCCTTGGTGAAGTTGCCAGATATCTGACCGGAGCCGCCAAGGATAGGTTCGCGGATAATGGGCGCCGAAATCACGTGATCGTCGAGGATTATTGCAAAGGGCCTACCGACATTCTGTGAAGTCGCCTGGGCGAAACGCGCCTTGCCCTTGGAGTCGAAGGTGAACGATACAACCGGCTCATTCATGGCTGAGCTGTAGGCCGCCTGGGCATTGACGATGCTGTCGCCGGAAACAATGACGCGGTTTTCGACCAGATACGGAACCGGCGGATCATCCTGCGAATAAAGCACCGAGGAGCCTGCCGGAGGGCGGCCATTGACGGCGTCCTGTACCGACATCGTCGTATCGACCATCTGGAAGGTCAAATTGCCGGGCTTCCCAAGAATGGCGATAAGCCGAGCTGGCGTCTGCAAGCCGGGCACCTGAACCAGGATGCGGTCACTGCCCTGGGGCTTTAAGATCGGTTCAACGCCGACGCCGTCGCTGACCCGGCGTTCGATAATTTCCATCGATTGCGCCAACGCCATCGACGTCCGCAGCTTCACGCCCTCATCCGTCAGCGTGAGCCTGAGCAGTCCTGGTTCCGGCTCATCAAGCAGCATCTCCTTGACCGGATTATCCCCGGCGACCGGATCGGTGAATATCTTCAGGGCCGCCTTGGCGGCATCGACTTGTGCTGGATCTCTAATCTCGAGATGTGCCTCGCGGTCCGACTGACCAAGCCCCTTGTAACCAACCCGAGCGTCGCGCAGCAGCGTGCGAATGTCGGCAAGCACCGTCTCGAGACGAGACTTGATCAGCTCGTCCTTGTCCACCTCGAGCAGCAACTGCGAACCGCCCAGCTGCTCAAAGCTCGCGTGCCGCTTGGGCAGCCAGGCAAGAAGATCGTCGAGCGTGCCGGCCGGCTTCAGGGAGCGCGCGCCAAGCAGCACGCCGAACACCACCACGATCGCAACCGCCAGCCAGATCAGGATCTTCGTAAGGCGCGAAAACCGCATATGGCGTTGCCCGTTGCTGGTATATCCTGCCCTAAAATCCGGTTCTGTTCTGGGCTTACTTCTTGGCGTTCTGGTTTGCCACCGGCTCGCCCTTGACCCGCACATCGGCGATCGTCGAGCGCAGCGCCGTCACCTTGGTGCCGCCGCCAAGGTCGATCTCGAGCTCATGGTCGTCGATCACCTTGGTCACCTTGCCGACAAAGCCGCCGCCGGTGATGACCGTGTCGCCACGGCGAATTGCCGCGATCATCTCCTGGCGCTTCTTCAGCTGAGCACGCTGCGGCCGGATGATGAGGAAATACATGATCACAAAGATCAGCACGAACGGGAGTATCATGCCGATATCCCCGAACGGACCAAGCGGAGTTCCGGTGGCTTGGGCGTATGCCGGTGTGACGAACATCAAGAACTCCTGGTTACGAAGAAGGCCATAAGGCGGCCTCGCCAAATTTGGCCGGAATATAGTGGGTAAAGTTGCCAATGCAACTGGACGGCCCGGCTTTCGGCTGCTTTTCCGACGGGTTGACCCGTGTTAGAGCATGCTCCCGGATAGCGGGCGTGGTTTTCGCAAAAGATCATGCTCAAACAAAAGCTTGGAACCGTTTCTATCTCGCCCGGATCGGGACGATTTCCGGCCCGCACGTTCGTGCAGGACAAACAAAAGACTGAGACATGACCGACAGCACCATCGAGGCCCTGAACGAAAAGCTCGACCGCCTGATCGAGGCGGTCACCCGCCTCGCCCCGCCAACAGTGCCGCATACCGATCTTGCCGTGGCCGACTGCTTCGTCTGGCAGGCCGATCCCGGCTATCTCGAACCGGTGCGCAAGGTCAACCGCGTCGACATCGGCCTGATCCGCGGCGTCGATCGCGTGCGCGACATTCTGGTCGAAAACACCGAGCGCTTCGCCGCCGGCCACGCCGCCAACAACGTGTTGTTGTGGGGCGCGCGCGGCATGGGCAAATCCTCGCTGGTCAAGGCCGTGCATGCCGAGATCAATGCCAAAGCCAAATCCGACCTGCCGCTCAAACTGATCGAGATCCACCGCGAGGACATCGATACGCTGCCCAGGCTGATGGGCCAGTTGAAGGCGGCGCCCTTCCGCTTCATCCTGTTTTGCGACGATCTCTCATTCGACCATGACGACACGTCCTACAAGTCGCTGAAGGCAGCCCTCGAAGGCGGCGTCGAGGGCCGCCCGGCCAACGTCATCTTCTATGCGACGTCGAACCGCCGGCACCTGTTGCCGCGCGATATGATCGACAATGAGCGCTCGACCGCCATCAATCCGTCCGAAGCGGTCGAGGAAAAGGTTTCCCTGTCCGATCGTTTCGGCTTGTGGCTCGGCTTCCACAAATGTTCGCAGGACGAATACCTCGACATGATCAATGGCTATGCCAGCCATCACGGGCTCACCATTGACCCGGAACAACTTCGCGCCGAGGCGCTGGAATGGGCGACGACGCGCGGCAGCCGCTCGGGCCGTGTCGCCTGGCAGTTCACCCAGGATCTGGCCGGCCGCCTCGGCAAGCCGCTCAACGATTGACGTCGATCCGGCAAAGCTGAAAAAGCCCGCCCCTTGCGGAGCGGGCTGAGCCGGCGGGCCGGACTGGAGGTCAGACGGCCTGCAATCGTTTATTGTTCTATTCGAGACAGCTCGGCTATTCGAGATAGCCCGATGGATCGACCGGGGCCGAGTTCTTGCGCACTTCGAAGTGCAGTTTCGGCGAGTCGGTGGTGCCGCTCATGCCCGACAGCGCGATTTCCTGGCCGCGCTTGACCTTCTGGCCGCGCTGAACCTCGATCGAACTGGCATGGCCGTAGACTGTGACCAGACCGTTTTCATGGCGCACCAGCACCGTGTTGCCGAATTCCTTGAGGCCGTCGCCGGCATAGATGACGACGCCGTTCTCGGCCGCCTTGACCGGCGTCCCCTCTGGCACGGCGATGTCGACACCGTCCTTGCCGCCGCCAAAACTGGAGATGACACGGCCGCGTACCGGCCAGCGCATCTTGCCGATGCCGGTGGCGTCCGGCGCCACGGCGTCTTCGTCCTCGGCCTGCTGGATGACCTTGGCGTCCTTCTTCGGCGGCGTGTAGGTGGCGAGCGTCTCCGTCGGCTTTGCCGCCGGCTGGGTGGTGGCCGTCGTCACCGGATCGACCTTTGCCGGCTTGGTGCTGGCGACGGTCGCCGTGCCGCCGGCCGGAATCTTCAGCGTCTGGCCGATCTTGAGCAGGCCGTCCTTCATGCCGTTGGCCTGCTTGAGCGCCACGACGCCGACGCCGGTCTTCCTGGCGATGGAGGACATCGTGTCGCCTGACTGGACCGTATAGGTGCCGGCACCTGCCTTCGGCGCGGTCGCAGCCGTCTGCGCCGGCTTGTCGGTCTTCGGCTTGTTCGCGGCCGCCGAAGCGTCCACCTGCGCCGCGGATTTGCTGTCCTTGAGTTTCGGCTGCTGCGGCAGCACGGCGACCCTTTCGGGAGCCGGCGCCTTGGGAGCGTTCGTCGGCTTGCCGTCGGCGACTTTCGGCTCGCTCCCCTTGCTCGAATAGGCATAGGCCGGGATGACCAGTTTCTGGCCGGTCTTCAGCCCCTTGGTGGCGCTCAAGCCGTTGACCTTCATGATCACATCGGCCGGCACGTGATAGTGCTGGGCGATGCCGGAAATGGTCTCCCCATCCCTGACCACGATCTCGGTCGCATGCGGCGCGCCGGCAGCAGCCGGTCTCGTCGCATCGGACTCACCAGCATTCTTGAACGGCCTTGCCGGCTGAACGGTGCCGGTCGTCATGGTCCTGTCGACATGCGGTGCAGGCGCAAGCGCCGGCGCGGAAGCGGTGCGCATCGGCGCCGCCGTCGGCTCGCTTGGCGGCGGCAGTTGCTGGACGGTGACCGGTTCCAGGCTGGAACGGCTGACCGACTGGGCATGGCTGCCATCTACGGGTGCTGCAGCGATCGGTGCGGGCGCCACATCGCCCGGATAGGGCTGCGCAGTGCTCTGCTTGTCGATAATGGCGCGCTGATTGTTGGTCGAAGAGGTGAAGACGTCGTCCACACCATTGAACCGCGAGGCCTGGGAGCTACACCCCGCCGCCACTCCGGCTAGCATAAGAACAGCGCAACCCCGCGACAGAGTACGCCCGTTTGCCTTCAAAACACTGAATTGCATCGCACTAACCCGCACAGACCCGGTACACACTGGTCATGATTAAAGCGCGTTAATGTTACTGGGGGGTTAACCCCATAGAATCAGACGCAAATTTTCTTAAAGCATTTTCTATGGCACTTTCATCAACGTCATCCCTGGGGCGACGCAGGCGCAAGCGCCGTCGCGAAGACCCTGGGATCCATGCCAGACTGTTGGAGTGGAGTGCAGCGGTGCAGAATTCTGCGCGCGAGGCGCGCGGATCAGATGACCGCCGCGACGCTGCGCAGGATTGGCTGCAGGCGCACCGTGCCGATATCCTCGCGCTCGAAACGGCTGCCGACCTTGGTCAGCTTGGCAAGCACCTGCTCGCCCTCCTCCGGCCCGATCGGCGCAATGACGATGCCGCCGCTCGACAACTGGTCGAGCAGGAAGCGCGGCAGGCTGTCGAAAGCCGCCCAGGCGACGATGCGGTCGAACGGCCCTTCATTGGCGAGCCCGTTGGAACCGTCGGCCTGGCGCACAATGACATTGCCGATGCCGAGCGCTTCGAAGCGCTGCCTGGCCTGCTCCGCCAGCGTCTTGTAGCGGTCGATGCTGACGATGCGCGCCGCCAGCCGCGACATTACCGCCGCCGTGTAGCCCGAACCGGTGCCGATTTCGAGCACCCGGTTGCCCGACTCTATTGCCAAGGCGGCAATCACCGCCGCCTGCAGGTCGGCGCCCTCGATCGCCTCACCGCACTCGATCGGCAGCATGCCGTCCGACCAGGCGATGGAATGGTACTGTCCGTTGAGGAAGCCGCGCCGCGGCGTCGCCTCGAAGGCCGCGATCAGCGCCTTCGGCACCGCGCCGCGGCCGCGCAGGCGCAGCAGGAAAGCGGCAAAACCCTCGCGGTCGTCGAGCGGCAAGTTCATGCAAAAACCTTGTTCATGCCAAAGCCTTAATCAGACAGAGCCTTGGTCAATTGGTCACGGATTTCATGCGCGGTGAGGTCGAGCTGCAGCGGCGTCACCGACACCAGCCGGTTGCGTAGAGCGTAGAGATCGGTGCCTTGCTTGCCCTCGACCGGCTCGCGGCCGAAGCGCAGCCAGTAGTAAGGCAGGCCGCGCCCGTCGCGGCGCTCGTCGACCCACAGGCTGTGCACCAGCTTGCCTTGCGACGTCACCACGGTGCCGGCGACCTCGTCAGGCAGGCAGTTCGGAAAATTGACGTTGAGCAGGACGCCGTCCGGCAGCGGCATGGCCACGAGCTTCTTCAGCAGTGCCGGCGCCAGCGTCTCAGTGGTCTCGTAGAGAACAACACGGTCCTCGCCGACATAGGAATAGCCCTGGCTGAGCGCGATCGAGCGGATGCCGAGCAGCGCGCCTTCCATTGCCCCGGCAACCGTACCGGAATAGGTGACGTCGTCGGCGATGTTGGCGCCGGAGTTGACGCCCGAGAGGATCAGGTCAGGAGCGCCGGGCAGGATCTTCTTGACGCCCATGATGACGCAGTCGGTCGGCGTGCCGCGCACGGCATAATGTTTTTCGCCGATCTTGCGCAGCCTGAGCGGCTCCGAGATCGACAACGAATGCGCGTATCCGGACTGGTCCTGCTCCGGCGCCACCACCCAGACATCGTCCGACAGGGTGCGGGCGATGCGTTCGAGCGACGCCAGGCCCTCGGCGTGGATGCCGTCATCATTGGTCAGAAGAATGCGCATTATTTCGATTCGATCTTCGCCAGACCGCCCATATAAGGCCGCAGCACTTCAGGAATGGTTACGCTGCCATCCTCATTCTGGTAGTTTTCGATGACAGCTATGAGAGCGCGGCCGACGGCGGTGCCCGAACCGTTCAGCGTATGGACGAAGCGATTGCCCTTGCCGTCTCGGTCCTTATAGCGGGCATCCATGCGCCGGGCCTGGAAATCGCCGCAGACCGAGCAGGACGAGATCTCGCGGTATGCATTCTGGCCGGGCAGCCAGACCTCGATGTCGTAGGTCTTGCGCGCACCAAACCCCATGTCGCCGGTGCACAGCACCATGGTGCGGAACGGCAGCTCCAGCCGCTTCAGCACTTCCTCGGCGCATTGCGTCATCCGCTCGTGCTCGGCGAGCGAAGACTCCTGGTCGGTGATCGATACCAGCTCGACTTTGTAAAACTGGTGCTGGCGCAGCATGCCGCGTGTGTCACGCCCGGCCGAACCCGCTTCCGAGCGGAAGCACGGCGTCAGCGCGGTGTATCGCAGCGGCAGTTTCTCGTGCGCGGTGATCTCCTCGCGCACAAGATTGGTGAGCGGCACTTCGGCGGTGGGGATCAGGCCCAGCCGGCCATCGCCATGCGGCGTGAAGAACAGATCGTCCTCGAATTTCGGCAGCTGGTTGGTGCCGAACAGGACTTCGTCCTTGACCATCAGTGGCGGGATGATTTCCTCATAGCCGTGCTCGGTCGTGTGCAAATCGAGCATGAACTGGCCGATGGCGCGCTCCATCCGCGCCAGCCCGCTCTTCAGCACAGTGAAGCGCGAGCCCGACAGCTTTGCCGCACGCTCGAAATCCATCATGCCGAGCGCTTCACCGATTTCGAAATGCTCCTTCACCCAGTTCGGCCGCGTCGGCGCCTTGCCGACAATGTGTTTGACGACATTGTCGTGCTCGTCCTTGCCGACCGGCACGTCGTCGAGCGGCACGTTGGGCAGCACAGCCAGCGCGTCGTTCAGCGCCTTGTCGAGCTCGCGCTCGCGCGCCTCGCCATTCTGGATGAAGGTCTTGATGTCACCGACTTCCGCCTTGAGCTTCTCGGCGAGTGCTGCGTCGCCCGAGCGCATGGCGTTGCCGATCTCCTTGGAGGCAGCGTTGCGGCGTTCCTGCTTGGTCTGCAGCTCGGTGACGTGCTCGCGCCGCGCTTCGTCCTTCTTGATCAACTCGTCGACCGTGGACTGCGCCTCGTCAGCCGACCACGAGCGCTTGGCCAGCGCCTCGACAAGGGCCTTCGGGTTGTCGCGAATCCATTTGATGTCAAGCATGGTTGGTCCGTCCTCAGGTAAGGTCTGAGGGGGTAAACCGCATCCTTGATCGATGCAAGACGGCGACTGTCGCGTTTTTCCGCTAGCGAAAGCGCCGGCCTAGGAATGAGCCTGCGTTGAGGACGCCTTCGCTGCTTTTTCGGCCACGGCTTCGGCAGCTTCCTGCTTTTCGCGCGCCAGCTTCTGCTTGACCTGGTCGCGCTCGATGAGCCGCGCTGCCCAGATAGAGACCTCGTAGAGCAGGATGGTCGGAATGGCCAAACCGATCTGGCTCATCGGATCGGGCGGCGTCAGCACGGCCGCCACGACGAAAGCGATGACGATCGCCCATTTGCGCTTTTCGGCCAGCGCCTTCGACGACAGCATGCCGACGCGCGTCATCAGGCTGGTCACCACCGGCAGCTGGAACACCAGGCCGAAGGAGAAGATCAGCGTCATAATCAGGCTGAGATATTCCGACACTTTAGGCAGCAGCGAAATCTGCACCTGGTCGTCGGTGCCGGCCTGTTGCATGGCGAGGAAGAACCACATCACCATCGGCGTGAAGAAGAAATAGACCAGCGACGCGCCCATCAGGAACAGGATCGGAGAGGCGATCAGGAACGGCAGGAAGGCGTTGCGTTCGTTCTTGTAGAGGCCGGGCGCGATGAATTTATAGATCTGCGTGGCGATCAGCGGAAAGGCGATGACCATGCCGCCGAACATGGCGAGCTTGACCTGCGTGAAAAAGAATTCCTGCGGCGCCGTATAGATCAGCTCGACCTTGTGTGGATCGAGCCCTGCCCATTGCGTCGCCCATTTGAACGGGATGACCAAAAGGTTGAACAGCTTTTTGGCAAAGAAGAAGCAGACGAGGAAAGCGACGAAGAAGCCGCCGATCGACCAGATCAGCCGCCGCCGCAGTTCGATCAGATGCTCCATCAGCGGAGCCGACGACTTTTCGATCTCGTCCTTTTCGCTGTCCGTAATGCTCACTTGGCGGCTCCCGCCGTCTTCCTGGCTGCCGGCTTTTTGGCTGGGGCAGGCTTCGGGTCAGCCTTTGTAGCAGCAACTGATTTGGCGGCCTTTGCCGGCGCCACCCTGGCGGTCGCTGCTGGCGACTTGGCAGAGGATTTGGCCGCCGGTGTAGCCTTTGCCGGTGCTGCCTTGGATGCCGCCATCTTGGTTGCCGGCGCCTTGGCTTGCTTGGCTGTCGCTGCCGTCTTTGCAGGCGCTTTTTGTGGCGTTGCTGTTGCAACAGCCGGCGTAACCACGGACTCGTCGGTCATGGCCGGAAAGATCGGCGCAGCCGGCGCTGTATCCGGTCCGTTGACACCGGGCATCACCGTCGCGCCGTTCTTGAGCGGCTCCGCTGCCTGCGGGGTCTCTGCCGCCGGCGTTGAGGGATCGACCGCCGGCTTCGGCTTCATCACCGCATCGACCCCGGAGCGCACGTCGGCTGCCGCCTGTTCGAATGGATTGAGCTGCTTGCGGATCTCGGCCGCCGGATTGAGGCTCCTGAGCGTATCGACCGACTTCTTGACGTCGTCGAGTTCGGCTTCCTTCAGCGCCTCGTTGAACTGTTTCTGGAAATCGGAGGCCATCGCGCGCAGCTTTGCCGTCGTGCGGCCGAAGGTGCGCAGCATATTTGGCAAATCCTTGGGCCCGACGACCACGATCATGACGATCGCGATCACCAGCATTTCGGTCCAGCCGACTTCAAACATGGCAATCAGTTCCGACTAGTGCTTGTCGCCCAAAAGTGCGAAGCGGTTTTGGGACAACGACTTGCACAAAAGCAACAACCTTGGGCTCAGCTCTTGCTGGCCTTTTCCTTCACTGCCGAAACGGTCTCGTCCGGGCGGTGCTCGACGGTGCGCTTGTCATCGGCGGTATCGTCGTCGGCCATGCCCTTCTTGAAGCTCTTGATGCCCTTGGCCATGTCGCCCATCAGCTCGGGGATCTTGCCGCGGCCGAACACCAGCAGCACGATCACCAGCACGATCATCCAGTGCCAAATCGAAAATGAACCCATTGTAACTCTCTCTCGAATGTTTTCCCTGGCGATGATCTATGCGTTTTCGCGTTGGGATTCAAACACAACAGCGACAAAGTTTATGAAGGCGCGGCTCATGTCACGCATTTTCGGCAAGGCTGCCCGCTACCAATCGGCGCATCTACAGCCCCAATGCAGCTTTTTGACAGCGGTTTGCGGTCAATCTTCCGTGACGCGCGGCGTCAGCAGGCCGAGTTCCTCGAGGTCGATGTCGGTCAGCGCATCCTCGTCCTCGGTCAGCGCATCCGGATCGGCCGGCGGCAGCGGGATGGCGAAATTCGACGGCATGCGGCCGGAAAGCAGCCCCGCTCCCTTCAACTCGTCCATGCCGGGAAGATCGCGGATCTCCTCGAGCGCAAAATGGTCGAGGAAAGTGTCCGTCGTGCCGTAGGTGACCGGACGGCCGGGCGTGCGGCGGCGGCCGCGCATCCGCACCCATTCCGTTTCGAGCAGCATGTCGAGCGTGCCCTTCGAGGTCTCGACACCTCTGATGTCCTCGATCTCGGCGCGCGTCACCGGCTGGTGGTAGGCGATGATCGCCAGCACTTCGAGCGCCGCGCGGGAAAGCTTGCGCTGCTGGACCGTATCGCGGCTCATCAGGAAGGCGAGATCGCCGGCCGTGCGGAATGCCCAGGCGTCGCCGACCCGCACCAGATTGACCCCGCGCCGCGCATAGATCTGCTGCAGCTCGGCCATGGCAGCGGCGATGTTGACGCCATCGGGCAGTCTGGCTGCGAGCTGCTTTTCGCTGACCGGCTCGGCGCTGGCGAATACGATCGCCTCGGCCATGCGCACGGCTTCCGCCATATGCAGCCGTTCGCCAGGATTCATGGGCGAGTTCTGGGTCTCAGTCGGGTCCTGGGCGATAATGCCCTCCTCCGTCTCTTCTTCGACCTTGAACGGAATGACCGAAGCGTTGCCGCGTTCGCTCATGATGCCACCTCGACTGCTTTGATTGCCGGTTCCCGGTGGTCGCGCAGATAGATCGGCGCAAACGCCTGGTCCTGCCGCACATCGATCTGCCGCTCGCGCACCATTTCCAGTGTTGCGGCGAACGAGCTGGCGATGGCCGTGCGGCGTTCCTCCGGACTGGTCATATACTCGATCAGGAAGCTGTCGAGCGCCGTCCAGTCGCTCAGCGACCCCATCAGCCGGGCCAGGACGTCGCGCGCGTCCTTGAGCGACCAGACGCCGCGCCTGGCGATCGTCACATTGGTGATGGCCTGCTTCTGGCGCTGCTGCGCGTAGGCGGTGAGCAGATCGTAGAGCGAGGCCGAATAGGCGTTGCGCTTTTCGACGATGACCATTTCCGGCATGCCGCGGGCAAACACGTCGCGGCCTAGACGGTTGCGGTTGACCAGCCGCGCCGAGGCGTCGCGCATGGCTTCCAGGCGCTTCAGCCGGAACTGCAGCACCGCCGCCAGTTCCTCGCCGCTTTCGCCCTCTTCGCCGGGCTGTTTCGGGATCAAAAGCTTCGACTTGAGGAAGGCCAGCCACGCCGCCATCACCAGATAGTCGGCGGCAAGCTCGAGCCTCAGAGCCCTCGCCGTCTCGACAAAGGCCAAATACTGCTCGACCAGCGCCAGGATCGAAATGCGCGCCAGATCGACCTTTTGGGTGCGGGCAAGGTGCAGCAGAAGGTCAAGCGGACCTTCGAAGCCGGCGACATCGACAACCAGCGACGGATCGCCCGTGACGCGTGAATCGTCGTTCTCGGCCCACAGACGGTCCATCGGTGCGGCCTTCGAAGCCTTGCTGTCCAATGTTTCCGCCACTTACTTCTGCTTCCTTTTGGTCTAGGCCACCGCGTCGAAATAGGTGGCAAACTCGGCGCGTATTTCGGTTTCGTCGGCCCGGTCGCGATCCCTTATATAGGTCAGCGCCCGCTCGGCGCGTTCCAGCGACGTGCCTTCAAGTCCCGTGGTTCGCGATGCGATGCCCGCCATCTCCTCGAAAACGCCATTGCAGTGAAGGACCAGATCGCAGCCCGCCGCAAGGATCGAGGCCGCCTTTGTCGGGAAATCCCCAGAAAGTGCCTTCATCGAGGTGTCGTCGCTCATCAACAGCCCGTCGAAGCCGATGTCGCGGCGGATGATCTCGTCGATGACCTTGCCCGACGTGGTCGCCGGGTTGTTCGGATCGATGGCGCTGTAGACGACATGCGCCGTCATCGCCATCGGCAGATGGCTAAGCTCCCGGAACGGGGCGAAATCATGCCGCTGCAGCTCACTCAGCGAGGCATCGACGACAGGCAGTTCGAAATGCGTGTCGGCAAAGGCGCGTCCATGACCCGGAATGTGCTTCATCACCGGCAGCACGCCGCCCGACATCAGCCCTTCCGCCGCCGCGCGGCCGAGTTCGATGACTGGGCGCGGCTCCTTGCCGTAGGCGCGCGCGCCGATGACATCGCTGGCGCCATCGATCGGCACATCCAGCACCGGCAGGCAATCGGCTGAGATCCCGTAGCGCAAAAGGTCGAAGGCATGCAGCCGCGCCATCAGCCAGGCGGCGCGTGTGCCGGCGTCGTGATCTTTGCGCCATAGTGCGCCGAGCGCGCCGCCGGCCGGATAGTTCGGCGCCAGCGGCGGCCGCAGGCGCTGCACCCTTCCGCCCTCCTGGTCGATGAACACCAGCGCATCGGGGCGCCCGATACAGTCGCGCATCTCGGCAACCAGATCGCGGATCTGCTCGGTCTCGCCGATGTTGCGCGCAAACAGGATGAAGCCCCACGGGCATTCATTGCGATAGAAACGGATTTCGTCGCGGGTGAGCGATTTCCCGGCACAGCCGAGGATCATGGATTTTGATTCGGTCATCCCCTGAGTTTAGGGCTTCGCGCCGTCAAAGGGAATCACCCTGGGCCGCAAGCACCTGAACCCCTCGTCCATCCACATGAAAAAGCCGGCGCGACCCTTGGGAACGCGCCGGCTTCGATGATTGGATCAGGTCTTAGCGCGACACGAAGCAGTTGCCGCCGGCAGCCTTGTAGCTGGTGCACAGATTGATCGCATCGTTGCGCGACTGCGCCGGGACGCGGACGCGGTAGAAAGTGCCCTTGCCAGCGATCTCCGCCTTGACGATGTTGGCGGTGCGACCAGCGAGCACACTGCCATAGCGGCGCTGCAGGTCCGCATAGTTGGCCTGGGCGCTTTCGACCGTCGGCTGCGAAGCAATCTGCATCGACCACGAACCGCCTGTTGTCGCGGCCGTCGCCGGAATGGAGGCAACCTGGTCGGGCTTGACCTCACCGACCACGTCGACCGGCTGATCGGACGGGCGCTGCGGCGCCACGGCAACCATCTGCGGCGTGTTGGCGGACTGCGTCTCAACCTTCGGTGCAGCCGCCGGCTTCACCGGCTTGACCGGCTTGGCGGTTTCGGCACCAGCCTGGTCGCCATTTGCCTGATCGGCGGCCGGCGCCACGGTGCCGGTTTGCTCGGCATCGGCCGACGGGGCGACATGCTGCGGCGCCGGGTCAAGCGGCTCGGCCGCCGCAATTTGCGGTGCGGCCGGCGTCGGATCCTCACGTGCCACCAGCGAGCCGTCGGGCTTGACCACCATGGTCCGCACCTTGCGCGGGGCAACGGCCACCGTATCGGGGTTCTTGTCGGCTTCCTGCAGAACCTGCGCGATGCGGTCCTCGGACTTGGGTGCCGGTGCCGCGGCCGCGTCGGGATTGCCTGCAGCATCGGGGTTGCCGGCGGCGTCGGTGCCCGGGGCAGCATCGGTATCGTCGGGTGAAAGATCGACGACGCGGCTTTCCGGTTCCTGCGCCTTCACATCGACCGGCTCTTCGGTGTTGGTGACCAGCTTCTCCTGCACCGGCTCGGCCGGCTTGGTGCCCTTGGCGACCGCGTCATAGACCTTGTTGTCCTGGTTCGGCACCACGGCGCCGCCGGGATTTTCCGGCTTGACCTTGATCGGGGTGTTGTCGGCCTTGACGATCACCGGAGCGTCGCTGCCACCCTTGCCGCCGAACGACAGGGCAAAGGCGCCCAGACCGCCGGCAATAGCCACCGCGGCAACGACCCCGGCGACCAGCAGGCCGCTCCTGCGCGGCCTTGCAGCTTCCTGCTCGGCCGGGCCTGGCAACGCCATCGCCTCGTCCAGATCCGGATCATAGTCGAGTTCGTCGACCGCGAAATCGTCAGCCTGCGAAACCGGCCGGCTGCCCGGCAGATCGTCCACGGCGAAGCCGCCAGCAGCACCAGCATAGGAAGGTTGCGCTGCGGCCACAGGCGCTTCTGCCGACCGCGCCGCATAGGCGCGCTGGTCGAGCTCGTGGCCAGAACTGAAGCCGGAGCTGTAGGAATCGTCGTCATAAGCGGCGCTGCGCGTGGCCGCAGGCGGTGGCGCCGCTTCCACCGCATTCATGTCGGTGAGCAGACCGGCGAATTCCGCGTCGATATCGTCGTAGGCCGCCGGCTCGTCTTCCTGGAAGCTGAGCTCGGGAATGTCGAGGTCGTCGGCGATCGCCACCACACGCTCCGGCACATCGACCGTCTCGACATCCGGCATCTCGTCATAAGCCGAAAGCGGCGCCTGGCGCGTTGGCGCCGGCGCCACAGAGGCAGCCGCGACCGGCTGGTCGCGATAGGTTGGCGCTGCCGCCGGCGGCATCGAAGGCTTTTCTGCAAACGAAGCTTGAGGCTGCGCTGCAAACGAAGGTTGCGGCTGCACTGAGAAAGAAGGGTTGGCGGGGGTCGGGGTCACGCGGCTCCACGAACGCGCCGGCTCCGGCGGCGTCGAGCGCCAGTCGCCAGTAACAGGTGTGGCTGTGTCGTCATCACCGAGATCGATGCCCTTGGCCAAGGCCGCATCGAAGGCATGATCGTCGAACTCGATCTCGGGCTCCTGCCCCTCGAGTTCCCCCGCAAGCAGATCACCGAAATCGGCATCGTTCTGGGCCGCGGCGGCCTGAGGAGCCTGCGCAGGGGCGTGTTCGTCCAGATCCCAATCGAGATTATCGGCGGGAGCCGCCGGAGCCGGAGCGGACCGCTGCACCGGCACGACAGGCTCATAGGCTCTTGTGGGCTCGATGACTGGCGCCGGCCGTGGTGTGCTCATCGCGCCAAGCAGCGCGTTAAGTTCATCTTCCAAAGTCCGCTCGTCAGCGGCCGGCGTCGCCTCAACGACGGGCGCCACAACAGCGGGCGCCACATAAGCGCGTACGTCCGGGGCTGGCTGCACCGGAGCGGCGGCGACCTCGGCAACCGGCTCTTGGTCGGCAACCGCATCGTCGATGCTCAGATCGAAATCGTCGAACGCCTCATGTTCAGCCTCATGGGAAGGGCCGGCCTCCGCAGTCCAGGCCGGCGTCTCATCGGCTTCCGGCGGATCCATCTCAACCGGCGCGCTGGCCTCGATATCACTGACATCCAGATCGCGCTCTTCCGGATCCTCGGCTTCAACAGGCTGAGCTTCGAAAGCCTGAGGCTCGAAATCCTGGGCGGCGAAATCCATGTCGACATCGGCCATTGCGTCTTCGAAATGACCGGCAAAGCCCTCATCGGCAACCGCGTGGTCGCCGGCGTCGACGACATGAACCGGGGCCTCGGCTTCCGGAGCGGCATACTGCTCCTGCGCCGGCACATGACTGTCCAGCGTCAATTCGTCTTCCAGCGACAGCGAGACGGCATTGTCGAAATCATCGTCGAATGCGACGTCGTCGGCAGGCGCGGCAACTTCGGCGACACCAGAGCCATGGGCGACATCATCCGTCTCATCGTCATCGAGCAACAATCCCTGATCGAGCGACGCGGCAAGCTCGTCGTCCGTCGGAAGATCGTCTTCGAGCGGTGACAAGTTCTCCAGCGAACTGGCAATGGCAGTGTCGAAATCGTCATCGAATGCGGGTTCGTCGAATGCGGGCTGGGCGGCAGCCGTCACAGCCTGCGGGAGAACGCCAAAATCATGATCGGCGGCATCGTCGAAGACGAAATCATGGTCCAGCGAAGCGGCGAGCGCATCGTCCATCGCGGCATCGGCGGTTTCGAAAGCCGGCTCGCGAATCTCAGCGGCAGGCTGGTGAACCTCGGGGGCTGGCTGGCTAACCTCCATGGCTGGCTGGCTAACCTCCATGGCTGGCTGGCTAACCTCCATGGATGCGAGGTCGTCGCCGAACTCGCCCATCAACTCCTTCTCGAGGTCGATGTCGAAATCACCCTCGTCCGCAGCCTTCTCGACGGCTGGCGCCTGTGGCTTGACCGGCTGGCGCGGATCGAAACCCATGATCCTGGTCAGTTCCGCGAACGGATCATCCTGGTCGATGTCGTTGTTGTCGGCTGCTCTCAGCTGGGTTCTGTCTGCCATTATTGTTCCCGAACTCGCACTCATTCGGACGCCATGGACGTCGCGTAGGGTTGGCCCTTACCAGCGCAATGTGGGCAAATGGTGACAGGTGTTTTAGTCAAACCTAACGCATTTCGGTGGGCGCATCAGCCCCAATCAGCGTCAGGCCGGAGGTCAAAACATCCGAAACAGCCTGCACCAGCCCTAGTCTGGCATGCGTCAATTGTCGGTCGTTAACCTTAACAAAACGTAAGTCTGGATTCTCGGTGCCCCGATTCCAGTGCCCATGGAAGCTGGAGGCGAGATCGTAGAGGTAGAATGCCAGCCGGTGCGGCTCCAGCGCAAGAGCCGCCGATTCAATCAGCCGGGGATATTCAGCCAGCTTCCGGATCAGCCCGATCTCGCCCTCATCGGTAAGCGACGCCGAGGCGGCGGCCAGGCTCTTGCGGTCGAAATTGGCCTCGCCCAGTTGCTCGCTCGCCTGCCGGAACACCGAATGGCAGCGCGCCGAGGCGTACTGCACGTAAAACACCGGATTGTCCTTCGACTGCTCCGTCACCTTGGCGAAGTCGAAGTCGAGCGGCGCATCGCTCTTGCGGTAGAGCATCATGAAGCGGATCGCGTCTCGGCCCACTTCCTCCACCACTTCGCGCAGTGTGACGAAGTCGCCCGAGCGCTTCGACATCCGAACCGGTTCGCCATCGCGAAACAGCTTCACCAGATTGCACAGCAGCACCGTCAGCTGGAGCTTCAGATCATCACCGGCAATCGCCCGCGCCAAGGCTTCCAGCCGTTTGACATAGCCGCCATGGTCGGCGCCTAGCACATAGATCAGGTCGACAAAGCCGCGATCGACCTTGTCCTTGAGATAGGCGACGTCGGCGGCGAAATAGGTGAACAAGCCGTCGGACTTGACCAGCGCCCGATCCATGTCGTCGCCAACTGCGGTCGACCGAAACAAAGTCTGCTCGCGATCTTCCCAGTCGTCCGGCTTTTCGCCCTTGGGCGGCGGCAGCTTGCCCTTGTAGATATGGCCCTTCAGCGTCAGATCGTTGATCGCCGAGCGGATTTTCCTGGCATTGTCGGCATGCAGCGTGCGCTCGGAGAAGAACACATCGTGATGCACGTTGAGCAGCGCCAGATCCGAGCGGATCATCGCCATCATCGCATCGATGGTGCGGTCCTTGACGATGGCCAGCGCCTCGTCATCCGGCATCTGCAACAGCTTGCGGCCGAATTCAGCAACCAGAGCCTCGCCGACCGGAACCAGATAATCGCCAGGGTAGAGACCGGCCGGTATCTCGCCAATGTCGTCGCCGAGCGCTTCGCGGTAGCGCAGGAAGGCCGAACGCCCGAGCACGTCGATCTGCGAGCCGGCGTCGTTGATGATGTATTCCTTGGTCACGTCGTAGCCGGCGAAGGCCATCAGATTGGCCAGAGTGTCGCCGACCACCGCACCCCGGCAATGGCCGACATGCATCGGCCCTGTCGGGTTGGCCGAGACATATTCGACATTGGTCTTGCGGCCACCACCGATGGTCGAGCGGCCATAGTTGCGGCCCTGCCCGAGCAGCGCGGTCAGATGCGTCTGCCAAAAGGCGTCCTTCAGCCGGAGATTGACGAAGCCGGGGCCGGCGACGTCGGCCCCGGCAACATCGGCGTCAGCGCGCAGCACCTCCACCAGCCGTTCGGCCAGCGCGCGCGGGTTCTGCCCGGTGGGCTTGGCCAGAACCATCGCCGCATTGGTGGCGAGATCGCCATGGCTGGCGTCGCGCGGCGGCTCGACGGCGATCCGCGACAGGTCGGGCGTAGCGCCATTACTGTCTTTCAAATCAAGCGCTTCGACGGCTTTTGTGATTCGCGCGCTGAAATCGGCGAAGATGTTCATGGGTCTTGCTCTGGCGGACTGTGCAGGAGAACCGGCTCGTTGGCCGGCAAATCGCGCCCGCCCTAGCTTAAATCGGGCGTATGGTCAAACAGACGGCGGTGTTCCTTCAAGGCGTAGGTGTCGGTCATCCCCGCCAGGAAATCGGCAACGCTGCGCGCCTTGATACGGTCTTCGGCCCGGTCGAGCCCCTCACGCCAGCCATCCGGCATGGCGCGTGGATCGGCGAAATAGACGTCGAACAGGTCGCGCACGATCTGCTCGGCATCGCCGCGCACGCGCATCACCTCGTCGTGCCGGTAGAGGTGCTTGTAGAGAAACGCCTTCAATTCCTTCTCGCTCGCCGCCATCCCGGCGGAAAACGTCACCATCGTCTCGCCCGCCGCCCGCACCGCTTCAGCGCTGTCAGGCTTGATGCGCTCCAAATTGGCTGTGGTCGAAACGATGACGTCCTCGACCATCATCGTGATCTGCCGGCGCATCAGCTCATGGCCGGTGCGCACATCGTCAAGGCCGGGATAGCGCGCACGCACGCCCGCGAGGATCGATCCCGGCAGGGTAACCTCCTCCAGCATGTCCAGCGTCAGGAAGCCGGAGCGCAGGCCGTCATCTATGTCATGGGTATTGTAGGCAATGTCGTCGGCGATCGCCGCGCACTGCGCCTCGATACCGGCGAAACGGTCGAGTTCGAGGTCGTGCAGCTGCGAATAATCCCGGATCGCCTGCGGCACCTGGCCCTTGAGGCCTTTTCCCTTGGCGTCGGTCAGCGGGCCATTGTGCTTGACCAGGCCTTCCAGCGTTTCCCAGGTCAGGTTCAGCCCGTCGAACTCGGCATAGCGCCGCTCCAGCCGCGTTACCACGCGCAGCGACTGGGCATTGTGGTCGAAGCCGCCCCATTCGGTCATTCGCTCGTTCAGCGCGTCCTCGCCGGTATGGCCGAACGGCGTGTGGCCGAAATCGTGGACCAGGGCGACCGCCTCGGCCAGATCCTCATCACCGCGCAGCGCCCGCGCCAGAGCGCGCGCAATCTGCGCCACCTCGATCGAATGCGTCAGCCGGGTGCGATAGTGGTCGCCTTCATGCGCCACGAACACCTGTGTCTTGTGCTTCAGCCGGCGGAACGCTGTGGAATGGATGATCCGGTCGCGGTCGCGCTGGAACGGCGTGCGCGTCGGGCTTTCGACCTCGTCATAGAGCCGCCCGCGCGACTTGGCGGGATCGCTGGCATAGGCCGCGCGCGGCCGATAGCCGAACCCAATGTCGCCAAGCTCATTTGTCATGGCCGATGCCGCCGCAGTTGACTTGCCCCTTCCCGCTTCATACCTATCATGTGAAACCGAAAGCAAGGTGACGCCCATGGGCGCTGATGCCAAGACTGCCATGAAAGTCGAAATGACCGAGTCCGCCGCCAGGCGGATCGCGAAAATCGTCTCTGGCGAAGCCGGCAAGACGGCCCTGCGCGTCTCCGTCGAGGGCGGCGGCTGCTCCGGCTTTTCCTACAAGTTCGATCTGGTCGACACGCGCAATGACGATGACGTCGCAATCGAGAAGGACGGCGCCACCGTGCTGATCGACGATCTGTCGCTGGTCTATATGGGAGGCTCGGTCATCGACTTCGTCGACGATCTGATGGGCCAGTCGTTCCAGATCCGCAATCCCAATGCAGTCGCCTCCTGCGGCTGCGGCACCAGTTTCTCCATCTAGTCAGATGCCTGCCATCGGCGCGGTCCGTCAGGTCGCCCTGTCGGCCGGGCGCGATCTCGATGTCACGCTGGCATTCTGGCGCGATGTGCTCGGCCTGGGAGTTCACGCCCGATACGATCCGCCCGGCATGGCCTTTATTATGGCCGGCGACGTGCGCCTGCTGTTCACCGATGGCGTGCCGGCAGGAACCGTCTATCTCGATATTGCAGGCCTCGAAACCTTCCATGCCGAGGCGAAAGCATCCGGCGTTCCCTTCACGGCACCGCCTACGCTCGTCCACAACGATGCCGAAGGCACGTTCGGTCCAGCGGGGGAAAGCGAGTGGATGGCCTTTCTAAAGGACCCGGCAGGCAATACGATCGGACTTGTCGAACGTCTCCCGCCTGAACATTCCCTGAGGCCGCCATGAAAATCGTCACCTGGAACATCAACGGCGTTCGCGCCCGCATCGGCAACCTCACTCATTGGCTGACTGAGAGCCAGCCCGATATCGTCTGCCTGCAGGAGATCAAGACGGTCGATGAGCAGTTCCCGCGCGCCGAGATCGAGGCGCTGGGCTACAATGTCGAAACCCATGGCCAGAAGGGTTTCAATGGCGTCGCTCTGCTGTCGAAGCTGCCCTTCGACGAAGTCATCCGAGGCTTGCCGGGCGACGTCGCGGATGAGCAGGCGCGCTTCATCGAGGGCGTGTTCTCGACCGATCAGGGCGCGCTGCGCGTCGCCTCGCTCTATCTGCCGAACGGCAATCCGATCGATGACGAGAAGAAATTCCCCTACAAGCTGTCGTGGATGGACCGGCTGCATCGCTGGGCCGAGCAGCGCCTGCTTCTGGAAGAGGCGCTGGTGCTCGCCGGTGACTACAATGTCATCCCCGAGCCGATCGACGCACGCTTCCCCGAGAACTGGCTGGGCGATGCGCTGTTCCAGCCGCAGACCCGGCAGGCCTTCCGCCGACTGAAGAACCTCGGCTTCACCGAGGCGGTGCGCGCTGTCACCGACGCGGTCGATGTCTACACCTTCTGGGATTATCAGGCCGGCGCCTGGCAGAAGAACAACGGCATTCGCATCGACCATCTGCTGTTGTCGCCCGAAGCCGCCAACCGCTTTTCCTCGGCCTCGATCGAAAAGCACGTGCGCGCCTGGGAAAAACCCTCCGACCATGTGCCGGTGGCGATCGATCTGGCGCTGCAGCCGGCCTGAGATCAGCCGAAACCCTGATATCGCCACAATCGCGCCATTCAGTCGGACATCAGCATGGCGGCTGGGGTTCCATGACCATACGATTCCTTCTTTGTCCGATCGGCTTGGCATTTGCCATGGCTGCACCTGCAGCCGCTTTGGCCGACCAGCAGTGCCTGGCCAATGGCAAGTCCTACCAGGTAGGCCAAGTCGCTTGCCTGACGGTTTCCGACCAGAGCCATATGGCCCGCTGCGATCTGGTGCTCAACAACACCTCATGGACGAAGATCGGCGACACCTGCCCTGACAGCACGATGAAGCCTCACTTGCGCGTCACGCCAATCTCAATGCCGGTACGCAGAGCGGTGCCGACCGAGCCGATCGAGAACTGATTTTCCGATTGTTTTGAGGCGGGCAACCTTACTGGTCGCCGCCGCCCTTGGTCAGGATGTCGTCAGCCAGCGATATGGCGGTGCGGCGGTCGGCTTCGCCGGCGGCGGCAAACGCCTCTTCCTGCATGCCGCGGATCCACGGCTGGTCGGCCGGCGAGGCGCGTTCGAGCGCGGCCGTCATCATGGCCAGCCCGCGCACGATCTTGCCGCTCTGAAACAGAAGATTGCCAAGCGTCGCCTGGGCGCCGGCATGGCCTTTTTCGGCGGCGAGCTGGAACCAGCGGCCGGCCTGCTTGACGCTGGCCTTCACGCCGCCCTCGCCCTTCAGGAACATCTGGCCCATCTCGAACTGGGCGTTCGGATTGCGGTAGTTGGCGGCTGCGCGCATGTAATATTCCTGCGCCGCGACCTCGTTTTCCTCGACCGGGCTGCCGGGAATGCCTGTCCTGAGATAGTCGCCCAGCGCCACCAGCGCGTCGGAGACATAGCTTTCCTCCGGCGACCCCGGCTCGACATCCTGGTCGACGATCTCGGAGAAGAATTTGAAGGCCGCATAGTCATCGCGGGTCACGCCGTCGCCTTCGGCATACATGCGCGCGAGCTTCCAGGTGGCGCCGATCTGGCCGTTCTCGGCGGCGTATTTATACGCCTCGACCGCCTGTTCCTTGTGGCCGCTCTTGTAGGCGGAAAAGCCGAACTGGAACACGGCCCACGGGCTCGATTGCGGCTTCACGCCGGTCTTGTCGTCGAACACCTTGTCGTCGAAGGCCATGGCCTGGCCCACGGCGCCAAAGATCGCAACAGCGACCAGTGCCGGAAGGACAGACGACCTCAACAACTCAGATATCCGCATAGCAATGTGTTTCTTTGGCACCGCCGGGATGGGTGACCGCGCCGTCGCGGGCGGGGCCCACCGTCTGTGCGTATTTCCAGATCGCGCCCGACTGATAATCGGTCGTGCGCGCCTTCCAGGTCTTCGCCCTCGTTGCCAGTTCAGCCTCGGACAGATCGACCTCGATCGTGCCTTTGGTTGCATCGATCGAGATCACATCGCCGTCTTTCAACAGTCCGATCGGGCCGCCAACGGCAGCTTCAGGTCCGACATGGCCGATGCAGAAGCCCCGCGTCGCGCCCGAAAAACGGCCGTCGGTGATGAGGGCCACCTTGCCGCCCATGCCCTGGCCGTAGAGAGCCGCCGTCGTCGACAGCATCTCGCGCATGCCCGGGCCGCCGCGCGGACCTTCGTAACGGATGACGAGAACCTCGCCTTCCCGGTAGTTGCGGTGCGTGACCGCCTCGAAACATTCCTCTTCCGAATCGAAACAGCGTGCCGGGCCTGAGAATTTCAGCTCCGTCATGCCCGCGACCTTCACGATCGCACCCTCGGGGGCAAGGTTACCCTTCAAGCCCACGACACCGCCGGTTTGGGTGATTGGTCGGTTGGCGGGACGGACCACATCCTGGCTATCATTCCAGACAACGTGCTCCATGTTTTCGGCCAAAGTACGGCCGGTCACGGTCAGGCAGTCGCCATGCAGGTAGCCGTGGTCGAGCAGCGTTTTCATCAACAGCGGAATGCCGCCGGCCTCGAACATGTCCTTGGCGACATATTTCCCGCCCGGCTTGAGGTCGGCGATGTAGGGAGTCTTCTCGAAAATCGCCGCGACGTCGAACAGGTCGAACTTGATGCCTGCCTCATGCGCGATGGCCGGCAGGTGCAAAGCCGCATTGGTCGAGCCGCCGGTGGCCGAGACCACCGTCGCCGCGTTCTCCAGCGCCCTCAGCGTGACAATGTCGCGCGGCCGGATATTCTTGGCGACCAGCTCCATGATCTTTTCGCCGGAAGCGAAATTGAAGCGGTCGCGCATCTCGTAAGGCGCTGGCGCGCCGCAGGAATAGGGCAGCGCCAGGCCGATCGCCTCGGCGACAGTGGCCATGGTGTTGGCGGTGAACTGGGCGCCGCAGGAGCCGGCCGACGGACAGGCGGCCTGTTCGATCTCGAGCAGCTCGGCATCGCTGACCGCTCCGACCGAGTGCTGGCCGACCGCCTCGAACACATCCTGCACGGTGATCTGGCGGCCGCGATAGCTGCCGGGCAGGATCGAGCCGCCATAGATGAATATCGATGGCACATTGAGCCGAACCATGGCCATCATCATGCCGGGCAACGACTTGTCGCAGCCGGCAAGGCCGACCAGCGCATCATAGCAATGGCCGCGCATGGTGAGTTCGACCGAATCGGCAATCACGTCGCGCGACACCAGCGACGACTTCATGCCCTGGTGGCCCATGGCGATGCCGTCGGTGACGGTGATGGTGCAGAATTCGCGCGGCGTGCCGTTGGCGGCCGCGACGCCCTTCTTGACCACTTGTGCCTGTCGCATCAGCGAGATGTTGCAGGGCGCGGCTTCGTTCCAGCAGGAGGCGACACCGACCAGCGGCTGCGCGATCTCGGCCGCCGACAGGCCCATGGCATAGAGATAGGAACGGTGCGGCGCACGCGCCGGACCGACGGTCACATGGCGGCTAGGCAGCTTGGCCTTGGAAATGACTCTGGCGTCCATACTCTTCCTTGCCGCGGGCGGTGCGGCCTGCCTCATCGCCGAGCCTTCTGGCGCGTGTCCCGAGACAAATTCGAGGTGCGCCGGGTTTATGGCGGGAAATGGGCAATTGGGTCAGGAGGAACCGTAGCGCGGGGGTTGTTCAGAAACTGTTGCCAAAACGTCACAATCGCGAGAGGGGGCATTAGTGCGGTTTATGTGCAACGCAGCTTGGATGACGGAGGCATCGGCAGTGCCAATCCAAAAGAAAAAGGCCGGGCATTGCCCGGCCTTTTCATTCGACTTTCCAGAGGCTTAGAACTTGATCTTGAGGCCGCCCGAAATCGCCGTGACCAGATCGTTGCCGAAGTCGTAGCTGACTTCCTCGCCTGCCACATAGCCGTTTTCGCCATTCACTGTTCCCGAATGGCCGCTGGTCAGCACGCCGATCGCACCGGCCAGACGAACCTCTATGTTGGGCTTGGGCGTGTAGGCGACGCCGCCGCCGACTGTCCAGGTATCGGTCTGCGAGCCATAGCCGTGAGAGGTGCCGCGATCCCAGGAAAGCTGGCCGGCCGCACTCCAGTCATCGTTGAACTTGTGGCCAATGCCGCCGGTGACGGTCCAGCCGTCACGATACATCAGGTCCAGCGAGGTGATCTGGGCTGAATGCAGGGCATCACCGGTAACGCACAGCGCAGAGGGAGTGCCCTGGACGCAAATCGGAACACTCTGCAGCAGACTCCAGTTGACCCACTTGAGCGAGCCGAAGGCGAGCCAGCCGGGCGCAATGCCCGACTGCAACTTCAATTCGACCGTGTCCGGCATGTACTCCGTCGCGCCGTAGATCGGCAGCACGACAAGGCCAACATGCGTCAAGTCCAGCGTGCCCGAGATGTTGTCGAGCTTGACCCGCGAATTGTAGACGAGGCTGGCGCGCAGCGCGATTTCTGGGATTTCATAGGCAAGGCCGGCGCGCCAGCCCCAGCCGGTCCCCTTGAGATCAACACGACCGGTTCCCTGGAAACCCGGCACCAGCGGTGACACCAGGTCTTCCTTGAAGCCATAGACTTCCTGGTAATAGACGCCGCCTATGAAGCGAACCTGGCCTTTGCCGGCATCCATCTTGTAAGAACAAGTGCCGGCGTAGTTGTTGCTCTTGATGTCCGTTTCCATGTTGGACTCGGCGCCGGCCCACAGACCCGGATTTGTGTGCGCGCCCCACGGCTGGGAATAGTCGAACATGCAGTCGACCCCCTTGACGACCTCGGCCTTGACGCCGATTCGCGGCACCCAGTAGCTCTTGCTGTCTTTCGCAGTGCTGCCCAGGAATGTAAGATTGCCGTCACTCGGATCGGTATCGACCGCGTTCTTGAGCTTGCGCTCTGGCATTACATAAGTCGCCTCGGCTTCCGTGGCGAACGGAGCTGGATCAAACAGAAGGTCTATGTCGTAGCCACCGCGCTCGATGCCGCCGGCATGCACGGAACCGATCAAGCCCAGCGAAAAACACCCCGCCCCCAGCAGTGTTTTCAAACGCAAATTGTTCATGGATGTCCTCCCCGAATACGAGTGCGTCAAGCTAGAACCAATTCAGGTTAACGGTGCAACAATGAAATCACATAGCGTACACGTACACTCTTGCGGACCGCATTTCGAACACAGAGGCGGCCTGGCCAGCAGGTCCAAAAATGGCCATTTGGGAGGCACATTAGGAAAGAAATCAGAAAGAAACGCTTAAAACGGCACGAAATCCGGCTGTTTTGCCGGCATTCCTCCCGATTGTTACATTATGGCAACAATGGGGCTGAAACTTTCCGTTTACGTCAATATTAACGCAACGGAATGCCTGTTTATTGGGCAAAAGAGCCGTCGCGAAACGCTTGTCGGCGCCTCGCGAATCCGGTGCTCAACCGGCGTCGCGCACCCTGGTCAACGCCACCGAAAGCTTCTCCTGCTGATCGCGGTATTCGTCGAGTTTTTCGCGCTCGGCTGCGACGATCTCTTCCGGCGCGCTGGCGACGAATCGTTCGTTCGACAGTTTCTTGTGCAGCCGCGCGATTTCCTCGGTCACCTTGGCCAGTTCCTTCTGCAGCCGCGCCGCCTCGGCGGAGAGATCGATCAGGCTGCCGAGCGGCAAGCAGATCGTCGCCTCGTTGAGCACGATCTGGGCCGAGCCCTTGGGTGCGGCGTCCTGCGGCGAGATATCGCCGACCCGCGCCAGCCGCTTGATGGCGGAAGCATGGCGTTCCAGTCTCTGGTGGGTCTCGGCGCTGGCGCCGACCACCACCAGCGGCGCGATCGCCGCCGGTGGCACGTTCATCTCCGAGCGCACGGAGCGGATGCCGGAGACGAGGTCGACCAGCCAGTTGATGTCGGCGGCTGCATCGGCGTCCTCGAAGTCCGGTGACGGCCAGGCGGCGTGGCAAAGCAGCGAGTCGCGCGTCCTGCCCTCGCCTGCCGTCTGCGCCCACAATTCCTCGGTCATGAACGGCATCATCGGGTGAAGCAGCTTGTAGATTTCGTCGAGCACGAAGGCGACGCAGGCGCGGCTTTCCGCCTTGGCCGCCTCGTCGGTGCCCATGAACACCGGCTTCAGGAGTTCCAGATACCAGTCGCAGAACAGGTTCCAGACGAAGCGGTAGGCCGCGCCCGCAGCTTCATTGAAGCGGTATGAGGTGATGCCCTCGGTAATCGCGTGCGACGCCCTGGTCAGCTCTGTCAGGATCCAGCGGTTGACCGGCAGCTTGGCGTCGTTCAGCCAGAAATCATCATTGCGCGCAACCTCGTTCATCTCGGCAAAGCGCGTCGCGTTCCACAGCTTGGTGCCGAAATTGCGGTAGCCGGCAATGCGCGCCGGATCAAGCTTCACATCGCGCCCTTGTGCGGCCATCACCGTCAGCGTGAAGCGCAGCGCGTCGGCGCCAAACTCGTCGATGAGGTCGAGCGGATCGATGACGTTGCCTTTCGACTTCGACATCTTCTGCCCGTTCTTGTCGCGCACCAGCGCGTGCACATAGACGGTGTGGAACGGCTCCTCGTGCATGAAGTGCAGGCCCATCATCATCATTCGGGCGACCCAGAAGAAGATGATGTCGAAGCCGGTCACCAGCACATCGGTCTGGTAGTAGGTCTTCAGCTCGGGCGTGTGGTCCGGCCAGCCCAGCGTCGAGAACGGCCACAGCGCCGAGGAGAACCAGGTGTCGAGCACATCCTCGTCGCGGGTCAGGATTTCGCCCGGCTCGAAATTCTCGAGCTTTTCCTCGACCCAGGCCTTCCAAGGCCCTTCCAGCGCCAGGTAATATTCGATAGCGGCGCCCAGCGCCTCTTCCTCGGTCTTCTCGACGAAGACGCGCCCGTCCGGCCCGTACCAGGCCGGGATCTGGTGACCCCACCACAGCTGGCGCGAAATGCACCAGGGCTGGATGTTCTCCATCCAGTCGAAATAGGTCTTTTCCCAGTTCTTCGGCACGAAGCGGGTAGCGCCCTCGCGCACCGAGGCAATCGCCGGCTTGGCGAGTTCGGCGGCGTTGGCATACCACTGTTCGGTCAGGAACGGCTCGATCGGCACGCCGCCGCGGTCGCCATGCGGCACCGCGTGGCGATGCGGTTCGACCTTGTCGAGGAAGCCGCCGGCCTCCATCAGCTCGACAACCTTCTTGCGCGCGACGAAACGGTCGAGGCCGTCGAGCTCATTCCAGACGGCCTGGCGCTCCGGCGTCACCTCAAGACCGGCGAGGAAGTCCTCATTATCCCTCAGTTTAATGGCGGCCTCGACGGTCAGGATGTTGATTGCCGGCAGCTTGTGGCGCTTGCCGACCTCGAAATCGTTGAAGTCGTGCGCCGGCGTGATCTTGACCGCGCCGGAGCCTTTTTCCGGATCGGAGTACTCGTCCGCCACGACTGGGATTTTCCGGCCGACGATCGGCAGCACGACATTCCTGCCGACCAGATGCCGGTAGCGTTCGTCATCGGGATGCACGGCAACCGCCGTGTCGCCCAGCATCGTCTCCGGGCGTGTCGTCGCCACGGTGATAAAGGTCGCAGGGTTTTCCGGATCGTACGTCTCGCCTTCGACGGGATAGCGGAAATGCCAGAGGTTGCCGTTGACCTCCTGCTGCTCGACCTCCAGATCGGAGATCGCCGTCAAGAGCTTGGGGTCCCAGTTCACAAGGCGCTTGTCCTTGTAGATCAGCCTTTGTTTGTAGAGCGTGACGAACACTTCGAGCACGGCCTTCGACAGGCCCTCATCCATGGTGAAGCGTTCGCGCGACCAGTCGGCCGAGGCGCCGAGCCGCTTCAACTGGTTGAAAATGGCGCCGCCGGACTCGGCCTTCCACTCCCAGACCTTTTCGATGAACTGTTCACGGGTGAGATCGCGGCGATGGATCTGCTTTTCCATCAACTGGCGTTCGACCACCATCTGCGTGGCGATACCGGCATGGTCCATGCCCGGCTGCCACAGCACGTTCTTGCCGCGCATGCGCTCGAAGCGCACGAGGATGTCCTGCAGCGTGTTGTTGAGCGCATGGCCCATATGCAGCGAGCCGGTGACGTTGGGCGGCGGGATGACGATGGTGAAGGCTTCCGCCCCCTCCTCGGCGCCGGCGCCGGCGCGAAATGCGTCCGCCTCTTCCCAGATTTTGGCGATCTTCGGCTCGACGGTCTTGGCGTCGTAGGTCTTTTCAAGCATGGGAAAGTGGTCCGCGCTGTCGGGAGTTTGCTGGTCCGGTGTAAATCGGAAGGTTTTGGCCAAGTCAACCGCAGGCGGCCAACGGTACCAGCCATTAGATAGGGCGGCATGGATCGAGGCAACAGGTCCGGGTGCCGCCTTGGCCACAAGGCCAGGCTCTAGCTAAACCGCAACGAAAAAGCGCCGCCCAAGGGCGGCGCTTTGATCCGGAAAAGGTTGCGATCCCTACTGCGCGCCGCGCGCGACGCGCTCGATTTCCTCGCGCACCAGGCGCTCGACCAGCGTCGGCAGGTTATTGTCCAGCCAATCCTGCAGCATCGGCCGCAGCATCTCCTCGGCCATCTCGTCGAAGGTCTTCTTGCTGCGGCTGGCAAAGGCGTCGGAGAGCTCGCCGAAGGCCGCGGCGACCTGTCGTCCTGTGTGTTCCGAAACGATCGCCGGGCGAACCGGCATTGCATCTGCCTGGTGCGCCTGCTCGCTGCGCGAAGGACTATGCTCGAAAGTCGGCTCGGTCGCGAGATCGTCCTCGAAAGCCTCGATCTCGGCTGCTGCAGCCTGCAGCTCCCCGGTCTCTTGCGGCTTGATTTCTTGCGGCCCGATTTCCAGCGGTGTGCCCGCTTCGGCGGGCTTTGCCTGGCTGCCGACGGCGGCAATTTCGCGCCGCCAATCGGTAACAATCGAATCGGTGGTTTCCGCCTTCGGCCGGGCCGGCGCTTCTGCTTTGCCCGCCGGAGCAGACTCGCTGGCGATTCTGGCGCTCACTTCCGCCAGGGTCATCGGTGCATGCGCGGGGGGCGCGACGGTCGCAGGAGCAGGATTTGCCGGCGTGGCGGGCTTCACCGGAGCAGGCTCGGAGCGCGGCTCCAGCCGCGTCACCACAGGTTCGGCCAGTTGGGCCTGCACCTCGGCCAGCGTCACCGGCTTCTTGCTTTCGGCCGCGCTGTGCAGCTCGCTGCGGAAGGCTTCGACATCCGAGGCCGGCCCGGCGGCGGGCGCAAGGTCCTGGCGCAACTCATCGGCGTCACCCGGCTGTTTGCGGCCGGTGTCGCTGTCTTCGATGATCCTCCTGATGGAAGCCAGTATTTCTTCCATGGAAGGTTCGCGCTGCGCGCTGCTTGCCGTCGCCATCGTCACATCCGCCGCCCCGCGCATGCCCCCGAAAATCGGTTCGATTTTCGGACAGAATCATGCGCAAAATCCAAGTACTACAGCGTCCTTGCGCGTCCAATCGGACGCGCGGCGCTGTAGTGACCCGTTCCGAGATTCCCTGTCCGGCAAAGCCGGGCACGAATCATGGCGACAGCGTAGCCGACGGATCGCCATCCGAGAATCCCCAATCTCGGGAGACGCGGGATTTCAACAATTTAGACATGGCCGAACCGAAAACCTTCTTTCGGAACCGATCATGTCGGTACAAAAGGATAGCGCAGCGCATCCCTATGATGCGCGGCACTCCAATGCTTCAATCCGAGCGGGATTTGAACCGCCTAAGCGCGGTCAGCGGCCATCCGGCGTGCGCAGGCCGATCCACTTGTCCTTGACGGCTCTGTAGTGCTCTTCAGGCTTGTACTTCACCACATTCAACGCCAGGCGCTCGACCGACAGACGGCCCATGGCCGAAAGGATGGCGTAGCTCGCGACCACCACATCGCGCTCGGAGCTGGCGAGGTCGATCTTGGCCGAGATGACGGCGTTCTGGGCGTTCAACACGTCGAGTGTGGTACGCTGGCCGACATTGCGCTCTTCGATGACGCCGTTGAGTGCCAGCTGCGCGGCGGCGATCACCTGCCGGTTGGCGTCAACGCTTTCCTGCGCAGAGGTGTATTGCGTCCATGCCGACGTCACCGCCTGGCGCACCTGGTCGCGGCTGACATCGACTTCAATGCGGGCCTGGCTGAGCGATTCCTTCGACTGGCGGACCAGGGCCGAGGTGCGGCCGCCCGAATAGATCGGAATGGTCAGTGTCGCACCGATGTTGGCGGAACGGGTGGTGCCATTCTGTGACGTCAAGGTTTCCGGCGAGTTCTTGGAGTAGTCGTCCGAAACGCCGGCGGAAGCGGAAAGCTGCGGCAGCAGAGCGCCTTCGTGCGACTTCACTTGAAATGCGGCTGCGTCGACCAGATGCTCGGTAGAAAGAATGGCCGGATGTTCGGTCGCCGCGATGTCGATCGCCGCATCGAGACTCCTCGGCAAAAGCTTCGCCAATGGGGACGCCGCCTTGAGCTTGCCCGGATCGTCGCCGACGATCTGGCGGTAGGTTGCGGCGCTGGCCAGCGCCTGTGCGCGGGCAGCACTCAACTGCGCCACCGCGGCCGAGCGCGAGGCGTCGGCCTGCGCCACGTCGGTGCGCGTGCCTTCGCCGACCTCGAAGCGCGAGCGCGCCGCGCGCGCCTGCTCGGTCAGGAACTGCAAGTTCTGTTCCGTGAGCACCGCCACCTGACGGTCATGGATGACATCCATGTAGGCGCTTGCCGCGTTGAACAACGTATTCTCTTCGGTGTTGCGCAGGCTCTCGACCGACGCCTTGACCTGCGCCTCGGCTGCCGCGACGTTGTTCTTGGTCTGAAACCCGTCAAACAGCATCTGATTGATGGCGACGCCGAAGCTCCCTGTGGTCAGACGAGTGCCGGCGTTTGAACCGTTGAGGTGCCGGCTGGCGTAGCCGACGTCCGCACTCCCGGTAATGACCGGCCTGTATCCCGACTTGGCGATCGCCACGCCCTCATCGGTGACGCGCACGCCGGCACGGGCGGAGTTCAGCGAGGAATTGTTCTGGTAGGCCTTGGAAAGCGCGCCGAGGATGGTTTCCGCCGAGGCGGCTATCGGCGACAGCGCTGTCGCGGAAATAAGGACGGTAGCAAACAAGCTCTTGGCTAAGGACGGCACTTTAAATCCCTCATTCGTTCTGCACGGGAACCACGCCACGCCAGCCCATCCCAAGGGATCAGCCAGCGCCGCGTCGATATATCGTTCCCCCGCTGACGGCCTCCCGAAACACCGGTTAACCAAATCAGCAACGATTGTCCAATCGCAAGCCAACATGACAGCGTCTTTGCTGCAAGGCAAAATCACTTAGAATTCGAACGCGTGAATGCGTTCAAATCCCGGTAGTGGCTTAATTGCCGCATTAAATGCCCGTCTTCCGGTTACAACCCCCCCTGCTTTGAAAAAAAGCCGGGCCACACCCGCATTGCCCTGCCCTTCGACAACCACCAGACGGCCGCCTTCGGCGAGCTGGCCTAGCAGTGCCGCCGGCACTTCCTCGACGCTGCCGCCAACGAGAATCACGTTGTATGGCGCCTTGGCGGCATGACCTTGGGGCAGCGGCCCGGTGACCACGGCGACATTGTCGCAGCCCTGCGCCGAGAGCGCGGCCCTGGCCGTTTCTGCCAATCCGGTATCGCTTTCCAGCGCAATAACGGATTTTGCCAGTCTGGACAGCAGCGCCGCGGAGTAGCCGGTGCCGCAACCGACATCGAGCACCGAATCGCCGGCGCTGATCTCGGCCAGTTGCAAAAGCTTGGCCAGCGGCGAAGGCTCCATGAGGTAGCGCGCACCGCTGCCATCGCCGCCGTCGGAGATGCGGATATCCTCGTCAATATAGGCAAGAACCTGTTGCGTTGCCCCGACAAAAGCCTCGCGCGGAACCGCAAGCATGGCATCGAGCAATGCTGCGTCGGTCACATCGGTGGTGCGTACCTGGCCGTCGACCATCTTGACGCGAAGTTCGGAGAAATCAGCGCTCATGTCCCAACCAATCCGTCAAAAACCAATGCGCTGCAACGCGCTCGCCGCGCCAACACTGCGGCGCATTCGACCGGAACTCAAGCCCCCGCCGCGCGGGAGCTGAAGCAACTGGAGGCCTCGCCCGGAATCGAACCGGGGTGCAAGGATTTGCAGTCCTCTGCGTAACCACTCCGCCACGAGGCCTCGTCGCTCCCGGCGAGCGAACTCAATATGGTGGCGACGAAAGGTCGTCAAGCGTTCGTGCAGCATTCCGGCGCGCTTTCCGCGTCAGCCTCCCTAGCGTGGTTCCCGAGCGGTTTAACCGCTTGGCGGAGCGGTATATTAGCGGCCCACTAAGCACGACTGCCTGGCAGGCGAAACTCCCACCTGCACCTTACGTAGCGGGAGATGGAGGTAGCCCATGCCAAGGCCGCGGCAGACTGGAAAACAGCGTTCGCGCAGATTGTCGCTGTTGCGCTGCGAATAGGTTGTGCGATATGCGCTCGACCGCCTCTCCATCGAGGGAGCAACCCGGCTTTCGCCGCACGATCGCGCGCGACTGGCTTCCGCCGCCGCCGTCCTCAAGGAAATCTGCGAGGGGCTGGAAAGGCGCAGCGGCCGCTGAGCGGACCCCCATCGCTTTTCAGTTCGGTCGGCGCCGCCGTTCCCACCAGACGACGAACCGCCGCCGCTGACGGCGCACCGCAGAAAATTCGTAGGAAAGCACCAAAAGGCCGAGCGGAATCATCCAGAAGCCGAGAATCGGCAGGAAGCCGAGAATGCCGAAAAACACCAGGACGATACCGATGGCGATCCTGAGGCCCCGTGAGCGCGGCATGGTGAACTCGCGGCCGAACACCGAGATTTTGCGCGCCGGTGCCTGGTTTTCGCCTGCTGTAGTCATGTCGAAAGTCGATCCGGTTGCCGTCAGTAAAGCCATACGTCGTAAAGGCTGCCATCACCTTTTGGTTCCGCCGACCAAGGCCAGGCGGCAGTCCAGACGGCTCATATGTGGTGTTCTCAGGCGATTGCCACAAACCATTGCATGAAAAAGCGCTAAAAAATGCGAAATGCTTCTTTGCAAAGCCGAAACGGGTTTGCTATAGGCTGCGCCACTCACATGAGAGCCTCTGTTCCCCGGTAGCTCAGTGGTAGAGCAACCGGCTGTTAACCGGTTGGTCGCTGGTTCGAATCCGGCCCGGGGAGCCAACATTTCCAAGCACTTGGCGAAGCTGCAAAACCGGCGATTTTTCGGTTATGTACGGTATATGTACGCCGGACCGGATAGCTTGCCTTTCGAATCCAAAAGCCCGCCACCGTGAAGGCATCGGGCCGAGACTAACACGCTGATAGATTTTCAGAGCCCTTGCCCTCCAGATATGAGGCACGGGCCGTCATAGTCGCCATGGTCGGCTTCGCGCTCGTCGTCGCCCTCCCGCATGACTGAGCGCCCTGTGGATAGTAACCCACTATTCACCATAGCGGCAGTTCTTCCCGGGCATCCGGCGCATTAGGGACAGCTTACGTGATTACACCCATTCGCGCCGCCAACGACTCAGATAGCTTGATTTTCGCGGGTCCCCAACCCCGCATTGGCCGGCGCTGCCCACCATCAACCCCACCCACGGCGCCGGCCATCTTGCCAAGGTGGACGGACCGATCCGCGCAAGATTCACCGACGCTTCATCAACACCACGGTGCGCGGGCGGGTGACGCCCGATCGCATCAGCGTGACCATCCCTCCTACGCCTTCCCACATTCGGTTGTCGATTCGACTTCGAAGGCCGTGATCGGCCAGCATATGGAGCTCACCGGCCAGGTCACGCGCGTTGACGGCGATAAGGTGACGATCAGCCTTCGGCCGCTCGTGACCGTCGATGCCGAGCACGTTCGCTTGGTCGAGAGCTATGTTGCGCCAAAGCGGAAAACGCGGCTCGTCAGTAAGGCCTGAAACGTTCCCCGCGTCTCCACCCTCGCTTGGCTTGGTAGAAACTCGCCGGGCGAAGACCCCAACCGCCTCAAGCCCGGCGAGCCTACAACCTGATCAGAGTACGCGATCAGGACCGGGGATCAGCCGGCAAAAGTGGTATGCAGCAAGAGCGGTGCCAGTATTTCAGTGCTGAAAAGGGACAGTGCCCATTTCGGACCGGAGCATGCTCAAACTCGCAAGATCGGGAGTCCATTAAGCACGCGCTTTATTAGTTCTGGAAAATTTTAACGAATCGTTGACCGCGCTGTCCCAAAATAGGACGGCGCGGTCAAACCCCAACCGGACTGCGCAGGCGGCTCCGGCAAACCCCCAACCCAAGCGCAGTGTCGGAGCCGCTTCCACGCCTCTGTATACTAGCAATGGTTGAATCAACGGTTACGACAAGTGGTTTCCAAGAAGCTGCTTAGCAACCAACCACGTCGCTTTCCGGTGGCGTTTTTGACCAAGCGCGGCAACTTGCGGCGGCGAATGATAAAAAGAATGCCCGTTAGCGTAGCGCCACGCGAAAAGCCCGCCACCGTGAGGCTGGGGGCCATTCGTTCGCTTATCGGCAGCCTTCACGAGTCTGCGTTGCGGAAGCCGCTAACCGGACATTCGACGTCATTGAGCCGAGGCACTCCTCCAGACGTTCCAGGCGCGCCTTCTGGCATCGCAGTGCGTGCGCGACGTCATGCAGCCTGGATTTACCCTGAGAATTGGCAGCGGCGATCAAGTCTATTTCGAGCCGACTGATCTCGCTTCTCAGGTTGCGAGCCTCAGCTTCCCTCAGGCCCTTGATCCATCCAGCCCCGCGCATCACCAGCACAATTTCATCCACCTGACACCAAGCCGCACAATAGCAGGAGTTTGCTAACAACCCTGCCATGGACATTCTCGTATTTTAATCATTGCTAATATGAAAGCCTGAGCAAGAGGAAGCGGGCTACAGAAGCGTTGATTCCACTGATCGGCTTGCATGAGATGCGCAAGCACCTCTGATCATGTCGGGCCCTTGGATCTGCCCATTTTAGGTGGCGGAAGGCGCATTTGGCTATCTCCAAGCGCAGCCTGTTTTAACGACTTGGCTGACTTTCTGGCCATGCAGCGAATATGCACGAACAAGCATCCGCGTATGGCAGCGAACGTTCGCGCATGGAAGAGCCCGGAAGCCGAAGCCGCCGTCAATTATAGCCAGTTTGAAACCACGGACTGGTGTCATACCCTAAGCGCGGACTATAGTGATCCAGGAAGTTTGCGCCCCCATTTGAGGGTCGCGCAACCACGGTGCTTGTCGACTTGCAACCCCGTTTCGTGGTCGGCTTGCTGCCAGCCTTCATATGAGCTGCGGAACACGAGGTTGCAGCCTGAGCGGTGGCCACCTTTTTCTTCTCTTTCGCAACAGCCGCTCCGGTGGCGGCCAATACTATTGCTACGCCAAAGACAACGAGTTTCATTGAAACGCCCCTCACCTACACAATCCGAAATGATTGCGCCTAGTTGACTGGACGTCAACCACGTTTTGTCCGCAACGGCGGCGAAGCTGCGCGTTCGGCTTGTTTGGCGGTGTCCGGATTGGTGCCCTTCGCTTCCTGCTCAGTGTCCCGCCGCCCGTAGACAAGCCCAAACACAAGCGCGAAATACCCCGCCTGCAACAGAAAACCGGCGATGACGCCCCAGATTACGCCCTTCCCCATGGACCCCGTGTCGAGATAGGCCCAAACTGCAACGACCACTGATGTCGCCAGCATTCCCACCACAAACTGCGGAAAATACATGGCCCAACCCCTTTCCGACGCTCCCCAACGGCTTCCCACACCCTTCTGACCATTATTTATTATTTTAGCAATCGCGCAAGTATGGCAGTTTGGTCGCTTGCGCAGCCGCCCCGAGGAGCAGCCTCCCGGGGGGACCGGCGGCGACTTCGCTACTTCGGCTGAATATCTGGCGTGGCGGGATGGGCATAAGCTTCGAAAGTGACGCCGGCACTTAAGCGGTGCCGAAACTGTTCCGAAAACGTCCGAAACGTCTAATATGCCCCCATGCAGGGGACTCGCATCGCTTTTGGTCCGTTCGTACTCGATCCCGATATCGGGACGCTGCTTAAAGAGCAGATCCCGATCACTGTTGGGCATCGTGGGTTGACGCTGCTTGCTGCGCTTACGGCACGGCCCGGTGAGATCCTGACCAAGGCCGAACTGATGGACGCTGCCTGGCCTGGCACCGTCGTTGAGGAAGGCAACCTTACCGTCCAGATCGCGACATTAAGAAAGGCACTCGGTCCGGCTGACAATGGCGGCGAGTGGATCGCCACGGTGCCTCGTATCGGCTACCGCTTCATCGGGACTGTCGAGCCGGTGGCGAGCGCATCCCGCAGACCGACACCACCGTCCGGCAAGCCGTCAATTGCGGTGCTGCCCTTTGCCAACTTGAGCGGCGATCAGGACCAGCAGTATCTCAGCGACGGCATAACCGAGGACATTATTACGGAACTGGCCAGGTTCCGCTCCCTCCTTGTCATCGCGCGCAATTCATCGTTTCAGTTTCGCCATCCGGCATTGGACATTGACGAAGTCCATCGCGAACTCGGAGTTCGCTACCTCGTCGAAGGCAGCGTGCGAAAGCTCGGTGATCGCATTCGGATCACCACACAGTTGATCGACGCCGCCACCGGCACCCACCTGTGGGCTCAACGCTACGACCGGGCCCTCAACGACATCTTCGCATTGCAAGACGAGGTGGCCGCTCTCATTGCCTCGATGGTCGAAGGCCAAACGGAGGCAGATTCGGCGAGCCGGACCAGACGCAAGCCTCCGGCCGAGTGGGATGCATACGACTACTACCTGCAGGGGCGCGCGCACTTCTACCGATATGAAAATGACAAGGCCGAGCCTCTGTTCGTTCGGTGTGTCGAGCTCGATTCGACGTTCGCCCAAGGCCACGCCTTCCTCGCGCAGGCCCTTGTTAGCCGATTTTGGTACGACAACGATCCGCGGACGCTGCAGAAGGCCTGGGAATCGGCACGGACGGCGCTAATTCTCGACAGGAGCGATGGCGTCTGTCACCAGAGCATGGGGCTGGTGCTTACGCACATGCGCCGGTACAGCGATGCCGGAGTGCATTTGGAGCAGGCGCGCTCGTTGAACCCGCTGGACGTGAACATAGCGGGGGACTACGCAAGCTGGCTCAACTACGGCGGACGGGCCGAGACGGCGCTGAACGTGCTCGAAACTGCGCTCCTGCGCGACCCGTTACCTCCGATATGGTTCTGGGAGGTGAAGGGCAGCTCCCTCTTGCTGCTTGGAAGGTACTCGGAAGCCGTCAGTTCGTATCAGAAGGCCGGCGACCAATTCTTCATACATGCCTTCCTCGCAGCGGCGTACGCACATTTGGGCGAGACGCAGAAGGCCCGCGCTGAGGTCGAGGAAGCACTGACGAGGAAACACGACCTGACTGTCCGGCTGATGTCAGGTCTCCCGTTCGCCGACCAAGTCGCCCTCGAGCTTTTCACGTCAGGCTTGAGAAAGGCCGGGTTTCCCGCGTGAACGTACCTTCGGGGGCTTGATGCGTTGCTCAGGATCCAGCCGCCCGCCGGCGCCCGTCCTCAACCAGGCGAAACCGGTAGCGATCGCGTATGAACTCGTTGAAGAATTGCCCTTTCGAGAAGGCGGCCCAGAACGCCGCATAGGTCTCGGGCTCGACCTCCTCATAATCGTAGCGGTTCCCGCTCGGCACGAACCAGACCGAAAGGACCTTCGTCGCCGGGTCGTATTGCGTGTTGCGGATGGCAGTGGACGGCATGTCAAAAAATCCTGCTTCGCCCCAAATCCTGCTTCGCCAGTTCTTAATGCCGCAGCAATCCGGAGGTTCCGTCGGATGGACAGGCCTCCGGCTGCGCCAAAATCTTGCCTGCTCGCTGAGCCTTCCTATCTGCGTCAGATGTCACCGATGAAATCGAGCACTGAAGCCCACACCTGCCAGGGCGATCTCTTCGGCATGGCGTCCACCCTGCCGGAAGGGTTCTCCTATCGGCCGGACCTGATCACTCCAGACGAAGAGACCGCGCTGGTCCGTCACCTCAAGGGACTGTCGTTCAAGCCCTTTGACTTCCATGGCCATCTTGCCAACCGGCAGGTGGCCGGCTTCGGCCTGCGCTACGACTACGATCGGCGCGAGGTCGTTGAAGCGCCGCCCATCCCAGAATTTCTGCTGCGGCTTCGCGACAAGGTAGCGGACTTTGCCGGACGCGCAGCCCCAGATTTCGCGCAAGTACTGATCAATGAATACCGTCCGGGAGCGGGCATAGGCTGGCATCGCGACAAGCCGCACTTCGAACTCGTCGCCGGCGTGTCGCTGCTGGCGCCCTGCAGCTTTCGGCTGCGCCGTAAAGCCGGCGTGAAATGGGACCGTGAGACGATCGAGGTCGAGCCGAGGTCCGTCTATCTCATGGACGGTCCGGCGCGCCGCGAATGGGAACACAGCATTCCGCCGGTCGCCGGGCACCGCTATTCTATCACGCTGCGCACCCTGAAATAGGCACCACTCCAAGGCACGCAGCAGCCCCTCTGGAAGGCAGCGCCCAGTTGTGCTTCGATTGCATATGAGCGTTGATCGCAGCAAATCCGTGGGCGTCCGCGCAACGCTCGTTCTATGGGCGTGTCTGTCCTGCCTGCTGGCTTTGCAATGGCTCGTCGATCTTGGGATGGTCGGCTTTCCCGACGGATACGTAACGCCCTATGCGAGAGCGACCAGCACGCTGTTGCATGTCCTTGTTTGGGCATGCCTGGCGCAGAGCCTCTACTTCGCTTGCCGGGCCGTGTTCGGCAAACGGTTCGGGCCTTCTCTCTTCCTGCAAATGCTGGTCGCCGTCGCACTGACTGTCGCCCCGGTGCTTATCGTAAAACACTGCCCGCAGTCTCAGACATGCAGCAACATCTATGAGAAACTCACGAATACGATGATGGACGATGGCGCGGGTGGATGACGCTATGTCTCCACCAACCGGTAACTGACGGCAGGTAGAACTTTGGCGCACCAATGTGGCGGCAGAAACTTGGAGGAACCATGCGAAAGATTCTGGCATCGACGCTGCTGTTCGCGGTCGCATTATCGGTAAACGCCGCCTGGGCACTGGACAGCAGCGGAACCCCGGTTGTCGTGACGCCGCTTGCCGATCGCACCCAGACGGCTTCCGGCCAGCCGATCGTGCTGCCGCAGAAAAATGTCCAGGTGCTGGTTTCGACCTACGACATCGCGGTCGGCGCCACCTTGCCGGTGCACAAGCACCCGTTTGCCCGCTACGCCTATGTCGAGGCCGGAACGCTCAAGGTGACGAATGTCGAGACCGGCAACAGCAACACCTACAAGACAGGCGATTTCATCGTCGAGATGATCGGCCAGTGGCACCAGGCCACCAATATCGGTGACGGCGCGGTCAAGCTGCTGGTCATCGACCAGGTCGAGCAAGGCGTCAAGAACACCATTCTGCAGAAACAATAGGCCTCCCGCGACGGATCCAGGCTGGGCTCCCGGCTGGCCCAAGCAGCGATTGGTTGTTCCGCTTCCCCGGCAATCGAGCCGATGCTAGGACTGGCCGTCTGCATTCATGAAGGATCGTCTCTTGGCCGGTAATGCTCGCCCCCTGATCGAAATCTGCGTCGAAGGCATCGACGGAATGCTGGCCGCGCAAGCCGCCGGCGCCGATCGGGTCGAACTCTGCGCCAGCCTGGTCGAAGGCGGCATCACGCCGAGCCTCGGCACGGTGCGCGCAGCGCTTGAGAGCGCGACCATTCCTTTCCATGTCATCGTGCGGCCGCGCGGTGGCGACTTCCTCTACAGCGAGGCCGAATACCGCTCGATGCTCGCCGATGTCGCAGCGCTGCGCGATCTCGGCGTCGCCGGTGTCGTCGTCGGCTGCCTCAATGCCGACGCCACCATCGACGAAACCCGCATGGGCGCTCTGGTCGAGGCGGCGGGTCCGCTCAACGTCACCTGCCACCGCGCCTTCGACATGACCCGCGACCCGGCCGAGGCGCTGGAAGCGCTGATCCGCTGCAATGTCGGTCGCGTCCTGACCAGCGGCCAGAGGGATACCGCGGTGGAAGGCGCCGGCCTGTTGGCGGATCTCGTCCGCCAGGCCGGCAGCCGCCTCATCATCCTCGGCTGCGGGGGGCTTGATCCCGACAACATCGTCGAGGTGCTTGCGAAAACCGGGCTGACAGAAATGCATTTCGCCGCACTCAAGGACGTACCGAGCGCAATGGCCTACCGCAACCCGGACGTCGGCATGGGAGGCACCGATCTCGACCGCGAATATCGCACCACGGTAACCGACGGCGCGCTGGTGGCGGCGACAATCGCGGCGGCCAGGGCTTGATGACCACGCCCGCCCCGATCAGCCGCGTCTCGGCAGCAGATGAGGCTGCCATCCTCGCCCTCAACAATGAACACGCGGCCGAGCTGTCATGGCTCGAACCCGAACGGCTGTCTTTCCTGCTCGGAGAAGCGTTTTATGCCCGCCGCATCGCCGCGCTCGAAGCCTTCATCATGACCTTCGACCAGGATGCTCGCTACGACAGCCCGAACTTCCTCTGGTTCCGTGAGCGCTATCCACGCTTCGTCTATGTCGACCGCGTCGTCGTTGCCGGCGAAGCGCGCGGCCGCGGCCATGCCCGCCAGCTTTATGAGGATCTGTTCGTGGAAGTCGCCCGCGCGGGCCACAGCATCGTCACCTGCGAGGTCAATGCCGAGCCCCCCAACCCGGCATCCGACGCCTTCCACGCCGCGCTCGGTTTTGCCGAGGTCGGCGACGCCGTGATCCATGGCGGCAAGAAGGCGGTGCGCTACTATCTCAGGCAGATCGCCGGATGACGCGGGCGCCACTGGCGCCATAATGAAGCCAGGCCTAAAGTAACTTCCGCCGGTCGGGGGCGAAACACCAATGCCGAGCAACGTCTTCCGCTTCGAGGAAAGCTGGGACATCCCAGAGGCTACGCCGCAACAGGTCTGGGAAGTGCTGTCCGAGGCCGAATTGCTGCCGCTGTGGTGGGGCGACGTCTACAAGGAGGTCGTGCCACTCGACCGCAAGGGCAAGGGCGTCGTCGGCTCGCGGGCCAAAGCGCGGGCACGAGGCGCCCTGCCCTATGAACTGAACTTCATAGTCGAAGCCGCCGAGCTCGAGCCCGGCCGGCTGGTGGTGGTCAAGACCTTCGGCGATTTCGACGGCCTGTGGCGTGCGGAACTGTCGCCTTCGGGAACCGGCACCCATGTCGATCTTGTCTGGCAGGTGACGGTCGAGAGGCCGATCCTCAAGTTCCTGGCGCCGTTGCTCAGGCCAGCCTTTGCCTGGAATCATCGCTGGACCACCCCGCGCGGCGAAGCCGGCCTGCGCCGCTATCTCGCGGCGCAGAAGAAGGCGGCATGATAGCGCCTTGCTGGCTGCCGGCCAGTCGCGCACCGATTTTTCCGCGATAGAATAGCTCCGCGTTTCCTTGAAACAATGAGCCGCTCCAGCAAAAAAGGGGCCGCGAAGGGCCCCTTTCCAGTCATTTGTATCGGAAGAAATCAAGCGTTGGCGGCGTTCACCGCGCGCTTGGCCATCACCGCGATCAGGTTGGCGCGGTATTCGGCCGAAGCGTGGAGGTCGGTCATCAGATTCTTCGCCGGCACTTTCACGCCGTCGAGCGCTGATGCGGCAAAGTTCTTCGCCAGCGCGGCCTCGATTTCCTTCGAGCGGAACACGCCGTCGTCGCCGGCGCCGGTGACGGCAACGCTGACCCCAACCTTGCCCTTGGCCACGAACACGCCGACGATCGCGTAGCGCGAGGCCGGATTGCGGAATTTTTCGTAGGCAGCCTTCGCCGGCGCGGTGAAGCTGACCGCGGTGATGATCTCGCCCTCCTTCAGTGCCGTCTCGAACAAGCCGGTGAAGAATTTGGCTGCCGAAATCTCGCGCTTGTTGGTGACAATGGTGGCGCCAAGCGCCAGCAATGCTGCCGGATAGTCGGCAGCCGGATCATTGTTGGCGACCGAGCCGCCGATCGTGCCCTTGTGGCGGACCGCCGGGTCGCCGATCAGCGACGCCATATTCGCCAGCGCCGGACAGGCCTTTCGCAGCTTCTCGTCACTGGCGACGTCGTAATGTGTGGTGGCCGCACCGATGGTGACGGTCTTGCCCGACACCTTGACGCCTTGCAGCTCCTTGATCCGCGACAGGTCGACCAGGTCGGAAGGTGCTGCAAGCCTGGTCTTCATCGCCGGGATCAGCGTCATGCCGCCCGACAAAAGCTTGGCGTCGCCGCTCTTCACCATCTTGGCGGCGTCAGCGACCGAGGCGGCGCGGTGGTAGTTGACTGCGTACATTTGTCTTTCTCCCTTCGGGGAAAGAGCGAATAGGGAATAGCCAATAGCGAGTAGGGACTGCCCCTTCGCACTGCGCCTCTTTCCCTATTCGCTACTCCCTGTCGCTATTCGCTTCTCAGTGCTTCTTCGCCGCGCGGATCGCTGCCCAGACGGTGGACGGCGAGGCCGGCATGGCGATGTCGGTAATCCCGATGGCGTCGGTGATGGCGTTGATGACCGCCGGCGGCGAGCCGATGGCGCCGGCCTCGCCGCAGCCCTTGATGCCGAGTGGGTTGCTCGGGCACGGCGTGTTGGAGGTCGAGACCTTGAACGACGGCAGGTCGCCCGCGCGGGGCATCGTATAATCCATGTAGCTCGCCGTCAGCAGCTGTCCGCCGGCGTCATAATGGGCGCCTTCGAGCAACGCCTGGCCGATGCCCTGGGCAATGCCGCCATGCACCTGGCCCTCGACGATCATCGGGTTGATGATGTTGCCGAAATCGTCCGCAGCGACGAACTGGACGATCTCGGTCGTGCCGGTTTCCGGATCGATCTCGACCTCGCAAATGTAGCAGCCCGCCGGGAAGGTGAAGTTTGCCGGATCGTAGAACGCTGTCTCCTTCAGCCCCGGCTCCATGCCGGCCGGCAGATTGTGGGCGGTGTAGGCGGCAAGCGCCACCTGGAACCAGGGCAGGCTCTTATCGGTGCCGGCGACCTTGACCTCGCCATTCTCGATGACGATGTCGCCCTCGTCGGCCTCAAGCAGGTGGGCGGCGATCTTCTTGGCCTTGGCCTCGACCTTGTCGAGCGCTTTGGCGATTGCCGACATGCCGACGGCGCCCGAGCGCGAGCCGTAAGTGCCCATGCCCATCTGCACCTTGTCGGTGTCGCCATGAACGATCGAGACCGAGTCGAGTGGCACTCCAAAACGCTGGTTGACCAGCTGCGCGAAGGTCGTCTCATGGCCCTGGCCATGGCTGTGCGAGCCGGTCAGCACCTCGATCGTCCCGACGGCGTTGACCCGCACTTCGGCCGATTCCCACAGGCCGACGCCGGCGCCGAGCGAACCGACCGCCGCCGACGGCGCGATGCCGCAGGCCTCGATGTAGCAGCTCATCCCGATGCCGCGCAGCTTTCCTGCCTTGGCCGCGGCAGCCTTGCGTTTGGCAAAGCCGGCATAGTCGGACGCCTTTGTCGCCGCATCGAGCGAAGCGCCATAGTCGCCGGCATCATAATTCATGATCACCGGCGTCTGGTGCGGGAAGGTGGTGATGAAGTTGGTGCGCCGAAGTTCGGCCGGCGACACGCCGAGTTCGCGCGCCGCCGTCTCCATGGTCCGTTCCAGCAGATAGGTCGCCTCCGGCCGCCCTGCCCCGCGATAGGCGTCGACGGGTGCGGTGTTGGTGTAGACGGTGCGCACATTGGCGTGGATCGTCGGGATGTTGTACTGGCCCGACAGCAGCGTCGCGTAGAGATAGGTCGGCACGCAGGACGAGAACAGCGACATGTAGGCGCCGAGATTGGCGATGGTGTCGACCTTGAAACCGGTGATCCGGTTGTTCTTGTCGAATGCCATTTCGACTGTCGAGACATGGTCGCGGCCATGCGCGTCGGTGAGGAAGCTTTCGGTGCGGTCGGCGACCCATTTGACCGGCACGCCGGTTTTCTTCGATGCCCACAGGCAGACGATCTCTTCGGGATAGATGTAGATTTTCGAGCCGAAGCCGCCGCCGACATCGGGCGCAATGACGCGCAGTTTGTTTTCCGGCGCGACATTGTAGAAGGCGCTCATCACCAGCCGCGCGACATGCGGATTCTGCGAGGTCGTCCAACAGGTGAAGTGGTCCTCGGCCTTGTCGTAGTGCCCAAGGGCGGCACGCGGCTCCATTGCGTTGGGAACCAGCCGGTTGTTGACGATCTTCATGCGCGTGACATGGGCGGCAGCCTTGATCGCCGCGTCTGTCGCCTTGGCGTCGCCGATCTCCCAGTCGAAGATCAGATTGCCCTCGGCCTCGGCATGGACCTGCGGCGCGCCTTTTTGCAGCGCCTTGGTCGCATCGACCACCGCCTTCAATTCCTTGTAGGTGATCTCGACGGCTTCCGCCGCATCACGCGCCTGGCCCTTGGTTTCGGCCACCACGATGACGACAGCATCACCGACATAGCGCACCTTGTCGACAGCGAGCGGCGACCAGGCCCCCATCTTCATCGGCGAGCCGTCCTTGGAATGGATCATCCAGCCGCAGATCAGGTTGCCGATGCCGTCGGCCTTGAGTTCCTTGCCGGTCAAGACGCCGATGACGCCGGGCATGCCTTGGGCCTTCTTGACGTCGATCTTCTTGATCTGCGCATGCGCGTGCGGGCTGCGCACGAAAGCGGCATGCTTCATGCCGGGCACCACCATGTCGTCGACATAACGGCCGGCGCCGGTGATGAACCTCTTGTCTTCCTTGCGCGCGACCCGAGCGCCGATACCTTCAATGCCCATAAGGAATTCCTCCGGAATTTAGGGGAGTAGGGCAGTAGGGAGTAAGGGAGTAGGGAAAAGCGGCTCGGTTTAGCCTTTTTGCCCTACTCCCCTACTGCCCCACTCCCCTATTCCCCTCGTTCTAAGCCGCTTGTTTCGCCCTGCCCTTCGACGCCTTCGCCATCGTCTTCGATGCGGCGAGGATCGCCTTGACGATGTTGTGGTAGCCGGTGCAGCGGCAGATGTTGCCTTCGAGCTCGGCGCGCACTGTCGCCTCGTCGAGGCCTTCGGGATGGCGCGCGATCATGTCGGTCGCAGTCATGATCATGCCTGGCGTGCAGAAGCCGCATTGCAGGCCGTGATGTTCCTTGAACGCAGCTTGCACCGGATGCAGGTCGGCGCCGTTGGTGAGCCCCTCGATCGTCACCACGGACGACCCGGAGGCCTGCACGGCCAGCATCGAACAGGACTTCACCGCCCTGCCGTCGACATGGACGACGCAGGCGCCGCATTGCGAGGTGTCGCAGCCGACATGCGTTCCGGTGAGACCAAGATTTTCGCGCAGGAAATGAACCAGAAGCGTTCGGTCCTCGGCAGCCCCGCTGACCCGTTTTCCGTTCACGACAAACGAAACGTCCGACATGCATCCTCCCTGGGTATAACCTCGGTAATCATGCTGCCGGCGCGGCTTTGGCGCTCGGCCATGCGCTATTCGTACACCGCAGAACGCGCAAAAAACACACGGGTGCCCATTGTACTTTCGGTCATGGAGAAAGCGAAAATCATGGGCTCGTCCGCCCCATTGCCAAAGTGCGGATTGAAGGCAACAATGCCATCGACGCTGGCGCGCCAAAAGACATAAAAACGAAAACAGGCGCGCACAAAAATGCGTCGGAGGAACGCGGAGAAAGCTGCTGGCCAGTTCACGGACGAGCTATGCATCCGGTCTGTCGGCTATCACCACCGACGAGCCCGACGCCGATGCATTCGCCCGCGCTGTCGCCGCCGAAGCCTCTGCCATCAACGCCGGCTTTGCGCTATTGTTCTTCTCGCAGAGCCTGGTCGACGCCACCGCACTGTCGCAAGCGCTGAAGACCCATGCGCCGACGCTGACCTATGCCGCCTGCTCGACTGCCGGCGAGATCACCCCGCAGGGCCTGGAGGAAGGCCACGTGCTGGCGCTTCTGCTTCCTTCCGCCTCGTTCTCCGCGGTCAGCACCATGGTCGACAATCTCTCCTCTTCGGGCATGGACAGGATCACCGATGAAGTCGAGGCCTTGCGGCGCCTGCTGCGCGGACGCATCGGCGGTTGCCATTCCAACAGCATCTTTGCGCTCTGCTTCATCGACGGCCTGTCCTTTGCCGAGGAAGCGGTGACCTCGGCCATCCATTGGGGGCTGGACGACATCCCGCTGATCGGCGGTTCGGCGGGCGACGATTTGAAATTCGAAACCACCAGGCTGATCTCGAACGGCAAGGTGGCCTCCGACAGCGCCATCATCGTGCTGATATCGACCGAAATTCCCTTCCACGTCTTCAAAACCGACAATTTCGTTCCTACAGATGAGAAGCTGGTGGTGACGGCATCCGATCCCGACCACCGCACCGTGCGCGAATTCAACGCCACCAACGCGGCCGAGGAATATGCCGCTTCGGTCGGCATCGTTGCGCAGAACCTGACGCCGCTGAGCTTCGCCTCGCACCCGGTGGTGGTGAAGGTGGGCGGCGAATATTATTGCCGCTCGATCCAGAAGATGCATCCCGACGGCTCGCTGTCATTCTTCTGCGCCATCGACGACGGCGTCGTGCTGTCCATCGCCCAGCCCAAGGACATGGTGGAATCGACGCGCGCCGCCCTGCGCGACGTCGAGGAGCGGCTCGGTGGCATCGACATGGTGCTCGGTTTCGATTGCGTGCTGCGAAGGCTGGACGCCCGCAACCGTCAGGTGTTCCGCGACATCTCCGAACTCTATCGAGTCAACAACGTCATCGGCTTCGGCACCTATGGCGAACAGTACCGGTCGATGCACCTCAACCAGACTTTCACCGGCATCGCGTTCGGCGAACGACAGGCGGCGGAGTAGCTCCATGCCGCTCAGGGATATCGACGACGTCGACAGGCTGAAGAAGATCAACGCCGCTCTGGTCAGCCGCGTCGAGCGCTCGATGGACCAGCAGGGCAACGCCTTCTCGCTGTTCCAGACCGCGATTTCACTGGAAAACCGGGTGCGCATCCGCACTGAGGAACTGCATTCGACGCTGCGCCGGCTGGAGCAGTCGAACATCGACCTCAGCGCCGCCAAGGAAAACGCCGAGTTGGCGAACCTGTCCAAGACGCGGTTCCTGGCCGCAGCCAGCCATGACGTGCTGCAGCCGCTGAACGCCGCCCACCTCTCGGTCTCGGCGCTGGCCGAAGTGCAGACCAGCGACGAGGGCAAGAAACTCGTCCGTCAGGTCGAGCGCTCGCTGGAGACGATGGAAGACCTGCTGCGCACGCTGCTCGACATTTCCAAGCTCGATGCCGGCGTGGTCGAGCCCGACATTGGCGACGTCAATCTGGAGACGCTGTTTTCCTCGCTACGCTCGGACTTCCTGCCGGTTGCCGAGATGAAGGGCCTGGCGCTGAAGTTCCGCCCGGTCAGCGCGGTGGTGCGTTCGGACCGCACGCTTTTGCGCCGCATCCTGCAAAACATCCTATCCAATGCGCTGCGCTACACCCGCTCCGGCGGCGTGCTGGTCGGCACAAGGCACCGCGGCGACACCATCCGCATCGATGTCGCCGACACCGGCTGCGGCATTCCCGAAGATCAGCGCGAGGCGGTGTTCGAGGAATTCCATCGCGGCTCCGCCATTCCGGGCGATACCGGAATCTCCGGCGGCGGGCTGGGGCTCGGCCTTGCCATCGTGCGGCGCATGGCCGCCGCGCTCGGCCATCCCGTGACGTTCTCCTCGAAGCTCGGGCGCGGCACCATTTTCCATATCGATGTGCCGGTCGGCATCGGCGCCAGCGCCGATGCCATCGCCAGCCTTGCCGAGATGGAGCGGCCGCGCGGCTACGGCCTGTTCGGCACCAAGGTGCTTTTGGTCGAAAACGACGCCGATGTGCTGCAGGCCATGACCTTCCTGCTCGAGCGCTGGCAATGCCTGGTGCGAACCGCGACGTCGACCGAGGATGCACTCAGCCTGCTCGGCGACACCGACTGGGTGCCCGACATCGTCATTGCCGACCAGCATCTCGACGACGGCGACCTCGGCACCGCCACCATCGCTGACGTCCGCGACTATCTCGGCCGCGCGGTGCCGGCCCTGATCGTCACCGCCGACAGTTCTGAAGCAGTGGTGAAAGCCGCCCGCGCCGCCGGCATCGAACTGATGCGCAAGCCGCTGAAACCGGCGCAGCTAAGGGCGCTGCTGGCGCATCTGCTGGCTTGAGATGAGCCCTTCTCTCCGTCACTATACGGGGAGAAGGTGGCGGCAGCCGGATGAGAGTCCACGCGAAAAATAGTGCCCTGTCACCATAACTCCCAAGCAAAGCGCACCCGTCACCGTTCCCACCGCTCCAAATGTGCCGAAATGGGTCGACGCGCATGGCACAGCATTTGCTCCATGGCCTCGCGTGACCTGGTCCGCCAGGGTGATCCCTCAACCGTTGTGATGATGAGTAGTCCCTGGTTTCGTTTCACAAAGACCGCGATGTCGGCGGTCGGCGCGTGTTTCCTGCCCGGCCGCCTAGTGGTGTTGGCTGCGGCCGGTATAGTGGCCGCATCCACGATGGTCGGGATGGCTCGCGCGGACGATGATGATGACTATCTGGACTGCGTCCTCGACAAAGCGCAGGCGATCATGAAAACGCAAACCCGCAAAGACGCTGCCGCGGCGCTCAAGAAGGCCTACAGGGTATGCCAGCCCCTGGAACGGCCCAAGGAAGCGAATATCGACAATGAGATCCCGTTGCCGGGCGCTGGAATTGCAGTGACAGTGCAGCACTCGCTCACCGTCTAAAACCCCGCCTGATCCCTGAACAGCTCCGCATTGTCCAGCTTCGACACCTCGATCACCGCTTGCGTCCTGCTGTACACATTGAGCTTGCGCAGGATCTCCGAGACATGCGCCTTGACCGTGGTTTCGCCGACCTGCAGCTCGTAGGCGATCTGCTTGTTGAGCAGGCCCTGGCGCAGCATCTGCAGCACCCTGAGCTGCTGCGGCGTCAGTTTCGCCAGCCGCTGCACCATATCGGCGCGGTCTGTGCTGTCAGCGTCGGGCGGCTGTCCCTCGTAGTTTTCCGGCACATAGATCGCGCCCTCCATCACCGAGCGGATGGCGGCGGCAAGATCGCTTTTGCGAGCCGATTTCGGGATGAAGCCGGCGGCACCATAGGACAGCGCTTCGGAGATGATCTTCGGCTCCTCATAGCCCGAGACGACGACCACTGGCAGCCGCGGATGACGGGTCCTGAGCTGCAGCAGCCCGTCAAAGCCATGGACATCAGGCATGTTGAGATCGAGCAGCGCCAGATCGAACGGTTTTATCCCACCCAGAAGATCGAGCGCTTCGGCGATCGATCGTGCCTCCACCGTGTCGACTTCGGGATAGGCCATCTGCACGGCGCTGTGCAACGCCTCGCGAAACAGCGGATGGTCGTCGATGATCAGGAACCGGGCACGATCGTTGATTGCTGTCATGGGGCTCGTTTCAGTCCTCCCTGGGCACGATACTCCCGCTGGTATGGCCAGCTTATTGGCAAATAGTCTATCGCCATCTTAACCCAGGAGGCGAAGCCGCCTTCTTCCAAACGATCAAGGCCGAGCCGACGCTTTTGCGGACGCTCATGCTTGCCCGGCGGTTCAAATCGGTCAAATGTGCCGGAAGCTGAAGCAGAAAGACCTGGCATGACAGACTTCGTCCTCCCTTTGCCCGCAACCCCGTCGGTCGCCATTGCAGGCTCGGCGGCCCGCTTTGCGGTGCGCCGCATCTTCTGCGTCGGCCGCAACTACGCCGCGCATGCCCGCGAACTCGGCAATGACGAGCGCGACCCGCCCTTCTTCTTCACCAAGCCGGCCGATGCGGTGGTCGATTCAGGGATGACGATCCCCTACCCGCCGCTGACGAAGAACCTGCATCACGAGATCGAGCTGGTCGCGGCGATCGGCAAGGCCGGCGTCCGCATCCCCCGCGCGCAAGCGCTCGACCATGTCTGGGGCTACGGCGTCGGCATTGACCTCACCCGCCGCGACCTGCAGGACGAGGCCAAGAAAGCGGCGCGGCCCTGGGACTGGTCCAAGGCGTTCGATCGTTCGGCGCCCTGTGGCCCTCTGATATCAGCCGCACAATCCGGCCACCCGAAAAAGGGCCGCATCTGGCTCGCCGTCGACGGCGCGGTGAAACAGGATGGCGACCTCGCCGAACTGATCTGGCCGATCGCCGATATCGTTTCGATCTGTAGCGAGTCGGTTGCACTACAACCGGGCGACCTGATCTTTACCGGCACGCCGGCCGGCGTCGGCGCCGTGGCAGTGGGCCAGACGATGACCGGCGGCGTCGACGGCATCGGCACCATCGAGATCACCATCGGCCAAGATCCCATCGGCAAGTCGTAATGCGATGAGCGACCTCGTCCTCCACAACTACTACCGCTCCTCCACCTCCTACCGCGTGCGCATCGCGTTGGAGATGAAGGGGCTGACCTACGACTACGTGCCGCATCATCTGCGCCATGGCGAGCACCTGGAACCCGCCTACCGCGTGGTCAATCCGCAAGGGCTGGTGCCGGCGCTGATCCTGGAGGGCGGCACGCTTTTGACCCAGTCGCTGGCGATCATCGAGTACCTCGACGAGACCAAGCCTGAACCGCCGCTGCTCCCCAGGGACGCGCTCGGGCGGGCGCGCGTGAGAATGCTGGCGCAGATGATTGCCTGCGACATCCACCCGGTGAACAATCTGCGGGTGCTGACCTCGCTGCGCACGCTGTTTGGGGCGGGCGACCAGGATGTCGTCAACTGGTTCCGCCACTGGGTGAACGAGGGCTTTCAGCCGCTTGAAAAGATTCTGGCTCCATCGGCCGAGACCGGCACTTTCTGCCATGGCAACGCGGCGGGCCTCGCCGACATCTGCCTGGTCGCCCAGATCGCCAGCAACGCCCGCTTCGGCGTCGACCTGGCGCCCTACCCCACCATATCGCGCATCCACGCCGCCTGCATGGCGCTGCCGGCCTTTCGGAAGGCAGCGCCCGAGAATCAGATAGATGCGGAATAGCGGCGCAATGTTGCTGGTGCAGAGCATGAGGACCACCCGATGAAAGCCGTCGTCTTCGAGAAATTCGGCCAAGCGCCGACGATCCAGACCGTGCCCGATCCGAAGCCGGCCGCCGATGGCGTCGTCATCAAGGTCGAGGCGACCGGACTCTGCCGCAGCGACTGGCATGGCTGGATGGGCCATGACCCTGACGTCCAACTGCCGCATGTTCCCGGCCACGAACTGGCCGGCGTCGTCGTCGCCGCCGGCAAGCGGGTCACCCGCTGGAAGGCCGGCGAGCGCGTCACCGTGCCGTTCGCCGTCGGTTGCGGCCGCTGCTTCGAGTGCAACTCAGGCAACCACCAGGTCTGCGAACACCAGACGCAGCCGGGTTTTACCGCCTGGGGATCGTTTGCCGAATATGTCGCCATCGAGCATGCCGACACCAATCTCGTGCGCCTGCCCGAGGAGATGGAATTCGCCACCGCCGCCAGCCTCGGCTGCCGCTTCGTCACCTCGTTTCGCGCCATTGTCGACCTGGGCCGGGTGACGCCGGGCGAATGGGTGGCCGTGCACGGCTGCGGCGGCGTCGGCCTGTCGGCGATCATGATAGCCAGTTCCATGGGCGCCAACGTCATCGCGATCGACCTCACCGACGAGAAACTGGAATTCGCCAAAAAGATCGGCGCCGTGGCGACGATCAACGCCTCGACCACACCCAACGTCGTCAAGGCGGTCAAGCAGATCACCAATGGCGGCGCGCATATGTCGATGGACGCGCTCGGCCACCCCACGACATCGTTCAATTCGATCGCCAATCTGCGCCGGCGCGGCCGCCACGTGCAGGTCGGGCTGATGCTGGGCGAACATTCCCGCCCACAAGTGCCGATGGACAAGGTGATCGCCTTTGAGCTCGAAATCCTCGGCAGCCACGGCATGCAAGCCTATCGCTACCCCGCAATGATGGAGATGATCCGCACCGGCAAGCTTAAGCCCGAACTGCTGGTCGGCAAGAAGATCAGCCTCGACGAGGCGCCCGCCGCCTTGATGGCGATGGGTGGTTTTGAGGGGATCGGCATTGGGGTTGTGACGAAGTTCTAGGTGCGGAGTAGCCGTCCGCCGCGGATTTAGCGCGCGAACTTCTTCGCGCCGAACACGCACGCCACCACGCCGAGCGTGACCACCACCATCAGCGGGCTCACCTGTTCGTGCAGCAGGCTTGCCGCCAACGCCAGGCCGAAGAAGGGCTGCAGCAGCTGCAATTGCCCGACTACGGCGATACCGCCTTGCGCCAGGCCGCGATACCAGAACACGAAGCCGATCAGCATCGAGAACAGCGAGACATAGGCAAGACCGACCCAGGCGCCGGAACCTATTGTGGCGAACGAAGGCGGCAGGGTCACGAGCGTCAGCACCAGCATGATCGGCAGCGAGATCGCCAGCGCCCAGCAGATCACCTGCCAGCCGCCGAGCCGGCGCGAAAGCGCGGCGCCCTCGGCGTAGCCCAGCCCGCAGACGATGATGGCGGCCAGCATCAGGCCGTCGCCGACCGGGGACGCCGTGACGCCTTGCGAAAGCGCAAAACCCGCGACCAGCCCGCTGCCGACGCAGGAAAACAACCAGAAGGCCGGGCGCGGGCGCTCGCCGCCGCGCAGCACGCCGAAGATCGCGGTGGCGAGCGGCAGCAGGCCGACGAAGATGATCGAATGGGCGGAGGTGACGTGCTTCAGCGCCAGCGCCGTTAGCAAGGGAAAGCCGACCACCACGCCAAGTGCGACGATCACCAGCGACATGAAATCGGTGCGCTCCGGCCGCTTCTGCCGGAACAGGACGAGCATCGCCAGGCCGAGCAGCCCGGCAATCGCCGCGCGGGCCGAGGTCAAAAAGGTCGGATCGAAATCCGCCACCGCCACACGCGTTGCCGGCAGCGAACCGCTGAAGATCAGCACGCCGACGAATCCATTCACCCAGCCGCTCGCGGTCTTGTCCATTCCAGGCTCCAATTCTTGCGCTCTCTATCGGGCCTGAGGGTATGGAACTGCTAGAGACAATGCGGTACAATTTTGCAAAACTGTAATGGCCGAATGAGCAATACAGATGACCGAACTCGCTCTCAAAACTAACCCTGCGGACGCCGCCCTCGCTGCGACCACGCCTATCTCCCACACGCTGGTCGAAACTGTCATGGCGACCATTCGCCAGCGTATATCGGCGCGCAGCCTGACGCCGGGCACGCGGTTGCCTTCGATCCGTGCCTTCGCCAAAGCCATGCAGGTGTCGAAATCGACCGTCGTCGAAGCCTATGAACGGCTTGCCGCCGAAGGCGCGATCCGCTCCCGGCCGGGTTCGGGCTTCTATGCCGCCGGATCGCTGGCGCCGCTGTCGCTCGCCGAGATCGGCCCACGGCTCGACCGTGAAGTCGATCCGCTGTGGGTGTCGCGCCAGTCGCTGGAAGCCGGTGGCGAGATGCTCAAACCCGGCTGCGGCTGGATGCCGGCTTCGTGGATGCCGCAATCCGCCTTGCGCCGGGCGCTGCGCACGGTGGCGCGCGCCGACGATGTCGACCTTTCCGACTACGGCACGCCGCTTGGCCTGCCGCCGCTCAGGCAATTGCTGGCGCGGCGCATGGCAGGCCACGGCATCGAGGTCTCGCCCGAACAGATCATGCTGACGGAATCGGGCACGCAAGCCATCGATCTCCTTTGCCGCTTCCTGATCGAGCCCGGCGATACCGTTCTGGTCGACGACCCCTGCTATTTCAATTTTCACGCGCTGCTGCGTGCCCATCGTGCCAAGGTCGTCAGCGTTCCCTACACGCCATCGGGGCCGGATATCGAGCTGTTCGCGCAAGCGCTCGCCGAGCACAGGCCGCGCCTCTACATCACCAATTCCGCCATCCACAACCCGACCGGCGCGATCCTGTCGCCGGTCACCGCACACCGGCTGCTGAAACTCGCCGACCAGTCGGACCTGACCATTATCGAGGACGATATTTTTGCGGATTTCGAGCACAGCCCCGCACCCCGGCTAGCGGCATTCGACGGCCTCAATCGCGTCGTCCACATCGGCAGCTTCTCCAAGACGCTGTCGGCCTCGTTGCGCTGCGGCTTTATCGCAGCACCGCGCGACTGGATCGAGCAACTCACCGACCTCAAGATCGCCACCACCTTCGGCGGCGGCCGACTGGCGGCCGAACTGGTGCTGGCGCTGCTCAAGGACGGCAGCTATCGCAAGCATATGGATCTGCTGCGGGCGCGCCTTTCGCGCGCCATGGGCGAGACGGCCGCGCGCCTGAAGGCGATCGGCATCACGCCGTGGATCGATCAGCCGGCCGGACTGTTCCTGTGGTGCAGCCTGCCGGATGGCGCGGATGCGGCCGAAATCGCCCGCCGCGCTCTGGCAGACAACATCGTATTGGCGCCCGGCAATGCGTTCAGCCTGTCGGGAACCGCCAGCCGCTTCCTGCGCTTCAACGTCGCGCAGTGTCAGGACGAGCGCATTTTCAGGGTGCTTGAGACCGCGATGGCGCGGTGATCGATCAGCGAGAGGCCGCGCAGACCTCGCGAACGCAGTCGCGCAGCCAGCGTTGCGCCGGATCGGCGTCAAGCCGTGGATGCCAGAGCATCGAGATGGTGACCTCGACGGTGGCGACCGGCAGCGGAAAGCTGACCATGCCGGCACGTGCGCCTTGGGTATGCCGTCCCGGCACGCTGGCGATCAGGTCCGACGCACGCGCCATGGCGAGGGCGGCCGAGAAACCGGCGACCATGCACACCACCGTCCGCTGCAGGCCAAGCAGAGCGAGGGCCTCGTCGATCGGTCCTCTTTCGCGGCCGCGCCTGGACACACTGATGTGGCGGCCGGCTGCATAGCGTTCTGGTGTCATCGCACCTTCGCTCAACGGATGGCCGGCTCGCACCGCGCCGACGAACCGGTCGCGAAACAGCGCCTGTATGCGCACCTCCGGTCCGGTTTCGCCGGCGACGCCGATCTCCAGATCGATCGTCGCGTCGCGCAGCGAGGCGATATCCTTGTCGGCTTTGGGCGCAAAGCGCAGCCGCACGCCGGGCGCCTCGGCCTGGATGCGGGCGACAAGACGCGGTCCAAACTCCTCGACGAACCCTTCATTGGTGCGCAGCGTGAAAACCCGGTCCAGCTTCGCGAGATCGAGAAGCCTGGCAGGGCGCAGCAACGCCTCGGCATCCCCAACGACGCGGCCGGCCTGCCGCCGCAATTCCTCCGCGCGCGGCGTTGGAACCAGGCCGCGGCCGGCGCGAACCAGCAATGGATCGCCCGTCGCCTCGCGCAGCCGCGCCAGCGTCCGGCTCATCGCCGAAGGGCTGAGCCTCAGCCGGCTGGCGGCGCGCGCCACGCTGCCTTCTGCCAAAAGGATGTCGAGCGCGAACAGCAGATTGAGATCGGGTGATGTCATCAGCGGATTGTAACACAAGACATGGCGTTCCACGCACGAATAAGCTGCAAATGCTGCGCCTTTCGCCATGTCATTTCAGAAACTAGATCTCGGGCAGGCCCGCTCTCGGATCGAAAAAGGAGATCGCCATGGCAATTGCCGAGCAGAACGCAAGCGAGCGCGTCTCCGCGCCGCAACAGATCAAGTCCGCTGTCCTGGCGCTGGCCAGTCTGTCACTCGCCACGCTGCTGTCGTCGCTCGGCACCAGCATCGCCGGCGTCGGCCTGCCTTCCCTCATGCAGGCCTTCGGGGCGTCGTTCCAGTCGGTGCAATGGGTGGTTCTCGCCTATCTGCTCGCCATCACCGCCCTGATCGTCAGCGCCGGGCGGCTGGCCGACATGTTCGGTCGCCGGCCGTTGCTGCTCGGCGGCATCGCGCTGTTCACGCTGGCTTCGGTTCTGTGCGGGCTTGCGCCGACCCTGTGGCTGCTGATCGCGGCGCGCGCCGTGCAAGGGCTTGGTGCAGCGCTGATGATGGCGCTGACGCTGGCCTTTGTCGCAGAGACAGTCACCAAGGAACGAACCGGCAGCGCCATGGGCTTGCTCGGCGCCGTGTCGGCGATCGGCACCACGCTCGGCCCCTCGCTTGGCGGCCTTCTCATCGCCGGCTTCGGCTGGCGGGCGATCTTCCTCGTCAATGTTCCGCTGGGCGTCGCGGCCTTCGCGCTCGCCTGGCTGGCCCTGCCCGCCCGCGGCAAGGCTGCCGAAGCCGATCGAGGCAGGTTCGATGCGGTGGGCACCGCGCTGCTCGCTCTGACGCCCACCGCCTATGCGCTGGCGATGACGCTCGGCCGCGGCAATTTCGGCACCCTCAACATCGGCCTGCTGATCGCCGCCGGCATCGGCATCTTCCTGTTCGGCGTTGCGCAGACGAGAGCGAAGAATCCCTTGATCCGGCTTGCCGGCTTGTATGACATCAGGCTCACTGCCAGCCTCGCCATGAACCTCGTCGTCGCCACGGTGATGATGGCGACGCTGGTGGTTGCGCCGTTCTATCTGTCGCGCGGTCTCGGGCTCAATGCCGCGATGGTCGGTGTGGTGCTGTCGACAGGTCCGCTGGTCTCGGCGCTCTCGGCGCTCATCGCCGGCCGCCTCACGGATCGCTTCGGCGCGCACAGGATGATGGTCGCCGGACTGTTCAGCCTTGCCATCGGCACCTCATTGCTGTCGCTTGCTATGACAAAACTCGGCATTGCCAGCTATGTCATGCCGATCATCGTCACCTGCTTCGGCTACGCGCTCTTCCAGACCTCCAACAATGCAGCCGTCATGAACGGTGTCGCCGCCGGCGAGCGCGGCGTCATCTCCGGCCTGCTCAATCTGTCGCGCAATCTCGGCCTGATCACCGGCGCATCGCTTATGGGCGCTATCTTCGCGGCCGCATCAACGGGAGGACCGGAAAGTCAGTTGACCTCAGCGGCAGCCGTCCAAGGCATGCAGATCACCTTTCAGACGGCGACGGCCCTGGCAGTGGCTGCCCTGCTGCTGGCGCTGCTCTCGGCCCGCGCCGCCGGCCGGCCGGCTTAGGCCCCTGCCCGTTTGCGGCGCTCATACAGCATGACCAGCGTTTCGGCGGTCAGGGCGGGCCTCTGCTCGCCCTCGATCTCGACCGTGTTGGCGGCCTTCATCAGGTATTGGCCCGGCCCCCTGTCCTCCACCGACAACAGCGTGGAGCGCAGCCGGATGCGCGCGCCGACCCTGACCGGTGCCAGGAAACGCACCTTGTCGAAGCCGTAGTTGAAGGCGGCTTGCGTGTTTTCAGGCACGATGCCCATGTCGAGCGCCAGTGCGCCGATGATCGACAGCGTCAGATAGCCATGCGCGATCGTTGTGCGGAATGGGCTCTGCCGCTTCGCGCGCTCCGGATCGACATGAATCCACTGATGGTCGCCGGTGCATTCGGCAAACTGGTTGATGCGGTTCTGGTCGACGGTCGTCCATTCCGACACGCCGAGCTCCTGCCCGACCATCGCCCTTAGCTGCTCGAAGGTCGGCGGCGCTTTCGACCGTATTTCCGTCATTCCTGCTTTCCCGATGGCTCCAATGCCTCGGACCACGAACCGACAGCCCCTGTCAATTCGCCTGTTGCGATTCTGTTCCGCCATTCTCGGCCAAATACCGCCCTTCGTCCATGGTCATGCGCGCAAGCGGCCTGTCAGAGCCGTGGCTGGCCGCCGTCGTCAGGCCGCGCCCCTAGCATCACTTCTTGTTTTCGTAGCCGGAGCGGATTTCCTCCATCGCTTCCTTGATGCGTTCGCGCAGGATTTCGACCGATTCGGTACCGGATTTCTTGACCATCTCGGCCACTTCGCTGGCGTTCTTCAGGGCAGCTTCGAAGGATTTCTTGGCGAACTCCGCCTGTTTCGACATCATCTCCTGCGGGTTGCCCGGCACCCGGTAGCTTTGCGCCATGTCGCTGACTTCACGCAGCGTGTCCTGCAGCATCTCGCGCTGCCTGGACAAGAGCGAGGTCGCGCCGGCAGCCCCCGCCCGCGCCGATTTTTCTAGCGCCTCGAGGTTCTTGCGGTGATGCGCAAGGACCGCCTCGACATTCGGCACCTTCAGGTCGCGGCCGAAGCGGCTGAACATGTCCAGGAACGAATCGGAATCGGGTTGTTTGGCCATTGCTCGTTTGCTCCCCAGTTTACTGCAAATGCGGAACCCTAGAGCAATTCCAGGAAAAGCGTGAAACGGTTTTCCGTCCGGAATTGCGTCAAAACAAAGAGTTAGAGCAGGTCGCAGTTTTCTGTGAAAACGGTGAACTGCTCTAATCCGGACAATAGCACTCGCGCGCCGCGTGTCCATTCGCCCGCGCAATGCAATTTGGCGGCGAATGCAGGTCAGCCGGCCCCACTTCAACCAGCAAGCAACAGGCGCTCGCCCACGTAGAGCGCGACGCCGGCAAGGCCGCCGATGATCATGCCGTTGAAACGGATATATTGCAGGTCCCTGCCGATGTTCATCTCGATCAGCCTGGTCAGCTGGGCAAGGTCCCAGCGCTTGACCTGGTCGGCGATGAATGTCGACACGCCGCTCTTCTGGCTCTCCACGAACGAGCCTAGCGCCACGACAAAGCCCTGGTTCATGTCGGCCCTGATCTGCGGATCGCCGGCAAGATGGCGACCGACCTCGACGAACATGTTGGCGAGATGTTCGCGAACGATCGAATTCTCCGCCTTGGCATCCTGCTCGATGAACAGGCTGAGGCTCTGCCACATATCGCCGGCCAGCGCCCTGACCTCTGGCCGCGCCAGGAAATCGCGCTTGAGCTTCTCTGCCCGCTTGGCGTATTGCTTCGAGGTCCTGAGCCGCTCGATGAAGCTATGCGCGAAACGGTCGAATTCGGCCCGCATCGGGTGATCGGGATCGGCGCGCACCTCGTCGAGCAGCGAACCGGCGGAAGCGACGATCTTCTTCAGGAGGTAGGCGTCGGCTCTGAACAGGTTGAAGAGCGACGGCAACTCCTCGCGGATTTTTTCGCGCATCGTCGCCAGCGCCTCTTCGTCGTTCAGGAACCGGCCGATCACCCGGGTGAACTCATCGAACAGCTTCTGGTGGCGGCGATCGTCGGTGAGCGCCGACAGCAGCTCGGCGGCCAGCGGCGCCAGCGGCACCTTGTCTATCTGCTCCAGCATGCGGCTCGCTAAGAAGCCGCGCAGGCCGGATTGCTCGATCGCCGCAAGCGTCTGCGGCACCAGCCGCACGACGAAGCGCGACAGACCGGCAGAGCGTTCGGCGTCAGTCAGCCAGTCGGAGACGAGCGCCGCAAAATCGACCTCGGCAAGTTTTTCGCGCACAGGCTCCGGCGCCAGGAAATTGACCTCGATGAAGCGGCCGAGATTGTCGGCGATGCGGTTCTGGTTCTCCGGGATGATGGCGGTGTGCGGGATCGGCAGACCGAGGGGTCGCTTGAACAGCGCCACGACAGCATACCAGTCGGCCAGGCCGCCAATGGTCGCCGCCTCGGCGAAGGCCGCCACGAAGCCAAGCCACGGATAGGTGCCCTCGAACGATTTGGCGACGGCAAAGGCCACGACGCAAAGCGCCAGCGCTGCCGTGGCAAGGAACTTTGTCCACCGCAGCGCGGAAAGCTTGGCGCCCGCTTCGGTATCGAAACCGCCGGACGCCAGGGACGGGGCCGATTGAGACATGATGGGCCGCTCCTCGTCGATCTCAGGGGTATTTAGGGACTGTTTCGGCCCGGGACATGACCGGACGGCCGATTTCGCCTCGAGACATGCCGATTGCGCACACAAAGTTGACAAGAATATTCACCTATCATGCAATCCCAGTCTGGAATTGTTCCAAGGTATAGGCCATATTCCGAAGAGGCCAGTGTGGGCGAATCCGAAGCTCCGGGTGAGAAAGCCGCACCAGCACAATCTAAAATCTGGTGCAGTTCCAATGCGCCAGCAATTGGGTGAGAAATGAAATGCGGTTAACGCGCCAGACCAACTACGCCATGCGCATCCTGATGTATTGCGCGGCAAACACCGAACGGCTGAGCCGCATCCCCGAGATCGCGGCCGCTTATTCGGTGTCGGAGCTTTTCCTGTTCAAGATCCTGCAGCCGCTGGTCGAGCATGGTCTGGTCGAGACGGTGCGCGGCCGCAATGGTGGTGTCAGGCTTGGCCGTCCCGCCGCTGAGATCAACCTGTTCGACGTCGTGCGGGTGACCGAAGAGAGCTTCGCCATGGCCGAGTGCTTCGAGAACGACGCGGCCGAATGTCCGCTGGTCGACAGCTGTGCCCTCAACTCGGCGCTGCGTGAGGCTCTCAACGCCTTCTTTGCCGTGCTCTCCCGTTACACGATTGCCGATATGGTGGCGGCGCGGCCGAACGTGCGCCATCTGCTCGGGATCGACATGCTGGTGCAGCGAGCTCCGGCCGCCTGAACTTTCTAAGCCGCCGACTGCGGCAGCACGAACGGCACGTTTCCAGCCGGCAACACACCGACCTTCAGCCGGCAATCGAACACTTTTTCGATGAGATCGTCGCTCAACACCTCTTGCGGCGAACCATTGGCGGCAAGCCTGCCGCGATGCATGACGAAGATCCGGTCTGCGTACATGGCCGTCAGATTGAGGTCGTGCAGGATGGCGATCACGCCGCCGCCGCGCCGGGCGAAATCGCGGGCGATGTTCATGATGATCAGCTGGTGCTTGATGTCGAGGCTGGAAACCGGCTCGTCGAGGAACAGATAGCGCGGCTTGCCGTCGAGCACCGGCGCCCAGACCTGGCACAGAACGCGCGCCAGCTGCACGCGCTGCTGCTCGCCACCCGAAAGCTCCTGGTAGAAACGGCCGGCAAAACCGTCGAGGTCGACGCGCGCCAGCGCGCGCTCCGGCAGCCTGTCGTCTTCACCCGGCAGCACGCCGGAACGGCCGCCGACAAGGCCGAGCCTGACCACTTCGTGCACGGTGAAGGGAAAGGACAGCGTCGTCGCCTGCGGCAGCACCGCGCGTGCAGTGGCCGCCTCCATCGGCTTCATATCAGCGAGGTTGCGGCCGTTGACGGCAATGGTTCCCGTAAACGTCAGATCGCCCGACAGTGCCTTAAGGAAGGTCGTCTTGCCCGAACCATTGGGTCCGACAATGGCGGCGATTTCGCCCGGCCGCGCGACAAAATCTACATTAGTGACAATGCGTTTGCCGCCGATCGCCACCGAGACATCGTGCGCTTCGATCATGATGGCCTCACAGGTTTCAAATCTCACAGGTCGATCACGCCGCGCTTGCGCAGCAGGATCCAGAGGAAGAACGGCGCGCCGGCGATCGCGGTGACGATTCCGATCGGCAGTTCGGCCGGCGCCACGACGACGCGGGCGACGGCATCGGCAAGAAGCAGCATAGAGGCGCCGAGCAGAGCGGACGCCGGCAGCAGATAGCGATTGTCCGGGCCGATCAGCAGGCGAAGCAGGTGCGGCACGACGATGCCGACGAAGCCGATGCCGCCACTGACCGCGACCGAAGCGCCGACTGCCGCCGAGACGCCGACGATCGCGGTGTATTTCAGCCGCTGCACCGGAATGCCGAGATGGCCGGCCGTCGCCTCGCCGAGCGCCAGCGCATTGAGCCCGCGGGCCAAAAACGGCATTGTCGCCAGCGCCAAGATGATGATCGGGCCGACCGAAGCGATCTTCGGCCAGGTCGCGCCGCCCAGCGATCCCAGCTGCCAGAAGGTCAGGTCACGCAATTGCCGGTCGTCGGCCATGAAGATCAGGATGCCGGTCAGCGCCATGGCAAGGGCGGCCAGCGCAATGCCGGCAAGCAGCATGGTGGCGACCGAGGTCCGCCCCTGCCGCGTGGCGACGCGGTAGAGCACCAGCGTCACCGCAAGGCCGCCGAAAAAGGCGGCGAGCGGCAGGGCCATGCTGCCCAGCGCCAAAGTCAGCGGCGCCAGCCAGGTCGTACCGAGCACGATGACGGCGACCGCGCCCAGGCTCGACCCGGCTGATACCCCGATCAGGCCGGGATCGGCGAGCGGATTGCGAAACAGCCCTTGCATGACCGCACCGGAGACGGCCAGCGCCGCTCCGATCAGCACGCCGAGCAGCACGCGCGGCATGCGGATGTCGTAGACGATCAGCCGGTCGCGAGCGCCGAGCGCGGCGTCGGCCGGCACAGTGCCGGTCAGCCAGTCACGGATGACGCCGACGGCCGACGCATCGGACGCGCCCGACGTCAGCGACAGGAACATGGAAAGGGCAAGCATCACGCACAGGAGCAAAATGACCAGGCGCGCGCGCCCTGAACGATCTCCCTCGGCCGCCACCTTGCCCGCCGCGCCGGCGATCGACTGGTCCACCATTCGCTCAGTCCGTGACCTGGCTGCCATAGACCGAGACGGCGAGGTCATGGATGGCAGCGGCCGTGCGCGGCCCGAAGCCGAGGAGGTAACCGCCATCCATCAGGATCAGCTTGTGATCGGCGCCGGCCGGCGTCGAAGTGATCGACGGGATGGCGAACAGCTCAGCTTCCGCAATTGGCGGTCCGGCATTCTTCATCGCCAGGATCACGTCCGGTTTGGCGGTGACAATGGCCTCGTCGGACATCTGCTTGTAGCCGGAAAAGCCTTCGACCGCGTTGACCGCCCCGGCGAGCTTGATGATGCCGTCGCCGGCGGTGTCGCTGCCGGCGGCGAGGATCTTGCCGCCCTGGATCGACAGCACGAACAGGATGCGCTTGCGCTCCTTGATCGACGCCGTCTGCTTTTCGGCCGCCTTCAGCTTGGCGTCGGTCTCGGCCGCCAGCTTCTCGGCCTTTGCGTCGACGCCGAGCGCCTTGCCGACGATGCGGATCTTTTCCAGGATGCCGTCATGGCTGTAGTGCTCGGGCACGTCGATGAACGGCACGCTCGACTTTTTCAGCACACCGACCGCTTCCCTCGGGCCGCTGCCATGCAGCGCCAGAATGCCCGACGGATTGACCGACAAAACGCCTTCCGGCGACAGCTGGCGCATATAGCCGACATCGGGCAATGCGACCGCCGCCGCCGGGTAGCGGCTGGTTGAATCGCGGGCGACCAGATGGCCCTCTTCGCCAAGCGCGTAGACGATCTCGGTGATCGAGCCGCCGATCGCCGCGATCCGCGACGTGTCGGCGAAGACGGCGAGGTTTTCGCTGGCCGGCGCCGGTGCTGCAAGAAACAGCGACAGGTTCATGGCCGCGGCAAGCGTCGAGCGCCTGAACAGTGAAATCATCGTTTGGTCCCCGGAGCATGATGCCGAAAAGTGTGAAGCGGTTTTCGGACGACATCATGCTCCTATCTCTTTGATTTAGAGCCGGATTCAGATTTCAGGTCGGAAAGACCTGAAATCATCCGGCTCTAGGCCGCGGTCGGGCTTGGAATGCGCGGCAGGTTTTCAGCGAGGAACCGCCAGTCGTCGCGTTCGCCCTCGCCTTCATGGCGCTTGCCGAAGAACTGGATGATCATCTTGCCGTCAGCGCCATAGGCTTCGAGCGAGGTGACATGACCTTCCTTGGTCGGCTTGCGCACGGCCCAGACTTCCTGGATGTGATCCGTCCGCAAATGCAGATGGAAAGTCTCGTCCATGACGTTGATCCACGGCCCCATCGGCTTGATCGTCTTGACCGGGCCGGAATGGATCTGGATGCAACCGCGGTTTCCGACGAAGCACATGATCGGCATGCCGTCGGCTGCGGCATGATGGAACATGGCGTTGACGGCGTTGTTGTCGAGCAGCCAGGCATAGTCCTGGCCGACCATGCGCACGGCCTGGCGACGGCTGAGCTTCAGCGCCTTCAGCATGCCGAAGAACTGATGCACGTCGGTCAGCCGGCTCCAGCGGTCGCGCAAATCGTCGATGTTTGCATCAGCGCCCGGTGTCTCCGTATCGTCCTCGGCCAAGCCTGCGATGGAAACGGTCGGCTCCTGGTTCGATGATTCGAGCGACGCTACCAGCTTCTGGTAGGCATAGAGATTGGACGCAGGCCGCAGATGCACCTTGTGCACCGCATCGCCCGCCGCGTCGAAGAATTGCAGGCTGCGGCGGATGTCGCCGCCATCGCGCTTCTCCACCGCAAAGCCATGCGCCCAGACTTTCGGAAAGATGCGCAGGTCGATGTTTTCGCCGAGCACCATGGCGTTGTGGGAACCGGGCACGATCTTGTCGTAGACGCCGATCTTCTCGTGCACCGCGCTTTCGTTGCGGGTCAGCGCCATCACTTCGCCGACGGCGTCGAGGCCGGTCAGCAGATCGTTGACCCGCGGCTCGACGCGCACGACGCCCTCGCCGCAATAAGCGGCGACCAGTTCGGCCTCGGAAATACCGAGCTCGGCGGCAAGGTCACGCTCGCGCGCTTTCGGGTTGTCTGCCCGCGCCCGCCGGATTTCATGCGGGGCGGGTTTTACGCGCTGGTCCATGTCTTGCTACCTGTCTGTCCTGGCTTGTTTTTTCGGCCTGGCCGGTTGTTTGGCTACTTGTTGAGGATGAGCTTGCCCTGGCGGGTGATCTTCAGCCGGTAAAGCGCGCCGTGGTGCTCGATGCCGATCTCGTGCTCGCCCTGGAACAACGTGTTGGAAGAGAGCGTCCTTACCGCCAGCGGCACCCGGTCGAAGCGGGCTGTGGCGTCCTCGGAACGGCGGACGCGGTAGCGAAAGTCATTGGGATTGTGGGTGTTCATCTCTATCGATCCCTTTCCTGTGCCGGGCGTCTGGCTAGGCGTTGCAAAAATGCCGATTCATTTCTTGACTCTAATAGTCATGTTTATTAGTCAGTGCATTACCGGACTAAATGAGTCAACATTTAAGACGCCGGAAGCAATGAAAAATGCCAGCGAGCGCCAACGCCAGCCAGCATCGAACCTGGATTTTGGAGTTGGGGCATGGGGTTGGGAAATCGTGGACGACTGGGTCTGGCGCACGCCGATCCGGTACATCGGTCTATGGCAAAGGCGATGGCCGCCTTGCTTGCGGGTGGTGCAGTTATCGCGTTGCTTACGCCGCCGGCCAGCGCTCAACAGGCAACGCAACCGGCGCCTGATCAACAGCAGGCCGATCAGGCTGAGAAAACCGAACAGCCCGCCCCTGCCGGCGTGACACTGCTCGACAAGATCCTCGTCATCAGCCGGACAGGCGAGACGGCGATCGAATCGCTGGCATCGGCCAGCCATGTCGACCAGGAACAGCTGGACCGCCGCATGGCGACGACACCGAACGAAATGCTGCTCGGCGTGCCGGGCGTCACCGTGCAGGCCGACGCGCGACGCGTCAGCTCCAGCATCAACATTCGCGGCTTGCAGGATTTCGGCCGCGTTGCGGTGATTGTCGACGGCGCCCGACAGAATTTCCAGCGCTCAGACCACGGCACGCAGTCGACCTTCTATGTCGATCCTGAACTCATCAAATCCGTCGATGTGATCCGCGGACCGGTCGCCAACACCTATGGCTCCGGGGCCATTGGCGGTGTCGTCTTCTTCGACACCAAGGATGCCGAGGACTTCTTGAAGCCCGGTAAGACCTGGGCCGGTTCCGTCACCGGACGCTATGAAAGCAATGGCAAGGGCTGGACCACCAGCGCCAGCGGCGCCTACAAATTCAACGACAATTGGGATGTGCTGGGCAACATCGTCTACCGCGACTACGACGACTACAAGAACGGCAGCGGCGACACCGTCGCCGGTACCGGCTTCGACGTGCTGAGCGGCCTCATCAAGACCACCATCCGGCCCAGTGAAAACAGCGAATTGAAGCTCGGCTGGATCGGCTCGAGCGATGGCTGGATGGAAACCAGCGGCGGCGTGCCGGCCAACGATGTCGACCTCAAGTCGAACACCTTTACTGCCCGCTACAACATCACCGACGACGCCAAGAGCTGGCTCGATCTCCACATCAATGCCTCCTACAACAAGACCAATCTCGACCTGACGACGCTTGTGCCGCAAAACCGGTTCGATCCGGTCACCGGTCTTCCCGTCGTGCTGCCGGTTGGCTCAACGTCGACCTTCGATGTCGGCACCACCGGGATCGACATCTGGAACACGTCGCGCTTCGAGACCGCCGGCATCGCGCACGAGTTGACCTTTGGCGGCGACTGGGTCGGCGACGACGTCGAGACCGGCGGCACATCGGGCGGCGACAGTTTCTACACGCCGTCGGGCAAGCGCAACGTGTCAGGCGCGTACATCCAGGACAAGCTGAGCTGGGGCTGGCTCGAAGTCATCACCGGCCTGCGCTACGACAATTACAGACTGAAGGATCCGGACAACGAAACCTCGGGCGACCGGCTGTCGCCGCGCATCACCGTCGGCCTCTCGCCCTTCGAAAGCGCCAGCCTTGCCGGCCTGCAGTTCTATGGCACCTACGCGGAAGGCTACCGCTCGCCGTCACTGACCGAAACGCTGATCAGCGGCAACCATCCGGCCGGCGTCACCTTCCCGTTCCTGCCCAACCCGAACCTGCGGCCCGAAACCGGCAAGACCACCGAATTCGGCGTCAACTACAAGCTGAACGACATCATCGAGGCCGGGGACGCGTTTCGGCTCAAGGCCGCCTACTTCCACAACGATGTCGACGACTACATCGAGGGCGTGACGCTGTCGCCGTTCGACCCAACCAGCGGCTGCCCGTTCGGCCCCGGCATCCCGATCTGCCTCCAGTACCAGAACTTCGCCCAGGCCAAGATCAACGGCGTCGAACTGGAAAGCGTCTATGACGCCGCCTGGGGCTATGCCGGGCTGTCGGCCTCGATCATCAACGGCCACACCATCTCTTACGAAGGCGAGCGGGCCGACCTTGCCGCCATCCCGTCCTCGCAGGTCACCGGGCAGCTCGGCTTCCGCTTCCTTCAGGACAAGCTGACCGTTGGCGGCGAGGTGCAATACAACGGCAAGCCCAAGGGCAACCCCGTGGCCAAGGACTATACGCTGGTCAACGCCTTCGCCAGTTACCAAGCGACCGACAATTTGAAGGTCGATTTCCGCGCCGACAATCTGTTCGATGTCAAATACACCAACCCGCTGAACGGCGGCACAACTGCTGTGATCTACGAGCCCGGCATCACGCTGAAGCTGGCGGCAACCATGCGCTTTGGAGGCTGACGTCAATGACAAGCTTGACGATATCGCTTCGTCTCCTGACCTCGACGCTGGCGATGTCGGTCGGTTCGGCGCCGGCGTGGGCCCAGTCCGCGCCGGCGCCGCAACTCAGCCTCGAGCTCAATGCCGCGCAGCCATCCAACAAGGGCTGCCGGCTGACCTTCGTCGTCAACAATGCGCTTGGCGCCGATCTATCCAAGGCGGCCTTCGAGATCGCGCTGTTCAACGATGCCGGCGTCGTCGATCGGCTGAGCGTGCTCGACTTCAAGGACCTGCCGGCCGGCAAGACCAAGGTGACCCGTTTCGACCTCGCCGGCACCGACTGCACCAAACTCAGCCGCGTGCTGATCAACAGCGCGACCGAATGCGCCGGCGCCGGCGTCGAGCCGGGCGCCTGCATGCGCGGGCTGAAGACTGCGACCAAGACCGGCATCGCATTCGGCGTCTGAGGTGGGACTGCAGCCCGCCTTCAAGCACGATAGCGCGGCGTGGCCCATCTCCGGTCCATCGCCGTGGCCCGCAACCGATCTTGATTTGACAACCCCACCCCGCTCGCGGCAGGTCTCGCCGCAAACCATGCAGGACATCAGCCCCCTCCCCGACGCCGGCAACGACCTGGCGATTGCGCCGGCAGAGCCGCTTGCGCAGTCGCAGCCGTCGGCTGCGGACCGCAAGTGGACGGTGGCGATCATTGCGTCCGGCCTGCTCCACGCTGCTGTTGCGGCGGCGTTGTTGATCGCGCCTGCGGGAACATTCGATTCCAGCAACGCGATACAGTCCGAGGGCACCGATCAATCGGGCGTTGATGTCGTCGGCAGCGATTTGGACGGCCAGGCGCCCGGCGCGGTAGATGTCACCTTGGTGTCGGACCCGCGACCGCCCGAACCCAAGGCCGTTCCACCCGCGCCGCCGGCCGAGGCACCACAACCGGTAGAACAGCCCGAGGCTCCTAAGTCGCCACCGGAAGCCGTCAAACAAGCAATCGACACTCCCGACATGTTGACCGCTGCCACCCCTCGCCAGGACGACCAGAGTGTCACCAGAAGCAGTGAGCCGCCGGCAGCGCCCGCTGCGCAGACGCAAAGCACCGAGGCTCCTCCTGCAGACGCACCTCCCGCAGAAACCCCTGTTGCCAAGCCACCAGTCCCGACTGCAAGGCCAAGCGCCTCAGCTGGAGTCGGAGGAACAAGCAACACCAACGATTCGCGCGGCGCGGCAGACGGCGAGGAACGCGACGCATCAGTGGTTGCCAGCAAGGGCAAAAAGCAGGCTGCGGCCGGCAATGCGATGGAATCCCGCTACAGCGGGGAAATTCAAAAGAAACTCGCCAAGGCTAACCGCCGCGTTTCCAAAGCGGTGCAAGCAAAGGCTCAAAACAATGCCAGGGTCGTTTTCGTCGTCATGGCCGATGGCAGCGTCGGCGACGTACAGCTTGCCGAAAGTTCAGGGTCTGCCGAGCTTGACGAATTCGCTTTGAAGCTGGTGCGCCAGCAAGCTCCATTCCCGCCCATTCCAACGGAAACCGGCAGGTCGAGTTGGGTGTTCAGGGCGCGGATCGGCCCATTTTAAGAAAACCTCCACCGCCGCAGCCGTAGCGGTTCATCAAACACAACTCGTCGGTATCGAAAGGAAGCCAATGTACATCGCCATGAACCGCTTCAAGGTCCAGAACGGCTCGGAGACCGCCTTCGAGGATGTCTGGAAGAACCGTGATTCCAGCCTTTCGGAGATGAAGGGTTTCAGGGAGTTCCACTTGCTGCGCGGCCCGGTCAACGAGACCGAGGGTTACACGCTGTTTGCCTCGCACACGATTTGGGCAAGCCACGAGGATTTCGTCGCCTGGACCAAATCCGAGAATTTTCGCGCCGCCCACCGCAACACCGGCACCTCGAAGGTGCACTATCTCGGCCATCCGCAGTTCGAAGGCTTTTCGGTCGTCGAGGGCGCTTGAGATATTTTGGCCTAAGGGCAGCTGCATTCAGACCTGCCCACTGTCAGGCCCGACCAAGCAATCGCCGCAAAGAGCGGGTGACGCGCTTGCGCAGCCATCGCAACCGGCTTCTGCGATCCAGAAAAGGCCTCACGCGCGGATCATCTCCCAGGCGGCCGAACCGCCTGATGTGCTGCGCCAGGAATCCAGGCACGAAATCGCGGCCATTGACGGCACCGAGCCGCTCCGCATTGGCGAGCACATAGTCGAGAACATCCGTACCCAGCGCGATCTCATGCGTGCGATAGGCCGCCGATTGCTGCACGTGGCCTCCGGCATAGGAGACGCCGGCGGACGCGTTGGCGCCGTGCAGACGATAGAGGCCGAGACCTTCCGACAAGAGCAGGCTGCCGGCCGACAGATGCGCGCATGTTGCAGCCAGATAGTCGGTCCCTATCCTGGTCTTGAAGGGGAACGCCAGAACCGGTTCCAGTGCGCCACGTCTGAAAACCATCGATGATGTCGGCGCCCACATCCAGCCATAGACCCCTGGCCCAAAATAGGTGACCGGATGATCCGATGCATAGGCGAGATCGGGCGCTATCTCGCCAAGCTGCCCGCCGGCCGGAATGACGGTCCCGAGGCCATCCGGCTCGGGACGCGGCTTGCGCAACAGGGCATAGGTGCCGCCCAGCAATGTTCGGTCGCCATCGACCAGGAACACGTCCGAACTGGACAGCGCCGCAGAGCGCACTGCATTGAGATGGGCCGAAATATGCGCCAGGAGAAAATTCGGCCGCCAGACATCGTCGGCGTCAAGGAAGGTCACAAACGGCGCGTCACCAGCGGCAAAGCCGTCGCGGAAGGCCGCCAGTTGGCCGCCGTTTTGCGGCCGCATCAGGAGACGCAGGCGCGGATCGCCGATTGACTGGAGAAGCTGGCGGACATGCTCGGCCGAGCCGTCGGTCGAGGCATCGTCGACGATGACGCATTCCCAATTCCGGTAGGTCTGCGTCAATACCGAACGGATCGCCTGTTCGACATAGGGCCGGTAATTGTAGCAGGTGATGACCACGGCCACGCGCGGCAGCTCAAACGGTGGGCGCTTCTCTTCCATCTGTTCGGCTTGGCCCACTCGAGTTGCTGTCTATATCAGGGCATATCCTTGCAACCAGACGCAGGCAAGCGAGCCGCGAAAAGTCCCCTACGCCGCGGCCAGCAGGCTGGCGTTGCCCCCGGCAGCGGTGGTGTCGACGCAGACCGCGCGTTCATGCGCATAGGCCGCCGGATTGAGCACTTCGCTGACCAGCGGCACGATCGGACCGTTCCGGTTGGCGATCACCTTGCGCACGATGCGGGCTGCCTCGGGCTTGCCCGAGAAGGCGACGACATCGACGCGCAGCGAACGTGCCTCGACCGGATCGGGCCGGCCATCGATAGCAGCCAGCGGCAGCCCCTTGCCGGTCAGCGCCGACAGTGCTGCCGGCGCGCCTGGCGCGACCGCCAGCACCGCGTTCCCTGCGGCCAGCGCCTGGATCGCCTGGGCAAGCAGCGTGTCGGCGTCAGGTCCGAGACACAGCACCCGGCCGCGCAGCGACAGCGACAGCGTGTTGGCCTCGCCCGTCGGTCCGGGCAGATCGACCTGGCCGAAATCGATGCCGGCGGCAGCGCCGATCGCTGCCGCACCCTTGCCGCGCAGATGCTTTCTCAGAATGGCGATGCGGTCCGGCCGCGTCGACCAGCCGCCAAGCGTCGGATCGGGCAGATTGTCGGCGAGTTCGGTCGCCGTCACCTTGCGGCCCTCGGCAATCTCGGTGCCGGCCTCCGGACCCTTGCGGAACCGCCGGAGATAGTGCGGCCCGCCGGCCTTCGGGCCGGTGCCCGAAAGCCCCTCGCCGCCGAATGGCTGTGAACCGACGACGGCGCCGATCTGGTTGCGGTTGACATAGATGTTGCCGGCATGAATGCCGTCGACGAAATGCTGGACGCGGCCCTCGATGCGGGTGTGCAGACCGAAGGTCAGGCCGTAGCCCTTGCGGTTGATGGCGGCGATGACGGCATCGATCCCGTCGGCGTCGAAGCTGGCGACATGCAGCACCGGGCCGAACACTTCGCGCTCCATCTCCTCGATGCCTTTGACGCGGAACACATGCGGCGCAACGAAGCGGCCATCTTTCGGCGCTTCGAGCTTGGCGATCAGCCGCCCCTGCAGGCCCATCGTGGTGCAATAGTCGCGGATCGAAGCCTGCGCCTCGTCGTCGATGACCGGTCCGACGTCGGTCGATATCTGCCAGGGATCGCCGATGGTGAGCGCCTCCATGGCGCCCTTCAGCATCTCCAGCATCTTCTTCTCGACGTCCTTCTGCACATAGAGCACGCGCAGCGCCGAGCAGCGCTGGCCGGCACTCTGGAAGGCCGACGCCAGTATGTCGCGCACCGCCTGTTCGGGCAGTGCGGTGGAATCGACGATCATGGCGTTGAGACCGCCGGTCTCTGCAATCAGCATGGCGTCCGGCGCCGCTGTCTCGGCCAGCTGCTTCTCGATCAGCTTGGCGACCTCGGTCGAGCCGGTGAAGCAGACGCCGGCGATGCGCGGATCCGCGGTCAGCGGTCCGCCGACCGACGGGCCATCGCCGGGCAGAAGCTGGATGACATCCTCCGGCACGCCGGCTTCGCGCAAGAGTTCGACGGCGCGGAAGGCGATCAGTGGCGTCTGTTCGGCTGGCTTGGCGATGACCGAATTGCCGGTGACGAGTGCGGCCGCGATCTGGCCGGTGAAGATGGCGAGCGGGAAATTCCACGGCGAGATGCAGACGATCGCCCCGCGTGCTTGCGTGCCCGCTTCGTTGTCCGCCGCCTCGGCAGCGTAATAGCGCAGAAAGTCGACGGCTTCGCGCACTTCGGCGACGCCGTCGGCCAGCGACTTGCCGGCTTCCCTGGTGGCGAGCGCGAAGAACTCAACGGCGTTGGCCTCATAGAGTTCGGCGGCGCGGTTGAGGATGGCGGCGCGCTCGGCGACGGGGCGCTTTGCCCAGGCCGGCTGCGCTTCCACCGCAAAGCGCACAGCCGTCGCGACCTGCTTGGCCGCCGCTTCGCTGACCGTGCCGACGATCTCGGCAGGCTTCGCCGGATTGACCACCGGGCGCTGCTTGCCGTAGCCGGCCGCACGCGTGATCGGCTTGGCATGCCAGCGCTCAGGCCCGGCGAAGGCCGCCTTGGCCTTGTCGATCGCCACCAGCGTCACCGGATCGGTGATGTCGAACCCCTTCGAGTTGCGCCGCCCGGCGCCGAAGATCGTCGCGGGGCGAGCGATTGCCGGATTGGCGGCAGGCCCCTGGCCCTCGATCGTTTCGAGCGGATCGCGCGCAATATCTTCCGGTTCGACATCCTCGTCGGTCAGCTGGTGGACGAAGGACGAGTTGGCGCCATTCTCCAGCAGGCGGCGGACCAGATAGGCCAAAAGATCGGAATGCGCGCCGACCGGCGCATAGATGCGGCAGCGCGTGCCTTCGGCCTGGCGCACCGTCTCATGCAGCGCCTCGCCCATGCCGTGCAGACGCTGGAACTCGAAGGCGTCACGGTTGTCAGCCATCGACAGGATGGCGGCAACGGTGTGGGCGTTATGGGTGGCGAATTGCGGATAGATGCGGTCGGTCATGCCAAGCAGTTTTTTGGCGCAGGCGATGTAGGAAACATCGGTGTTGGCCTTGCGGGTGAAGACGGGGTAGCCCGAAAGCCCGAGCGTCTGCGCCCGCTTGATCTCGGTGTCCCAATAGGCGCCCTTGACCAGCCGCACCATGATGTTGCGGTTGTACTTTTTCGCCAGCGCATAGAGCCAGTCGATGGTGAAGGCCGCGCGTGGCCCGTACGCTTGCACCACCACACCAAACCCGTTCCAGCCGGCGAGCTCCGGCTCGGACAACACCTTCTCGATGACATCCAGCGACAGGTCGAGCCGGTCGGCCTCCTCGGCGTCGATGTTGAGGCCCATGCGCGAATGCCGCGCGGCCAGCGCCAGCGACAGCAGCCGTTCGGCCATTATCGGCAGCATCTTTTCCTTCTGCGCCTCTTCGTAGCGCGGATGCAGCGCCGACAGCTTGACCGAGATGCCGTGGTTCTGCCTGATATCGGGACCGTTCGAGCCTGAATCGAGCGAGGAAATCGCGTCGGCATAGGCCTTGAGGTAGCGCAGCGCATCGGCCTCGGTGCGGGCTGCCTCGCCCAGCATGTCGAAGGAATAGAGATAACCTTTCTGGATCATCGCCTTGCCGCGCTTGACGGCTTCCGCAATGGAGCGGCCGAGCACGAACTGCTCGCCCATTTCGCGCATGGCGGCGGCCACCGCCTTGCGGATGACCGGTTCGCCCAGCCGGCGCACCATCGAGCGCAGCGTGCCTTCAATGCCACCCTCGCCCTCGTCGAGCACGCGGCCGGTCAGCATCAGCGCCCAGGTCGATGCATTGACGAAGATTGAGCTCGAACCACCTGAATGGGCCGACCAGTCATGCGGCGCAATCTTGTCGGCGATGAGATCGTCCATGGTCTCGGTGTCGGGCACGCGCAGCAGCGCCTCGGCCAGGCACATCAGTGCCACGCCTTCCTTGGTGGAGAGACCGTAGGCCGAGAGAAACACCTCCATCAGCCTGGGGTCGGACGAGCCGCGCACCGCCCGCACAAGATCGGCGGCGCGGGCCGAGATCGCTTTGCGGTCATCGGCGGAAAGTTCTGTTGCCGCAGCTAGACGCTTCACAGCCGCGTCTTCGTCGGGCAGGTAGTTGGCGCGGATCTGCTGGCGGATGGTGTCTAGCGGCATGGCGGTCCCTGCGGAGCGAGCATCTGGGAGCGGGCCGGCGTTCGCCGGACCGAATGGCGCAAGCTAGCACAGAGCCGTATTTTCAGCCGGTCCAAAGAAATCGACATGGAAGGCTAGTCGATCTATCATTGTGGTCGAATTGTCATCAAATGGACTATGATATCCGTGACGGAAGACCAATTGGACCGCATCGACAAAAACATCCTGTCGTCTCTGGCACGCGACGGGCGGCTGTCCATGTCGGAACTGGCCGGCAAGGTCGGACTGTCGAAAACGCCGGTGCAGGCGCGGGTGAAGCGCCTGGAGAAGGACGGCTATATCAGGGGCTACCAGGCGATCATCGACCGCGAGCGCATGGGCGAAGGCCATGTCGCCTTCGTCCAGGTCAAACTGTCGGATACACGCTCCGCCGCGCTCGACGCTTTCAACCGCGCGGTGCAGGCGGTGCCAGAGATCGAGCAGTGCCACATGATGGCATCGAGCTTCGACTATCTCCTGAAGGTCCGCACCACCGACATCGCCGCCTACCGCCGCGTTCTCGGAGAGCGCATCTCGGCCCTGCCCCACGTTGCCCAGACCTCGACCTTCGTGGCCATGGAAACGGTGAAGGACCGCTGACACCTCAGTCCGACAGCGTCTTCAAAAACGCCACCAGCGCCGCACGTTCGCGATCCGACAGTTGCAGCGGGTGGACTTCGGAGGTGCCCTCGACGCTCGCCTCCGCCTTCGCATAATGCGCCACCACCTCCTCCAGCGAAGAGAACTGACCGGCATGCATATAGGGTGGCCGCGTCGCGGCTCCCCTGAGCGACGGCGTCTTGTAGGCGCGCATCAGTTCGGGCGCGGCCTTGACAATGAAGCGCAGCTCACCGCAGGCGCCTGCGTCACCATCACGGAAGGCGCCGAAGCAGTTGAACGGATCGGCCTCGACCTCAGCCACTGCATCGACACGGCCGCGATCCAGCGGCAGGTCCTTGACGGGCGGCACGCCGGTGTTGTGGAAACTGTTGTCGGTAAAGCGCGGGCCGTTATGGCACGTCACGCAATTGGCCTTGCCTATGAACAATTTCAGCCCAAGGATTTCCTCGTGCGAAAAGGCATCATCGTCTGTCGGCTTGGCGCCTGACGCGAGGTCGATGGCAAAGCGGTCGAAGCGCGTCTCTCCCGGCTCGATCGACCGTTCGAAGGCCGCGATTGCCTTGCCGATGTTGGAAAAGACGCGATTGACGTCGTCCATCTGGGCGGCAGTCATCGCCTTCCACGCCGCTTGCTCGACTTCGTTGCCGAGCGGGCTGGCATTGGCCGGAACGGCTGAAAGGTCGGGCAGCGGACCGAAAATACGCTCATAACGCTCGCCGAAGCGCTTCTTGATGTAGTGGGCGAAGGCCGCCCTGTTACCGGCCTGTTCGAGCGGATTTTCCAATGGCGTCAGCGCCTGCGCCCACAGGCTGTCGCGCCTTCCGTCCCAGAAGAACCACGGATTGCGCGCCACGCCGGCCAGCGGCATCGAGCGCCGGTTGGTGCGGCCGACACCGACAGCCTGCGGCAGGTCGTCCTGGAACTGCCGGTCGATCTTGTGGCAGGTCGAGCAGGACACGTTGCCGTCATGGCTCATGCCCTGGTCGAAGAACAAAGTGGAGCCCAAAGCCGCCGCGGCCGGCACGTCGGCGAAGCGGTTGGTGGTATCGGGCTTGAGTGCCGGCAAGGCGTTCAGCGCCAGCGAAGCGATGGTCTTCTTCTCGGCGTCGGAAAAATCCGGCTTGCCACAACCAGCAACCAGCAAAGCCGCCGCCAGTGCCAGAAGACGCAACGTGCAGTTCATAGGCAGCTCACAGCACCACGTTGAAGACGACCGTATCCGAGCCGGCGCCGGACGAGATGGCAAACCGAAATTGCCACCAGCCACTCATAGTGAATTTCAGCCCCTCGATGCGGTAACGGCCCTCGCCCAGATAGTCGGTTACCTGTGGGCTGGTCGGCAGACCGTGACTGTGTTGCGGCATGCCGCCCGAGATGGCAATCGCGGCCCGCTCCACCGAAGCCCCTGTCTTTGTCTTCAACGTCAGCAACCAGGATTCCAGTTCGCCCTGCCGCACCACGCCCCGTTCCGGCACGAAGCTTGCCACATACAGCCCATTGTCGGTCTTCTTCGTGCGCGAAATATCCGGACCCGGCGCCCACTGCGGCGCGGTCAGATAGACGATTGCCAGTATGCCGGCCAGCAGAGCGGCCAGACCAAGGCCCGCAAGAAGATAACGCCATATCGATGCCAAACCGGTTCCTCTTCCAAACATAACGTCTCGGGGAGCAATTCGCGTCCCGCCGCTTCTGTGGGAAAACGCTTCTGGCGCAAAATTCCGCCGCCGCCAAGCATGGCGCTGCCGGTCGCAAAAAGCTACAGGACCGAAACCAAACCCGAGGGAGAGTTATGGCAGCAGACGGCGTCGCTTCGATAGGTGAGTGCATGCTCGAACTGTCCGGCCAGGCCGGGCCGAACTGGCGCATGGGCTTTGCCGGCGACACGTTCAACACACTGTGGGCGCTGCATGCGCTGAGCGGCGAGCGACCCGCCACCTACGTCTCTGCCTTCGGCGACGATCCCTTCTCGCAGGGCCAGATCTCGTTCTTCGCCGAAAACGGCATCGGCATCGGCGCCAGCCCGGTCATTCCAGGCGCGCGGCCCGGCCTTTACGCCATCACCTTGACCGGCGCCGAACGCGCTTTCACTTATTGGCGCAGCGACGCGGCTGCCAGGCGGCTTGCCTCGGACCCGGCCGCCCTGGCAAAAAGCCTTGAAAACCAGGCGCTTGTGTATTTCTCCGGAATCACTTTGGCAATTCTGGACGCCGCCGCGCGCAAGACGTTGCTGGCAGAAGTGGCCAAGGCCCGCTCTGCCGGTTCACTCGTCGCCTTCGACCCCAATTACCGGCCGCGCCTGTGGCAGAGCCGCGAGGAGGCGCAAGCCGCGATTCTCGACGCACTTGCCGTCACCGACATCGCTTTGCCGACCTTCCCCGACGAGCAGATGCTGTTCGGCGATACGGCACCCCAGGTGACTGCCGAGCGGATGGGAAAACTGGTCGGCGAAGTCGTCGTCAAGAATGGCGAGGAGCCGGCACTGATCGCCACCAGGGGAACCCTGCAGCCGGTTCCGGCCCAGCATGTCGCCACCCCCATCGACACCACCGGCGCCGGCGATTCCTTTAATGGCGGCTATCTCGCCGCCCGGCTTGCCGGCCATGCGCCGGCGGACGCCGTGCAGCGGGCGCATCGCGTTGCCGCCGCCGTCGTGCAGGTGCGCGGCGCGTTGGCGCCGTTCGAGGTTCTAAGAACCGCTTTCGAGGGCTAAGACCTCAAGGCAAGCGGAACCGGTATTCCGTCACCTGATGATAGATCTGGCCGGGCCACAGCGTGGCCTGCGGGAAATAGGGTCGGTTCGGCGCATCGGGCCATGCCTGTGCCTCGAGGCAAAAGCCGGAAAACGCCTTGTAGCGCCGCCCGTCCAGGCCGCCCGACGTCGGCGTGACATACTGGCCGGTGTAAAGCTGCAGGCCGGGCTCGGTGGTCCAGACTTCCATCTCGACGCCTGAATTCGCGCCTTGCGCCCATGCCACCTGGTGAAGCGGGCCACGGCTGGATGCAAGGCAGAAATTGACGTCGTAGCTAAGCTGCTCGCCTTCCGTTTCCATGCGCAGCGGCCGCGCCTGGCGGAAGTCGAAGGGGGTGCCGTCGACAGGCTTGACCACGCCGGTCGGGATCATCTCGCCATCGACCGGCGTATAGGCGCCGGCGTTCAGCATCAGCCGGTGATCGAGAATGTCAGTGGTGCCGCCATCGTCGAGATTGAAATAGGAATGCTGCGCCAGATTGCACAGCGTCGGCTCCTCGCAGGTGGCGGTTAGTTCCATCGAGAGCGTGCCGGGGATCTTCAGCCGGTAGGTGCAGGTGACATCGAGCGCGCCGGGGAAGCCCATCGTGCCGTCGGGATCGTGCAGGGTCAGCGTGACAAAATCCCTACCGTGCAGCGAAACCGTCCATGGCCGGTGGAAATAGCCCTGCGAACCGCCGTGCAGCGTGTGCTTGCCCAGGAAATTGGGTTCCGTCTGGTAGCGCTGGCCGGCGATGGTGAAGCGGCCGTCGCGGATGCGGTTGGCATAGCGGCCAACGACCGCGCCGAAGAATGCCCGGTCGGTCTCATACGGCTCGAAGCGGTCATACCCCAGCACCAGCGGCGCGTCATGGCCGGCAAGCCGCAAATCCTGGATGATCGCGCCGAGCCCGATGATGTTGGCGCTGATGCCGCCGCCACGGATGGTGAAACGGCGCACCGGTTCGCCCGCCTGCGTCGTACCGAAGACCTCGCCGTCCTTCATTGCTATTCCCAGATGCTGTTTCGTCGATCTACGGACTTAGAGCAATTCCAGGAAAAGTGTGAAACGGTTTTCCGTCAGGAATTGCGTCAAACAAAGAAATAGAGCGGTTTGACGTTTCCGTGAAACGGTGAACCGCTCTGGGCCGGCTGAATGTCGTCTGGCAAGGGCAGGCACGCGGCCTGCCCTGCCCGTCAATGATTTAGAGGCCGAGGCCGCCGATGCAGACATATTTGGTGTCGAGATAGTCCTCGATACCCTGATGTCCGCCTTCCTTGCCGAGGCCCGATTCCTTGACGCCGCCGAACGGCGCTTCCGGCGTGGTGATCAGGCCTTCATTGACGCCGACCATGCCGTATTTCAGACCTTCCATGACCCGGAAGGCGCGGCCGAGATCGCCGGTGTAGAAATAGGCGGCAAGGCCGAACTCGGTGTCGTTGGCGAGCGCGACAGCCTCTTCCTCGGTCTCGAACTTGAACACCGGGGCGATAGGACCAAAAATCTCTTCCTTCATGAAGCGCATCTCAGGCTTCGCGTTGGCGATGACCGTTGGCTGGAAGAACGAGCCGCCAAGGGCGTGGCGCTTGCCGCCGGCAACGACCTTGCCGCCCTTGGACGTGGCGTCGGCGATGAATTCCTCGACCTTCTCGACCGCCTTCACGTCGATCAGCGGCCCCTGCTGCACGCCCTCTTCCAGGCCCGAGCCAACCTTCAGAGCATTGCTGGCCGCGACCAGCTTCTCGACAAACTTGTCGTAGATGCCGGCCTGAACGAGGAAGCGGTTGGTGCACACGCAGGTCTGGCCGGAATTGCGGTACTTCGCGGTGATCGCACCGGCGACGGCGCGGTCGAGGTCGGCGTCGTCGAAGACCAGGAACGGCGCGTTGCCGCCGAGTTCCATCGACACTTTCTTGACGGTCACGGACGATTTCTGGATCAGAATCTTTCCGACCTCGGTCGAACCGGTGAAGGTGATCTTCGATATTAGCGGATTGGCGCAGATCTCGTCGCCGATTTCGGCAGCCGAACCGGTCAGGATGTTGACGACGCCCTTGGGGAAGCCGACTTCCTCGGCAAGCGCGCCCCAGGCGAGACCTGAATACGGCGTCTGCGAGGCCGGCTTGACAACAGCGGTGCAGCCGGCGGCAAGTGCCGGACCAAGCTTGCGGGCGAGCATCGAGGACGGGAAATTCCACGGCGTGATGGCGGCGATGACGCCGACCGGCTCCTTGGTCACCAGGATGCGGCGATCGCCCCACGGCGACGGCACGACGTCGCCATAGGTACGGCGGCCTTCCTCGGCAAACCACAGGATGTAGGCGGCGGCCGAGCCGATCTCGCCCTTGGATTCGAACAGCGACTTGCCCTGCTCGATGGTGAGCAGTTCGGCCAGCACGTCCTGATTGTCCATCATCGCGTCATGCAGCTTGCGCAAGAGCTTCGAGCGCTCGAGCGCAGTGGTCTTGCGCCAGGTCTTGAAGGCCTCGGCGGCGGCTTCTATCGCGCGGCGGGTTTCCGCCTTGCCCGACTTCGGCACGGTGCCGATCTTGAGGCCGGTTGCCGGGTTGTTGACGTCGACCGTCTGGCCGCTGTCGGCCTGAACCCATTCGCCATTGATGAGATTGGCCTGGCGCATGAAATGGCTGGTTTTCTGAAGCATGGTCTAGCCTCCGTTCGGCGCACTGACGGGCCGGTTTCTGGATCTCTTCGATGAGCGTGCACAAGGCGGCGATGCCGGCACGCTGGAGCCACTGCTCTTTACCTAGGGCAAGCCCCGCAAGCAATTGCAAGATGGCATATAGGGGTTGGGCCAGCACAAGACGAGAGCCGAGCCCTAACCAAAGACATGAACCACCACCGTCAGCCAGAAGGTCGTCGTGAAAGCGGCACAAGCCGTGGCGATGGTCATCTGGTTCGACGCCAGCGCCTGGCCGGTGTTGAACTGCACGGCGATCAGATAGGAATTGACCCCGGATGGCATCGCCGCCACCATCACAGCCACCTTGGCCGTCAAGGGCGGCAGGCCGAGCAGCCAGACGAAGACCAGCACCAGCGCCGGCATCAGGAACAGTTTCAGCGCCGAAAGCACCAGTGCCGGCCTGACATTGCCCGAAATGCCGAAGCGGCGCAGGCTGAGCCCCATGGCGAACAGCGCCACCGGCGCCGCCGTAGCGGCCAGCGCATCGACCAGGCGCATGGCGACAGCAGGCAGCGGCGCACCGGTGATGCGCCATGCAAGCCCCGCCAGAATGCCGATGACCAACGGATTCATGAACAACCGCCTGAGGAAGCGACGGACAACGCGCAAGGGATGCACGGGTTCGCCGCTGCCGCGCCCGAATATCTCGAACAGAACGATCGAGGCCATCAGCATGATCGGCAGATGCACCGAGACCAGCAGAGACAGCACCTCGAAGCCAGCCGCTCCGAATATGCCGAGTATAAAGGGCACGCCGAGCAGCACCACATTGGAAAATGCCGACGACACGCCGCCGACGACACCAGCACGGGCGTCGCGGCCGAAGACACGGGTGGTGACCAGATGGCCGGTGGCCCAGGTGATGGCGACCGCCGCGAAATAGGCGAACCACAGCGGCCATGGCGCCACACCGTGGAAGTCGGACCGCACCATCGTCTGGAACAGAAGCAGCGGCATCGCCACGTTGACGGCGAATTCGGAGATGCCCTCGCCGCTCGCCGGCCTGAGATAGCCGGTCCACCCGGCGACATAGCCGAGCGCGACAAGACTGAAGACGAAGAGGACGGTTTCGGTGAGCGCGGACATTTACCGAGGGATAAGCGAGCCATGCTCGCGGCGCAATCGCGCCCGAATTTGATCATCGTCGGCTGGCAGGCTTATAGAGGGTTTGGATCATTGGGCGGACGACACGACAAATGGCCTTTGTCGGCACCTCGAAAGGCAATCTTGTCCGACGGCTGGCGGCTTTCGTCACCGTGCTGCTTTGCCTTGCCGTATCTGTGGCTCAAGCCACCGAGACCAAAAGCCTCAAGGGCGTGGCGCTGATCATCGGTCAATCGAACTACGAACATATCGCAGCCCTTGCCAATCCGGCCAATGACGCCCGCGACATGGCCAAGATGCTGACTGACCTCGGCTTCGACGCCCGCAACGTCACCGACCGCGATGCCGCAAAGCTCAAGCGCGACCTCGACCGCTTCGTCGAGGATGCAGAAGGCGCCGACGTCGCTTTCATCTACTATTCTGGCCACGGCATCGAAGCCGGCGGCGAGAACTATCTGGTGCCGGTCGACGCCGATGTCTCCTCGCTGAAGAATGCCGGGGAGGCGCTGGTGCCGATTTCCACCGTCATGGACGAGCTGAAGAAGACCGTGCCGGTGACCATCGTGCTGCTCGATGCCTGCCGCACCAATCCGTTTCCGGCCGACGCAGTCGTGCGCCGGGCGCCGACGGCGTCCGCCGAGCCCATCGGTGCCGGCGGACTGGAACCGGTGCGTGGCGCGAAGGCGCTCGGCAATGTAACGGCGGAGGATGCCAGCCTCGGCACGGTTGTCGGCTTTGCCGCCGAACCGGGCCGCCCGGCGCTCGATGGCGCTGCCGGCGAAAACAGTCCCTATGCGGCAGCCTTGCTGCGCCATCTCACCGCGATGAAGGGCGCCGAATTCGGCTCGGTCATGCGCATGGTGACCGAAGAGGTCTATCTCGACACCAAGGCGAAGCAACGGCCCTGGGTCAGCGAGAGCCTGCGCCGTCTGCTCTATTTCGGCGTCGCGCCGCCGGAGCCGACGGGCGACGACGGCTTGATCACTGGCGAAAGGCGGCAACTGCTGCTGACCATTTCCGACCTGCCCGACCCCAAGCGGGCGCAAGTGGAGCTGGCCTCGCTCAAGGACGGTGTGCCGCTCGACGCGCTCTACGGCGTGCTGAAGGCGCTCGGCACGGAGAAAATCCCCGAGGATCCGAACGACCTGCAAAAGGTGCTCGACGGTCAGGCCGAGCGCCTGAAGAAGATGATGGCCGAACGCGCAGCGCTGCGCACCGACGACCCCGAGATCAGTCGGCTGGTCGCGTCCGCTGACAAGGCCATTGGCCAGGGCGCCATGGTGACGGCGCGCAAATTCCTCGATGACGCTGTCGGTCGGGTCGAGGAAAACAGCGGTGCGGTCGACGAGGCCGAGGATCTGGTCAAGCAAAAGCGTATCGCAGACGCCGCCATCTATGCCAAACGCGCCGACGCCGCCGCACTGGTCTTCGACTACAAATCCGCCGCCGACGACTATGCCAAGGCGTTCTCGCTGGTCGAGAAGTGGGACGAAAAACTGCGCTGGAACTACAAGAACCAGGAGGCCGAGGCGCTGAACGCCTATGGCTACGCCAGCGGCGATCTCGACGCCTTGCAGCAGGCGATAGAAGCCTACCGCGTCATCTTGAACTTCATTCCCAATGGCGAACAAAACCGCGACTGGGCCATCACCCGCAACAACATGGCAGTGGTGCTCCAGAACATCGGCGAGCGCGAGGTCGAGACCGCGCATCTCGAAGAGGCCGCGCAGATTTTTCGCGATTCGCTTGCCGTGTTCGAGCGCGAAAAGGACGACACGAACTGGGCCGCCGCGCAGAACAATCTGGGCAATGTGCTTCTAAAGATCGGCGAGCGCGAGAGCGACCCGGCCCGCCTCAATCAGGCCGTGGCGGCCATGCGCGCCACCTTGGAAAAGCGCCCGCGCGAAAAACTGCCGCTCGACTGGGCCTCGTCGCAGAACAATCTCGGCCTCGCCCTCTATGCATTGTCCCAGCGCGAACCCGCCGGCGAGCATCTGGCCGAAGCCGAAGCCGCCTATCGGCTGGCGCTACAGGAATACACGCGCGCAAAAACGCCCGTTGAATGGGCGATGGTCCAGAACAATCTCGGCAACACGCTGGTGACTTCAGGCATCCAATTCAACGACAAGGCGAAGATCTATGAGGCTGCCGATGCTTTCCGCGCCGCGCTCGAGGTGCGGACCCGTGAGACGTTCCCGGTGTCCTGGGCGACAAGCCGCCTCAATCTCGGAAATGCGCTGAGCGGTGTCGCCCGCTTCGACATGGGCACGGCTACGCTTGAAGAAGCTGCGGCTGCCTATGACGACGCGCTGACGGTGTTCACCCGCCAGCGCTTTCCGACGGACTGGGCCTCGGCGCAGAACAATCTCGGCTCGATCTACCAGACGCTGGGCCAGCGCACGCGCGATGCGGTCAAGCTGGAACAGTCGGCGGCAGCCTTCCAGGCTGCACGGCAGGTCTATGTCAGGCGGAAGTTCCCGCAGGACTGGGCGATGAGCTACTACAATCTCGGCAACACACTGCAGCTGTTGGGCGGCGTGACCGACAAGCCCGAGCACTACAGCGATGCGGTCGACGCCTACGTCAATGCGTTGCGCGAATACAAGCGCGAGACGAACCCGAGGCAGTGGGCACTGGCCCAGGCCGGCCTGGGCTCGACACTGCACTGGTTGAGCATGACCAATGGCGATGCCAAGACCTTGCAGGATTCGATCGCCGCGCGGCGGGCAGCGCTTGAAATACTCACCATCGAGGCCGCACCGGTCGACTGGGCCAATGCTCAAAATGGCATCGGTATGAGCCTGCTCAATCTCGGCAATCTCCAGCGGACCGACAAATATCTCAACGACGCCGAAGCGGCGTTCACGGCGACGCTGAAGGTGTTTACGCGCGAAAGCCAGCCGCTGCAGTGGGCCTTCGAACAGAACAATATCGGCGACGTCCACTGGAACCGCGCCAGCTACGGCGCAGGCAAGCCGGAATATCTCAAGGCGATCGAATTCTTCGAGAACGCCAAGCAGGGCTTTACTGAAGCCGGCTACACGATCCCCATCCCGCTCACCGACCAGAAGATCGAACTGGCGAAGAAGCAGATGGCGAAAAAGTGAAGTTGCGGGCGCCAATGCATGTCGCACAAAAGTGACCCCGGTTTTGGGACAACGACATGCATAAAAACAAAATCCAAAGCGCCTCGCGTGAATCCGTTTCGGGCGCGACGCGCTTTGGTCCGCCTTTCGCTTGTCTTTGTGCCGGCTTTCCGATCCCTATATGCGAATGACCGGGGCCGACATCCGGCTCTCGGAAGGTATCAGATGATTCGATTTGTGCTGGCGCTGTTTCTGCTTGCTGTTCCCGCCGTCGCCCATGCGACGGACGCCGGTTGGGCGCTGCTGCGGGACGGCGGCCGTGTCGTGCTGCTGCGCCATGCGCTGGTCACCGGCACCACCGATCCGGCCAATTTCGACATCGACAACTGCGCCACCCAGGTCAATCTGTCAGCACGCGGCAAGCAGCAGGCGAACAAGATCGGCGCCTTGTTCGGCGCCCGAGCCGCCCCGGTCGAGCGTGTTATGTCCAGCCGCTATTGCCGCTGCCTCGACACCGCCCGCATCGCCTTCGAAGCCGACCCCGAGCCTTTCGCGCCGCTCGATCTCCTGAAAACCGATCCGAAGGAGAAGGCCGCGCAGCTCGATGCGGTCCTGAAGGAAATCCGCGCCTATACCGGCTCCGACAATCTGGTCATGGTCACTCATCTGGAAAACATCGTTGCCCTGACCGGCGTGTCGCCGCGCGAAGGCGAAGCGGTGGTGGTCGAGCCGCAGGGCGACGGCCTGCGCGTGCTCGGCCGCGTCACCTTCTGACGAGCCTGGCACTGTTGCCGAAATACCACCGCTGAAAGAAGCCGCAAATTCGCCGCCACAATGCCACTTGCGACAACCCGTCGCAGGGTCTATAGGCGCGCTCCCGGTCACGAAAACCGAAGCGAGCACAACGGTTGGAGCTTTCGTCTCCGCCCGTGCAGGCGGCTCTGCCGCCCTGTATACGGCGCCGCTTCGGGGATTGGGATCGCGGATGTAGCTCAGTCTGGGAGAGCGCCGGATTTGGATCCGGAGGTCGCAGGTTCGAATCCTGCTGTCTGCACCACGGATAGCTCAGTTTGGGTAGAGCATCAGACTCATAATCTGACGGTCGAAGGTTCGAATCCTTCTCCAATGGCTGACAGGCCACCACCCTTTCACGGTGTTATCTGAAAAAACGGTCCGGGGACCGGAATGCGGAAGACCTGACGAGCCGCCGAAGCCCACGGGCCAAGGCCGGTTCGAACGGTCTGACGCCATCGGCTCGCGGCCAGGCCCGCGGTGATGATCAAGGCGCAGTGTCGCCAGCAAGGGAGGCTTCGGCCTCCGGCGCCCGCTTCGCTGCCCCGCGATCCGCTCCCGAAGGTCCGCCGCGATTTGATGTCACCGGTCCCCCGATCATTCGTGTCCGGTCTGGAAGTACGAGACGAAGTGAAACGAGAAACGAAGGGAAGATCGACGCATGACTTGACGCCTCGCATGGGGCCATGCCCGACAGGAGTAAGACAATGACGACTATTCTCGACAAGGTTCTTGGACGCGAGCGCGTCCTCGTAAGGGAAAACGAACGTGCCCTCACCCTCTACAAGGGGGAGATCAAGGCTGTCCTGCTGCCGGGCGAGCATTCGCTCGTCAACCGGCGCGGCAACCTTGAGGTGTCCCGGCACGATCTGAAGAGCCCGGAATTCGTTTCGGCGTATGAGAAGGCGTTGTTCGGCAAGCTCCCGGATGTGGCCGCGCGTCATTTCACCGTCGTCCGCACCGGACGCACCGACGTGGCCGTCATCGAGCGTGACGGCAATCTGCATGCCGTTCTGGCGCCGGACCGCAAGCTTGTGCTGTGGACGGATGCCGGCCCGTGGAAGGTGACGACGGTCGACACGTCAGTCGATCTCGCCATCGATCCGGCGCTCATGCGCCGGCTCGGTCAGGCCCGGAAGACGGAGTTGATGTCCGTCCATCCGATCGTCGATGGTCAGGCCGGACTGCTGTTCGTCGACGGTGTGCTGGTGCGCACGCTCACTGCCGGCGTGCATGCGTTCTGGAATGTCGGACGCATGGTGCAGATGAAGGTCGTCGATCTCAAGCGCCAGTCGCTCGATGTCGCCGGGCAGGAAGTGCTGACCAAGGATCGAGTGACGATCCGCGTCAACATCGCCGCCGAATACCAGGTCGTCGACCCGGTCAAGGCGGTGAGCACGGTGAAGGACTTCTCCGAAGCCCTCTATCGCGCCCTGCAGTACGCCTTCCGCAAGACGCTTGGCGCGCTGACGCTCGACCAGATCCTTGAAAAGAAGGTGACGGTCGATGAGGAGGCGGCGGCCAAGGTCCGGGCCGACATGGCCGCGATCGGGGTGGAGGTCAGCGATATCGCCCTCAAGGATGTGATCCTGCCGGGCGAGATGCGCGAGATCCTCAACCAGGTGGTTTCGGCCGAAAAGCAGGCCGAGGCCAACGTCATCCGCCGCCGCGAGGAGACGAACGCCACGCGTTCCCTGCTCAACACGGCCAGGGTGATGGCGGAGAACCCGGTGATGCTGCGGCTGAAGGAGCTTGAGGCTCTGGAAACCATCGCCGGCAAGGTCGAGCGGCTGACCGTCCACAATGGAACGGGCGGACTGCTGAACGACATCGTCAAGCTGCGCGAAAGCTGAGCTGACGCTACGTCAATGGAAGGGCCGCCGGGTCAGCCGGCGGCCCTTCTTGCGTTTCTTGAGACCCCTCCCCATCTGCGCCCGGCGCATCAGGCCTTTTCCTGCCGGGAAAAACCGATTAGACAGCGCCCAAACCAGATGCGGACAGATTCCGCCCGCAACCGAAGGAAGAGCCCTTGTCCACCACGTTCGAGAAAGTCGCCAAGATCATTGCCGACACCAGCGAGATCGATATCGACACCATCACCCCCGAGAGCCACACGATCGACGATCTCGGCATCGACAGCCTCGATTTCCTCGACATCGTCTTTGCCATCGACAAGGAATTCGGCATCAAGGTGCCGCTGGAAAAGTGGACGCAGGAAGTGAATGACGGCAAGGCCTCGACCGACGATTACTTCGTCATGAAGAACCTGTGCGCCAAGATCGACGCGCTGGTCGCCGCCAAGAACGCCTGATATCGGCTGGCGCGCGGCCTTGACGGGCTGCGCCGCCTGACCCACAAAGCCGCTCATGAGCAGCCCCCGCGACGTCGTCATCACTGGCATTGGCCTTGTCTCTTCGCTTGGAGAAGGCCCTGACGCACACTGGCAGAAGCTGGCCCAGCCGGGCCTGCAGCCGGTGCTCGAAGCCGCGCGCTTTGCGCCCTACACCGTCCATCCGCTGCCCGAGATCGACTGGAACCTGCAGATCCCCAAGCGCGGCGACCAGCGGCAGATGGAAACCTGGCAACGGCTCGGCACCTATGCCGCCGGTCTTGCGCTGGACGATGCCGGCATCAAGGGCAATGACGAGCTCTGCACGACCATGGACATGGTGGTGGCCGCCGGCGGCGGCGAGCGCGACGAGGCTGTCGACGCCGCCATCCTGGCCGCTTCCGAAAGCCGCAACGACCGCGACGTGCTGCTTAACGAGAAGCTGACCACCGAATTGCGGCCGACGCTCTTCCTGGCCCAGCTTTCCAATCTGCTCGCCGGTAACATCTCCATCGTCCACAAGGTCACCGGATCGTCCAGGACCTTCATGGGCGAGGAAGGGGCCGGCGTCGCCGCCGTCGAAACGGCCGCCGCGCGCATCCGCTCCGGCCAGTCGACGCATATTCTGGTCGGCGGCGCCTTCCAGACTGAACATTCCGACATGCTGCTGGGCTATGAGCTGGCGGGCTATCTGCATCGCGGCCCGTGGAAGCCTGTCTGGCAAAGACGGGGCGCCGAGGGTGGCGGCCTGGTCTCCGGCTCAGGCGGCGCCTTCCTGGTGCTGGAACAGCGCGAGCACGCGCAAAGCCGTGGCCGCAAGATCTATGCCGAGCTCGGACCGGTCGTCTCCGGCCGCGCCAGGCGCTCGCGGGGCGAACTCGACGCCGAGATCGCGGCCTTGCTCGAACAGGCGGCTCTCCCCAGCGGCAAGCTGCTTGCCCTGTCGGGCGCTTCCGGCGCGCACACGGCAACATCAGCCGAGAAGGCAGCGCTCGATGCCAATCCGGCGATATCGGCACGTGGCTTCGCGACACTGACCGGCCATATGAAGGAAGCCCAGTTCCCATTCGCCGTGGCGCTCGCCGCGCTGGCCGTCGACCGCAAGGCCGCCTACCCCGTTTTCGACGCCGCGGCCGAGAAGCCGTTCGAAGGCATCCCGCAAACCGTGCTTGCAACGGCGATCGGCTATCACCAATTCGAGGGCATGGCGCTGGTCAACGCTGCTTGAAGCAGTGCTGCGCGGCCATGCTGCAAAGTTAAGAGGTTCCGGATGGCCAATCTCAGAGATCACATGGGCAGGCCGATCGTCGCCGTCACCGGCATCGGCGTGGTGACTTCGCTCGGCGTCGGCAAGGCAGACAATTGGGCGGCGCTGACCTCCGGCAAGTCGGGCATCCACCCGATCACCCGTTTTCCTGTCGATCACCTCAACACCCGCATCTCCGGCATGGTCGACTTCCTCGATTCAAGCTCAAAGGGCGCCAGCCTGCTGACCTACGAGTTAGCCGAAACCGCAGCAGATGAGGCCGTGGCCGAATCCGGCCTCGATTCCTCTGACTTCGGTGGCCCGCTCTTCCTCGCCTCGCCGCCGGTCGAGCTTGACTGGCACGACCGCTTCTCGCTCTACAATTCCGACAGCAAGGACGCCGGCGCCGAAAGGCTGCTGCGGGTCGCGCGCGGGCTGAAGGAATTGGACATTTTCGAAACCACGCAGTTCGGCTCGATCGCGGACCGGCTGGCAGACCGCTTTGGCACGCGCGGCCTGCCGATCACGCTGTCGACCGCCTGCGCCTCGGGCGCCACCGCCATCCAGCTTGGCGTCGAGGCGATCCGCCGCGGCGAATGCGATCGGGCGCTGTCGATCGGCGCCGACGGCTCGGCAACGGCCGAGGCACTGATCCGCTTCTCGCTGCTGTCGGCGCTGTCGACCCACAACGACATTCCGGAAAAAGCCTCGAAGCCCTTTTCCAAGGACCGCGACGGCTTTGTGCTGGCCGAAGGCTCCGGTGCGCTGGTGCTGGAATCGCTTGAGGCTGCCCTTGCCCGTGGCGCCAGCGTTCTCGGCATCCTGCGCGGCTGCGGCGAGAAGGCCGACGATTTCCACCGCACCCGCTCCAAGCCTGATGGTTCGCCGGCGATCGCAGCGGTTCGAGCGGCGCTTGCCGATGCTGGTTTGAGCAAGGACGAGATCGACTACGTCAACGCTCACGGCACCTCGACGCCGGAAAACGACAAGATGGAGCACCTTTCGCTATCGACCGTGTTCGGCGAACGCATAGGCTCGATGCCGGTCTCGTCCAACAAGTCGATGATTGGCCACACGCTGTCGGCGGCGGGCGCCGTCGAGGCGGCTTTTTCGCTGATGACCATGCGCGAAAGCGTCATTCCGCCGACCATCAACTACGACAATCCCGACCCGGCGATCGAGCTCGACGTGGTGCCGAACAAGAAGCGCAATGCCGAAGTCGGCACGGTTTTGTCGAACTCCTTCGGCTTCGGCGGCCAGAACACCTGCCTTGTCATGGCGCGGGAACCGGTCTAATTCATGTCGCCCAAAAGTGCGATGCGGTTTTGGGAAAACGACATGAACAAAATCAAAGACTTAAAACGCGCCACGCGTTTTTAAGTCGCCACTTCCGCTCCAACAGAACCGACAGGCCCTATGCGCGCACTGCAACTTATAGAGGACCGCCGTCTTGAAACGGTGGACCTGCCGCCCCCGCCGCCCCCCGCTCTCGGCGAGGTCACGCTGCGCATCAAGGCGGTGGCGTTGAACCACATCGACGTCTGGGGCTGGCGCGGCATGGCCTTCGCCAAGCGCAAGCTGCCGCTGGTCGTCGGCGCCGAAGCGTCGGGTGAGGTCGAGGCCGTCGGCCCCGGCGTTTCCAGCCTGTTGCCGGGACAATTGGTGTCGATCTATGGCGCCCGCACCTGCGGCCTCTGCCGCGCCTGCCGCGAAGGCCGCGACAATCTCTGCGAACATGTTTCGGGCGTGCACGGCTTCCATCTCGACGGCTTCGCCCAGGAAAAGATCAACCTGCCGGCACGCCTGCTGGTCCCCGCCCCGCCCGGCGTGACCGATGTCGGCGCCGCCGTCGCGCCCGTCACCTTCGGCACCGTCGAGCACATGCTGTTCGACAATGCGAAGCTGCAGCCGGGCGAGACCATCCTCATCCATGCCGGTGGCTCCGGCATCGGCTCGGCGGCCATCCAGCTGGCCAAGCGCATGGGGTGCACCATCATCACCACGGTCGGCTCGAACGACAAGATCGACAAGGCCAAGGCGCTCGGCACCGACCATGTCATCAACTACCGCGAGGACCGTTTTGAGGGCGTCGTGCGCAAGCTGACCAGGAAGAAGGGCGTCGATGTCGTCTTCGAGCATGTCGGCGCCGACACCTTTGCCGCCTCGATGCTGTGCCTGAAGCGCGGCGGTCGCCTGGTCACTTGCGGCTCGACCTCCGGCGTTTCGACGCAGATCAATCTGATGCAGCTCTTCCAGCAGCAATTGAAGCTGCTCGGATCCTTCGGCTGCCGCATGGAGAACATGGCCAACGCCATGCAGAAGATGGCGGCGGGACAGGTAGCACCGGTGATCGACACCGAAGTCGGCTTCGACGCCATCGACGCCGCGCTGAAGCGCATGGAAGGCCGCGACGTGTTCGGCAAGATCATCCTGCGCGTTTCTTGAGCACAATGGTCGGCAAGGTGTTCAAGAAAGCCCGCCGGGACTTCATGTTCCGCTATGGCCGAAGACTGCGCCAGACGGAGCACTGGCTGGTGGCGCGCGCGGCGATGACGATCATTTCGCTGCTGCGCCTCTTGCCTGCCGACAGCGCGCTCAATTTTGCCGACCGCGCCGCACGGCGGATCGGTCCGCGCGTCGGACGCCACCGCGTTGCCATCAACAATTTGCGCCTCGCTTATCCCGAAAAGAGCGATGTCGAGATCGAGGCCATCGCCTCCGACATGTGGGGCAACATGGCCCGGCTTGCCGCTGAATACATCTTCCTCGATGCGCTTTTCGACTATGATCCGAATGCGACGACCCCCGGGCGAGTCGAAGTCGGCGGCGCCGATCACTTCAAGCACATCGCCACCGAGCAGAAGCCGCACATCCTGTTCACCGGCCATCTCGGCAATTTCGAGCTTTTGCCGGTGGCGGCCGCCACTTTCGGCATGAAGATCACGGCACTGTTTCGCCCGCCCAACAACCCGTACCTGGCCGACTACATCCACTCGACGCGGCGCTCGAGCATGGGCGCGCTGCTGCCCTCCTCCACCGGCGCCTCCTTCGCGCTGGCGTCCATTCTCGAAAATGGCGGCAATATCGGCGTCCTGGTCGACCAGAAATTCTCCAGCGGGCTGGAGACGACCTTCTTTGGCCGCCCGTGCCAGAGCAATCCGGTTCTGGGCATGCTGGCCCGCCACTATGATTGCGATGTCTATCCGGCGCGCTGCGTCCGGTTGCCGGGCAACCGCTTCCGGCTCGAGATCGAAGACAAGCTCACGCTTCCGCGCAATGAGAGCGGCAGTGTCGACGTCCCAGCCACCACCCAACTGCTCGCCGACGTCGTCGAGCGCTGGGTTCGAGAGGATCCGGGACAGTGGATGTGGTTCCACAAAAGATGGGAGATCAGCGGCCGGCGTCGACGCCGTCGCGGACAGGCAAAGGACGCTGCCGGCCAGCGGCAGCGTCAATCTTAGGTCGTCAGTTCATCACCACGATCCGCGTATTGCCGAAGCCGACTTCGCGCACCATCGAATAGAAGACCGCCGCATTTGCCGTGTGCAACCGCACGCAGCCATGCGAGGCCGGACGCCCAAGTTGCCGGACTGCGCCGGTGCCGTGGATGGCGTAGCCGCCATGGAAGAACACCGAGTAAGGCATTGGCGACATGTGGTATTTTTTCGAATACCACATCCGCGCCGTCCGCTGCGGCCGATAGGTGCCCCGCGGCGTGAAGTAGCCGCTGCGGGCGGTGGACACGCTCCAGCGATAAAGCACCTGGCCATATTGGCTGACGGTCATGGTCTGGGACGAGACGTCGATGCTGGCGACCAGCGAAGCAGCCCGGCTTTCGATGGACGTGCCGAACAGCATCGCAGCAAAAGCTGCCGCCATGAGAACGATTTTATTCATGAGATCAAACCCCTTTGATGCCCCTTGCCTGCTCTGTCATCACGCGGTTTTTCATCTTTTTAACGACAGGTGAGTGATCTAACACACACTCCTTGATAAAATCGCCAATCTAAAGCAGCGAATTTGAACGATTTCCCGCCATAGTTGCCGCCGCAACACGTAGTTTCAGGGCTAGCGGCGTGACACTTGCAAAAACCACCCGTTCGTTGCTCAACTCCCCTGATGAACGAACGACTCCTCAAAGTGATCGACGACCGTTCCGATGAACTGGTCGCACTGACCGCCGACCTGATCCGCTTCCCGACCATCAATCCACCGGGCGAAGCCTATCGCCCCTGCGCCGAATATATCGGTGCACGGCTAAGGAAACTTGGCTTCGAAACCGAATTCATCCGCGCCGAGGGCACGCCCGGAGACACCGACCGCTACCCGCGCGTCAATGTCGTCGCCCGCTTCGACGGCCGCTCGCCGGGCGCCTGCGTCCATTTCAACTCGCATATCGATGTGGTCGAAGCCGGTGAAGGCTGGAGCGTCGATCCCTTTGCCGGCGTGGTGAAGGACGGCAAGGTTTACGGCCGCGGCGCCTGCGACATGAAGGGAGGCCTCGCCGCCTCGATCATCGCGGCCGAGGCCTTCATGGAGGTTTTCCCCGACTTTCCCGGCGCCATCGAAATCTCCGGCACGGTCGACGAGGAGTCCGGCGGCTTCGGCGGCGTCGCCCACTTGGCGAAGCTTGGCTATTTCTCCAAACCCAAGGTCGACCACGTCATCATCCCCGAGCCGCTGAACAAGGACCGCATCTGCCTTGGCCATCGCGGTGTCTGGTGGGCGGAGATCGAGACCAAGGGCGAGATCGCGCATGGCTCGATGCCGTTCCTCGGCGACAACGCGGTGCGCCACATGGGCGCCGTGCTGCAGGCCTTCGAGGACGAACTGTTTCCGGCGCTCGACCGCAAGGTGACGCGCATGCCGGTGGTGCCCGAAGGCGCAAAGCGCTCGACCATGAACATCAACTCGATCCACGGCGGCCAAACCGAGGATTTTCGCCCCGGCCTGCCGTCGCCCAACGTGCCGGATGCCTGCCGGCTGACCATCGACCGCCGCTTCCTGCTCGAGGAAGATCTTGCCACGGTCAAAAGCGAGGTGACCGATATCCTCGACCGGTTGAAGCGCGAGCGCAAAAAATTCGACTACGAAATCCGCGACCTGATGGAGGTGCTGCCGCTGATGACCGAGCGCGATGCGCCGGTGGTCCAGGCGGTGGCCCAAGGCATCATGGCGATCTTCGACCGCGAACCGGATTATGTCATTTCGCCAGGCACTTACGACCAGAAGCACATTGCCCGCATCGGCCACATTTATGATTGCATCGCCTACGGTCCGGGTATTCTCGATCTCGCCCACCGACCCGACGAATGGGTCGGGATTTCGGACATGGTGGAGTCGGCCAAAGTGATGGCGATCGGGCTGAACGTGCTGCTCAGAGGAACGGCTACCGGCTGATCCACCGGCATCAGCTGAAAAAACATTCCTCCCGGCGCCGTTGCAGAGCACGAAACGCAATTTACTCCACCTCGAAATCACGCTTCTATCGCACCAAGGTTCGAGCATTTGGGAGTTGCACGATGAAATTGTGGAAAACCATTCTTGCCGCCGCGCTGTTGGCGCTCGCAACCGGCAGTCAGGCATTTGCCGCGCGTACCGACCTGGTTATCGGCATTCCGCTCGAACCGCCCCATCTTGATCCGACCGCCGGTGCCCCCGCGGCGATCGACGAAGTGCTCTACGCCAACGTCTTCGAGGGCCTGACCCGCATCGGCCCGAGCGGCGAAGTGCTGCCCGATCTCGCCGAAAGCTGGGCTATCTCGGACGACGGCAAGGTCTACATCTTCAAGCTCCACACCGGCGTCAAATTCCATGACGGCACCGATTTCGACGCCAGCGACGTGAAATTCTCGCTCGACCGCGCCCGCGCCGACAATTCGGTCAACGCGCAAAAGGGCCTGTTCGCGGCCATCGATACGGTCGAAGTCGTCGATCCGGCGACGGTGAAGGTGACGCTGAAGAACCCGCAGGGGTCGTTCCTGTACAATATGGGCTGGGGCGACGCGGTGATCGTGGCGCCGGAGAGCGCCGATACCAACAAGGAAAAGCCCATCGGCACCGGACCGTTCAAATTCCAGAACTGGGCCAAGGGCTCGTCGATCACATTGGTCAAATCGGACAATTACTGGGGCGCTCCGGTGTTCCTCGACAAGGCCGAGTTCCGCATCGTCCCCGATGCTGCGGCCGCCGTGCCGGCGCTGCTCTCCGGCGACATCCAGGCCTTCCCTTTCTTCGATCCCGACAGCGTCGCCCAGGTCAAGGACGATCCGCGCTTCCATGTGGTGATTGGCTCGACCGAGGGCGAAACCATCCTGTCGATCAACAACAAGAAGCCGCCTTTCGACAAACTCGAGGTGCGGCAGGCGATTGCCTTCGCGCTTGACCGCAAGGCGATCATCGACGGCGCCTCGGCCGGCCTCGGCGTGCCGATCGGCTCGCATATGTCGCCCGCCAGCAAGGCCTATGTCGACCTCACCGGCCTCTATCCGCATAATGTCGACAAGGCCAAGGAACTGCTGAAGCAGGCCGGCCTTGAGAACGGCTTCAAGGCGACGCTGAAACTGCCGCCGCCCTCCTATGCGAGGCTCGGCGGCGAAATCATCGCCTCGCAGCTGCGCGATGTCGGCATCGACCTTGAGATCGTCCCCGTCGAATGGGCGCAGTGGCTGGATCAGGTGTTCACCAAGAAGGATTACGACCTGACCATCGTCTCCCACACCGAGCCAAATGACATCGATATTTATTCGCGCAAGGATTATTACTTCAACTATGACAACCCGGCTTTCGACAAGATCATCACCGAACTAAACGTCACCTCCGACGACGCCAAGCGCAACACGTTGCTGGGCGAAGCGCAGAAGATCCTGGCCGACGATGCCGTGGTCGGCTTCCTCTACGAACTGCCGAAGGTTGGGGTCTGGGACGCCAAGCTGCAGGGGCTGTGGGAGAACGCGCCGATCCAGGCGAATGATCTGACCAAGGTGAAGTGGACGGATTGACCGCCTACCTCCTCAAACGCCTCACCATCGCCATCGCGACCTTGATCCTGGCTTCGATGGTCGTCTTCGCTGTGCTCGAAATCCTGCCCGGCGACCCGGCGCGGCTGATGCTGGGTCTCAACGCCAGCGCCGAGCAGGTCGAGCTGCTGCGCAACCAGATGGGCCTCAACGCACCGCTTGTCCTGCGTTACCTCTCCTGGGTCGGCGGCCTGCTCAGCCTCGATTTCGGCCGCTCCTACACCTATTCGGTGCCGGTCATCGACCTGGTGCGCGAACGCATGGCGGTTTCACTGCCGCTGGCGCTGATCGCGCTGGCGCTGTCCACCGTCATCGCCATCCCGGTCGGGCTTTATTCCGCCAGCCGGCGCGGCCGGGCCGGCGACACCTTTGCCATGGGTATGGCCCAGCTCGGCGTCGCCGTGCCGAACTTCTGGTTCGCGCTGATGCTGATCTACCTCTTTGCCGTCTGGCTGCGACTGGCACCGGCCGGCGGCTTTCCCGGCTGGGGTGCCGGTGTCTGGCCGGCGCTGAAATCGCTGCTGCTGCCGGCCCTAGCACTTGCTCTGCCGCAGGCGGCGATCCTGGCCCGCGTTGCCCGCTCGGCGCTGATCGAGGTGCTGAACGAGGACTATATCCGCACCGCCCGCGCCAAGGGCCTGCCCTACCGCGCGGTGCTGTGGCGGCACGCGCTGCGCAATGCGATGATCCCGGTGCTGACCATTTTGGGTCTGCAATTCGCCTTCCTGCTCGCCGGGACCATCATCATCGAAAACGTCTTCTATCTGCCCGGTCTGGGACGGCTGGTGTTCCAGGCGATCACCCAGCGCGACCTGATTGTCGTCGAAAGCATCGTCATGCTGCTGGTCGTCGCCGTCATTGCGGTCAACCTCGTTGTCGACATCTCCTATGGCATCGTCGATCCGCGCCTGCGAGGCCGGCAATGACGCTGCACATCGACATCCCGCAGGAGACGTTGGGCAGCATTCTGGCCAAGGCTTTTCGCAACCGCTCCTTCCTCATCGGTTTCGCCATCACTGTGCTCGTGGCTGCAATGGCACTCGTCTCCTATGTCTGGACGCCTTACGACGTGACCAAACTGGTGATCTCGGACAAGACGCTGGCGCCCTCTGCGGCGCACTGCTTCGGCACAGACCATTTCGGCCGCGACATCCTGTCGATGATCATGGTCGGCGCCCGCAATTCGATCGCCGTGGCGCTGGTCGCGGTCGGCATCGGCATGGGTGTCGGCGTGCCGCTCGGCGCCTTCGCCGCCGCACGCGGCGGGTTTGTCGACGAAGCGCTGATGCGGCTGAACGACCTCGTCTTCGCCTTCCCGGCGCTGTTGTCGGCAATCATGATCACCGCCATCTTCGGACCCGGCGCGATCAACGCCATCATCGCCATCGGCATTTTCAACATTCCGGTGTTTGCGCGCGTCGCCCGCGCCGGGGCGCTGGCGATCTGGCCGCGCGAGTTCATCCTTGCAGCGCGTGCTGCCGGCAAGAGCAAGACGCAGATCAGCATCGAGCACGTGCTGCCCAACATCGCCACGCTGCTTCTGGTGCAAGGCACCATCCAGTTCGCGCTCGGCATCCTCGCGGAAGCCGGCCTGTCCTATGTCGGCCTCGGCGCCCAGCCGCCAATGCCGAGCTGGGGCCGGATGCTGTTCGACGCGCAGACGCGCATGGTTGTGGCGCCGTGGATGGCGATTTTCCCGGGCATGGCCATCGTCATCACCGTGCTCGGCCTCAATCTGCTCGGCGACGGCATTGCCGACATTCTCGATCCGAAATCGCGGCGGCAGCGATGAGCCTGCTCGAGATCGCGAACCTGTCGCTTTCGATCGGCGACACGCCGATCCTGAAGGGGGTCGAACTCTCTGTGGCACCCGGCGAGGTGATGGGGCTGGTCGGAGAATCCGGCTCCGGCAAGTCGATGACGGCGCTGACGGTCATGCGGCTTCTGCCGCATGCGGCGCGCGCCAGCGGGCGCGTCGCCTTCGACGGCATCGACATCCTGGCGGCCACCGAGGACCAGATGTGCGCCCTGCGCGGCGACGACATCGGCATGGTCTTCCAGGAGCCGATGACGGCGCTCAACCCGGTAAAGACCATCGGCGAACAGGTCGCCGAAGGCATACGCTGGCACACCAAGGCCAGCCGCGCCGACGCAGAAGACCGGGCGCGTAAAATGCTCGACCGGGTCGGCCTTCCGCAAGGCAAATTCCCGCTGTCGCGCTATCCTCACGAACTGTCGGGCGGCCAGCGCCAGCGCGTCGTCATCGCCATTGCCTGCGCGCTGAAACCCAAGCTGCTTATCGCCGACGAGCCGACGACGGCACTCGACGTGGTGCTGCAGGCGCAGATTCTCGACCTGCTGCGCGGCCTTGTCAGCGAAAGCCGCATGGGGCTGCTGTTGATCTCGCACGACCTCGCCGTCGTGACCGAGATGGCCGACCGCATCACCATCCTGCGCCATGGCGAGGTGATGGAGGCCGGCGACACCTCACGTACACTGTCGGAACAGCTTCATCCCTACACGCGGCAGCTGGCGCTGGCCTCCATGCACGTGCCGGCACGCCCCAAAAGCCATGCCGCGGTCCGGGGCAAACCGCTGCTTGAGGTCGAAGGCGTGACGCGTGACTATCTGGGACGGCGTACATCCCTGTTCAAACCCGCTCCCCCAATCCGCGCTGTCGACGACGTTTCCTTGTCGCTGGCGCCCGGTCAGTCTGTGGCGCTGGTCGGCCGCTCCGGTTGCGGCAAGTCAACGCTTGCCCGCATGATCCTGGCGCTCGACAAATCGACATCGGGAACCATCCGCTTTCGCGGCCAGACCATCACCGGCAGGAGCGAGGCGGAGCTCAAAGCCGCGCGACGCGACATGCAGGTCGTGTTCCAGGACCCCTACGGCTCCTTCGACCCGCGCCAGAAGGTCGAGAAACTGGTGGCCGAACCGCTGCATGTGCTGGAAACGAGACCGACACCGGTCGAGCGCCGCGAGATGGTGGCGCATGCGCTGCATGAGGTCGGCCTCAGCGTCAGCGACATGGACAAATATCCGCATGAATTTTCCGGCGGCCAGCGCCAACGCCTGTCGATCGCCCGCGCCATCATCACCAGGCCGAAGCTGGTCGTCGCCGACGAGCCGGTCTCGGCGCTCGACGTCTCGATCCGCGCCCAGATCCTCGACCTGTTCGCCGAACTCAACCAGAAGCTTGGAATCGCCTACCTCTTCATCACCCACGATCTTACAGTCGCCCGCGCCATCACCGACGAGGTGCTGGTCATGCATGACGGCAGCATCGTCGAGCGCGGCAAGACCGGCGATGTGCTCGACCATCCGCAATCGGAGGCCGCCAAAGCGCTGGTGGCGGCAGCGCCAGATCTGCATCGGGCGATCGCACACCGGATGCAAGAGCAAGGGTGAGTGGCCGGTTTGCGCAGCGAATTCACCGTGCCGGTGGCACGATGAAAGGTCACGAAGCCCCGGTCCGCCTTCGGGCGGATCAAAAGGTCCAGTGGACCTTTTGAAGGGAGCTGAACGCCCGAAGGGCTAAGGACGCTGCGAAGCAGCGGGGACCCAGCTGGCCGGGCGGGCGGCTTACTCCTCCGGCTTCACCACATCTACCGGGCTGATGTCGAGCAGGTCAAGCGTGCGGCGCAGCAGCCGCACCTCGCTCTCGGCCAGTTTCGAATCGGCCTTGGCGATTTCCGCCATGTGGAGCGCCAGCAGCTTGCGCCGCTCGACATCGAGATCGCGAAACAGAGCGATGGCCTGCGAACCGTTGGTCTCGTAGCCGAACTCGTTGAGATATTCGATGACTGCGTCGATGCTGGTTTCCGGGATACCGAAAGCGTCCTTGCAGATGCGCCTGAAGGCAACCATCTCGCTCTCCGACACCGAGCCATCGGCCAGGATCATGCGAAACAGCATCAAGAGTTCCGCCGACAGCACCGGGTCATCGGCAACCTTGCGCACGCCGGGGTCGCCATCGAAGATCGAGCGTATCTGGTCGAGCAATGCCATCGCCAACAGCGTCCCTTTTACTAGTCCGCCCATCGCCTATGACCCCAAAGTGCTCGGCGGCTTCGGGATAATGACATGCACTACAGGAAATCCAAGAGCAAGGTGCCTGGATAAGACGTAGCGCGGATTCGGTCTTGCGCAAATCGGGTCGCCATGATCGAAGGCGCGGCATCTCTTTTCCCGCCGGAATGCCCAGAAAATCCCGATGTTCGACCTCGCCACCCAGACCGTCATCATGCTTGCCTTCGCCGCCTTTGCAGCCGGCTTTGTCGATTCGATAGCCGGCGGCGGCGGCCTGATCACCATTCCAGCCTTGCTGCTTGCCGGTTTCCCGCCGGTTGCAGCACTTGGAACCAACAAGCTGCAGGGCATTTTCGGCACCGCGTCGGCGACCATCCACTACGCCATGAATGGCCATGTCGATCTGCGCCGTCAGTTGCCGTCCGCACTTCTGGCCCTTGCCGGCAGTGCCGTCGGTGCCTTGCTGGCGGCCTTCGTGCCCGGCGACCTCTTGCGGGCGCTGCTGCCGCTGCTGCTGATCGCCATCGCGATCTACTTCGCCGTCAAGCCCAACATGAATGATGTCGACCGCGCTGAGCGTCTGTCACCCTTCCTGTTCGGGCTGACGATCGCACCCGCGGTCGGCTTCTATGACGGCCTGTTCGGACCCGGCGCCGGCTCCTTCTACATGCTCGCCTTCGTCAGCCTCGCCGGCTTCGGCGTGCTGAAGGCGACGGCGCACACCAAACTGCTCAATTTCGCCTCCAACATCGGCGGCTTCATAGTCTTTGCCGTGGCCGGCGTCATCTACTGGAAGATCGGGCTGATGATGGGCGTCGCCCAGTTCCTCGGCGCGCGTCTCGGCGCCAGCCTCGCCATCCGCATCGGCGCAAGGCTGATCAAGCCGCTGCTGGTGATCATCTGCCTGGCGCTGGCGGTCAAGCTGCTGGCCGATCCTGCAAACCCATTACGCCAGCTAATTGGTGTATGAGCCCACGCCCTGATAGAATGCAGTCGTACGAATCATGTTGGAGGGACCACACATGAATCTTAGTGCACCCACTCAGCTTATTTTCATCATATCCCTTGTCATCGCCATCATCGGCGTTCTCGCCGCGCTTGGCGTTCTTGCGTTTATTCCCTTGGCATCGGTCTGGATTGTGCTCATCGCCTATATCGTGCTTGCCGCCGGCTGCATGATGCGTGGCGCCTGAGCACGCATATCTCAGGGCAACCGAAGCGCCCGGCCAAAAGCCGGGCGCTTTTGCTTTCGGCCCGTTTTGATTCAGATCGGAGCGTCTGCTAGATTCGGTCGGCAAAGGATGGCCGATGCCGATCGAGATGCAGCGCCGCAAGGAACAGGACCGCTCCATCGCCGGGCGATTCGAGATGCGCCGGCGGGCACCGCCGCTCGGGCTCGAGGGCATTGTGTCCGACATTTGCGGCTATCGCGAAACCGCGCCTGGCCATTTCCGCAACATCGAATATGCCTCGCTGACCGTGCCGCTGGTGATCAGCTTCGCCGAACCCTTCGCCATCGGCCTTGGCCGCAGCCCCGGGGACAATGACCGTTTCGCCAGTTTCGCCGCCGGCCTGTTTGCCGGCCCGGTGACCATCGAATCGTTCGGCGACGCCTGCTGCGTGCAGATCAACTTCACCCCGCTCGGCGCGCGCCGCTTCTTCGGCCTGCCGATGAGCGAGCTGACCGACAGCATGATCGTGCTCGACGATGTGCTTGGCGCCGAGGGCTTGGCGCTGCGTGAAAGGCTCGGCAATGCCCTGGACTGGTCGACACGTTTCGACATCGCCGAAACATTCGTCGCCACCCGTCTCGGCAATGCCGCTGAAACCTCGTCCGAAATCGTATGGGCTTATGAGCGTATTATCGCGTCCGGCGGCCGCGCCCGCATTTCCTCCATCGCCGAAAAACTGGGCTGGAGCCGCAAGCATCTCGCCGGCAAATTCTCCGATGCGACCGGCATCGGGCCGAAAACGCTGTCGCGTATCGTCCGCTTCAACCGGGCGCTCGGCCTGTCGCGGCAGGACCAAAGCGACTGGGCCTATATCGCCGCCGATTGCGGCTATGCCGACCAGGCGCATCTGGTGCGCGAGTTCCGCCAGCTCGCCGGCGATCCCCCAACGGCGCTGAGGTAACAATTCTTCAAGACGGCGGGACGGCCTTCGAACAGAGTGGGTTATCGACCAACTTGAATGAAGGAGGTTTCCATGCCCACCACCGGCGAAGCGCCCCGGCTCTACCCTGCCCTGCGCTACAAGAATGCAGGAAAAATGATCGACTGGCTGGGCGAGGCCTTTGGCTTCGAGGTCCGCGCCCGCTACGGCGAGGGCGACATCGTGCACCACGCCGAACTCACCTTCGGCTCCTCGATGATCATGCTGGGTACAGCGCGCAGCGACGACTACGGCAAGATGGTCGGCGAGCCCGGCTCCGGCGGCGGCAAGTCGATCTATGTCGCTGTCGACGATGCCGACGCCGCCCATGCCAGGGCCAGGAAGGCCGGCGCCACGATCATCCAGGAACTGACCGACCGCGACTACGGCAGCCGCGAATTCATCTGCCGCGATCCGGAAGGCAATGTTTGGTCGTTCGGAACGTATTGGCCGAAGGCGGGCGAGAAGGCTTAAACCGATGGCGCCGCTACCGCGCCAGCCCGAAAATCGCGTCGCAGTCGAGATGCGTCTCCAGCTCGGCTGCGATCGCGTCCAGCGCTTTTTCGACTTCGGCACGATAGTCGATGCCGCCGCCCTTGACGCCAAGGCTGGCAAGATATGCTGCGCGGAAAGCGTCGGCGGAAAACAAGCCATGCAGATAGGTGCCGAAAACCTTGCCGTCGGCGGAGATGGCGCCGTCATCGGCGCCGTTGATCACGGCGGATGGCCGCGCGGTGTCCGGCCCGGTGGTGCGGCCGAGATGGATCTCGTAGCCCTCGAGCGGCAGGCCGAACGGCACAGAGCGCGCGCTTGAATTGCGCACCGTCTTTTCCGGTTCCATTACCGTCTCGATGTCGAGCAGGCCAAGGCCTTCCGCTTCGGTGACGCTGCCCTCGATGCCATCGGGATCGCGCACCATGCGGCCGAGCATCTGGAAGCCGCCGCAGATGCCGACGACATGGCCGCCGCGTTTTCGGTGCGCCAGAAGATCGCGGTCCCAGCCATTCTCGCGGAACTTAATGAGATCGCCGATCGTCGACTTCGAGCCGGGAACCACCACCAGGCCGGCATCCTCAGGCAGGTGCTGTCCCGGCGGCACGAACACCACTTCGACCTGCGGTTCGGACTTGAGCGGATCGAGATCGTCGAAATTGGCGATGCGGCCAAGCATCGGCACGGCGACTTTCAGCGCCCGTTTCCCGCCTGAAGCCAAGCGTTCGAGCACCACGGAATCCTCCGAAGGCAATCGCGCCGCCGCCTTCAGCCACGGAACGACGCCGAAGCAGCGCCAGCCGGTGAATTGATCGATCGCCTTGATGCCGTCGTCAAAAAGCGAGACGTCACCGCGAAACTTGTTGATGAGGTAGCCGACGATCATTCGCCGGTCCTCATCCGGCAGGATCAGATGCGTGCCGGCGACCGAAGCGATGACGCCGCCGCGGTCGATGTCGCCGACCAGGATGACCGGCACGTCGGAACGCGTGGCAAAGCCCATATTGGCGATGTCGCGGCTGCGCAGGTTGATTTCGGCCGGCGAGCCGGCTCCCTCGACGATGACGAGATCGGCGCCCGCGCCGACCTTCGCCCAGGAGTCCTGCACGGCATCCATCAGCCGGCCTTTCAGCGTCTGATAGTCGCGCGCCCGCGCCTCGCCGAACACCTTTCCCTGGACGATGACCTGCGCCCCGAGATCGGTCTGCGGCTTGAGCAGCACCGGGTTCATGTGCACCGATGGCGCGATCCCGCAGGCCAGCGCCTGCAGCCATTGCCCGCGACCGATCTCGCCACCGCCGCTCTCACCGGGAATGTCGGCCACCGCGGCATTGTTGGACATGTTCTGCGGCTTGAACGGCCTGACCTTCAGCCCGCGATTCCTGGCCGCGCGGCACAGCCCCGCCACCAGCACGGTCTTGCCGACATCCGAGCCCGTGCCTTGCAGCATGATCGCCTTGGCCATGGCTCAGACCCTGCCCTGCGCGTCGGGAATGGTCGACTTCTGCGCCAGCGGCCCACCGCGCCAGATGTAGAGCGCGAGCAGCGGCTCGCTGCCGGTGCGCATGGCATGGCTGACATTGGAGGCGTGATGGATCACCTCGCCCGCCTGTCGGACGGTAAAGCCGCCCTCGCCCATGCGCCATTCTGTGCCGCCGGTCAGCGGAATGTAGATCTCCTCTGCAATATGATGATGGTCGGGATAGGTAATGCCGGGTCCCAGGATCAGCAATCCGGCCGCGGCCTCGTCATTGGCGAAATGACCGCGCAGCCCGAAGACTTCCAGCCAGCCATAGTTCTGCAGGAACGTTTCGCCGAAATCTGCCGCATTGTAGGTCTGTCCCCAGCACAGATCGCCGCGACGCTCCGCCAGCAATCGCACCAGCGCCTGTGCGTCCGGCGGCGCCAGTTTGACGATTCGGTCGAGCAGACCAACACAAGGCAGCGGATGCGGTTCGAGCGGACGAGCCGGCATTGTCCAGGCGATCCGGGCGACAGCGTCCCGCACCAGTGCGTCGTCCACACCCCGGAGATAGGCATGGAAGCGGTCGAGCAGTTGATCGAAATATGTCGGCACTCTCTGCTCCGTTGATCCATTCATGCACAGCCACTGCGCAGCAGGCCGGGTTGCGCGGCGGCATCATTGGTCTAGATTGGGCGGCGCGCAAAGCCAAAAACAACAGGCCAGCAGGCCAACCCCCGCCCAGGAAACACAGGGAGCACGCCATGGACGCCGCGGTCGATGCGAGCACCAGCCAGTTCGAACTCAACGAGGAGCAGCGCGCCATCCAGGAGATGGCCCAGGCCTTCGCCGCCGATCGCGTCGCGCCGAATGCGCTCGAATGGGACCGCGCAAAACACTTTCCCGCCGATGTGATCCGCGAGACCGGTCCGCTCGGCCTCGGCGGCATCTATGTCCGGGACGATGTCGGCGGTTCCGCGCTCGGCCGGCTCGACGCCGTGCTGATCTTCGAGGCGCTGGCGCACGCCGATCCGGCATTTTCCTCCTTCATCTCGATCCACAACATGGCGGCGTCGATGATCGATCGCTTCGGAAGTGACGAGCAGCGCCAGCGCTTCCTGCCGAAGCTGACCTCGATGGAATGGCTGGCAAGCTACTGCCTGACCGAACCGGGCTCCGGCTCCGACGCCGCGGCGCTGAAGACGCGCGCGGTGAAGAACGGCGACGGCTATGTGCTCAACGGCGCCAAGCAGTTCATTTCCGGCGCCGGCGACAGCGACCTCTATGTCGTCATGGCGCGCACCGGCGCCGATGGTCCGAAGGGCATTTCCACCTTCGTCGTGCCCAAGGACGCGCCCGGCCTAGCCTTCGGCGCCAACGAGCACAAGATGGGCTGGCACATGCAGTCGACCCGACAGGTCATCTTCGACGACTGCAAGGTGCCGGCGCAAAACCTGCTGTCGGCCGAAGGCGCGGGTTTCGGCATCGCCATGGCCGGCCTCGATGGCGGCCGGCTCAACATCGCCGCCTGCTCGCTCGGCGGCGCGCAATCCGCGCTCGACAAGGCGCTGACCTATACAGGAGAGCGCAAGGCCTTCGGCTCGAAGATCAACCAGTTCCAGGCGCTGCAATTCAGGCTGGCCGACATGGAAACGGAACTGCAGGCGGCGCGCATCTTTCTTTACGCCGCCGCCTCGAAACTCGACCGCAAGGGGGCGGACGCCGGCAAATGGTCGGCGATGGCCAAGCGCTTCGTCACCGATATCGGCTTCAACGTTGCCAACGAGGCGCTGCAACTGCATGGCGGCTATGGCTATCTGCACGATTACGGAATCGAAAAACTGGTCCGTGACCTGCGCGTCCACCAGATCCTCGAAGGCACCAACGAGATCATGCGCGTGATCATAGCGCGGGCACTGATCGGCCGTTAAAGCCAGCATACCGGGAGAGAACAATGACGACGATCGCCTTCATCGGCCTCGGCAATATGGGCAATCCAATGGCCGCCAATTTGGTCAAGGCGGGGTATACGGTGCACGGCTTCGATCTGATGCCGGAGAATCTGACGGTTGCGCGCGAGCACGGCGTCATTGTCATGGCCAATGCCGTTGCCGCGGTGAAGGACGCCGATGTGGTGATTACGATGCTTCCCGCCGGCAAGCATGTGCTCTCGGTCTACGAGGACATCGCGCCCAAGGCCAAGCAAGGCGCGCTGTTCATCGATTCCTCGACCATCGATGTCGAGTCGGCCAGAAAAGCCCATGCCGAAGCAAAGAAACACGGGCTGCATTCGATCGATGCACCGGTCTCCGGCGGCACCGGCGGGGCTGCCGCCGGCACCCTCACCTTCATGGCCGGAGGGTCGGGCGAAGCTTTTGCTGCCGCCGAACCGATCCTCGAGCCGATGGCCGGCCGCATCGTCCATTGCGGCGATGACGGCGCCGGCCAGGCGGCCAAGATCTGCAACAACATGATGCTCGGCATTTCGATGATCGGCGTCGCCGAAGCCTTCGTGCTGGCCGAAAAGCTCGGCCTCTCGCATCAGGCGCTGTTCGACGTCGCCTCTACCTCGTCTGGCCAGTGCTGGTCGCTGACCACCTACTGCCCGGTGCCTGGCCCGGTGCCGGAATCGCCGGCCAACAAGGATTACAAGCCCGGCTTTGCCGCGGCACTCATGCTGAAGGACCTGAAACTGGCACAGGAAGCCGCGCAAAGTGCCGGCGCGGTGACGCCGATGGGGGCCGAAGCGGCCCAGCTCTATGCGCTGTTCAACGCGCAGGGAAATGGCGGCGCCGATTTCTCAGGTATCATAAATTTCCTGCGCGGCAATTCTCTATAAGTTTCGAATTTTGCAGGGATTTTCTCGATTTTTATTGCGAAGAAAAACGGCAAATTTAGATTTGCTTAAACTCTCGATAACCCGGCGGTAACGATGTGCCTATACAACGGACGGCGAGGCGGACATATCGCATCCGCCCGGCGCTCCGGATCAGGTCTCGCGTACCGGAGCCCGTAAGTTTCGCAAGTGTATTGTTGGCGAAACGCCATGCGTATCTGGCAAAGCCGCGTTCCCGATGGGACGCGGTTTTTGCGTTTCTGGGAACTATTGCTGCGGCGTCCAGTTATATTTTGGTTGCCGTGCCTGGACTGCCGATGTGATCCTCGTCAACCAGCACGATTGGCGCCCCTCCAGCCATGATGACAAGCAGGCGCTGGTTCCATTTCCCAGCGTTGCGCACGGCATGCGACATCACCCAGCCCCATCCACGGCTACCGTGGACAGGAATGCTGAGTTGGGCGTCGCCCAAGCCGTTTCCGAAGATCTGAACGCTGCCGACCACCCAATGGCCGGCGTCAATATCTTCACCAAGCGCGGCCTTGACACGGCCATCGGCGCGCACCGTCTCCATGGTTAGCCGGTAGGCGTCGCTATTCTTCATCATGCGAGGGACGACGACGATCACGGCGGCAATACTCAGAAGCCCGATGACGAACAGGCTGAACCCGGCGATCGCCCAGTTGCGTTGCACCCTTCGGAAATGCTCGACATCGCGCCAGGATACATTCTGCCATGCCCAGCGGCTGCCCTTGGCGCCCAGCACGAAGAGCATGACGATGTTGACCAGCGGGACGAACATCAGCAGCGCGATGAATGTGTTGTTGCCGAGGCCCCAGATCCAGTTGAGGAAAAACGCGCCCCAGTTCCAGCGGTCGAGTTCTGGCGGAATATCGGCGGGCTGGTTGAGCGGCTGTACTGCCATCATCTCCCCCATCGGCAAAGACTGCCGCGCGGGAGTCTAGCGCAGGCGTGGCCAAACCGAAAACCGGCTTTCACCCCGTCGCCAAAGTCGGACAGGTGAAAGCCTCAATCAGCCTTTCGACGACAGCCGGCGAAAATTCGCTTTCACCGCGCGGCTGGCGGGTTTCAGCGCAGCGCTGACCGAATTCGCCGCCGCGGTGCCGTTGAACAGCGACGGCGAGCGGCCGGAGAGGACCTCGGGCCAGAAGCGCGCGGCCGACTGGAACAGCGCCATTTGCGCGGCAAACGCGCCTTCGGCAACAGCCGTAGCTTTCTCCTGCACCGCGCGGGCGGTTTCAGGGCTCCAGCCCCGGCCGCTCTGTGCATCCGCGGCCATCAGCGGCAGGCGCATCATCGCCACCAGCGGCGCCAGCATCAAATCCTGGCCTATCCCGGCCGCCTCCAGCGCCCGCCGGCTCTTGCCTGTCTTTGTCATGAAAATCCTGACCCCAATGCAGCCGGTCTTGGCCCGTCCCGCAACACTACGCGCGACAAGGGCTATTCGTTCCCTCTTGTCGCCACGGAAGTTGCTTTTGAGGCCGGACGCCCGGATTGCAGGGCGCCCGGCGATCGTTCCGCCTACTTCTTGCGCAGATCCGCTTGCGCCAGATCCAACGCCCTGGCGATGCGCTCGCAAGCCATGTCGATCGTCTCGCGTGTCCAGATCAGCGGCGGCGACAGGATCATCGTGTCGCCGGTGGCGCGCAGCATCAGGCCCTGGGCGATAGCGTGGTCGCGAATGGTGACGGCGGCACTGCCCGCCGGCAGGAAACGCTCCTTGGTCGCCTTGTCCTTGACAATCTCGATCGCCCCCATCAGCCCGATCGAACGCACCTCGCCGACCAGCTCGTGGCCGGCAATGCGCTCCTGCAGCGCCTGGGCGAAGTAAGGTCCGGTGTCGTTCTTGACCCGGTCGACCAGGCCCTCGCGCTCCATGATCTCAAGGTTCTTCAGCGCCACCGCGCAGGCCACGGGGTGACCGGAATAGGTATAGCCGTGGTAGAACTCGCCGCCTTTTTCGACCAACGTCGCAGTGATGCGGTCGCCGACCAGCAGGGCCGACAGCGGCTGGTAGCCAGACGTCAGCGCCTTGGCCGTGGTGATGGTGTCGGGCTCGATACCGAAGGTCTGCGCGGCAAACCATTCGCCGGTGCGGCCATAGCCGGTGATGACCTCGTCCAGCATCAAAAGCACATCGTATTTGCGGCAGATCCGTTGCACTTCCGGCCAGTAGCTCATCGGCGGGATTTTCACCCCGCCCGCCCCCATCACCGGCTCGCCGATGAAGGCCGCAACCTTGTCGGCCCCGGCCTCGAGAATGGCGTCCTCGACGGCCTTTGCCGCGCGCAGGCCGAAATCATGGTCGCTTTCGCCGGGCAGTGCGAGCTCATAGGCATAAGGCATCATCACATGGACGATGTTGGGAACAGCGCCGCCGAGCTGCTTGTGCATCGGTTCCATGCCGCCCAGCGAGGTGCCGGCGATGGTCGAACCGTGATAGCCCATCTTGCGCGAGATGATACGGTTCTTCTCGGGCTTGCCTTCCAGCGCCCAATAGTGGCGCACGAGCCGCAGCGCCGTGTCGTTGGCCTCCGAACCGGAGGAGCCGTAAAACACCTGGGCGATGCCCTTTGGCGCCAGCTCCGCCAGCTTCTTCGACAACAGCACCGGCGTCGGCGTCGAGCATTTGAAGAATGAGTTATAGTAGGGCAATTCCTTCATCTGCGCGTAAGCCGCGTCGGCCAGCTCGTCGCGGCCGTAGCCGACATTGACGCACCACAGCCCGGCCATGCCGTCGAGGATCTCGGTGCCGTCGGCATCGTAGATAAACGGGCCGTTGGCATGGGTGATGATACGCGAGCCGGTCTCGCGCAATTCCTTGTGGCCGGTGAAGGGATGCAGATGATGCGCGGCGTCGATCTGCTGAAGCTGCTTCAGCGAATAGTTCTGATAGGTCATGTCTGGATCTTTCCTCTGAAATCATTCCGGCGGCGCCGGGGCGAATTCGTCAGAGGATAGCAGGTGGTGAATAGCCAATGCGGGCGCACAACCGCAAAAGCTCGGCGCGCAACGTGCGCGGTGACGGTGTCACCGCGATCCGAAATACGCGAGCCCCAAAGGCGCTGACCAAGATCCTGACAAGAGCCATGGCCGCACCTTAGAGCAAAGGCTGGTCGAGGTGAACCACCCTTTGCTTGGCCCACGAGGGGATCCGTCTAGGCTTTGGCGGACAGCGCCCTTTGCAGGAAGACGTATTTCATCGCCGTTTGCGCCGCCTGCGGCCGGCGATCGCCGCGCCCGCCATGGCCGCCCTCGGTCTCCTCGAAGAACAGCGTCCTGCCGTGGCCGGCTTCCTGCAATCGCGCCGCCATCTTGCGGGCATGGCCGGGATGGACGCGATCGTCCGCGGTCGACGTCGTCAACAGCACCGGCGGATAGGCGGCATCGCCCGATACATGCTGGTAGGGCGAGTAGGCGCCCAGCCACTTGGCCTCTTCCGGTTGCGACGGGTCGCCATATTCGCCCATCCACGAGGCGCCGGGCGGCAGTTCGGTGTAGCGCAGCATGTCGAGCAGCGGCACCTCGATGATGACGGCGCCGAACAACTCGGGATGCTGGGTCAGAGACACGCCGGTCAGCAGACCACCATTCGAACCGCCCTGGATGCCGAGCGAGCCGGCCGTTGCGATGCCGCGCTTGACGACATCCTGCGCCACCGCGGCGAAATCGTCGAAGGCATTCTGGCGGTTGCCTTTCAGTGCCGCCTGGTGCCAGGCCGGTCCGAACTCGCCGCCGCCGCGGATGCAGGCCTGCACATAGGCATTGCCCTTTTCCAGCCACAGCCTGCCGCGCACGCCGGCATAGCCGGGCAGCAGCGGCACTTCGAAGCCGCCATAGCCGTAGAGCAGCGTCGGCACCGGACCTTCCTGGTCCCGCCGCCTGACGACGAAGTACGGGACCATCGTGCCGTCCTTCGAACGCGCCTCGAACTGTTCGGAAATCAGCGGCGCTGCATCGAAACGCGCCGGCTGCGACTTCACAGTGGCCAGCGTCTCGCCATCGTCGTCCGACCAGATGATCGAGCTCGGCGTCAGGAAATCGGTGAAGGAGAAGGAAACGCTGGAGCCGAAATGCTCGGCATGGGCGATCCCGACATTGCCGTTTTCGGGCAACGCCACCGGCTTGAGCGACCAGCCTTTCCCAATGCGCTCGGCGACGATGACCTTGCCGCGCACATTGTCCATCAGGTTGATGAACAGCCGGTCCTGCGTGCGGGCAATGCCGGCGATGGACACGCGATGCGCCGGCTCGAGCATGGTTTCTACAGGTCCCAAATCGCCGGTGTCGATCCAGCGTTCGAAATCCAGGGAATAGAGCCCGTCAGGTTGGCACTCGGTGCCGTCGGGTGCGGTCCACGGGCTGCGAACGCTGAACACAAACCGGCCCTTGAACAGTGCGGTGTCGGTAACATCGTCCGGCAGCGGGATGCGCCGGTTCTCGCCCGATGGCAGGCGCAGGAAGCTGTGCGAAGAAAAGAAGGCGATCGCGCGGGCCAGAAATAAATACTGTCTGTCGCCGTCATATTCGACCCCGACACCGGCCGCGAGATCCTGCTTCTCCGCCTCGAAGATCGGCGTCGCGTCTTCCAGGCGGGTGCCGCGCCTCCACAGCTTGACGACCCGCGGATAGCCGGACTGGGTCTTGTCCACTTCCTCGAAGGCGGCCGAGACAAGGACGGTGTCCTTGTCCAGCCAGGAAAAGCCGGACTTGGAGGCGGGAGCCTGGAAGCCGCCCTCGACGAAGGATCTGGCCTCAATGTCGAACTCGCGCATTTCGCTGGCATCGCCGCCATCCGGCGACATCGCCACCAGGCAAAGGTTGAAATCGGGATAGAGACGGCTGGCGCCGCTGAACACCCACTTCACACCCTCCCTGGCCGACAGCACGTCGAAGTCGATGATCGTTTCCCAGTCCGGCTTCTCGGTCTTGTAGGAGGCGACCGTCGTGCGGCGCCAGAGGCCGAGCACATTGGTCTTGTCCTGCCAGAAATTATAGACATGGCCGTTGAGCGCAGCGCCGACCGCAATGTTGTCTTCGGCCGTCATCAGGTCGAGCGCGGTCTCGAACTCCGCCTGGTAGGACGGGTCGCCCTGCAACTCGCCCACCGTCACCTCGTTCTGGCGGTGCACCCAGTCGAGCGACTCGTTGCTGGTGCGGTCCTCCAGCCAGAGGAAACTATCGTCCGCAGCGGCATCCGTCTGGCGTTTTGTCGTCGATTGGGTCACGCATGGTCTCCAAGCTATTGGCGGGCGGCCCTGCCTACATCGCGTCCCAGGCGGTTTTATTCAAGATGGTGACGGAAGGTCATTAGCACCGACGGGAGTAAGCCCTGTCCCTGGGAAAGCCAGTCAGGCGTTTTGGCGCTTGAAGGATCGGTAGAGCGCAAAGCTCACCAGCAGCGCATCGAGGCCGGCGATGACGACAGGCAGGCCGAGCGGACCGATGACCTGCATCAACGCACCGGCACCAGGTGGCCCGACAATGCCACCGGCGCCCCACATCAGCGCGAAGGCGGCGTTGCCGGCGACCAGCACCGTTCCCTTGAAGCGGCTGCCGAGTTCGACCAGCGCCATCGTGTAGACGCCGTAGCCGACCGCGCCCATCACCACCTGCACCGGCCACACCAGCGGCGTGGTGATCAGCACCGGCAGCGACAACGCACACGCCGCCGTCGCCAGCGCGCAAAAGACGATCATCGCCCGGCCGCCGAAGCGTTCGGCCATCAGCCCGAGCGGAATCTGCAGAAGGATGTTGCCGGCCGACAGCGCCATCACCAGCGCCGCGAGCTTTGCCTCGGGAAGCGAATAGCCGGCGCCGAAGACCGGGATCAGCGAATAAGTGCTCTGCTGCACCGCCGCCGAAACCAGCACCGCCAGCAGCAGTGCCGGCGCCAACATGGCAAAGCCGAAAAGGCCGCTGGCGGGCTGACCGTCATCCTCGAAGCCGGTCAGCTTCGACGACACCGCGCGCAGGATCAGCGCGCAGAGCCCAAAGCCTGCTATCGCGGCAATGAAGGGTGGCCATCCCGAGGCGCCGACGGTGATCAGGATGAGCGGCCCCGCTGCGTAGCCGGCGCCCATCAGCGCATTGAACACACCCATCACCCGCCCGCGCCGCGACGGCGGCGCCAGCGACAGCGCCCACACTTCGCCAAGCACATAGAGCGGGTTGATGACCACGCCGACGAGAAAGCGGATGACGAACCAGGCGACCCAGTCCTGCAAATAGCCGATCCCCAGAAAGCACAGCGCCCCGATCAGCGAACAGCCGACAGCGAGGTTGCGGGCGCCGAACTGCCGCACCGCCGCCGGCACGAAGGACGCCGACAGGATCAGGCCGACCGGCATCATAGCGGCGGAAAGGCCAATCAACGCCGGCGACATGCCCTGCCGCTGCATCAAAAGCGTGAACAGCGGATAGCTTAAGCCTTGCGCGGCGCCGAACATGGCAAGTGCCGCGGTGACGCCGGCAAGCGCCGCCCATTGCGTCGCCGCTTCGCCCTCGCTCGACTCGGTCGCGGCCATGCTGCCTTTCCAGTGAATTGCCGACCCACCAGCGGCAAACCACTGAGCTAGCGGTTCGTTTCTGGGAAAGGAAGAGCCGCGGACGAAATCCCCTTGCGCCAAGCGGCCCAGTGGGCGCGTCCTGTCAGCCTGTTCCGTCAGGCTTGTCAGCTGTCGCAGACTGCCCTTCGATCATGTCGCTTCCCTCGTCCTAGTGGTCGCCGCCTCCGCAATAGCCGGATGTCAGCCGGTCCATTATGCCGCCCGCTACAAGCATTGTACGAGGACCATCATGACCGCTGCCCTGCACCCAGCCGAACCGCCTTTGGCAACCGACCGCGCCCGTCGCGGTGGCCGCGCGGGCAAGCGCGCCGGCGGCTCGGCCGCCTTCGAGCAGCCGGCTTTCCGGCAGCTGAGAAACCCGCTGACGCCGACCAAGCTGGTCTCCGACGACGAGCTGGAATCGATCCACCTCGCCTCGCTGCGCGTCTTGAGGGAGATCGGCGTCGACGTGCTGCACGACGAAGCGCGTCGCATCATGAAGGAAAATGGCGCTGACGTGACCGCGGGCAGCGAGCGGGTGCGTTTCGACAGCGACATGATCCTCGATCTGATCTCGAATTGCCCGTCAGAATTTACGCTGCATGCTCGCAACCCGGCGCACAATGTCCGCTTCGGCGGCAACAATGTGATCCTGTCGATGATGGCCTCGGCGCCGAACTGCTCCGACCTCGACCGCGGCCGCCGCCCGGGCAACCAGGCCGACTACCGCAACTTCCTGCGCCTGGCGCAGATGCACAACATCCTGAACTGCACCGGCGGCTATCCGGTCGAGCCGACCGACATCCACCCGTCGGTGCGCCATCTCGAATGCATCCGCGACCTCGCCACGCTGACCGACAAGGTGTTCCACATCTATTCGCTCGGCAAGGAGCGCAATGTCGACGGCATCGAGATCGCCAGGATCGCGCGCGGCATCAGCCACGAGCAGATGCTGGAAGAGCCGTCCGTCTTCACCATCATCAACACCAATTCACCGCTGAAGCTCGACGTGCCGATGATGGAAGGCATCATCCAGATGTCGAGCAAGGGCCAGGTCGTCGTCGTCACGCCCTTCACCCTGTCCGGCGCCATGGCGCCGGTGACCATTGCCGGCGCGCTGGTGCAGCAGAATGCCGAGGCGCTGTCGGGCATAGCCTTTGCGCAGATGGTGAAAAAAGGCGCGCCGGTTGGCTATGGCGGCTTCACCTCCAATGTCGACATGAAGTCCGGTTCGCCGGCCTTCGGCACGCCCGAATACATGAAGGCACAGCTGGTCGGCGGCCAGCTTGCCCGCCGCTACAAGATCCCCTACCGCACCTCCAACACCTGCGCAGCCAACACGGTGGACGCCCAGGCCGCCTATGAAAGCGTGTTCTCTTTGTGGGGCGCCATCCAGGGCGGCGGCAATCTGATGATGCACGGCGCCGGCTGGCTGGAAGGCGGCCTGCGCTGCTCCTACGAAAAGACCATCCTGGACATCGACCTGTTGCAGATGGTGGCAGAATTCCTGACCCCGCTCGACCTCTCCGACGAGGCGCTCGGCTTCGACGCCATCCAGTCGGTCGGCCCCGGCGGCCATTTCTTCGGCACCCAGCACACGCAGGACCGCTACAAAACCGCCTTCTACTCGCCCATCCTCTCCGACTGGCGCAATTTCGAGACCTGGGCGGAAGCCGGCTCGCCGACCGCACTGGAAAAGGCCAACAAGGTCTGGAAGGAACGGCTGGCGTCCTACGAGGAACCCTATATGGACCCGGCGATCCGCGAAGAACTAAACGACTTCGTCGAAAAGCGCACGTCCGAAGGCGGCGCACCGACCGATTTCTGAACGACACAGAGCGCAGCGTTCGTCACGCCGCTGGCCAACACCTGATTCAATTTACCCAAAAACGGATCTACCTTTATGAAATCTCACGTAAAAGCGGTTGTCATCGGTGGCGGCGTCGTCGGCTGTTCGGTGCTCTACCATCTGGCCAAGGCCGGCTGGACCGACATCATGCTGATCGAGCGCTCGGAGCTCACCTCCGGCTCGTCCTGGCATGCGGCGGGCGGCTTCCACACGCTGAACGGCGACCCGAACGTCGCCAAGCTGCAGGCCTACACAGTCCAGCTGTACAAGGAGATCGAGGAGATCTCCGGCCAATCCTGCTCGCTGCATTTGACCGGTGGTGTGATGATGGCCGATACGCCCGAGCGCATGGATTTTCTTCGCCTGGCCCACGCCAAGGGCCGCTATCTCGGCATGGACACCGAGCTGATCACGCCCTCCGAAGCCAAGGCGATGTTTCCCCTGATGGACGAGACGAATTTCGTCGGCGCCATGTGGGATCCGGTCGAAGGCCATCTCGACCCGTCCGGCACCACCATCGCCTACTCCAAAGCGGCCAAGAAACTCGGCGCCGAGATCGTGCTGCGCAACCGCGTCGTAGATCTCACGCAGCAGCCCGACGGCACCTGGAACGTTGTCACCGAACAGGGCACGGTTCATGCCGAGCATGTCGTCAATTGCGGCGGCCTGTGGGCGCGCGAGATAGGCCGCATGGTCGGCGTCGAACTGCCGGTGCTGGCGATGGAGCATATGTACCTGCTCACCGAGCCGATGCCGGAGGTCGAGGAGTTCAACAAGTCGACCGGACGCGAGATGATCGGCGTGCTCGACTTCAAGGGCGAGATCTACACCCGCCAGGAGCGCAACGGCATCCTGCTCGGCACTTATGAAAAGGCCTGCAAGCCGTGGTCGCCGGTCAACACGCCGTGGGATTTCGGCCATGAACTCTTGCCGCCAGACCTCGACCGTATCGCACCGTCGCTGGAGATCGGCTTCAAGCACTTCCCCGGCATCGAGAAGGCCGGCATCAAGCAGATCATCAACGGCCCGTTCACCTTCGCGCTCGACGGCAACCCGCTGGTCGGACCGGTGCAGGGCCTGACCAATTTCTGGTGCGCCTGCGCCGTCATGGCCGGCTTCAGCCAGGGCGGCGGCGTCGGTCTCGCACTGTCCAACTGGATGGTGCATGGCGACCCGGGCTTCGACGTCTGGGGCATGGATGTCGCCCGCTTCGGCGAGTGGGCCGGCCTGCGTTACACCAACGCCAAGGTGCGCGAAAACTATTCGCGCCGCTTCTCGATTCGCTTCCCCAATGAGGAATTGCCGGCAGCGCGCCCGGCGCAGACCACGCCGCTCTACGACACCATGCTCGCCAACAACGCCGTCATGGGCGACAGCTGGGGTCTGGAAACGCCGCTTTGGTTCGCGCCGAAGGGCAAGGAGCCGAAGGACATCGTCTCCTTCCACCGTTCCAACGATTTCGGCCCGATCGGCGAGGAAGTACGCGCCACGCGCGAACGTGTCGGCGTTACCGAGATCGCCAACTTTGCCAAATACGAAGTGTCGGGACCTGCGGCTGAGGATTTCCTCAACCGCCTGATGACCAACCGCATGCCGAAGATCGGCCGCATCGTGCTGACGCCGATGATCAACGAATTCGGCAAGTTGATCGGCGACTTCACCATCGCCAAGGCCGGCGAAGACCGCTTCATGATCTGGGGTTCGTCGGCCGCGCAGAAATACCACATGCGTTGGTTTGAAAAGCACCTGCCGAAGGACGGTTCGGTGCGCATCCACCGCTTCGACCAGACGCTGGTCGGTCTCTCCATCGCCGGTCCGAAATCGCGCGACCTCTTGCAGAAGCTGGTCGATGTCGACATTTCGACCAAGGCCTTCCGCTTCATGGACTTCCGCGAAATGGCGGTCGGCGGCGCGCCCTGCATGGTCAACCGCATCACCTACACCGGCGATCTCGGCTATGAGATCTGGATGGCGCCTGCCTATCAGCGCCTGGTCTATAGGGCGATCAAGGACGCCGGGGAAGAGTTCGGCCTGGTCGATTTCGGCATGCGCGCCCTGCTGTCGATGCGCCTGGAAAAGAACTTCCCTACCTGGTTCCGCGAGCTTCGGCCGATCTACGGGCCGTTCGAAGGTTCGATGGACCGCTTCATCAAGCTCGAGAAGAACGACTTCATCGGCCGCGAGGCCGCCGCCAAGGAACAGGTGGAAGGCCCAAAGCTGCGCCGTGTCTCTTTCATCGTCGATGCGGCCGATGCCGACGTGATGGGCGACGAGCCGATCTGGGCCAAGGTCAGCAAGGATTTCGGCACGGTCGAAAAGCCGCATGGTTACGGCGCGCCGCGTTTCGACACGGCGGGCAAGGAGGTCCGCGGTTCCAAGGCTGCCGAGGGCGCTTCGGCCGTACGTGGCATCGTCGATGGCGACTGGCGCGTGGTCGGCTGGGTGACGTCGGGTGGCTATGCGCATCATGTGCGGAAGTCGATGGCGCAAGGCTACGTGCCGGCTGCACTCGCCGAGGATGAAAGCGCCGGCCTGTTCGAGATCGAAATCCTCGGACACAGGCGCCCGGCCCGCATTAATGTCGAGGCGCCATTCGATCCGAGCGGCGAGAAGATGCGGACCTAAAAAGACGACAGCGCGCGTGAGATCGTGTAAGGGGCCTTCGGCAGCTGGCCGCAGGCTTTTCCCCCGATGAGAAGACGATCCCCTTGCACTATCTAGAGAAATGGACGGACTGGCTCTGCAACGGCAAGGTCGGTCCCTTCAACGCTGCGCTCTTCTGTCTCGCGGTCTACTGCCTCGTCCAGATCGCGGTGATGACGCTGTCATCCCATATCGTCGGAACCGGTGTCGGCGTCGACGATTCCGAACAGCTGATGTACATGCGCTATCTCTGGGCCGGCTACGGCGGGTCGCAGCCACCGCTTTACACATGGCTTGCCCGTCTCGTCGCCGCCGTGGTCGGAACGAATATCCTCGCGCTCAAGATCGTGAAATACCTCTTGATCGCCGGGGCACTGGCGTCGTCCTTCCTTGCCGTGCGCCGGCTGGGCTATTCCAGCCGGGCTGGCACCGCCGCGATGTTCGGCCTGCTTTTGTTTCCGCAGATGGTGTGGGAGATGCAGCATGCCCTCACCCACTCCATCGCCGCCTTCTGTTTTTCAGTGGTGCTGTTTCTTGCACTCGTCGAACTGGTGCAGCGGCGATCGCTGACAGCCTATGTTTTGTTCGGCGTGGCCATCGCGGCCGCCATCCTGTCGAAATACAACAATGTGATTTTTCTCAGCGCGCTGCTGCTGTCCACCCTGTCGCTGCGCGAAACACGCAGCGTGATCCTTAACCGCCAGTTTTTGATCAGCGTGGTGGTGGCGCTGCTGCTTTGCCTGCCGACACTCACCTGGAGCCTGACGCACACCGACCAGTTGCTGTCGCACGCCCGCGGCTTCGGCATGACCAGGGAAAGCGGCGTGATAGCAACGGCATTCAACGGCATGCGCGGACTGGGTAAAGCGATGCTGTATTTCGCGGTGCTGCCGGTCGGCGTATTCGCGGTGGCTTTCCTCATCGCATGGAAGAGGCCCGCGCCAAGTCCGCAACCGACGCCGTGGTCCGAAAAACTGGTGTGGCGCACCATCGCTTTTGCCCTCGCCATCACCATCGTGTTGGTCCTGGCGAGCGGCGCAACGCAGTTTCGCGACCGCTGGATGCTTCCTGTGCTTGTGCTGCTGCCGGTTGCATTGGCCGTGCGAATGGACGCCCGGGGCAACAAGGGACGGAAGTGGCAGGACGTCATCGTCTTTGTCGGCGCAACGCTTGCCATCCTGGTGCTGCCGGTGACCTGGTACGCGCACCTTTATGGCGGCAGCAGCCGAGGCAGCATGGTGCGCATGGACTACAAGGCTCTTTACGCCCAGCTGACGGCAAACGGACCAGTCCGCACAACGGTATCGAGCTGGCACTGGTTAGGAAATCTGCGTGTCATCGATCCCGATCTCATCGTCCTCGATGAAGAGTTGCCGGACTTCAGCCAGTTGCTGAAAGAGCCGGCGGTGCTCGTCACGACGAACGACAAGGAGGATGTCGAAGCCGTCCTCGAGCTGCTGGATCAGGCTGGCTATGTGGCGGACGGCCCGCCGCAGCAGCTTGCTGTGCCGCAGCTGTTCGGCAGCGACCCGCCCACCCGCATAGTGATGGTCACGCGGCTGAAGAAGGTGGCGGCCGCGGCAGGCGCGGCACCACAATAGCATCGGCAGGGAGGGGTCGAGTGGAGAAGCAAGGGTTCGGTCGTCACCGCAAGATTATGCCGTTCGAGCCGGGCTCGGTCGCGGCCTTGCGCGACGCCTCGCGCCAGAAGGCGGCGTCGCTGAACCAGCATGTTCTGGGCTATGGCGCGCTGGCTGAGACCGAATGGCAGGCAGCAGGCATCGCAGCGCCCGACCTTGCCGCGATGCGCCAATACCGGCTCGAGCGCATCCGCATTGAACTAAAGCGCCGCGGCTATGCCGGCGCCCTGCTCTACGACCCCGTCAACATCCGCTACGCCACCGATTCGACCAACATGCAGCTCTGGGTCGCGCACAACCCGACCCGCCACTGCTTCGTCGCCACTGAGGGACCGGTGGTGCTGTTCGACTATTTCTCCTGCGAACATCTGTCCGACCATTCCGGCGTCGTCGACGATGTGCGGCCGGCAGTATCGTGGATGTATCTCTATAGCGGCGAACTGACCGAACAGAAGGTCCGCCGCTGGGCTGTCGGCATCGCCGATCTGGTCAGGGAACATGGCGGCGGCAACAGCCGCATCGCCGTCGACCACATCAACCCGGAAGGCGTCGAGGAACTCGCCCGGCTCGGTATCGCCATCGGCAATGGCGAAGCGGTGATGGAAAATGCGCGGCTGATCAAATCGGCCGACGAAATCCTCGCCATGCGCCGCGCCATCGTCGCTTGCGAAGCGGCAATGGGCGAGATGGAGAACGCGCTAAAGCCGGGCATCTCCGAAAACGAATTGTGGGCCGAACTCCACCGCGGCAATATTGCGCGCGGCGGCGAATGGATCGAAACCCGGCTGCTGGCGTCAGGGCCGCGCACCAATCCGTGGTTCCAGGAATGCTCGTCGCGTGTCATCGAGGAAGGCGACCTCGTCGCCTTCGACACCGACCTGATCGGTCCCTACGGCTTCTGCGCCGACCTGTCGCGCACCTGGCTGTGCGGCGATGCAAGGCCGTCGAACGAACAGCGCGATCTCTTCCGCATCGCCGCCGACCAGATCGCTCACAACACCGCATTGATGCACCCGGGCACCTCGTTCCGCGACCTGGTCGAGCGCTCCGTGGTGCCGCCGGGAGACTGCTTCCCGACCCGCTACGGCGTGCTCTATCATGGCGTCGGTCTGGCCGACGAATATCCGACCCTGCCGCATGCCAGCGACTGGACTTCAGACACGCCGGACGGCGTACTGGAACCGGGCATGGTGCTGTGCGTGGAAAGCTATATCGGCCGGCTTGGCGGGCGTGAAGGCGTCAAGATCGAGGAACAGATCCTGATCACCGAGACCGGCAATGAGAAGCTCTCAACCTACCCGCTGGATGCGAGGCTTCTCGGCTAGCCCGGCAAGCGCTTCCCGCAGCGCCCTGACGGTCTTTTCCGGCGTCGTCCTGGCAGTGATGAACGGCAAGCCTTTGCGCATTCCCGTCCAGCCGACGACCACCACCTTTTGTGCGGCAGGCTCGAAACGCCGCGCCAGCGCCCAGCTTTCGCAGTCGATCGCGGCGACATCCGCCCAACCCTCGGCAACGGCGACGATCGAGTCGCGATGGCCGCCGCTTTCGCTGCGTGAGGCAAAGATGTCGAGACTTTCGCCCAGCGCCTCCAGATCGCGAGTCGGCGCGATGATGCCGGACATGGAATCGAGGCTGTTGAAGGTGAAGCGCTTGCCACGGATCAGCGCGAGCGGGATGACGGGCTTGCCGTCGGCGGGCGAGCGAAGCTCCGGCCCCTCGCCTGCCCGCATCACCAGCGCGCTCGAATAGAGTTCGCCATGCCCGCCCTCGTAGGCGTCGTAGCTTGGCTGCCCGACCACCTGCACATGGCTGGAGAGGCCGAGCTCCATCGGCCCCCAACAGGTCTGCGCAAACAGCAGCGCCGGATGCAGCCAGAGCTTATGGAAATCGAGTTCGTTCGGCGGCAGTGTCGCCGGGTCGGGCGCGATCAGCTTTCCCTCGGCATCACGGATGCCGCCCGGCACCGCTGGCAGCTCACCATTGCGGCGCACGATCGTTCTCGGCGCGTCGATGCCTTTTTGCCGGAAGGCATCGCGCAGCAGCGCCCATTGCGCGTCGACCTCGCCGCGCGCTTCGGGCCAGTCATACATCGGCAAAGCCGCAACCAATTCACTCATGCCGACACTCAATCATCATGTCTCAAGAATGGATCGCACAAACGCGGCGTCCAATCAGAATTGGCCGACACGGGGTCCCCAGATGCGCGAAATTATTCCTTGGGCGGCTCGGCGGGAACCGGCGCGCTGCCAAGCCCGCTGACGCTACGCGCCCTGATGCGCGGCTTGAACGCCCTGCCCGGCTCGGCCTGGCGCCGCAGCACCGGGTGCACGATCGGCTCCTTGGCCTTGAAGGCGTAGGCTTTGATCAGCGCGAAATAGTTCGGGTAGGCATAGCCGTTGTTCATCTTCAGCCACTCGTCGCGGCAGTCGGCAAACAGCTTCGGCAGCTTGTACCAGGCCACCGTCGGGGTCTTGTGGTGGACGAAGTGCAGATTGTTGTTGAGGAACAGGAACGACAGCGGTGAGCGCTCGATGATCACCGTGCGTCCTTCAGGGTGCTCGGACCACTGATGTTCGGCGAAGGTGCGGACGGCGATCAGCGACTGACCGAGCCAGACCGGCCCCAGGATGTAGAGCCATACGGGGATGCCGAAGCCGAACTGTACGACCGGCAGTACGATGGCGAGGCCGATGGCGTGCAACAGCCACGCCTTTCGGATCGCCTTGTCGCCGGCAATCATATGCTTGGCATCGTCGATGAAGAAGCCGATGCAGGACAGCCAGGGGCCGAGGAAGAAACGGCCGACCATGGTGTTGTTGATCTTGAGCAGGAATTTCATCGCTGGCGGCAGATCGTCATGCATCCACAGCGCCTGGTAATAGCTCTCGGGATCGTCGAGCGGATCTGTCAGGCGCTCGTCGGCGTGGTGGCGCAGGTGAAGCGTCTTGAAACGGCGGAACGGCCAGACCAGGCCGATCGGCAGGAAGACGAAGGCTTCGTTGATCAGCGCGCTGCGCGTCGGATGGCCATGCAGCACCTCGTGCATGATCGACGATTGCAAGGCCAGGATGAAGCCGAGGAGAGCGAGAGCCAGGATCGGGTAAGAGGGCCAGAGCAGGAACCCGACAGCAAGCCACATTCCGTAACAGAAGATGGCGAGGACCACGGTTGGCCATTCGATGGCCGCTGCGTTGTGTCGCTTGATGCTCTTGCCTGCCATGCTATCGACCACTGTCCCTCAGTCGCCGGAACCCCAATTGGTTCCTGACAGCATTGTGTCAGGAGACGCGATTCCACTCAACGAGACAAAGTGTACAAAATGTTGCGATTGCGCATTTTTGACCGCACATGTTACACATTGTAAACAACCTTAGGGATTCATTTACGCCTAGAGCGCTGATTCGACGGCTCTGGCGCAAATTTTTCCTCTAAGAGCGCGGAGGACGAACAGTGGACAAACGGGATCTGTCAGCCATCTTTCGGGAGCGTCTCAAGCTGCTCCTGACACGGTCCGACCTCAACCAGTCGGCCTTCGCGTCAGCAGTCGGCATCGATCGATCGGCGCTGTCGCAACTGATGTCGGGCGCCTCGACGCGGCTGCCGCGCGCCGAAACGCTGCTCAACATCGCCGCCGAGTTCAAGGTCTCGCTGGACTGGCTGCTTGGCCTCTCCCAGGACGAAGGCGTCACTGGCGAAATCCGCGAAAGCCTTGAGATCGAGGAGGCGCCCGACGGTTTCGACCGCACGCTGCTCGCCAAATGGTTCGCGGAAGCCGCGGGCACCAAAATCCGCTATGTGCCGGCCGGCATTCCCGATCTTCTGCGTACACGCCAACTGGTCGACTACGAAGCCAACATCACCAACCGCAGCCGTCTGGCGCAGGCCAGCGAGACCCAGTACCGCATTGAGTACAACCGGCGCCCGGAGACCGATATGGAGGTCTGCATGCCGCGCCACACGCTGGAGATTTTTGCCCGCGGCCTGGGCGTCTGGGACCGTTTTCCAGAAGCAGACCGGCGGCAGCAGCTCGCCCATATGGCGACGCTGCTTGACGATCTCTATCCGACCTTCCGGCTGTTTCTCTATGATGGCCGCATGCGCTATTCGATCCCGCTGACCATCTTCGGTCCCTATCGCGCCGCCATCTATGTCGGCGACATGTATGTGGTGCTGAACGCCACCCAGCCGGTCCAGGCGCTGACCCGGCATTTCGACAATCTGATCCGTGCCGCCGACATCAACCCGCATGAGGCGGCAAGCTACGCGCGCAATCTGGCCGGCGCCTCATTTCCATCAGGTTCTGCCTGATCGCCAATGCCCCTAAAAGGTGCGCCGCGCGGCAATCATGGGGTCGCAAATACATTGACTGGACATAAAGACTTCTTTATATCCTTATTCCATTCGAAAATCTGAAAGCCGATCCGATGACCGCGACCAATCCCATCGATGCACTGCTGGCCGAAAAGGGTGTGCTGCTCGCTGACGGCGCCACCGGCACCAATCTGTTCGCGATGGGCCTGGAGGCCGGTGAAGCGCCCGAGTTGCTCAACGAGACGGCGCCTGACACCATCACCAGCCTGCACCAGAATTTCGTCGATGCCGGCGCCGACATCATCCTGACCAACTCCTTCGGCGGCACCCGCCACCGGCTGAAGCTGCATCATGCACAGGACCGCGTGCATGCGCTGAACAGGCGCGCCGCACAGATCGCCCGCGCAGTCGCCGACAAGGCCGGCAGGAAAGTCATCGTCGCCGGCTCGGTCGGCCCGACCGGCGAGTTGCTGGTGCCGCTCGGCGCCATGACCTATGACGAAGCGGTCGCAGCCTTCGCCGAACAGATCGAGGGTCTGAAGGAAGGCGGCGCCGAAGTCGCCTGGATCGAAACCATGTCGGCCCCGGACGAAATCCGCGCCGCGGCCGAAGCCGCCATCCGCGTCGGCCTGCCCTACACCTATACCGGCTCCTTCGACACCGCCGGCCGCACCATGATGGGGCTGCTTCCGAGGGATATCCACGGCGTCGTCGACGGACTTTCCGAGACACCGCTCGGCGTCGGCGCCAATTGCGGTGTCGGCGCTTCCGACATCCTGGCCTCGCTGCTCGACATGACCGAGGCGAAGCCGGAGGCGACGGTGATCGTCAAGGGCAATTGTGGCATTCCGGAATTCCGCGGCACCGAGATCCACTATTCCGGCACGCCGGAGCTGATGGCCGACTATGTCAGGCTGGCGGTCGATGCCGGCGCCAAGATCGTCGGCGGCTGCTGCGGCACCTCGTTCCAGCATCTTGCCGCCATGCGCAAGGCGCTCGACGCACACACCAAGGCGGATCGTCCGACTGTTGCGGCGATCGTCGAGCGCATCGGCCCGATGCGCAACAAGGTGGCGACGGAAAACACCGCCGAGACCAGCGAAGCCCGCCGCGAACGCCGTCGCAGCCGCGCCTGATATCGATCGGTGGCTGTTTCCATTATTCGCTATTTTCAGCGTAACGCGATAGCGCCGTCTTGAAATCCGTGCTGGTGCCGCCCGCGTCGCCGCCCAATGTCATCAGCGTACCCGATGCGCCGGGATCGGTGATCTGCTCAAGCATGACGCGGAAGCGGTCGTTGTTCAGCGCCGACATCGCCGTGGTTCTAGCCGCGGCCACATCATTCATGATGCGCCGAGATTCCGCTGAAGGCGCCTGCGAACCGGTCGACTGAACGTCCCTTGGCGAAGTCGCAATGTCTCTGATCTGCAATTCGGCCCCCAAAGCCCTGTATTAGCTCTTCGTAACAAGAGGAAATTGCGATCCCGTTCCGGAATTGCCGCACAATTTAACGATCCGGCATCACCCCTTTGTTCGAGGCGCGCAGGATCTGTCGAGATTGAGGTCAGGCCGGCCTGACCTGAATCTCAATGGATCCGGAAAAAGGCCGGCAGGGTTTCCCCCGCCGGCCTGCCTCACCCGCCCGTAGCCGGTTCCCCCGTATCAGAACGACCCCCGTCTGAAAGGAACCGGCGTTATTGCCACTACCGGTTGCCGCCCAGCGCCGAGGCAAGGCGCACAAGCGAAAGGAACTCGGACCTGTACCCAAACGGGTCGGCTCCTCGGGCGGCGGTGGCAATCTCCATGATCTTGTCGTAGCTGAACTTCGCGGTCGCATCCTCGTCGCGCAGCTTCTGGCCGAAGGCTGCGACAGCGACGGAGAAGCGCTGGTCGGTGCTGGCCTGGTCGAACGACTCGACCTCGTTGGCCGATGTCACCGGCGTGGTGATCAGCTTCGAGACGTCTTCGTTCGGCAGCTTGTAGCGGATCTTCACGAAGGCATATTCGTCGGCATTGGCGACGCCGCCATTGTTGACGGTCGCCTGGCCGTAGCGGAGCGGATCCATCTGCTCGCCGCCACTGCCTTTCGGCGTGATCTCATAGATGGCGGTGACCGAATGGCCAGAGCCGATATCGCCGGCATCGACCCGGTCATTGTTGAAATCCTCGCGGTTCAAGGCGCGGGTTTCGTAGCCGATCAGCCGGTACTCCGAGACCTTGTCCGGATTGAACTCGACCTGGATCTTGACGTCCTTGGCGATGGTGAACAGCGTCGAGGAAGCATCCTCGACCAGAACCTTTTCCGCCTCGGCCAGCGTGTCGATATAGGCAGCGGTGCCGTTGCCGTTCTGGGCGATGGTCTGCATCATCTGGTCGTTCAGATTGCCGCGGCCGAAGCCGAACACCGACAGGAAGACGCCCGTCTTGCGCTCCTGCTCGATCAACCGCTTCAGGTCCTCGTCATCGGTCTGGCCGACATTGAAGTCGCCGTCTGTGGCTAGCATCACACGGTTGATACCCTCCTTGACGAAGGACTGCTGGGCAAGCTTGTAGGCTTCCTTGATGCCCGCCTCGCCTGCCGTCGAGCCGCCCGGCTGGAGATTGTCGATGGCGTTGAGGATCTTGTCCTTCTCGGTGACCTTCGTCGGCATCAGCACCGTGCCGGCATCACCGGCATAGGTGACGATCGAGATCGTGTCGTCCGCCTTGAGCTTGCTGACCAGCAGCCGGAACGCCGACTTGAGCAGCGGCAGCTTGTCCGGCTCGTCCATCGAACCCGAGACGTCGATCAGGAAGACCAGATTGGCCTTGGGCTGCTCGGCCGGCTTTGTGTCGAACCCCTTGATGGCGACGTGCATCAGCTTGGTGTGCCCATTCCACGGTGTCGGCATGACGCTGACGGTCGAGTTGAACGGCGTCGACGCGGAGTCCGGTCCTTTCCAATCATAGGGGAAGTAGTTGACCATCTCCTCGACGCGCACCGTGTCGGCCTGCGGCAGGTAGCCCTGCTTCAGCGAGCTGCGCACGAAGGAATAGGAGGCGGTGTCGACATCGATCGAGAAGGTCGAGACCGGATCCTGAAGGGCTGCATGCACCGGATTGGTCTTGAAATCCTCGACACGGTCGCGGTTTTCCTCCTGCGGCGCAATCTGGTCGGCCGGCAATGTCGAAGGCTGCTGGGGCGTTATCAGCTTGGATTCGGCGGTCCCCTGGACACGGCTGGCCCGCGCGGCGTCTGCCGCGGGCGCAGGTGGTGCCATTTGCATGATAACTCTGCCACCCGACGGCGCGGCCTCGGTGCTTGGCACGGGCTCAGGCGCCTGCTGGTAAGTCTGCAAAGTCCCGTACTCGGATTCGTTCGCCGTCGCGGGAGCCTCGGTCTTCGGCGGTGCGGTCGGTGTAACAAGCGCGTCGCCGTCGCGGCTTCGTTCATCCGCGTCGGTCTTCTTCAGGTCGCCCTCGGCAACCGGCGCCTGCTTGTCTTTTCCAGGCGCATTGAGCGCAGGCTTGTCGGCCAGCGTCTCGGTGATCTTCTCGTCGTTGCCGAACGGCGACGGCTGTTCCCTCAGCATATGGAAGGTGGCGTATCCGGCGATCGGCAGGGCGACGAGCCCGGCAATGGCCGGCGTGGCGATGAGTTTCTTTTGCATGATCTCACTCCAGAGCTTGTGTGCTCGTTCCGTGAGACGAAGCCCGCCAGCCGATCCTTGGGTGACGGCAGAAATATTTTCCTGATCATAGGCGCGCATGGCGGCTTCGAAGGCGCGCGTCTTCGCGCTCTCGCCCGGCGCCGGTATTGCTGCGTCGCGCAGCCTGTTGAGTTCGTTGTCGTCGACCATGGTCACACTTCCCCGGCTGAACGCATCAACGTCTTCAGCCGTTTCTTCGCTTCATGGATGTGCCAGGAAACCGTCGTCTCCGAGATTGCCATCGCCTCGGCGGCGGCCGAATGGCTCAAACCTTCGCCATAGACCAGGAGCACTGCATCGCGCTGTTTGTCCGGCAATTGCCGCACCGCTGCCCAGAGCGCCTCAGTGGGATCCTCGGGTTCGGCGGATGCCTCTCCCGATATCATGCTGTAGGCGCCGTAGGCTTCGGTCTTGACGTTTTCGCGCGTGGTCTTGCGCATCATGTCGCGCGCCGCGTTCATCGTCACGGAATACAGCCATGTCGTGAACGCGCCGCCGCCGCGATAGTCGCGGATTGCCTTGCCGAGACGGACGCAGACTTCCTGGGCGATGTCTTCTGCATCGGCCTTCCTGCCGCACCAGCGATAGGCGGCGCGATAGACGAAGTCATAGTGCCGCTCCAGCAATTTGCCGAAGGCACCCCTGTCTCCGCCCTTCGCCCGCCCGATCAACTCGGCGTCGGAGGCTTCGCTCTCATCCAGCATCATCGCCATCATTTGCCTGTTGGACGAAGGCTAATGGCCAATCCTTGGGGTTATGGAAAGATTTTTTTCAGGCAGGCGCTTTTTGAAGCTAGACGGCTTGTCCTGCCACCCAGCCGGACGACCAAGCCCATTGGAAGTTATAGCCGCCGAGCCAACCGGTGACATCGACGACTTCGCCGATGAAAAACAGTCCCGGCACGGATTTCGCCTGCATCGTCTTCTGGTCGAGCGCGCTGGTATCGACACCGCCCAGCGTCACTTCGGCGGTACGATAGCCTTCGGAGCCGGCCGGCTTGATACGCCAGTCATTGACCGCGGCTTCGACGGTTTTCATTTGCAGGTCCGTCAAATCGGCGAGATTGCCGTCGATCCCCGTACGCTCGGCCACCGCTTGCGCCAAGCGCTTCGGCAGATGGTTTGCCAGTACCGTCTGCAGCGCTTGCCGGCCGTTGACGCGCCGGGCCCCGCGCAGTTGCTCGGCCACATCCAGTCCAGGCAGCATGGCGATGCGAATCTCGTCGCCTTCGCGCCAGTAGGACGATATCTGCAGGATGGACGGCCCGCTCAGGCCGCGATGGGTAAACAGCATTGCCTCCGAAAACCGCGTCTTGCCGCAAGCGACTTCAGCGTCGACGGCGTTGCCGGACAGCGGCGCAAGTCGCTCCAGCGTCCTGGCGTCGAAGGTCAGCGGCACCAGAGCCGGCCGCGTCTCCACCACGGCGAGACCAAATTGCGCGGCCAGTTCGTAGCCGAAACCCGTCGCGCCCATCTTGGGGATAGACTTGCCGCCGCAAGCCACCACCAGCGATTGGCAGGCGACCATTCTACTGGAGAGCGAAAGCTCAAACCCTTCCGCCGTCCTGGCGACATCCCGGACCTCGGTCGACAGCGCCAATTCCGCACCCCGGCCTCGCATCTCCGCGACCAGCATATCGATGATCTGGCGCGCCGAGCCATCGCAAAACAGCTGGCCCAGCGTCTTCTCGTGATAGGCGATGCCGTGGCGTTCGACGAGCCCGATGAAGTCGCGCTGCGTGTAGCGGCTGAGCGCCGAGATACAGAAATGCGGATTGCCCGAGAGAAAATTCTTCGGGCTGGTGTGGATGTTGGTGAAATTGCAGCGGCCACCGCCGGAGATGCGGATCTTCTCGCCGGGCTTCGACGCGTGATCGAGCACCAGAACCGAGCGGCCACGCTTGCCCGCCTCGATGGCGCACATCATTCCGGCCGCACCTGCGCCGATCACGACCACATCGTAGGATTTCATCAGCAAGACTGTTCCCGCTCGACTGCCGCCTTTGCAAACGGCGCTGTGTGCCGTCTCTACCGCTTCGGTGCGTGCGCAGGCAACGTCGTGACCAGCGCTTCTTCAGATCAGCGTTTCGGCAAAGAACCCCAGCAGCCGCTTCCAGTGGCGTTCCGCGCCGGCCTCGTCGTAGGAATTGTGATCGGGCACACACCAGCCATGGCCGGAGCCGACATAATTCTCGATGACATGGTCGACCTCGGCCACCCTCAGCGCTTCGGCCAGCCGCGCCGACTGTTCCGGCGGAAAGCTGCGGTCGACGCCGGCGGTGCCGACATAGACGCGCGCCTTGATCGAGGCCGCCTTGCGGTGCGGGCTGTCGGCGGCGTCGCTCGCCAGATTGCCGCCATGGAAGCTCGCCGCGGCGGCGATGCGGTCGGGATAGGTAGCCGCCGCGTTCAATGCTCGGCCACCGCCCATGCAATAGCCGACGGTACCAATCGGTCCACTGATGCCCTCCGAAGCCAGTGCATCGAGGAACGCGCCGCTATCGCGGATGGTCATGTCCTGCGTCGTGCCGGTGACCAGCGCCATCAGCGCCACCTTCGTTTCCTCGACGGCAAAAGCCGACTTGGCATCGAACGGCCCATAGGGCGCATTGCGATAGAAAAGGTCCGGCACCAGCACGGCATAACCGTGCCCTGCCAGCCGTTCCGCCATCTCATCGAGCACGGGGCGCGGCCCGAAGGCGTCCATATAGAGGATCACGCCGGCCTTCGACGGCCTGGCTGGCCGAAACAGCCCCGCTTTGGCCACGCCATCCCTAGTCTCGATCTCGATATCTCGCTTGGCCATGACCCGCTCCGTCTCATTGTCGCGCGATACATATCCGTGCCGGGCGGTGGGGCAAGCCAATCAAAGGCCCGCCGCGTTCACAAATCCGTTTTGCCGGTGGCGCGGAACCTCAGCGCACGAACGCCGCCATGTGAAAGGCCTGAACGTCAGCGGGATAGCGATAGCCTGTACCGTAGGGGCAGGCGTTGCGGTCGAGGCAGCCGCCGGTCCGGCAAGGCGAACCATCCGCGCCGCGCACATGCGCGAGGCACGACTGATAGGCAAAGCCATCCTGCGAATAGGCGTCGACCGGACAGGATTTCATGCAGGGTTTTTCGACACATGCATCGCAAAGGTGAATCGATGCCTGAGACGCCTCGACCGCGATCTCATCCTCGAAAAGCAAAGCGCCGCGATAGGCGTGCCAAAGCCCGTATTTCGGATGCATGAGAATGCCGAGCGGCGACGGTTTAAGCCCCTCCGCCCGCATCGCCCATTGCTGGAACGGCAGATAGGGTTTGTCCGAGGGCGACACCGCGCGCGCTCCAAAATCCTGCGCAACCGCTCCGATCACTTCACGCGACCAGGTGTCGAGCGGATTGGCGATGGTTTGCGCTTGCCGCTCGCGCCAGCGCAGGAAATGCTGCCAGGGTGCCGCGCCCGCATGCCCGACCAAAAGGGCTGATTTGGCGGAAGCGCGTGACAGGCCAGAGGGTACCTCCTCGCCTTCGGCGAACGTGACACAGCCGCGAAGGATGAGGCCGTTGGCGGAAAGCGCAGCCGCTATGTCGTCAGCGGTGCCGCGCGCAATCATCCCTTCTTGTCCGGGTCGGAGAAAGCGCTCCGCCAGACTTCCTTGTGGATGATGTTGGCGACTTTAGCCCCGCCTGACTCGGGCTCCTTTCACGTGAAGGCGTCGGCCATCGACCCCTTCTTCTTGGCGATGAAATCCTTCAGCGCCTCATCGATCGACGGATCGAGATAAGGCGCCTCGTAGCTTTCCAGCCAGCGGCGGGCGAGCTCATTGGCGCGCTGGGGTGCTGTCTTCTCGCCCTCGGCAAGCCACTGCTCGTAGGAATTGTTGTCGGCGATGCTGGAGCGATAGAAGGCGGTCTGGAAATTCGCCTGCGTGTGGTCACAGCCGAGATAGTGGCTGCCAGGACCGACCTGGCGGATGGCGTCCATCGCCTGGCCGTTTTCCGACAGGTCGACGCCTTCGGCAAATTTCTGCTGCATGCCGAGCTGGTCGATGTCCATCATGAATTTTTCGTAGCAGGAGGCGAGCCCACCTTCGAGCCAGCCGGCCGAATGCAGCACGAAATTGGTGCCGGCCAGAATGGTCGAGTTCAACGTGTTGGCGCTTTCATAGGCGGCTTGCGCGTCCGGAACCTTGGAGGCGCAGAGCGAGCCGCCGGTGCGGAACGGCAGCCCGAGCCGGCGCGCCAGCTGTGCGGCGCCATAGGAGACCAGCGATGGCTCCGGCGTGCCGAAGGTCGGCGCGCCCGATTGCATCGAGATCGACGAGGCGAACGTGCCGAACAGCACCGGCGCGCCCGGGCGGATCAGCTGCGTGAACGAGGCGCCGGCCAGCACCTCGGCCAGAACCTGTGTCAGCGTGCCGGCGACGGTCACCGGGCTCATCGCGCCGGCAAGGATGAACGGCGTGACGATGCAGGCCTGGTTGTGGCGCGAATAGACTTTCAGCGCGCCCAGCATGGTTTCGTCGAACACCATCGGCGAGTTGGCGTTGATCAGGCTTGTCAGCACCGTGTTGTTTTCGACGAAATCGTCGCCGAACACGATCTTGGCCATGGCGACGGTGTCTTCGGCCCGCTCGGGCGCGGTGACCGAGCCCATGAACGGCTTGTCGGAATATTTTATGTGCGAATAGACCATGTCGAGATGGCGCTTGTTGACCGGCACGTCGACCGGCTCGCACACCGTGCCACCCGAATGGTGGATCGACGGCGCCATATAGGCGAGCTTCACGAAATTCTGGAAGTCCTCGATCGTTGCGTAGCGTCTGACACCGTTGAGATCGCGCACGAAGGGCGGGCCGTAGACCGGCGCGAAGACGGTGGCATTGCCGCCGATCTGCACCGAACGCTCTGGATTGCGCGCATGCTGGGTGTAGATGGGCGGCGCGGTCTTGAGCAGCGAGCGGCACAGCCCCTTGGGAAAATGCACGCGCTCGCCCTTGACGTCGGCGCCGGCCTCTTTCCACAGCTGCAGCGCCTCGGCATCGTCGCGAAAGATGATGCCTATCTCTTCCAGCACCGTGTCGGTGTTGTTTTCGATGATCGCCAGGCCTTCCTCGTTGAGCACCTCATAGATGTTGATCTTGCGCTTGATGTAGGTCAGCTGCGTGCCCGGTCCGCCACCCGAGCGCGCCGCGCGCCTGGCGGCTGCGCCGCCGCTGGCCGCACGCCCGCGTCGCGCATTGGACGCTTCCTGGTCGACTGACGCGTTCTCACTCATGATCGTTTTCCCTAAAAACCGTTTGCGGCCGCATATCGCGGCTTCTCGCCCGGATCGTAGCCATGCACCCTATTCGAAACGGCCCGCCAGCGCCAACGCCTGTCGCAAAATCGACAAGAATTCCAATAGATTTGCGGTCGCTTTCCTTTTGCGGGAAGTCGCAAATCAGCTATGGATACACGCCCCCGCCGGGTTAGGTATTGACGCGATAAATTTGAGCCGCCGTGATCTCATCCCGCGCGGCAAGGAGCCTGAGAAAAATGTCCGACGACGAGATCATCCTCTCCGAGCTTTCCGACGACGAGTTGGTGCAGCAGATGCACGACGATCTCTATGACGGGCTGAAGGAAGAGATCGAGGAAGGCACCAACATCCTGCTCGAGCGCGGCTGGGCGCCCTACAAGGTGTTGACCGAAGCGCTGGTCGAAGGCATGCGCATCGTCGGCGAGGACTTTCGCGATGGCATCCTGTTCGTTCCCGAAGTGCTGCTGTCGGCCAACGCGATGAAGGCCGGCATGTTCATCCTGCGTCCGCTGCTCGCCGCCACCGGCGCGCCGAAGCAGGGCAAGATGGTCATCGGCACCGTCAAGGGCGACATCCACGACATCGGCAAGAACCTCGTCGGCATGATGATGGAAGGCGCCGGCTTCGATGTCATCGACCTCGGCATCAACAATGCGGTGGAGAAATATCTCGACGCCATCGAACAGCACCAGCCCGACATCATCGGCATGTCGGCGCTTCTGACCACGACCATGCCCTATATGAAGGTCGTCATCGACACGATGAAGGAAAAGGGCATCCGCGACGACTATGTCGTGCTGGTCGGCGGTGCGCCGCTCAACGAGGAATTCGGCAAGGCCGTCGGCGCAGACGCCTATTGCCGCGACGCGGCGGTGGCGGTCGAGACCGCCAAGGACTTCATGAAGCGCAAGCATAACGTGCGCGCTTCAGCCTGATCTTTTCAGCAAGGCGTCTGGCCAACAATCGAAAGCCGCGCCTTGCAGCGCGGCTTTTTTGTTCCCAGCTATTGGAACGGATAGAGCCGTCAGGGTTTGGTAACGGTGTCGTCGATGGCTTTCGCGGTCGATTTGATATCCCGGCCGACGCCGCGGACGGTGTTGGCACAGGCCGTGAGAGCCAGTACGCAAGCAAGGATTGCGATCGGCGCAACGCGTAACAGTTTCATGGACGGTTTATCCCTCTCTCGATAGATTCGCCCCACAGCAACGAAGGCCGTTTCGACCGGGTTCCATGGCCAGGAAACAAAAAACGAAACCGAATCAAGACGACAGGCTGCTGGTCATCGCCTGTGGAATGATCGCGCGCGAAGTTTTGGCCGTCAAGGAGCAGCTCAAGCTCGACCATCTCGACCTGACCTGCCTGCCGGCGGAGTTCCATTTCTATCCCGACCGAATCGCGCCGGCGATGGACAAGGCGATCGAGAAGGCCAAGGCGGACGGCTACCAGAACATCTTCGTCGGCTATGCCGATTGCGGCACTGGCGGCCTGCTCGACCGGGTGCTGGAGAAGCACGGTGTCGAGCGCATGGCCGGCCCCCACTGTTTTGCCTTTTACCAGGGCATGGATGCCTATGCGAAGGTCGCCGACGACGACATGATGTCGTTCTATATGACCGATTTCCTGTGCCGCCAGTTCGATGCCTTCTTCATGAAGCCGCTTGGCCTCGACAAGCATCCGGAGCTGATCAAGGACTATTTCGGCAACTACGAGAAACTGATCTACATCGCCCAGACCGACGATCCCGAACTCGACAAGGTCGCCGAGAAGGCCGCCAAGCTGCTCGGTCTCGTCTATGAGCGCCGCGCCACCGGCTATGGCGACCTGACGGTCGAGCTGGCGCAGGCCGCCGCCCACGCCTGAAGAAATTCTTGAGCCGCGACACCGTCGAGAGCAGATGACAGGCCGCCCTGAATGGGTAAGTTGTGCGCCAAAAGCAACAGCCTGATTCAGCCATCCGAACACGGAAACGTCCCGATGACCCCACGCCTCCTGCTCGCCGCCCTTGGCCTCCTCTGCCTCGTCCTGCCCGCTCACGCCGACGGCGAGGTGCAGAAGATCATCACGCCGGTCGACAAGGTGCGCCTCGACAAATATGGCGAGACCCGCAAGGCGGCCCTGGCCGAGGCAAAAGCCGGAGAACCCGCAGAGGTCAGTCAACTCGACGCATTGCTGGCAAAGCCACTGGTGGCCTTTTCCGACAAGGACCTGACCGGCAACTGGCAATGCCGCACCATCAAGGTCGGCGGCATCAGCCCGTTGGTCATCTACGGTTGGTTCAAATGCAAGGTGAGCGACGACGGCTCCGGCTGGCGGCTGGAAAAGATCAGCGGCTCTCAGCGCACAACTGGCCGCTTCTTCGATGATAGCGAGAAACGCGCAATCTATCTCGGCTCCGGCTATGTCAATGACAACAAGCCAAAACCCTATGGCAGCGGCCCTGAAAGCGACCAGATCGGCTACGCCTTCCGCAACAGCGCCACTGAATGGCGCATCGAATTCCCGGCGCCCTACTACGAATCGCATCTCGACATCATGGAATTGAAGCGCTGAGCTGTTGGTCTCTCACACCCGCGGTCATCAAGATTTAACCCCGCCCGGCACAGAATTGCGCCGGGCAGCGCGGTACAAATGGATGCGCGCCGGCAGGAAGGCGCACCATGGCTTCAGCTGATAAGAACAGTGCTGCAATCGTCGTTGTCACCGAAGGCGGGCCGCACATCTGGGCCATCGTCAACGCCGTCGCCGACCAGCTCGGCCCTGTCAGCGTCATCCTCGAAAGCCCTGAATCCAAAAAGCAATTGCTGCTTGGCCGCGCCCGCCGCCAGGGCTGGCTTCTAGCAATCGGCCAGCTCGGCACGATGGTGCTGACCAGGCTCGGCAAGCGCTTTTTCGCCGGCCATGCCGAGCGGCTGATTGCCGAACAGAAATTGCGGACCGAGCCGAAACCGGGACAAAAGATCATCCACGTCTCCTCGGCCGACGCAGCCGATTGCCTGCAGGCGATCGCCGACATCCGCCCGGGTGTGGTGCTGCTCGCCGGCTGCCGGCTGCTGTCGAGGCAGACGCTGGCGCAAATGCCGTGCCCGGTGCTCAACTACCACGCCGGCATCGCGCCGAAATATCGCGGCATGAATGGCGGCTACTGGGCGCTGGCTTCCGGTGATCCCGAAAATTTCGGCACCACCGTGCATCTGGTGGATGCCGGCGTCGACACCGGCGGCGTGCTGAAACAGGCGCGCGGCAGGCCCAAGCCCGGCGACACAATTTCGAGCTATGCGCTACGCCAGGCGGCGTTCTCGCGCGACATCTGCGTCGAGGCGGTCCGCGATGCACTGACGGGCAGACTGACGACGATCGAGCCGGACCTGCCGTCGAGACAGTGGTACCACCCGACCATCTGGTTCTACCTCTGGACCGGCCTCACCAGGCGCGTGTGGTAGCCGGGTTTCGCCTGCGAATCTCGCCTTTCTTTTTGCGACTTCCAATAGCGTCGTTTTTGAATGCGCGCGCGTCGTCCCATAACAAGCAGCCTCATGGCGCATGCGGCAATGCTCGACACTGCTGAATAAAGCGGTAGAGCGTCCTTTGTGCGTCCAACTGGACGCACGGCGTTCTACGGGAGTGAGAGTTTCATGGCCGATCTGATTGTCGTCTACTGGCGCGACATCCCTGCCCAGGTCATCGTCAAGAAGGGCCGGCAGAACGCCAAGCGCGAACTGCCGCTGCGCTTCACCGAGGCGATCGACATGTGCGCCATGCGCACCGGCGCCGGCGGCACCGACGACTACCTCGCCGAATGGCGCAAGGCCGAACCGGTTCCGGTCGGCGACGATCTCGAAGCCGAAGTCGAGAAGGCCTTTCAGCAACTCGATGCGAAATACGACCGCGAGCGGCTGGTCGCTCTGGTCAAGGCGGGTGGGAAAGAAAATGTCTGAAACTGTTCCTGGCAAAGACGGCCAAAGGGAAATCCAGACGGTTACCCAGGCCACTCTGGTCAAGAAGGCAGCGCCGAAATCCGACTACAAGCCGGCCGACGTGTCGCCGCAGCGGCGCGTGCAGCGCTCGTTTGCCGTCAGGCTGTGGTCGATCCGCCATTCGCGCCTCCTCGAATGGTTCTACTCTCGGTTCGCCGACATGTTCCTGCTTCTCCATCCTTTGTGGAAAGGCCTTGGCTACGGACGCGTCGAGGCGCCGATCAAGTTCGTTGAAAAGCGCGTCAAAGGCTTCATGTTCGACTGCCGCATGTGCGGCCAGTGCATCCTGTCCTCGACCGGCATGTCGTGCCCGATGAATTGCCCCAAGCAGCTGCGCAACGGCCCTTGCGGCGGCGTGCGCGCCAACGGCAATTGCGAGGTCGAGCCCGATATGCCTTGCGTCTGGGTCAAGGCCTGGGAAGGCTCGCAGAACATGGAGCATGGCGACAAGATCCTGACCGTGCAGAAGCCGGTCGACCAGTCGCTGCGCGAAACATCGGCCTGGCTGCGGGTGACGGCGCAGTCGGCAGCAGCCCGCGAGGCCGCGGCCAATGCCAGGACGGGAGCCGCCGCATGATCGCCCGCCAGCGCGACGAGAACCCGGCCGGCATCCATCTGCCGCTCGATCCCCTGCCCGGCCACTCCTCACGCGGCCGGCTGGAGCGCGTGCTGCGGCGCGGCGAATTCGCTGTCACCACCGAGCTCAACCCGCCCGACAGCGCCGATCCGGAAGACGTCTATAACCGGGCCAAGATCTTCGACGGCTGGGTCGATGCCATCAACGCGGTCGATGCGTCGGGCGCCAACTGCCACATGTCGTCGGTCGGCATCTGCGCGCTTTTGACCCGCATGGGCTATGCCCCGATCATGCAGATCGCCTGCCGCGACAGGAACCGCATCGCCATCCAGGGCGACGTGCTGGGTGGGGCTGCGATGGGCGTGGCCAACATGCTGTGCCTCACCGGCGACGGCGTGCAGGCCGGCGACCAGCCCGGCGCCAAGCCCGTGTTCGATCTCGATTCCATGTCGCTGCTCGAAACCTGCCGCATCATGCGCGACAACGGCAAGTTCCTGTCCGGCCGCAAGCTGACGACACCGCCGCAGATTTTCCTCGGCGCCGCCGTCAATCCCTTCGCGCCGCCCTTCGACTTCCGTCCGATTCACCTCGGCAAGAAGATCGCCGCCGGCGCGCAGTTCGTGCAGACGCAGTACTGCTTCGACGTGCCGATGTTCAAAACCTTCATGCAGAAGGCGCGCGATCTCGGCCACACCGAAAAGGTCTTCATCCTGTGCGGCGTCGGCCCGCTGGCCTCGGCCAAGACGGCCAAATGGATCCGCTCCAACGTGCCGGGCATCCATATCCCGGACGCGATCATCAAGCGGCTGGAAGGCGCGCAGGACCAGAAGAAGGAAGGCAAACAGCTCTGCACCGACATCATCAATGAGGTGAAGGAAATCCCAGGCGTCTCCGGCATCCATGTGATGGCCTACCGCCAGGAGGAATATGTCGCCGAGATCGTCGATGAATCGGGCGTGCTGAAAGGCCGCCAGCCGTGGAAACGTGAGATCCGCCACGACGACCAGATGGTCGCCGACCGGCTCGAACACATATTGCATGACGAGATTACCGAAACGCAGGTGGACATGGTAAAGACCGCGCACTAAGCGGCCAAGCACCAGACCTGGAACGAAACCAGAGACGATATAAAGAAGCACTTTATATCAGGCGGAGAGACTTCATGACCCGGACCATCGTCGCCTCGGCGACACGAGAGATCATCATCGGCTTCGACCAGCCCTTTTGCGTGATTGGTGAGCGCATCAACCCGACCGGCCGCAAGAAGCTGGCCGCCGAGATGATCGCCGGCAATTTCGAGACCGTCATCAAGGACGCACTGGAACAGGCCGCCTGCGGCGCCACCATGCTCGACGTCAATGCCGGCGTCACCTCGGTCAACCCGAACGAAACTGAACCGGGCCTCCTCGTGCAAACACTTGAGATCGTCCAGGGGCTGGTCGATTTGCCGCTGTCGATCGATAGCTCTGTCACTGCCGCCATCGAGGCAGCTCTCAAGGTGGCCAAGGGCCGCCCGCTGGTCAACTCCGTCACCGGCGAGGAAGAAAAGCTCGAAGCCATCCTGCCGCTGGTCAAGAAATACAATGTGCCGGTCGTCGCCATCTCCAATGACGAGACCGGCATTTCGATGGATCCGGATGTGCGCTTTGCCGTGGCCAAGAAGATCGTCGAGCGCTGCGCCGACCATGGCATTCCGGCGCATGACGTCGTCGTCGATCCGCTGGTGATGCCGATCGGCGCGCTGGGCGATGCCGGCCGCCAGGTGTTTGCGCTGCTACGTCGCCTGCGCGAAGAGCTCAAGGTCAACACCACCTGCGGCCTCTCCAACATCTCGTTCGGCCTGCCGCACCGCCACGGCATCAACGCCGCCTTCATCCCGATGGTGATCGGCGCCGGCATGACCTCGGCGATCATGAACCCGGTGCGGCCGCAGGAAATGGAAGCCGTGCGCGGCGCCAATGTGCTCAACGGCACCGACGAGAACTGCACCAACTGGATCAGGACCTACAAGGACTACAAGCCGGCCGAAGGTGGCCAGGCGGTTGCCGCGCCCGTGGCGGTCAACGCTCCGGGCGAAGCTGGCGGCAATGGTGGCCGCCGGCGCGGCGGCCGTGAAGCCCGCATGGCCAGGGGATAAGCGCGCAATCGTGAACTCGCCTGCCAACATCACCGATCCGCTCGTGCTGTTCATGCCGTCGGGCAAGCGCGGGCGGTTTCCGGTCGGCACGCCGGTGCTCGATGCCGCGCGCCAGCTTGGCGTCTATGTCGAAAGCGTCTGCGGTGGCCGCGCCACCTGCGGACGCTGCCAGATCGAGGTGCAGGAAGGCAATTTCGCCAAGCACAAGATCGTCTCGTCCAACGACCACATCTCGCCCAAGGGCGCCAAGGAAGAGCGCTACGAGCGCGTGCGCGGCCTGCCCGAGCGGCGCCGCCTCTCCTGCTCGGCGCAGATCCTCGGCGACCTCGTCATTGACGTGCCGCAGGACACTGTCATCAATGCGCAGACCATCCGCAAGGATGCCGACACCAGGGTCATCGCCCGCGATGCGGCGATCCGCATGTGCTATGTCGAGATCGAAGAGCCCGACATGCACAAGCCGCTCGGGGATCTCGACCGCCTGAAGATCGCCTTGATGAAGGATTGGGGCTTCAAAAACCTCGAATTCGATTTCTACCTGATGCCGCAGGTGCAAGGCATTCTGCGGAAGGGCAACTGGACCGCGACCGCCGCCATCCACAAGGATGCCGAGAGCGACATCGCCCGCGTCATCGCGCTGTGGCCCGGCCTCAAGAACGAGGCCTATGGGCTGGCCTGCGACATCGGCTCGACCACCATTGCCATGCACCTTGTGTCGCTGCTGTCAGGCCGCGTCGCTGCTTCCTCGGGCACATCCAATCCGCAGATCCGCTTCGGCGAGGATCTGATGAGCCGCGTCTCCTATGTGATGATGAACCCTGACGGCCGCGAAGGCATGACGGTCGCGGTGCGCGAGGCGATCTCCGGCCTCGTCGACAAGGTCTGTGCCGAAGGCAACGTCCAGCGCAACGACATCCTGGATTCGGTGTTCGTCGGCAATCCGATTATGCACCATCTGTTCCTCGGCATCGATCCGACCGAGCTCGGCGGCGCTCCCTTCGCGCTAGCCGTTTCGGGTGCCGTGCGCATAAAGGCTGCCGATATCGGGCTGAAGCTCAACCAGGGCGCCCGCCTTTACATGCTGCCTTGCATCGCCGGCCATGTCGGCGCTGACGCCGCGGCCGTGACTTTGTCGGAAGGCCCGCACCGCCAGGACGAGATGATGCTGATCGTCGACGTCGGTACCAATGCCGAGATCGTGCTCGGCAACCGCACGCGCGTTGTCGCGGCGTCCTCGCCCACTGGTCCGGCCTTTGAGGGCGCTGAAATCTCCGGCGGCCAGCGCGCCGCCCCCGGTGCCATCGAGCGCGTGCGCATTGATCCCGACACGCTGGAACCAAAATACCGCGTCATCGGCTCTGAACTCTGGTCCGACGAACCAGGCTTCCTCGACAGCGTGCAGGCAACCGGCGTCACCGGCATCTGTGGCTCCGGCATCATCGAGATCGTAGCCGAGATGTACCTCGCCGGCATCATCTCCGAGGACGGCGTTGTCGATGGCTCCCTTGCCGCCCGGTCGCCACGCGTCACCGCCAATGGCCGCACCTTCTCCTATGTGCTGAAGGAAGGCGAACCCAAGATCACCATCACCCAGACCGACGTGCGCGCCATCCAGCTTGCCAAGGCAGCACTCTATGCCGGCACCAAGCTTCTGATGGAAAAGCAGAACACCGAGCAGGTCGACCGTATCCATTTCGCCGGCGCCTTCGGTTCCTTCATCGATCCGAAATACGCCATGGTGCTTGGCCTGATCCCGGATTGCGACCTCGACAAGGTGTCAGCCGTCGGCAACGCCGCCGGCGCCGGCGCCCGCATGGCGCTGCTCAATCGCGGCTATCGCCGCGAGATCGAGGACACGGTCAGCCATATCGAGAAGATCGAGACCGCGCTCGAGCCGAAATTCCAGGAGCATTTCGTCTATGCCATGGCGCTGCCGAACAAGGTCGATCCGTTCCCGAAACTGTCGGCGGCGGTGAAATTGCCGCCGCGCAAGACGGTAAGCGAGGATGGCGTCGCCGGTGACGCTGCACCGCGCCGGCGTTCGCGCGAAGGCCACGCGGCCAGGCGCAGTCGGGAATAGGCCGGCCGCCAAGGCTGGCGAATTCTTTATAATTTCATTTGTATGCAAATGTTTCCAGATCGCCCCGATCTGGAAACCGAAGCGCTGTTTTCGCGCAATCCACCCGATACAGACGTGAAGCATTTAACGGACACCGAAAGGCGGGCCGGACTATTGCGCCGTCACAACGCTTCAAAGGAGATAACGATGTTCGAGACCCTCGGCCGTTTTCGCGCGGCCATCAAGCATGCCCAGTCCGTGCGTGCCATGAACAGCCTGCCGCCCGAAGTGCAGAAGGACATCGGCTGGCCCGTGTCGCCGCGCATCGACGCTCAGGCCAATCTGACGCGCCTGATCCTGGGCTCGGGACGCTGATGACCTTCGCCGACAAGTGCAAATTGCTGGCCAAGCGCCGGGACCGCCGTGTGGTCCCGGCGATCACCGACATCAAGCTGCGCGCTGCGCTGCTGCCTCGGCGCTGAGACCGTTTGCCGGAAAACCGCAAACTCGGTTGATCAAACAACCGTGTTGCGTTGGGCCAAAATCTTGACATTTCGGCTGGAGGTACGATCTTCGGGGTAGTGGGGAAATTCTCTTAGTCGGCTGCGGCCGAGCCTGTGTATTCGAATGCCCAGTTTCAAAAGCCATCTCGTTTCCTTCATTCTTCGGCATAGCCGCAAGAAGGCATTTGCCAGCCCGGAAAACCTGCAGCGCTGGATCGCCTATGCGCGCAAGACCGAGGACCATCATCCGCCGGCGTTGCTGCGTGAGCGTCTCCATATCACCGAGCGGAGCGTCGATAGCTTCCCCGTCTACGAGATCGCGCCGAAGGCCGGCGAGCGCAGGCGCATCCTCTACATGCATGGCGGCGCCTATGTCTTCCAGATCACCTCCTATCATTGGGGGCTGATCGCCGAGATGGCGGAGCGGTTGGGTTTCGGCATCACCGTGCCGATCTACCCCATCGCGCCCGAACACGATTTCCACGCCATGTTCGGCATGGTCGGCGACGTCTACCGTCAGATGCTGGATGAGACGGACGCCGAAGATATCGTTTTCATGGGCGATTCCGCCGGCGGCAACATGGCCGTGGTGCTGACCATGATGGCGGCCGAGGAAGGCCTGCCCCTGCCGTCGCTCCATGTGCTGATCTCGCCCGGGCTCGACATGTCGCTCGCCAATCCCGAGGTCTTCGAGGCAGAGCGCAACGATCCGTGGCTGGGCATTCCGGGCGGCCTGGAAGCGATCCGGATGTACAGCGCCGGCATCGACAGCCGCGACTGGCACATCAGCCCGCTCTACGGCGATCTCTCGGTGTTGCCGAAGACGCTGCTGCTGGCCGGCTCGCGCGATCTGCTCAGCCCCGACAATCTGATCTTTGCCGAAAAAGCGCGTGCCGCCGGCGTCGATATCGACGTGGTCTACGAGGAAGGCATGTTCCACGTCTGGCCGCTGATCGAGATGCCGGAAACGCGGCGCGCCAGGGACAGCATCGTCATTTTCCTCGCCGGTGAGCCCACCAAGCGGCGCGCAAATGCGCGGCGCAGAGCGCGAACCGCCTTCGCGGCGCGCCCTGCGGAAGCAGCGGAATAGCGCAACTCCAGGAAAAGTGTGTAGCGCTTTCCCTTGCGCAGTTGCGTCCGACAAAGAACGATCAGAACTTGCCGGTCTCGCGGAACAGTTCGAACGTCGCGCGTATATGGTCGGCGACCGCCTTGACCGGCGCGCTGGCGTCAGGCGCCACAACCATCGCCAGATTGTAGGTGCCGATGTCAGGCATGCCGTCCTTCGGGCAAAGCTCGACCATGTCGTTGCCGAGGAACGACTTCGGCAGCGGCGCCACCGCGAGATCCGACATGATGGCGGCGCGCTGGCCGGCGGTGTGCGCACTCATATAGGCGATGCGGTAGTTGCGGCCCTCGCGACCGAGAGCTTCGAGCGCGCCGGCCCGCCAGGCGCAGCCCTCTTCCCATAGCGACACCGGCAATGGCTCGCGCAGATGCGCGCAGCCGCCCTTGGCGCCAGCCCAGACGATCGGCTCGGTCAACAGCACTTCGGCGCCGAGCGCGCTGGTCTTGTAGGAATTGGTTAGCAGCGTGATGTCGAGCGCGCGGTCATCCATGCGCCGGCGCAGATTGCTGCTCTGGTCAATGGTTACGTCGACGGCGATCGACGGATGCGACTGCGCGAAGCGCTTCAAGACATGCGGCAGCACGCGCTCGCCATAGTCGTCCGGCGAGCCGAGCCGCACCACGCCGACGATCTCGGGGATGATGAACTTCGACACCACTTCGCGGTTGATCGACAAAAGCCGGCGGGCATAGCCAAGCAGCATCTCGCCATCGGTGGTCAGCGTCACCGAGCGCGCATCGCGGGCAAAGACGGAACGGCCGAGAATGTCCTCGAGCTTCTTGATCTGCATAGAGACCGCCGACGGCGTGCGAAACACCGCATTGGCCGCGGTGGTGAAGCTGCCGGTCTCGGCAATGGCCACAAAGGTGCGCAAAACGTCGAGATCGAGCAGCGGCAGCGGATGATTGAGTGGGGCGTTCATCGGGACCGACCTTCAATTTTTCTGATGTGAAGCATCATTCCATTTCGTTTGATTGAACATCAGATTGGGAGGATAGTCAACTCCATCGAAGGCAGGACGTGTCATCGCCTCGAAACATCCTGACACGAAACTGCATTCGATGCGGAATATCCCGGCGACGAAACGCGTTCATGCGGGACGTGCCACAACCAAGGAGAATGAGATGTCTATCCTGTCATCCATCGGTCGGCTTGCGACCGAGTTCACCGCAGCCCGCGCCCGCTTCCAGACCGAACGTGCGATCCGCTCGCTGCCGATCGAACTGCAGAAGGATATCGGCTGGCCTGAAGCTGCCGACACCAAGACCGGTGCACGCCACGGCGTCGGATCCTGGGCTGGAGCAAAGTAAACAATTGTGTACCATGTGCTGAAGGCCTGCCGCGCGCACCAGCCCGGCAGGTCTTCTCTATTTTAGCACCAGCCTTGCTGAAAATTATTTGCACTCAAACGACTTTTTAGAGCCATGCGGCCATTGCATGCCGCTTATGTGCAAGTTGCATAGCGCTTGAGCGTCGCGGTTAAAATGTTGTAAGTAAACATAAATTCTGAGCATCATGCACAAAAATGTCGCAATCGATGTCGCTTTTCTGATCTAGCGCTTCGCATTTGCGATTTAGTTTTCCCTCACGCAAGCCTATATCAGCCCCAGCAAACGAGCTGCCCCACTCCATCAAGCGAAGGCGACCCGTCTGAGCAACCGATAGGAGATGATGATGAAGCTTTTTGCCCGCCTCTTTGCCCGCCGCGAAATGAACCTGACGACCGCTCTCGAGCGCCAGCGCCTTGCCAACACCATGCCCGGCCAGACCGGCGCCATGAATGCGGTGCGCCTCGGCTTCGTCGCCTGAGATAACGGCTACCGCGCCGCGCTTCCCTGCCCCTGGCGACAGCCGATAACAGCGCCGCTTCGGTTTGACCGAGGCGGCGTTTTTCGTTCTTACGCCGATGTTGCCGGATAGCGATGCTCAATCCGGCGGCAGCCCCTGCCCATCGTGCCGGACCATTGCCCATTTGCGACCCATGTCGCAAATTTAGTTGCCGCTTGGCCTTCTAGCCGATTGACAGGAATGGTTTTTCCTGATGTCGCTATGCTGTTCGCGACATCCTGTTCGCGCCATGGCTGCGTGAGGTTCCCTTGAACGCCGTAAAGCATCCGGTCAAACGATCGTTTGTATTCTTCCTCATCCCCGACTTCACTATGATCGCCTTTGCGACGGCGCTCGACCCGCTGCGCTCGGCCAACCGCATGCTTGGCTATGAGGCCTATCGCTGGCGCCTCGCCAGCATTGACGGCAAGCCGGTGCGCGCCTCCAACGGCGTCGAATGTGCCGTCGACACCTCGCTCGAGGAAGAGCGCAAGAAAATGGCAGGGCCGGATCGGCCGAATATGGCCATCGTCTGCAGCGGCATGAATGTCGAGCGGTACCAGAACAGGTCGGCCTTCGCCTGGCTGCGCGAGGAGTACAACAGAGGCGTCGCCGTCGGCGGCCTGTGCACCGGCGCGCATATCCTTGCCGCCGCCGGCCTGCTCTCCAACAAGCGCTGCGCCATCCATTGGGAAAACCTGCCGGGCTTCTCCGAAGCCTTCCCGAAAGCCAACGTTTTTGCCGACCTCTTCGAAATCGACCAGAACATTTACACCTGTGCCGGTGGCACCGCAGCCCTCGACATGATGCTGAAGCTGATCGGCGACGATTTCGACGACAATCTGGTCAACCGTGTCTGCGAGCAGGTGCTGACCGACCGCGTGCGCAGCCCGACCGATCGCCAGCGCCTGCCGCTGCGCGCCCGCCTCGGCGTGCAGAATTCCAAGGTGCTGACCATCATCGAACTGATGGAAGGCAACCTCTCCGAGCCGCTGTCGCTGATCGAGATCGCCGACCATGTCGACCTGTCGCGCCGTCAGATCGAGCGCCTGTTCCGCACCGAGATGGGGCGCTCCCCTGCCCGCTACTATCTCGAGATCCGCCTCGACCGCGCCCGGCATCTGCTAATTCAGTCGTCAATGCCGGTAGTCGAGGTTGCCGTCGCCTGCGGCTTCGTCTCGGCCTCGCATTTCTCGAAATGCTACCGCGAACTCTACGCCCGCTCGCCGCAGCAGGAGCGCGTCGACCGCAAGCAGCTTTTGGCCGCCTGATCCGAAAGGATCAGGCCCCGGCCGGTTGCACCTCGGCCGTGCGCATCGCCTCGACGCGGATATCCTCTGTGAGCCGCGCCTTGAGCACCGAAAATTCCGGGCTGGTCTTCAGCGTGTAATGGCGCGGGTGCGGCAGGTCGACGGCGACATCGGACTTGATGCGGCCGGGCCGCGCGCTCATCACGATCACCCGCGAGGCCATGAAGATCGCCTCTTCGATGTCGTGGGTAACGAACAGCACCGTCTTCTTGCGCCGCTCCCAGATGCCGAGCAAAAGCTCCTGCATCAACCCGCGGGTCTGGTTGTCGAGCGCGCCGAACGGCTCGTCCAGTAACAGGATCTCGGGATCATTGGCCAGCGCCCGGGCGATCGCGGTGCGCTGCTGCATGCCGCCGGAAAGCTGTTTTGGCCAGTGGTTCTCGAAGCCTTTCAGCCCAACGAGATCTACATAGGAGGCGACGATTTCGGCCCGCTCCCGCTCGGCCAATTTCCGCTCGTGCAGGCCAAAGGCGATATTCTGTGCCACCGTCAACCAGGGAAACAGCGTGTAGGACTGGAACACCATGCCGCGATCCGGGCCGGGCCTTGTCACCGCCTTGCCGTCGAGCAGCACACGGCCTTCGCTGGGCGCTTCAAGTCCGGCGACGATCCTGAGCAGCGTCGACTTTCCGCAGCCCGACGGTCCCAGGATGGTGATGAAGTCGTTGGCGGCGACCGTCAGGTCGACCGGCATCAGCGCCTTGACCGGCTGCCCGCCGCGCACGCCGGCGAAGGTGCGGGAGACGCCTTCGATCAAAAGCTTGCTCATGCCAGGCTCCACGGAAAGAGCCAGCGGTTGAGCGCCTTGAAGGCGAAATCGGACAACAGTCCGATCAGCCCGATGACGATGATGCCAAAGATGATCTGCCCGGTCGCCAGCCGAGACTGGCTGTTGATGATCATGTAGCCGATGCCGGACGACGAGCCGATCAGCTCGGCGACGATGACGTACGTCCACGCCCAGCCGAGCACCAGCCGCAGCGTCTCGGCAATCTCGGGCGCATTGGCCGGCAGGATCACACGCCGCACGATGCCGTTGTTGGTCGAGCCCAGCGTATAGGCAGCCTCGACCAGATCGCGCCGCGTGGAGCCAACCTTGACCGCGATGATCAGGATGATCTGGAACACCGAACCGACGAAGATGACGAGCAGTTTTTCCAGCTCGCCGATGCCGGCCCACAGGATGAGCAGCGGAATGAAGGCCGAGGCCGGCAAATAGCGGGCAAAGGAGACGAACGGTTCCAGAAACGCCTCCACCGGCTTCCAGGCGCCCATGGCAATACCGATCGGCACCGCGACGAGCGACGCCAGCACAAAGCCGCCGAACACCCGCCAGATGGTAATCAGTATGTCGAGCCAGAAACGGTCTTCGACCAGCAGCCGCCAGCCATCCCTCAGCATCGACAGCGGATCGGCGAGGAAGATGCGGTTGACGTGACCGCCAAACGTGATCCACGCCCAGAAGGCGACGAACAGCACGAAGAAGGAAATGCCGAGCACGGTGCGAAGGCCCGGCGACACCGGATGCAAGGGGCGCATCATCGAATCGTCGCCATCTTCAATGGTCCCCCATGCTCAAATCGTGCTTTGTCCAGGAGAAGGCGGCGGCGCCAGGCGGCGCCGCGCAACAGTCAAAGGCCGGACTGTCAGTTCGACACCGCGCTGGTGTCGGCCAGCGTGGCGACATCCGGCGCCTCCTTGATCAGCCCCATCTGCAGCAGGAGTTCGCCGGCCGTCTTGGAAAAATCCTGGAATTCCTTGGTGAAGAACTGCTTGTTCTCAGCCTTGTCGGCCCATTTCAGATACTTCGCCGAATCCTCGAATTCCTTGGCCGACTGTTTTACGTCGGCGCCCATGATCTCGTAGGATTTCTGCGGATCCTTCTTGATCAGGTCGAGTGCCTCGAAATAGCTGTCGGCCAGCCCCTTGGCTGCATCGGGGTTGGCCGTCAGGAATTCAGGCGTGCAGCCGACCGTATCGAGCACCATCGGATAATCGAGTGTCGTCGCCAATATGTGGCCCTGGTCGGCCTTGTCGCGCACCGCCGAGATGAACGGCTCATAGGTGACGGCGGCATCGTTCTGCCCGGCGAGGAAGGCCTGCGCTGCCGCATCCGGCTCCAAGTTGACGACTGTCACGTCCTTGGTCGACAGGCCGTTCTTGTTCAGCACCCAAGCCAACATGAAATAGGGCGAAGTTCCCGGCGCCGAGGACGCGACATTCTTGCCCTTGAGATCGGCGACGGTCTTGATGTCGTTGCGCACGACAATGCCGTCGGCGCCATAGGATTTGTCGAGCTGGAAAATCTGCTTGGTGGTGACGCCGCTGGCGTTCCACACCAGCCAGGTTTCGACCGTGGTGGCGGCGCATTGCAGATCGCCGCTGGCGATGGCGAGCGGGCGGCTCGCCTGCGGCACCTTCTTCAAGGTGACGTCGAGGCCATGCTTTTCAAAAATGCCCGCCTGCTTGGCGAGTGTCAGCGGCGCAAAGCCGGTCCAGCCACTGATGCCGATGGTGACTGAGGTGGCAGCCATGGCCGGAGCTGAAAAGCCTGCCGCAAGGGTCAATGCCGCGGCAAGTTTGGTGATCCTGTTCATGTCGGTTCCCCTTCTTATTGTGTTGGATGGCGAAGTGTTCACAGACGCTATTCTGCTTGTCAATGAACAGGAACGTGTACGATGGAGCCGCAATCGGCGATGTCTGCGGAGGCGACTGGCTGCGGACGACGAAAGCGCAGCCTGGTCAGCGGGCGTCGAACATCCAGCTGCGGTCGCGCCACATTTTTTCGCCGACCTGGCAGTCGGAGGGGCGGTCCTGCGCCAGCACCACCTGTAGATGCACGGCCTCTTCGCTCGCCCATTGCGGCGAAGCGGGGCCGGCCAGTTCCAGCACGAGCTTGCGGCGGATCGCTTCGGGAAACTGCGTCCAGTCATTGACCGGGATCATGAAGGCGCCGGGGCCGCCGATGACACAGTCGCTGTAGTAGCGGTCGAGATTGTTGACGTCATAGCCGCCAAACCCGCTGCCGCGCGTCATCAGCGGCAGGCCATTGATGATGATACCTTGCTTGACCACCGCGTCGCGGGCGACGTCGACTGGCGCGCCCTGGTTGTTGGGGCCGTCGCCGGAAATATCGATGACGCGCTTTGTCCCCTGGAAGCCGCTCTCCGCAAAAAGATCGCTGCCGAACTCCAGCGCGCCTGAAATCGAGGTTCGCCGGGCGCTGGCCGGCGGATGGGCGGAAAGCTGCGCCGCCACCCGCTCGGCATCGGCGCGGCTGGCGATCACCGTCCACGGCACGACGACCACCTGCGTGGTCGCGCCCGCCCATTCGACATAGGTGACGGCGACCTTGCCATAGGCGCCGTCGGCGATGGCCTGCAGCACATTGTCGTGCGTCAGCGCAGCCGCATAGCCGTGACGCTGGATTTCAAGTTCGCCCGGCGACATCGACAGCGACACGTCGACCGCCAGCACCAGCTCGACATCGACCGGCTCGGCTGCCTCAACCGGCGGCGTCAGCCAGAGCCCCAGCGCCAGCGCGGCGCTGCCTGAAAGGAAATGTCTTGCGTGCGGAAATGCAGACATACCCCAAGGTAAGCGAGAATCGGCGGCTGACAAAGAAAAAAGCCCGGCCATGGGCCGGGCTCTGCATTCAGGATTCTGCCTACGCCGATTCTATGCTGGGGATCAGCTTCGCGGCTTCAAATTCTCCGGATCGTAGAGCGGCTTGTAGCCGACGGCCGCGACCTCGACCGGATAGGTCTCGCCGAAATATTCGATGGCGAGCTTGCGGCCTTCCTGGGCTTGGGCCCAGGGCAGATAGGCGAGGCCGATATTCTTGCCGATGGTCGGCCCATAGGCCATCGACGTCGTGAAGGACCGGCGGCCGAGTTCGTCGACCAGCGTCTCGCCCGTCTTCGGGTCCATCACCGGCATCGTGCCGACGGGATAGCGGGCAACACCCTTCGAATCGACATTCTCGGTCATCACCAGCGTGCACAGGATCGCCGGCTGATGCTCGCGGGCGCGATATTCGACATGTTTCGCCTTGCCGCAGAAATCATTCTCCTTGACCTTCGGACGCGCGAGATCGGCTTCCAGCAGATTGTACTCGGTCAGGAGGTCGGCGTTCTGCAGACGCAGGCTCTTTTCCATGCGGCGCGTGTTGGCATAGGTCTCGACGCCGAACGGCATCACGCCGGTCGAGCGCAGCGCATCCCAGACGGCGAGGCCGTCTTCGTAGCGCATATGCAGCTCCCAACCCTGTTCGCCGACATAGGAGATGCGGAAGGCGGTGACATCCTTGCCGCCGATCCTGACCGGCTTGATCGCCGCGAACGGGAAGTTCTCGGGCGACAGGCCGTCCGGATTCTCGACCACCTTCTGCAGCGTGGCCCGTGCGTTCGGACCCCAGATGCCGATGGTGACGTATTTTTCCGTCACGTCGGTGATGGTGACGTCAAAGCCTTTGTCCTGCGCGGTGCGCTGCATGTAGCGGAAATCGCGCGGGCCGGCATCGGCGCCGTCGATCAGACGGCAGCGATCGGCCATGCGGATCACCGTGAAGTCGGCGCGCACCATGCCTTCCTCGTCGAGGAAGTGGGTGTAAATGCCCTTCCCGATGTTGTTGTCGCCGCCGACCTTGGCCGCGCAGAGCCATTCCAGCAGCGCGACATGGTCGGGTCCCTCAATGTCATACATGGAGAAATGCGACAGGTTGACGATGCCGCAATCCTCGCTCATCGCCAGGTGCTCGGCATTGGACACCCGCCAGAAATGGCGGTTGTCCCACTCGTTCTCACGCACGGGAACCCGGTTGCCATACTTCTCCAGCAGATGCTCGTTGGCGGCGTAGCCATGCGCGCGCTCCCAGCCGCCGAGTTCCATGAAGTAGCCGCCAAGTTCTTTCTCGCGCTCCCAGAACGGCGAGCGGCGGATGTTGCGGCCCTTGGAGAAGGGCTCACGCGGATGCACTGCCGGATTGTAGACCTTCATCGCCGTTTCGGTGCAGCGATCCCAGATGAACTGCTCTTTCGTCTGGTGCGGATAGAAGCGCGCATAGTCGATGGCGTGGTGGTCGATTTCCGTGCGGCCGTCGGTCATCCAGTCGGCGATCAGCTTGCCCATGCCGGGGCCGTCCTTGACCCAGATGGCGACGGCGTACCAGAGACCCCTGACCTTCTGGCTCTCGCCCATCGACGGACCGCCATCGGCGGTCACCTGCAGCAGGCCGTTGAAGGAATGGCTTTCGTTGTAACCGAGCTCGCCGAGGATCGGCGTCAGTTCCATGGCGCGTTCGAGCGGCCCGATGATCTGCTCCATGTCGAGGTCGCGCTGCGACGGCGACAGCCGCGCCTGGTCCTTTTCCAGCAGGTCGCGCGGATGGCAGAGACGCGGATTGGTCTCCTCGTAATAGCCCCATTCGATCTGGCCGCCCTCGGCGGTCTTGGGATCGCCGGTGTCGCGCATATAGGCCGAATTGCCCTGGTCGCGCAGCAGCGGCCAGCCGATCTCCTTGCCGGTGCCGGCAAACTCGGTGTAGGGGCCGAAGAAGGTCAGCGGGTGGTCGATCGGCATCACCGGCAGGTCCTCGCCGACCATTTCCGCGATCAGCCGGCCCCATATGCCGGCGCAGACGACGACATAGTCGGCCATGATCGTGCCGCGGTCGGTGACGACGCCCTTGATGCGGCCCTCTTCGACGATGAGGGATTTCGCCGGCGTGTTGGCGAAGGATTTGAGCTTGCCCGACGCTTCCGCCTGGTCGACCAGCTTGCCGGCGACCGTCTGCGAACGCGGAATGACCAGGCCGGCATCCGGATCCCACAGGCCGCCCTGCACCATCGATTCTTCGATCAGCGGGAATTTTTCCTTGATCTCGGCCGGCTCGATCAGCCGGGCGCGCGTGCCGAAGGATTTGGCCGAGGCGATCTTGCGCTTGATCTCGTCCATGCGGCTGTCGTCGCCGACGCGGGCGACCTCAAGGCCGCCGATGCGGGCGTAATGGCCCATCTTCTCGTAGAAATCGATTGAGTAGAGCGTCGTCCAGCAGGACAGGAAGTCATGGCTGGTCGTGTAGCAGAAGTCCGAGGCGTGCGCCGTCGAGCCGATGTCGGTCGGGATGCCCGACTTGTCGATGCCGACAATGTCGGTCCAGCCGCGTTCGATCAAATGATGGGCGATCGATGCGCCGACAATGCCGCCCAGGCCGACGATGACGACCTTCGCCTGTTTCGGAAACTCTGCCATTGACCGCTGCTCCAAAGGAATACGCGGGCGCGCCGGCGCCCGTTCGAATGGCGCACAATATGCAGAGGACGAGGACCGAGCTACCGCCTGTTTGCGACACGCCGCAAGTACGGCGCGACGGCGGACGCAAGCTCGCCGTCAAAGCCTTTTGTCGTCAGGCGAAAGCCCAGATATCCTCGGCCTGGAAACCGACCTGGTAGCCTGATGTCTTCAGCTTGACCACGACATGGCCGATTTCCGCCGCCGGCAGCGCGCCGACCTCGACCTTGATCATGCCGGGGCGGTAGCGCTTGAGGTCGAGCTGTTCGAAGACGATCCAGTCGGCGCCCTCGCAATCGACCAGAAAGGCGTCGATGTGCGTAACGCCGTTGCGGTCGAGCAGCGTCTGCAGGGTTTCCGACGGCACCTCGATATCCCTGAGGTGCGGCGCGAACTCGTTGAAGTTGGCGTCGTCCTCCCCCCAGGCATTCTTGCCCGACATCAGATTGGTGTCGGTGACCGACGAGCAGCCGATGAACTCGATAGGCAGCGTGCCGGCCTCGAGTGCTGCGGCATCGAAGGTGTGGACGGTGATCGTCCCCTTGGTCTTCGTCACTGCCACCGGCTCGATGACGAAGCGTTCCGCGTCGGGATAGTTGGCGCGCAGGCGTTTCTGGTTGTACGGGATCGGCTCGACCAGCACGGCCCGGGCGCGGGGAATGCGATGCAACCAAGGTGTGACGTCGTCGAACAGCGCGCCGTCGCAGGCGCCGACATTTACCATCTGGAACGGTTGCCGGCCACTGAGACGCGCCTTAAGCGCCGCCTTGGCCAGGAATTTCGTGCCGCGCAGCGCCGGTCCGCGATCGAGCAGACCGGCGGGCAGACCGAGTGAAAGGGCAATGCGCGCCAGGCCGGATACAGAACTCAAGGCTTATCTCCTGATACGACCTGCAAGGCGATGGGCCGCCTTCCATTCAAGCTTGCCGACGCCCACAGCGCCATGATCGGCCCCACCAGCAGCAGGAACGGTGGCAGAAGGTTGGGGAAGTAGATGCGGGTATCGTGGATCGGGAAGACGGTGAATTTCGCCAGCACGCCGAGCACAAGTGCTGCAAGCAGGATGCCGGCGCGGCGTTCGAGCCGAAAGCCGGCGCGGCTGAGCGCAAACCAACCGGCCAGCGCGAGCACGCAGACGCCAACCCAGCTGTTGATGCTGATGGCGCGAATGAAGGACGCGGCAAACGCCTTGAGATAGGCACCGACCGAAAACGGCGGCTCGAACCCGTCCATATTGTAGTGCTGCTCGATGCTGGAGAACCACAGATGCGGCCACCAGCCGGGATGCTGCGCCCAGTGCGAGATGGCGAAATAGGCGATGAAGGAAGCGGCAAAGCCGGCCAGCGCGCCCCATGCCCGCTGCCGGAACACCAGCAGCAGCACGGCGAAGATGGCCAAGAAAACAATGTTGTCCGGCCGCGCCATGAAGGCGAGGAAGAGCAGGACGGCCGTTGCCGCTTCGCGGCCGCGCACATAGGCAAGCAACCCGCCGAGGAACAGCGCCGAGCACAACAGATCCGGCGTCGAGGCGCGTGCCGCATCGCCGAAATCGGCCATGATCAGCACCGCGCCAACCAAGGGCGCCAGCGCCAGCGCGCCTTCGGTTCTGAGCCACAACAGCACGATCATCCCGAACAGCAGCACCGAGGCGACCTGTAGCACCCGCATCGCCTCGACCGGCGACATCACCACGCTCATCGTCGACAACATTTCGGCGTAGAGAAACTTGATCCGGTACATGCCGAGCAGCGAATGGAAGTCGGCGGCATTCTGCGCCATGTGGCTGCGGAAGCCGCCGCCATCGTCGGTCAGCGCCTTGTAGTCGGCGGCCGACACGCCGGCCTGGACCGTGCTGTAGGCATAGTCATGCAGCGCCTGTGCATCCGGGTAAGTGCCCTCCTCGGCAATCGCCAGATAGGGCAGCATGTCCCAGTTGGCGTCAGGCATCGTCCAGGCGGTGAACGCCGTGAGCAGGATGTAGAGCGAAAACGCCGCCGCCCCGATCGGTGCTGCCCATCGCGCATAAGTCGCCTCGCCCAACTCCAGGACGGCCGAGGTCAGCCGGTCGAGTGCGTTTTGCGGGGCGGGGGATTTGCTCAGCATCGTCGGGACTTCACTCAACGGACCTGGCTTTTGACGAAATCCTTCACGATCGACACGATGCCGCGCGACAACAGGCTGTCGAAGGCATCGACGAAACGATCGACATGCTCGCGCTGGCAGATCAGCGGCGGCTCGAGCCGGATGACGTTGCGGTTGTATTCGGTGAAGGCGACGAGCACGTCATAGTCGCGCAGAAGCAGCGAACCGACGAAGCCCGACAGCGAGCCCTTCAGCTTGTCATCGAGCACGCTGACGATCGGCCGCAGCACCATCGGCAAGGTCTGCGAGAAGTCGTGGAACTCGAGCCCGACCATAAAGCCCTTGCCGCGCACATCCTTGATGATCTTCGGATATTTTTCCTTCAGCGCCTGCAGCCGCTGCAGCAAATAGTCGCCGGTCGAGGCGGCATTGTCGATCAGCCCCTCGTCATAGAGCACGTTGATGCCCTCGATCGCGGTGACGCAAGCTTCGCCCATGCCGCCGAAGGTCGCCATGGCATGGATCATCGCCGTCTTCGGCGTGCCATAGGCCTTCATGTAGACCTCGCGTCGCGCGATCATCGCGCCGACCGCCGCCTTGCCAGCGCCGAGCGACTTGGCCAGCGCCGTCACATCCGGCACGACGCCGTAATGCTCGAAGGCATAGAAGCGGCCGGAACGGCCATAGCCGCACTGCACTTCGTCGGCCACCCACAGCACGCCGAACTGGTCGCACAGCGCGCGCAGCTTCTGCCAGTACTCGGCAGGCGCCTGGATGATGCCGCCGCCGCCCTGGATGGTTTCCAGCACGATGACACCGACCTCCGGGTCGGAGCGGAACAAGCGCTCGACCGCGTCAATGTCGGCGAACGGAATGCGCACCGTGTTCTCTGCCATCTTGAAGTCGGCGCGGTAGAGCTGGCCGTCGGTGATGCCCAGCACGCCCTTGGTCTTGCCGTGGAAGGAGTTCTCGGCATAGACGATTTTCGGACGCTTCGGACCGGCGGCGCGCTCGGCAAGCTTCACCGCCGCTTCCATGGCTTCCGAGCCGGACGAACCCAAAAACACCATGTCGAGATCGCCGGGCGAGCATTTGGCGATGTTGTGCGCCAGCGCCGCCGCATATTGCGACATGAAGGCGATGGCGATTTCCTGGCGCTTTTCCTCCTGGAACTTGCGGCGGGCCTCCAGGATGCGCGGATGGTTGTGGCCGAACGCCAGCGAACCGAAGCCGCCGAAGAAGTCGAGGATCTTGCGGCCGTTCTGGTCGATGTAGAACATGCCTTCGGCGCGCTCGATCTTGATCTTGTGGAAGCCGAGCAGCTTCATGAAATGCAGCTGGCCTGGGTTGAGATGCGCCTTGAACAGGTCTGTCATGCGCGCGACATCCATCGCCTTCGCCTGCTCGACGCTGATCAGGTCGGGCTTGGCGATTGCGGCGGGCGACAGCGCCGGTGCGCTGACCATCGTGCGCGCGTTCGTCTGCTCAGGCTTGGCCATGACGGTCATCTCGGAGTTCTCCTGGTCGTCCCATTATTCAGCGGGGACATGATTGGCGGTGACGGCAAGGCCGTCTTTTTTGGCGCGGTACTCGCTGTAAGCGGCGATCAGCATGTCCTCGTCGCGATATTGCGGTACCCAGCCGAGCTGACGCTCGGCCTTGGACACGTCGAGCACGCACTCTTCATCGGCGATCAGATATTGTTCCGGATCCATGATCGGCATGTTCATGAGATCGAGCAGGTCGAGCGTGCGCTTGACCGCCCAGCCCGGCGTCGGGATCAACAGCGATTTCGATCCGGCATGCTTGATCAGGTCGCCCAGCAATTTCTTCACCGGCGGCGGATTGAGCGAACCGAGATTATAGGCCTCGTTGGGCACGCCGGCCTTCCAGGCCGCGCGCGCGGCTTCCGCACAATCGAAGACAGAAATGAACTGATAGGGGTTCCTGCCCGAGCCGATCATCGGCACCGGAAGGTTCCAGTCGATCAGCTTGAACAGCTTTTCCAATATGCCGAGGCGGCCGGGGCCGATGATCAGGCGCGGCCGAAACAGCGAGATCGACATGCCGCGCTTGCGCCATTCGGCGGCGAGCGCTTCTGTCTTCTGCTTCGACCAGCCATATTCGCCGAGCGGGGCGACCGGGTGCTCCTCGGTCATCGGCTGGGTCACCGTGTGGCCGTAGATCATGTCTGTGGTGTAGTGGACAAGCTTCGGCGCGCCGGCCTTGTCCATGGCCTGCATGATGTGTTCGGTGCCGTGGAAATTCACCGGGAAGAAGAAGTGGTGCCGCTTGGCCCGCACCTGGATCGGCGACAGCATTTTGGCCGACAGATTGTAGACCATGTCATCGGCCTTCAAGCCGACTTTGGCCACCGAGGCCGGATCGGTGACGTCACAGGTGACGAAACGGACCGAACGGTAGTGCGGCAGGTCGCTCTTGACGATGTCGGCGACAACCACGCCCTCGCCATCGGCCACAAGCTTGTGGGCAAGATGACGGCCGACGAAGCCGTCACCGCCGAAAATTATATGTCTCATTGGACGATCCCGCTGCTGCTGGTCTTGTCGGGGCTGATGGAAGCTGTCTGGTCCTCATGCCCGCGCCCGCTTTGCGCGATCAGCACGGTGCCGACGCAGATGAAGGCGATGCCGGCAATGCGCCAGGCGTTGAGGTCCTCGCGGAAGATGAAATAGGCAAAGATCGCAACCGCGACATAGGCAAGGCTGAGGAACGGATAGGCAAAGCTGAGCTCGACCTTGGACAGCACATAGAGATGCGAGGCCATCGAGATGACGAAGGTGCACAGGCCGAGGAACACCCACGGGCTGAAGACGATCTGCAACAGCTTCAGAAGCGGGTTGGTGCCTTCGAACGAGATCGGGCCGAGCGACATCATGCCTTGCTTGAGCATCAGCTGCGCCGCGGCGTTGGTCATGACCGTAAACAGAATGAAGACGATATATTTCATATTTTCCACTCGTCGCTTGCAAGCGTCCTATTACAAACCTGCAAACATTTCGTGAAGCCACGACAATGTTTGAACTACGCTGGGATTTACGGTCTATTGACCGTAATTTATTCGAATTCTACCTATTCCGCCGCCTCGACGCGCCCCGGCCGCATGTCGAGCTTTTTTGCCGTCCGCAGCCAGAAACTGGACATGAACGCCGGGTCGCGCAGCGCCTCCAGCCGTTGCCACTCCGGGAAGGACGCCGCGAAAACATCGGCGCTCATGCGCGCATCCTTGTAAGGGTTGACCGCGCCGCCGGCCGCGACCGTGATGCGGTCGAGTTCGCCGAGCAGCGCCAGTGTCTTGCCGCCTCGATTGGGGAAATCGAGCGTCAGCGTGAAGCCGGCCCGCGGAAATGACAGCAGACCCGGCGAGCGGATCGACCCGAAGCGCTTCAGCACGGTGAGGAAGGAGCCCTGCCCTGCCCGCCGTGCAGCCTCCAGCAGCGTCGGCACGGTCTGGCGCGCGGCACTTTCCGGCACCACGCTCTGGTGCTGGTAGAGACCCTTCGGCCCATAGAGCCTGTTCCAGTCGCCGACGCCGTCGAGCGGAAAGAAAAAGCCCTGATAGCCGGTCTGGCGCGGTTCTGCCGAGCGCCCTTTCTTCCACCGGTAGGCAGCGTTGAAAGCCGTCAGGAACGGCCGGTTGAGCACATTGAAGGGCGGCTGAACTGGCACCGAAAGGCGAGAGCCGGCACGAGACGCCGCATGAGAGCCATGTTCGGCATGATTGCCGGTCAACAACAAACCGCGTCCGCGGCCATGGCCGCCAGCCAGTTGGTCGATCCAGGCGACGGCATATTCATTGGCTTGGTCGGCAGCCTCCGCCAGTTCGAAGAATTCGCCGAGATCGGCAAACCGTGTCGCCGTCTCGACGATGTCCAGCGAAGGCACTCGCATCAGCCGGATCGAGGCCGACAGGACCAGGCCGGTCAGCCCCATGCCGCCGATCGTTGCCCCGAACAGCCGGGCATTGTCGGTTGCCGAGCAGGTGTAGGTTCGCCCGTCCGAGCGCAGCAGCGTCAGCGATTCGACATGGCAACCAAAGGTGCCGCGCCGGTGATGGTTCTTGCCGTGGACGTCGTTGGCGATGGCGCCGCCAAGGGTCACGAACTGGGTGCCCGGAACCACCGCCGGAAAGAAGCCGTAGGGCGCGGCGTGCGCAATGATGTCGCACAGCAACACGCCGGCTTCCGCCTCGATCAGGCCGGTCTCGGCGTTGAAGGCACCGATACGGTTCAGCGGCCGCATGTCGACGACCGCGCCCGCTTCGTTCTGACAGGAATCGCCGTAGGAGCGACCGTTGCCATAGGCGAGCAAGCCGTTTGCCCTCGCCTTGCCGCTCTTCATCAATTCGATAGCCGTGTCAGCCGCGACGGTCCGCTTTGCGGCAGGCGTGGCGCGGCCGAAACTCTGGAATCGTGCGCCCGCCATTCCTTACCAGCCTCCAGCGACCAGCAGTGCTGCGCCGATAGCCACGATGATCTGGCTGCGCCAGTCGCGGATGATGAAGACAACTGGATCGTCGTTCATCTCGTCGCGGCGCGCCAGGATCCAGACGCGCATGGTCAAATACAGCACGATCGGCGCCAGCGGCCAGACCAGCCAGGGATGCGGATAGAGTTCGCGCACGGCGGCGCTGTCCATGTAGAGCGCCAGCACCAGCGCCGAGGAGAAGGCCGACGCCATGCCGGCCTGGGCGACGATCTCCTGGTCTTCGATGCGGTAGCCGCGGCCTGCAATACGCTCGCCCACCGGAATGGCAGTGGTGCGCAGTTCAACATAGCGCTTCACCAGCGCCAGCGACAGGAAGAAGAAGATCGAGAAGGCGAGCAGCCAGAACGAGACCTCGACGCCGGTCGCCGCAGCGCCCGCCAGCACGCGCAGCGTGTAGAGGCCGGCCAGCGTCAGCACGTCGACCAAAAGCATGCGCTTGAACGACAGCGAATAGGCCGTGGTCACCATAATGTAGCCGGCGAGCACACCCAGGAACTCGATCGGCAACAGAAGCCCGGCGGCGATGCCGATCACCACAAGCACCGCCATCGCCCCGATACCGAACGGGATCGACAGCGCGCCGCTGGCGAACGGCCGGTTGCGTTTGGTCGGGTGATTGCGGTCAAGCGCAAGGTCGAAGAAATCATTGAGGATGTAGATGGCCGAAGCCACTGCACTGAAGGAGACGAACGCCAGCAGGCACTGCCAGATCATGTTGGGGTTGAAGTATTCGTGCGACAGCACCATCGGCACCGCGATCAGGGAATTCTTCAGCCACTGATGCATCCGCAACATCTTGACGAATGTCTTCAATGTCCTTTTCGGCGCAGGCATCGTTTCGGCGCTATGCGTGGCCTGCCAGCGCTTCGCATGGCGGTCGGGCGCCACGACGATGGCGTCGCGCGCGGATTCGAAAACCTTGAGATCGTGACGGCTGTTGCCGGCATAGTCGAAACCGCCATCGCCATAGGCGGCGATGAGCGCGTCGCGCTTGCGGCCTGAGGTCATGTTGTGCGGACCGTCGGTCGCCAGCACATAGTCGAAGATGCCCAGATGCGCGGCAATCGCCTCGGCGAACTTGCGTGGCGTACCTGTCGCCAGCACGATCTTGCGGCCGTCGGCATGCTCGGCGCGCAGGCGCTGCAGCAGCGCTTCGCGATAGGGCAGCGAGGCCGGATCGATGTCGATGCGGTCGGCGATGGCTTGCTTCAGCCGCGCAGGGCCGGCGGCCAGCCAGAATGGAACCAGGAAGATATAGAGCGGATTCTTCTTGAGAAGGATGAACAGGCCTTCCCACAGAAGGTCGGTCGCAATCAGCGTGCCGTCGAGGTCGACCGCAAGTGGGATTGCGTTCTTGTCCGACCGCGCATCCATGTCTGTCCTGTCCTGCTCATAAACCCGTCGCGCCGTATTTGGGCGTCTTCACATGGGTATAGCGGCAGAACGGCATAGTGAACGTTAAAACGCCTGGTTGCAGCGGGTAGGTGCCACGATATTTCCTGCGTCATTGTTAAGCAATCACTACCACCAACAATAAAAGGCCGGGCATTGCCCGGCCTCTGCAAGAGCTGTCTGCCTACTTTACTTGATGCGGGCAACGCCGCCCGAGATTTCGACCGTTTCCGAGCCGGTCAGGGCCTCGAGGTCGCCATTGGGCAAGGTGACGAAACAGCCGTTCGGGCAGAATTCCACGGTCTCGCCGGCGGCCAGCGCCAGCTCCGTCTTGCCGCCGCCTTCCGTCACGATCAGCGTACGGGTCTCAGCGTCCTTGTTGACCGCGCTGGCGGCAAAGGCCGAGCCACTCGCTGCGGTAAGAGCGATGGCAACGACGAGCGACTTCCACATTTTGCAATATCGGTGTTTCCACACCGCCTCTGTTGCATTTGGCAAGGCATTCTCGCCTTTGCATGGGAGCTTATATGAGATGCAAGCTGAACCGCAACTGAATGCCGCATTCATGCCGCAATTGGTTTGGGAGGAGCCCCCGGGCCCCTAACTGGGATCGGGTTTGCGCGCCTTTCGGCCCGATTTGGCCAGGCGCGCCTTCTCGGCTGCCGCTTCGGCTTCGGCCTGCTCCTTCGCAGCGAACTCGACTTCGATCTTGTCGTCGTCGAGCGGCCATGCCTCGGTCTGCTTGACCTTGATCTCGGCGCGCGGCGTCGAGGGGATCTCGATATGCTCGCTCTCGAAGGCATCGAGTACGGCAAAGCGGATATCGTTCTGAACGATCGCGCCGTTCAGCACGTCGGCCAGGAACACGCGGATCTCGAATTCGAGTGCCGCCGGCCCGAAATTGGTGAACAGAACGAACGGCTCCGGGTTCTTCAGCACCAGCGCATGGCCGCGCGCAATCTCGAGCAGGATGGCGTGCACCCGCTTGACGTCGCTGCCATAGGCGACGCCGACCTTGATCTCCACACGGCCGAGCTTGTTGCGGTGCGTCCAGTTGCCGACGGCATTGTTGATCAGGTTCGAGTTGGGCAGGATCACCGACTGCCGCTGGAAGGTCTCGATCTCGGTGGCGCGCACGCTGATCTTCTTGACCGTGCCCGAGGTGTCGCCGGCGACGATCCAGTCGCCGACCTTGAAGGGCCGCTCGGCGAGCAGGATCAGGCCTGACACGAAGTTGGACACGACATTCTGCAGGCCGAAGCCGATACCCAGCGAAAGTGCGCCGGCAACGAGCGCCAGGTTGGAGAGATCGATACCCGCAGCCGAGATGCCGACGAGACCGGCAACGGCGACGCCGGCATAGCCGACCGCCAGCCGGATCGAATTGCGCACGCCGGTATCGACCTTGCCGCGCGCCATCACCGAGCCGTCGAGCCAGCCCTGGAACCATCGGGTCAGGAAATAGCCGATGATGAAGACGACGATACCGGTGAGGATGCCGGTGACCGAAATCGTCACCGAGCCAATGGTGATGCCTGTCGCCAGTTTGTATGCCCAGGCCTGGATGTCGCCGGGCTGGAACCCCCACATCAACAGGATCAGCGGCAGGAACACCAGCACGATCATCAGATTGATGGCGACGCTGACCACCAGGCCGAGTTGGTCTAGCGCAGTATCCTCATAGCTGGAGTTGGTCTTCAGCCAGCGCCCGATCGAGGTGCCGGCGAAGCCACCCTCCTCGCCGATCTCGCGCGCCGAGAGGAAGCCGATATAGGCGGTGAGCAGGATGGTGCCGGTGACCACGACCTGCAGCGAGACGAAGATGGCGAGGCCGATATAGCCGAACAACGCCGCCGTGATGGTGAACAGGCCGAGCGCGACGCAGGTATAGCGCAGCCAGGCCGGCCAGGGGCGCCAGCTTCCGTCGGCTCTCTTATACGGCCTCAGCAACGCCATCAGGATCAGGATGACGCCGACGATGACAGTGGCGACAAAACTTCTGGCGATTGTCAGCGACAATGGCGAACCCATCTTGTCGTTGACGATCGACAGGAAGTTATTGACGCCGATGACGACCGCCATGGCCGTCGTCAGCCGTACCAGCCAGCGCGCCGGGCCGGTCTCGACCTGGATCAGGCGCCAGTTCGGCATCCGTGGTTCCAGCGCAGCATTGGTCAGGCGGTTGACGCAGAACACTATGGCGATGACGGCGGCCAGCGCATTGAGGAAGACGCCTATGTCGCCGCGCAGCACATTGTAATAATTGTAGAGAAAGACCGTCGAGGCGAGGAAGGCGCTGACCGCCAGCGTCGGCAGCAAGGTCGACCAGAACGCCACCGATAGGCGGCTGAGATAGGTGGGATCCTCAACCGACGGATCGGCTTCGAAGATACGCCCGAACAGACGGCGTCCCCCGACGAGAAGCACCGCCGCCAGCCCCAGCGACATGAACGTCGCGGCAAGCATCGCCTGGAACTTGAACTTGAAGGCAAAGCTCAGCCACGACGATACCGCCCTGAAAAGGCTGGCGTATTCGTCCCTTGCGTCGGAGAACACCTGCGAGCTCAGCGCCTCGGACAATGCGTAGCGCTTGGTCAAAAAGTTGCGGAACTGCTCACTGCGCATATTGCCGATCTTGTCGATCAGCCCGCTGATGCGGATCGACAGGTTCTGAGCGCTGGCGACAACCGCGTTGATCTCGGCCTTTTCCGATGCCAGCGCCTGGCGCTCGCCGGTCACGATGTCGGGCTCCTGCGGCTGGCCAGCCGCCGGCGGCGGACCCAGCACCTCGATGCGATTGTTGATGTCGGTGAGCCGCGAACGAAACACCAGCGCACTGGTCAGCGCCGCCCGCGACAGATCCTCCAGCTGCAGACGGATGTCGACCAGGGAGGCATCGTCCTGGCCGTCCTGCTGTAATTTCTTCTCGAGATCGTCGGTCTTGGCCGTCAGGCCCTGGATGACCTTCTGCTGATCGGTGATCAAGCCGGCGGAGCCCTGGCCCAGCGCCTGCGCCATCGCCTCGAACGAAGACGACGCCGAAATGATCAGCGTGAAAGCCAAAATGAGGCGAAGCAATCTCAAAAGCATGACTATTGGCGACTCACGGGCGGCAAAGGCATTCAGAAAACCTGTCCTTGATAAAGACGGCCATATCGTGGGGCAAGCCGTCGCATCGCGGAGTCGGCCAGTCGAAAAGCCATGGCGCAATCTTGGCTTTGCACCCGCGGCCTGCTCTATAGTCTGCCGCATCGCACCCGAGCCGGATGATCTCAGGTCTGTTCGACCTGAGATCATCCGGCTCTGAAAATCAAAGATATAGAGCATGATGTCGCCCGAAAACCGCTTCACACTTTTCGGCATCATGCTCTAGGGATGGCATGAAGAATGGCGGAATATTCAGCCTTTTCGCTTCTCACGAACGCGCTCAAGGGAAACCAGAACTGGAAGCCGGCTTGGCGCAAGCCGGATCCCAAGGCTTCCTATGATGTCATCATCATCGGCGGCGGCGGCCATGGCCTGTCGACGGCCTATTATCTGGCCAAGGAGCACGGGATCACCAATGTCGCGGTGCTGGAGAAGGGCTGGCTGGGTTCCGGCAATGTCGGCCGCAACACCACGGCGGTGCGCTCGAACTACCTTCTGCCCTCCAACACCCGTTTCTACGAACATTCCATGAAGATGTGGGAGAACCTGTCGCACGACCTCAACTACAACGTCATGTTCTCGCAGCGCGGCTGCCTGAACCTTGCCCACACGCCGGCCCAGTTCGACGACTATGCACGGCGTGGCAACGCCATGCGCCATCTCGGCGTTGACGCAGAACTGATGAGCACGGCAGAGATCAAGCGGCTGGTCCCGGCGCTCGACATGTCGGCCTCGGCGCGCTTTCCGATCGTCGGCGGCCTGATGCAGCCGCGCGCCGGCACCGCCCGCCACGACGCCGTCGCCTGGGGTTATGCGCGCGGCGCAGACCGCCGCGGCGTCGACATTATCGAGAATTGCGAAGTCACCGGCTTCCTGCGCGACGGAGACCGCGTCACCGGCGTGCAGACGACGCGCGGCGAAATCCGCGGCAAGAAGGTTGCGGTCGCCGTGGCCGGCAGCACCGGACGGGTGATGCAGCTTGCCGGCGTCGACAGAATGCCGATCGAAAGCCATGTGCTGCAGGCATTCGTCACCGAATCGCTGAAACCCTTCATAGATACGGTGCTGACCTTCGGGATGGGGCATTTCTACATGTCGCAGTCCGACAAGGGCGGCCTCGTCTATGGCGGCGACATTGACGGCTACAACAGCTACGCCCAGCGCGGCAATCTGCCGATCGTCGACGAGGTGATGAGCGAGATGCTGGCGCTGTTTCCGGGCCTTGCCCGCGTGCGCATGCTGCGCTCCTGGGGCGGCGTCTGCGATATGTCGATGGACGGTTCGCCGATCATCGCCACCGGGCCGCTGCCCGGCATGTATCTCAACTGCGGCTGGTGCTATGGCGGCTTCAAGGCGACGCCGGCCTCGGGCTGGTGCTTTGCATACACCATCGCCAAGGACGAGCCGCACGCGTTCAACGCGCCGTTCACGCTCGACCGGTTTTATCGCGGCCTGGTGATCGACGACAAAGGCCAGGGCGCGACGCCCCGGCTGCACTAGGGAAAGAAAAATGCTTATTACCTGTCCCTATTGCGGCCCGCGCGACGTCATCGAATTCACCTATCAGGGCGACGGCAACCGCGAGCGCCCGCAGCCCGCCTCGCAGGACCTCGACGCCTGGAACGCCTATGTCTACGACCGGCTGAACCCGGCCGGCGACCACAATGAGATCTGGCAGCATTCCGGCGGTTGCCGCACCCATCTGAGGATGGTGCGCAACACGGTCACGCATGAGATTTCCAGCACTGGTTTCGCGCGCGGCGACCACAACGCCGCCGCCCGTCACAAGGCCGGAGGCAAGTCGTGAGCCCGCGTCGCATCGAGACCGGCGGCCGCATCGACCGGCTGCGCACCATCCGCTTCACCTTCGACGGCACGCCCTATACCGGCCATGCCGGCGACACGCTGGCCTCGGCGCTGCTTGCCAACGGCATCACTCTGTTCGGCCGCTCGTTCAAGTACCACCGCCCGCGCGGCCTGCTGTCGGCCGGCGTCGAGGAGCCTAACGCGCTGGTGACGGTGCTACGCGGCGAGGTGCGCGAGCCGAACATCGCCGCGACCATGGTCGAGATCTATGACGGGCTGGTGGCCGTCAGCCAGAACCGCTTTCCCTCGCTCGCCTGGGACGTCAACGCCGTCAACCAGCTTGGCGGCAAGATCCTGGCCGCCGGCTTCTACTACAAGACCTTCATGGGTCCGGTCTTCGGCCCGCTGAAAGGCACCCGCTTCTGGATGTTCTGCGAGCATTTCATCCGCCGCGCCGCCGGGCTAGGCCGCGCCGGCATTGCCGCCGACACCTCACGCTACGAGCGCATGAACGCGTTCTGCGACGTGCTGGTGGTCGGCTCCGGTCCGGCCGGCCTGTCGGCCGCAAAGACGGCTGCTGACCAGGGCGCCCGCGTCATCGTTGCCGAACTCGAGCCGCGTTTCGGCGGCTCGGCCAACTGGTCCGGCGAAACCATCGACGGCACGCCGGCCGCCGAATGGGCGGCGCGCACCGTCAGCCAACTCGAAGGCCATGACACGGTCCGTCTGCTGCCACGCACCACGGTGTGGGGCTATTATGACGGCAACACGCTCGCCGCACTCGAGCGCGTCACCGACCACAAGGAAACGCCCGGGAAAGGCGAACCGCGCCATCGCTACTGGGCGATCCGCGCCAAGACGGTGGTGCTGGCCTCGGGCTCGTTCGAGCGGCCGCTGGTATTTCCGGGCAATGACCGGCCGGGCGTCATGCTGGCACATGCCGGTGAGCGCTATGCCAATGACTATGGCGTGCTGCCGGGCGACAGGATCGCGCTGTTCACCAACAATGACAGCGCCTATCGCTCGGCGCTGGCGCTGAAGATGGCCGGCGCGGCCATCGTCGCCATCGTCGACGTTCGCCCCGAACTGTCCGCCGAGATGCGCAGCCTCGCCACCGAGGCCGAAGCCGAAATCCTCTCCGGCCATGCGGTGGTCGCCACCGAAGGCGGCAAGGCGCTGAGTGGCCTCAAGGTGCAGCGCTTCGACATGAACTCGGGCGTGCTGAGCGGCGATATCAGGAGCATCCACGCCGATTGCCTGCTGATGTCGGGCGGCTGGTCGCCGACTATCCACCTCGCCAGCCAGGCCGGCGCCAGGGCAGAATGGAACGCCGACCGTCAGGCCTTCCTGCCGCCGAAACCGACTCGGCAATGGATTGGCGCCGGCGCCTTCAACGGCAGTTTCTCGACCGTCGAAGCCATCACTGAGGGCCGCGCCGCCGGCCTGTCCGCGGCAGGCGGCGCGAGTGCGCCAGCAGCCTTGCCGGATGTCGAAGCAGCGCCCGGCAATCCCGATCCGGCGCCGGTGTTCGAGATCAAGGCGAAAGGCAAAAGCTTCGTCGATTTCCAGCATGACGTCACCGCCGAGGACGTGCGGCTGGCGCATCGCGAGGGCTTTGTCTCGGTCGAGCACCTGAAGCGCTACACCACGCTCGGCATGGCGACCGACCAGGGCAAGAACTCCAACGTACCGGGTCTCGCCATCATGGCTGAGGCGTTGGGCAAGCCGATCCCCGAAGTCGGCACGACGCGGTTCCGCCCGCCCTATTCGGCGGTATCGATCGGCTCGCTGGCGGCGGAGCGTTTCGGCGATCTGAAGCCCGAGCGGCTGACGCCGATGCATGACTGGCACCTCGCCAATGGCGCGACGATGTATTCTGCCGGCCTCTGGTTCCGGCCGATGATCTACGGCCTTGCCGGCGAGACGATCGAGCAGGCCTATGTTCGTGAAGCCAAGGCGACGCGCGAAAGCGCCGGCATTGTCGATGTCTCGACGCTGGGCAAGATCGCCGTACAGGGACCGGATGCGGCGGAATTGCTCGACCGCGTCTACACGAACATGTTTTCCACCCTCGCCGTCGGCAAGGCCCGCTACGGGCTGATGCTGCGCGAGGATGGGCTTGCCTTCGACGACGGCACCACCTGGCGGCTTGGCGAACAGGATTTCCTGATGACCACCACCACGGCCAACGCCGGCAAGGTGATGCAGCATCTGGAATATTTCCTCGATGTCATCTGGCCGGAGTTGAAGGTGCACGTCACCTCGGTGACCGACGAATGGGCGGGCGCGGCAATAGGCGGACCCAAGGCCCGCGCCATCCTGGCCGCTTGCGTCACCGGCACTGCGGTAGACAACACAGCCCTGCCCTTCATGGGCATTGTGCACGGCCAGATTGCCGGCGTTCCGGTGATGATTTGCCGGCTGTCCTTCTCCGGCGAGATGGCGTTCGAGGTCTATTCCGGCGCCGGCCACGGCACTCATGTCTGGGAAGCGCTGGTCGAGGCCGGCAAGCCGTTCGGGCTGGTCACCTACGGACTGGAAGCGCTGGGCACCATGCGCATCGAGAAAGGCCACGTCACCGGCGCCGAGATCGACGGCCGCACCACGGCGCGCGACCTGCATCTCGACTGGATGCTGTCGAAGAAGAAGCCGTTCATCGGCTCGGCGATGATGGATCGCGAAGGCCTGATCGCGCCGGACCGGCTGCAACTGGTCGGCCTGGTCTCGCTCGACAACCGGCCGTTCAATGGCGGCGCCCATATTGTCGAGGAACTGGACGAGGCCAACCCGCACGATTCCATCGGCCACATCACCGCCTGCTGCTATTCGCCGGCGCTGGGCAAGCACATCGCGCTCGCTTTGGTCGAGGGCGGCAAGGCGCGTCATGGGACTCGCGCGTTCGTCTCCGATCCGCTGCGCAAGCGGTTCGGGCCGGTGGAGATCGTCTCCAACCACTTCTACGACCCGGACGGGAGCCGCATGCATGGTTGAGCGTCAATCACCGCTTGAACCGGTCTTTCATCATGGCTCGCACGGCAATTTCGAGCATGGCGTTGAAGTCCTGTTGTCCGAAACCAGGCCGGCCTCGATCGCGCAGCTCGCCGCATGGCCCGGCGAGGAGAAGAAACTCATCGCCGCCATCCGCAGTGTCACCGGCCTCGCTCTGCCCGATGGCGCCGGCGGCGGCATCGCCGATGGCGCCAAAGCTGTGTTCGGCTTTGCGCCGGGCAAATTCACCGTCGTCGATGCGGCCGAGGACCTGGCAGCGGCCTTTGCAAAGGTCGTCACCCCGGCCATGGGCACGGTGACCGACCTGTCGCATGGCCGCACCGCGATCCGCATCGCCGGGCCGAAGGCGGAATGGGTGCTGGGGAAATTCTTTGCCATCGACTTCGCCCTGCCCGCCTTCCCCATCGGCGCCGGCCGCTCGACCACCCATCACGACGTCTTCGCCCAGATCCAGCGCACCGGCGCCGACCAGTTCGACATCTATGTCTTCCGCTCCTTTGCTCGTTCGTTCTGGAAGGCCCTCTGCCATGCCAGCGAGGAAGTCGGCTACGAAGTGCAGTAGCGGAAGCGGAAAAAGGCTCCGTCATCCGGCCTCTGGCATCAAGGCCAACCGGTTCTGCCGCTAGAGAATCCTGCCGCGGAAGGCCATGGTGGGAAACGTGGCCGCCCAACCGGTCCAAGGGGTTTAAAAGAATCCCGTCTCAGAGTCGGCATCGTCGTTTGGTTCGAACATCCCCATGACTGCAGAAATATCCGCCGGCGCCACGGATCGCGCCGATGTGTCGGCCAGAGCCTTGCTCTTGCTGCCGCTGACGGTCGCCTGCGGCGTGTTCATGACCAGCCTCGACCAGAATGTCGTGGTCACCGCCCTGCCCGGGATCGGCGAAAGCCTCGCGCGCCCGCCGAGCCAGCTCGGCCTGTTGATCACCGTCTATGTCGCCAGCCTGATCATCTCGATGCCGCTTGGCGGCTGGGCCGCCGACCGCTTCGGCCTGCGCAATGTCTACTGCTTTGCCTTGCTGGTGTTTGCGGCGTCATCGGCGCTGTGCGGGCTGTCCAACGACATCTGGACGCTGGTCGGCGCCCGTGCGTTGCAAGGCTTCGGCGGCGCCTTGATGGGGACGCTCGGCCAGGTCGTTATCCTGTCGACCTTCCCGCGCAGCCGCACGCTCAAGATCAATATGTATATCTCGCTCGCCGGCCAGTCCGGACCGTTGGTCGGCCCGCTCGTCGGCGGCGCGCTGACCACCTACATCTCCTGGCGCTGGATCTTCTTCATCAACGTGCCATTCGCACTGGCAGCGGCCGTGCTTGCCGCCTCGCTGTTTCCGACGGTCACCAAACCGGTGCGCACGCCGTTTGATTTTCCGGGTTTCCTGCTGGTCGGCAGCGGCATGGTGCTGCTGGTCTTCGGCATGGATTCGCTTGCCGCGAAAGACGCGAGCAGCAGCATGATTGCGGCTGAGCTGGCGCTGGCGATCGTCATCCTGACGGTTGCCTCATTCTACTGCCTGCGCGCTTGCAATCCCTTGCTTGATCTCAAGCTGTTGCGCATCCGCACCTTCCGCATCTCCTTCCTCACCGGCGGCGGGCTGGACACGATCGGCCTGAGTTCGGTCGTCTTCCTTTTGCCGCTGATGTTCCAGCTCGGCTTCGGCATGAGCGCGGTGCGGGCGGGATCGCTGACCTTCGTTGCGGCGATCGGCTCGCTGATCATGCGTGTCTTCATGCCGCGCCTGCTCAACCGCTTCGGCTTTCGCCGCGTGCTGGTCATCAACACGCCGATCGTTGCCGCCATGGTTGCGGGCTTCGCCCTGATTGAGGCAACCACGCCGGTCTGGATCGTGCTTGCCTACATCTTCGCCTTCGGTGTTCTGCGCTCGGCGCAATGGGCTTCGACGGGCAATCTCGCCTATTCCGACATCGCGCCAGACCAACTCGCCCGCTTCAGCGCCCTCTATTACATCCTGTGGCAGCTGGCGGTGGCGATCAGCGTCGGCCTGGCAGCCGCACTGCTCTCATTCCTGGCCGGCGGCGGGCCGGCCGTGACCAACGACTTCCGCATCCTGTTCGTGGTTGAGGGCATCATCACGCTCTGCGCGCTGATCGCCTATCTCAAGCTGACCCCGCAGGACGGTGCCCATGTCAGCGGCCACGGAGCGCAATTGAGCGTGGAATAGACGTGCACCAGCTTTACGTGGTGCACCCCTACTCGCTGAACGTCACCCACTCTTCCAGCGGCACGCGGTCGGTGCGGAAGTCGTTTTCGGGCTTGGACGTATCCTCATGGCCGAGTGCCATGCCGCAGACGACAATCTCCTCGTCCGGAATGTTCAGCACCGGCCGGATCTGCCGGTGATAGGGTGCAAAGGCGGCTTGCGGGCAGGTGTGCAGGCCCCTGCCCCGCGCCGCCACCATGATGTTTTGCAGGAACATGCCGTAGTCGATCCAAGAACCCTGGTTCAGCCGGCGGTCGATGGTGAAGATCATGCCGACCGGCGCATCGAAAAAGACGAAGTTGCGGTCGTGCTGGGCGCGCATCTTGTCGACCTCGCGACGGCCGATGCCGAGCGCGCCGTAAAGCCCGAAGCCGTTGGCGCGCCGGCGGGTGAGATAGGGCTCGAAGAACTGGGTGGGATAGTAGCGATACTCGTCCCAATCCGCCTTTTCGGCGCGGATGCCGGAATTGAGGATGGCATCGGTGATCTGCCGCTTGATCTCGCCCTTGGTCACATAGACGCGCCAGGGCTGCATATTGGTGCCCGAAGGCGCACGCGCGGCAACGGAAAGAATGGCGCGGATTGTATCGTCGTCGACCATGTCGGGCAGGAAAGCGCGCACCGAACGGCGCGTCAGGATCGCCTCGTCGACAACAGCCGCATCTTGCGCAATTTGGGCTTCTTTTTCCAGCATGGGCCGTCCCTTTGCGCATACCGTCAAGCTGAACGGGCTTCCGGAAAAATCATGCGCCGATTCCAAACCTTGGTCGTCGACCGGACGCCCCCAATTCAACCGTTCGTGGCCGAGCCTTTGCATGAACCGTCAAAATCGCGCAAGCAAATCTTGTGGTCCCATGAAAATCCTCTTGATTTTTTCATGGGTGTGGTCTCTCATGAAATTCACCTCCGATTTTTCATCATGTGACCGCTGTGCCTTCAGCTACCGCCGGAACATTGCAGGGACCTGACGAACGCCTGCTGGCGAGCGATATCCGTGCGCTGCGCAAGGCGCGTGGGCTGACGCTTTCCGAGATCGCGCTGAAGCTCGGCCGCTCCGTCGGCTGGGTCAGCCAGGTCGAGCGCGGCCTGTCGACCCCTTCGCTCGGCGACCTCAGGGCCTTCGCCGACCTGTTCGGCGTGCCGCTCAGCCTGTTCTTCAGCCATGACGTGCCGATCGAGAAGGAGCGCGGCGTTGTCGTTCGCGCCGGCAGCCGGCGCACGCTTGGCACAAGCGAATCCGGCCTGGTGGAGGAGCTTCTGTCGCCCGATCTCGGCGGTAGTTTCGAGATGGTCCGTTCGATCTTCGCGCCGGGCGCGGAGCTGAAGAGCGAGCAGCTGCGGCCAACCGAAGAGGCCGGCTACATCGCTTCGGGCATTTTCGAGATCGAGATAGCAGGCGTCTGGCACCGGCTCGTTGAAGGCGATTCCTTCCGCTTCGAGCGCAAACCGTACCGCTGGCGCAATCCCGGCACCGAGCCGGCAGTGGTCATCTGGGTGGTTTCGCCGCCTGTTTATTGAACGAGGGGTTTTGACATGGCCGGTTTGCCTGCCACGGCACGCGTGGTGATCATCGGAGGCGGTGTCGTCGGCACCTCCTCGCTCTACCACCTTTGCAAGGCGGGCTGGACCGACTGCGTGCTGCTTGAAAAGAACGAGCTGACTTCGGGCTCGACCTGGCATGCCGCCGGCAACGTGCCGACCTTTTCTTCGTCCTGGTCGCTGATGAACATGCAGCGCTATTCGACCGAGCTCTATCGCGGCCTCGCCGACGCGGTCGACTACCCCATGAACTACCATGTCACCGGCTCGCTCCGTCTCGCCCACACCAAAGAGCGCATGCAGGAATTCCAGCGCGCCAAGGGCATGGGCCGCTATCAGGGAATGGACATCGACATTGTCGGCCCCGACGAGATCAAGCGCCGCTACCCCTTCATCGAGACGCATGATCTGAAGGGCGCGCTCTACGACCCGAGCGACGGCGACATCGACGCGGCGCAGTTGACGCAGGCGCTGGCCAAGGGCGCACGCGACATGGGCGCGAAAATCGTCCGCTTCTGCCCCGTCACCGGTGTGCGCCGCGACAACGACGAATGGGTGGTTGTAACCCCGCAAGGCGAGATCCGCTGCGAGATCGTCGTCAACGCCGCCGGCTACCGAGCCGCCGAAGTCGGCAAAATGTTTGGCCGCGACGTCCCGATGATGGTCATGAGCCACCAGTACATATTGTTCGAGGAAATCCCCGAACTGATGGCCTGGTCGAAGGAACAGGGCAAGAAACTGCCGCTGCTGCGCGACGTCGACACCTCCTACTATCTTCGCCAGGAAAAGAACGGCATGAATCTCGGTCCATATGAGCGCAATTGCCGTGCGCATTGGGCGACCCATAACGATCCGATGCCGGAGGATTTCTCCTTCCAGCTGTTCCCCGACGATCTCGACCGTCTCGAACATTATCTGGCGGACGCCGTAGCCCGCGTGCCGATCCTCGGCACCGCCGGCCTGTCCAAGGTCATCAACGGACCGATCCCCTATGCCCCGGACGGCAACCCGCTGATCGGTCCGATGCCCGGCGTTCCCAACGCTTTCGAGGCCTGCGTTTTCACCTTCGGCATCGCCCAGGGTGGCGGCGCCGGCAAGGTGCTGGCCGAATGGGTGACCGAAGGCCAGACCGAATGGGACATGTGGTCCTGCGATCCGCGCCGCTTTACCGCCTTTGCCGCCGCACCCGACTATGCCGTCGCCAAGGGCGTGGAGATCTACGGCAATGAATACGCCATCCAGTTCCCCAGGCATGCCTGGCCGGCCGGCCGCGACCGCAAGCTGTCGCCGATCCACGATCGAATCAAGGCGCTCGGCGCCCAGTTCGACGCCTACAATGGCTGGGAGCGTGCCACCTGGTATGCGAAGGAAGGCGACGACACGTCGGAAGAAGCAACGCTGACCTTCCGCCGCGACGGACCCTGGCAGCATCGCGTGCGCGAAGAATGCCTGGCGGTGCGCGACGCCGCCGGCATTCTGGACCTGCCCGGCTTCTCGCGCTTCAATCTCGAAGGCCCCGGCGCAGCCGAATGGCTGGCGCTGCAGGTCACCGGCCTGGTGCCCAAACCCGGCCGCATCGGCCTCGTCTATTTCGCCGACGACAAGGGCCGCATCGTCACCGAGATGTCGGTGGTGCGCCATGGCGAAGAGCTGATGACGCTGATCACCGCGGCGGTAGCGCAGTGGCACGATTTCGAATGGCTGAAGTCGCGCCTGCCAAAGGACGCGGCTTTCACCCTCACCGACAGGACCGAAGACTATTCGACGCAAATCCTCGCCGGTCCCAATTCGCGCAAGATCCTGGCCGAGGTCTGCGATGCGGATCTCTCGCTGCCCTGGCTGACGCATCAGGAAACCACCATCGCCGGCCGCTGGGCGAAACTTGTGCGCGTGTCCTTCGCCGGCGAACTCGGCTGGGAAATCCACACCAAGGTGGGCGACACCGCCGCCATCTTCGACGCCGTCTGGGCGGCGGGACAAAAACATGGCCTGAAACCGTTCGGCATGTATGCGCTGGATTCGCTGCGCCTCGAAAAGGGCTACCGCACCTGGAAGGGCGACCTGTCGACCGACTACACGATCCTGCAAGGCGGGCTCGAGCGCTTCGTCAAATGGGACAAGTCGGAATTCCGCGGCAAGACAGCCCTGCAGAACGAAAAGCAGCAAGGCGTGAAAAAGCGCTTCGTCACCCTGGTGGTCGAAAACCCCGGCGATTGCGATGCGCCTTCGGTGTCGACGCTGTGGCATGACGGCAAGATCGTCGGCGAGACGACCTCGGGCGGCTGGGGTCATCGCATCGACAAGTCGATCGCGCTCGGCATGCTGCGCGCCGACCTGGCTGAACCGGATACCGCCATCGAGATCGAAATTTTTGGCGACCGCTTCAAGGCGGTCGTGCAAAAGGACGAGCCGCTTTGGGATCCGAAGAATGAGAGGCTGCGGGCGTGAAGACTGTTATCCTCACCGATGGCGGTATGGGCCAGGAGCTGGTCCGCCGCAGCAAGTCCGAGCCGACGCCGCTGTGGTCGGCCAGGGTGCTGATCGACGAGCCTGATCTGGTGCGCGACCTGCATGCGGAATTTATCCGTGCCGGCGCCCGCGTCATCACCATCAACACCTATTCGGCCACCCCGGAGCGGCTCGCGCGGGAAGGAGCAGAAGACCTGTTCAAGCCATTGCAGAAGCGCGGCATCGAGCTCGCAAGGCAAGCTTGCGAGCAGGCCGGAGAGGCAACCATCGCCGGCTGCCTGTCGCCGCTGTTCGGCAGCTATGCGCCGGCGTTGACCATTTCCTATCAGGAAACGCTCGACATCTACCGCCGCATCGTTGCCGAGCAGGCGGACGGCGTCGATCTCTTTCTGTGCGAAACCATGGCCTCGGCCGATGAAGCGCGTGCGGCTGTCACGGCGGCATCGGAAAGCGGCAAGCCGGTCTGGGTGTCATGGACGCTGGCCGACCACGGTAGCCCGCGCCTGCGCAGCGGCGAGACGATTGCAGCGGCGGTCGGTGCGCTTGACGACCTGCCCGTGGCGGCGCGGCTGCTCAACTGCTGCCGGCCGGAAGCGATCGCAGCGGCACTGCCCGAGCTGATCGATCTCGGCGGCCCGGTCGGCGCCTATGCCAACGGCTTCACCTCTACCGAAGCGCTCAAGCACGGCGGCACCGTCGATGTGCTGCACGCTCGCCACGACCTTGGTCCTGATGCCTATGCCGATCAGGCGCTCGGCTGGGTCGAGGCCGGCGCCACCATCGTCGGCGGTTGCTGCGAGGTCGGCCCCGCCCACATCTCTGCCTTGCGTGACCGGCTCGAACAGGCCGGGTACCAGATTTCGGGAGTTCAATGATGCCCAGCCCATCAAAGCGCATTACCGGCATCGTGCCTTCGGGCAAGGATGGGTGGGAGGTCCACACCGAAGCCTGGGCCCGCAAGGAGGCCGGCCAGGACATCATCATGCTGTCGGTCGGCGACCATGACTTCGACACGCCGTCGCAGACCATCGAGGCCTGCGTAACGGCGGTGCGCGGCAGCAACCACCACTACACCCCGCTTTCCGGCGTTCCGCGCCTGCGCAGGGCAATGGCGGCGGCATCGACCGCCTGCACCGGCATCGAAACAGGCCCCGAGCAGGTGATCGCCACGCCCGGCGGCCAAGCTGCCCTTTATGCGGCGGTGCAGGCTGTGCTCGACCAGGGCGACCACGCCATCGTGGTGGCGCCCTACTACGCCACCTATCCCAACACATTCAGCGCCGCCGGCGCCAGTTTCACCGTGGTCGAGACGCCGGCCGAGGACGGTTTCCAGCCACGCGCCGACAGGATCCGCGCGGCACTCAAGCCCAACACGCGCGCCATATTGATCAACACGCCGAACAACCCGACGGGCGCCGTCTATTCGCGCGAGCGGCTGGAAGAGCTGGCCGACATCTGCAAAGAGCGCGATCTCTGGCTGCTTTCGGACGAGGTTTACTGGACACTGGGCGGCGGCGAGCACATCTCGCCTCGCGGCCTGCCCGGCATGGCCGAGCGCACGCTGGTCATCAATTCGATGTCCAAGAGCCACGGTATGACCGGCTGGCGCATGGGCTGGCTGAGCGGCCCGGCCAAGATGATCACGCTTTTGACCAACCTCAATCTGGTGACGACCTACGGCCTGCCGGCCTTCATCTCGATCGCCTGCGCCGAGGCGCTGGAAAACCGCTATGGCGTCAAGGAGATCGCCGAGCGCTACGCGGCGCGCCGTCTCGTCCTGCTCGACGCCGTGCGTGGCATGAACAATGTCAGCGTGCACGGCTCCGAAGGCGGCATGTATGTCATGCTCGATATTTCGGCCGTCGAGCCCGACGACGAGAAATTCGCCTGGGCTTTTCTCGACGCCGAAAAGATCAGCGTCATGCCTGGCTCCAGTTTCGGCGACGCCGCCGCCGGCCATATCCGCATCAGCCTCTGCCAGCCTGAACCCGTTCTCGAGGAAGCCGCAAAACGCCTGCGCCGCTTCGCATCCAGCTATCGCCGCGAGGCTGCATGACCAAGACTATTCCCACAAAGGCCATTCCTGGCAAAGCGAGGGCCGTGATCATCGGCGGCGGCGTCTCCGGCTGCTCCGTCGCCTATCACCTGGCCAAGCTCGGCTGGACCGACATCGTGCTGCTCGAACGCAAGCAGCTGACATCCGGCACAACGTGGCACGCCGCCGGCCTGATCGGCCAGCTGCGCGGTTCACAGAACATGACGCGGCTGGCGAAATATTCGGCCGACCTCTACGTCAAGCTGGAGGCCGAAACCGAAGTCGGCACCGGCATGCGCCAGGTCGGCTCGATCACGGTTGCGCTGACCGAGGAGCGCAAGCACGAAATCTATCGGCAGGCCTCGCTCGCCCGCGCCTTCGATGTCGACGTGCGCGAGATTTCTCCGAGGGAAGTCAGTGAGATGTATCCGCATCTCAACGTGTCCGACGTCGTCGGCGCCGTGCACCTGCCGCTCGACGGCCAGTGCGATCCGGCCAACATCGCCATGGCACTCGCAAAAGGCGCGCGCCAGCGCGGCGCCACCATCGCCGAGAACGTCAAGGTCACCAAGGTTCACACCAAGGCCGGCCGCGTCGCCGGCGTGTCATGGGCGCAAGGCGAGGATCAGGGCACCATCGAGGCCGACATCGTCGTCAACTGCGCCGGCATGTGGGCGCGTGAACTCGGCGCACAGAACGGCGTCACTATCCCGCTGCATGCCTGCGAGCATTTCTATCTCGTCACCGAGCCGATCCCCGGTCTCGGCCGCCTGCCGGTGCTGCGTGTGCCGGACGAGTGCGCCTACTACAAGGAAGATGCCGGCAAGATGATGCTCGGCGCTTTCGAGCCGGTGGCCAAACCCTGGGGCATGGATGGCATCCGCGAGGATTTCTGCTTCGACCAGTTGCCCGAGGATATGGAGCATTTCGAGCCCATTCTCGAAATGGGCGTCAACCGCATGCCGATGCTGGCCACCGCAGGCATCCATACTTTCTTCAACGGCCCCGAGAGCTTCACCCCCGACGACCGCTACTATCTCGGCGAGGCGCCGGAACTATCCGGCTACTGGATGGCGACCGGCTACAATTCGATCGGGATCGTCTCCTCCGGCGGCGCCGGCATGGCGCTGGCGCAATGGATCAATGACGGTGAAGCGCCCTTCGACCTCTGGGAGGTCGACATCCGCCGCGCCCAGCCGTTCCAGAAGAACCGCCGTTACCTCAGGCAGCGCGTCTCCGAAACGCTCGGCCTGCTCTATGCCGACCATTTCCCCTACCGCCAGATGGCGACCTCGCGCGGCGTGCGCCGCTCACCCTTGCATGAGCATTTGAAGGTGCGCGGCGCGGTCTTCGGCGAGGTCGCCGGCTGGGAACGCGCCAACTGGTTCGCGCGTGAAGGACAGGAGCGCGAATACCGCTATTCCTGGAAAAGACAGAACTGGTTCGACAACCAGCGCGAGGAACATCTCGCCGTCCGCAACAAGGTCGGCCTGTTCGACATGACCTCGTTCGGCAAGATCCGCGTCGAGGGCCGTGACGCCTGTGCGTTCCTGCAAAGGCTTTGCGCCAACGACATGGATGTGGCGCCAGGCAAGATCGTCTACACCCAGATGCTCAACCAGCGCGGCGGCATCGAGAGCGATCTCACCGTGTCGCGGCTGTCTGAGACGGCCTATTTCCTCGTCGTGCCGGGCGCCACGTTGCAGCGCGACCTCGCCTGGCTGCGGCGGCATATCGGCGAAGACTTCGTCGTCATCACCGATATCACGGCAGCCGAAAGCGTGCTCTGCCTGATGGGCCCGGATGCGCGAAAACTGATCCAGAAGGTCAGCCCCAACGATTTCTCCAACGAGAACAATCCGTTCGGCACCTTCCAGGAAATCGAGATCGGTATGGGCCTCGCCCGCGCCCACCGCGTCACCTATGTCGGCGAGCTTGGCTGGGAGCTCTATGTCTCGACCGACCAGGCCGCCCATGTCTTCGAGGCGATCGACGAGGCCGGCGCGGATGTCGGCCTGAAACTCTGCGGCCTGCATACGCTCGATTCCTGCCGCATCGAAAAGGCCTTCCGTCATTTCGGCCACGACATCACCGACGAGGACAATGTGCTGGAGGCCGGCCTCGGCTTCGCGGTGAAGACGAGCAAGGGCGACTTCATCGGCCGCGACGAAGTGTTGAAAAAGAAGGAAGCCGGCCTGTCACGCCGGCTGGTGCAGTTCCGCCTGAAGGACCCCGAGCCCCTGCTCGTCCACAATGAGGCGATCCTGCGCGACGGCAAGATCGTCGGCCCGATCACCTCAGGCAATTACGGCCACCATCTTGGCGGCGCGATCGGGTTGGGTTATGTGCCGTGCAAGGGCGACAGCGAGGCGGATGTGCTTTCCTCGTCATACGAGATCGAGATCGCCGGCGAGCGTTTTGCGGCGGAAGCGTCGCTGAAGCCGATGTATGACCCGAAGGCTGAGCGGGTGAGGATGTAGCGCCTCTTTTTCCTTCTCCCCTTGTGGGAGAAGGTGGCCGAGCGAAGCTCGGACGGATGAGGGGTGTTGGAAGGATCGCAACTTCAAAGGGTATAAGCACCTGACAGCGCCAGATTCTTCCTTGCCTCATTCCTTCGCACACCCCTCATCCGTCTCGGCGCTATGCGCCGATCCACCTTCTCCCACACGGGGAGAAGGGAAGACCGACCCTCAAAACCGCTCCAGCTTGGCCCGCACTTTCCCCAGAAACGCCGCCCGCGTCTTCGGCGTCGAGGCGTCCATCAGGTAATGCGCCAGGAAGAAAGTCTGGCAACGCGTCGCGCAGAGCGCCCGCATGCCGCGTAAGAGGGTCTTGCGGCCGGGCTGGCCGACGACGACGCTCCACCAGGTCGGCGCACCGCAGGTGGTGATGACGCCGACCTTGCTGACATGCCTCATCAGCGACTGGATCCGCCCTTTGCCCGCCGGCAGCTTGAAAGCGACGTCGGTCGCCCACACCCGGTCGAGCCAGCCCTTCAGCATCGCCGGCAGTCCGTACCACCAGGTCGGGTAGATGAAGAGGATCGCCTCAGCCCAGGCGAGATGATCGAAATGCGGCTTCAGCGCCGGATCATCCGGCGCTCGGTCGTTGTAGGCGCGCCGCTCTGCAGTGCCCATCACCGGGTCGAATTTTTCGGCATAGAGGTCGAGCAGCCGCACCTCCCAGCCCCTTCGCGTCAGCACGTCGACGGCGGTATTTCTGATCGCGGCGCAAAAACTTTCGGGCACCGGATGGCAATAGACCACCAGCACGCGCATCAGAATTCATCCATCCCGGACGCAACCTTGGCAATGAAAGCCCGGCGCGTTTCGTCAGTCGACAGGTTCATCGAATAATGCGCGAGGTAGGATACCGAAGCGCCCGGCTTGATCGTCGCGCGCAGCATGCGCTTGACCAGCCGGCGCGGTGGATCGCCCATCAGCATGGCGCGGAACCGGCTGCCGCCATAGGTGGTGATCGCTGCGAGCTTGCCGATGTTGTGCAAGGACGGCTGCGCCTTGCCGGCGACCAGCTTGAACGACACGCCGGGAAGGAAGACGCGGTCGAAAAAGCCTTTCAGGATGGCCGGAAAGCCATAATTCCAGACGGGATAGGACAGCACCAGCGCCTCGGCCCGCAGCAGCCGCTCGACATAGGGTGCGGCCGGATCCGCGGGGCCGCGTTGATTGTGATAATCCAGCCTCTCCCCGCGCGTCAGCCTGGGATCGAAATCCTCGGCATAGAGATCGCAGTTATCGACCGCATGGCCCGCCGCCGTCAGCCGCTCGACGATCGTCCGGTGCAGGCCGGCATTGAAGCTGGTCTCCACCGGATGCGCATAGAGGACGAGGACTTTCATTACCCTGCCCTTTGCAGTCCCTTGAACAGGAACGTCCGGCCCGAGCGATAGTCGTAGTCGGGATTTTCCCAGGCGATCATCTTGCCGGGGTTGAGCAGACCTTGCGGATCGGTCTCGCGCTTGAAGGCGAGCTGGATTTCATCGGTCTGCTTCATGCCGCCCTCTTCCAGCGTGTAGCGGTGCGGGTTGAAGATCCAGCAGCCATTGTCCTCATGGATGCGGATGATCTCGTCGAGCCGCTCTTCCGTAGTGTAGCGCACCAACGGCAGGCCGGCGGCGCCGATCGCGCCGTCGAAGCGGATGAATTCGAGATGCGCGGGCACCTCGTCGCCGAAGCGGTCGACCATCGCCTTGACGTGCGCGAGATGGTCCGGTGACGGATAGCGTGCCTGCAGATAGGTGATCGTCGGATCGACCCTGATGGCGCGCAGCGTCGTGTGGTTCCACGTCAGTTCATAGGCCGGCGGTAACCCCTTGAGGTCGGCCTCCTGGTCGGCGCGGAAGACGATCTCGCCCTTGCCGCTGCGGACGAAGGCCACAAAAGCGTCCATGGCGTGCGGCGCGATCATGCACACCACGATGCTCTGCTCGCGCCGGAAGAATTTCTGGTGCCGCTTGAAATAGTCGTAAGGGACGGGTGCGGCGATCGGCGTGATCAGCTTCGCCAGTATGCCGTCCTGAACGGCAAGGTCGTTGCCGAAGCCGGCCGCGTCCATGAAATCGTCGAAACCGACGATGACATCGATCCAGTCGTAAGAGGCCGTCAGCGGCATCTCGACCTCGGTGATGATGCCGTTGGTGCCATAAGCGTGCATGACCTTGAGCACCTCCTCGCCGGTGAGATCCATCACGCGCGGCTCGGCCTCCATCGTGACCGTGCGCAGCCTGATGACGTTGCCAAGATCGCGCAACCCGCCCCAGCGGATCGAGCCGACACCGCCGGAGCCGCCGGCGACGAAGCCGCCGATAGAGGCCGTGTTGTAGGTGGACGGCGACATGCGTAGTTCCTGTCTGGAATGCGCGCGCGTAGCGCGATCGATGTCGGCCAGAACCGCGCCCGGTCCGGTCACCACGCGCCCCGGCGCGATGGCCTTGATCTCGTTCATCTCGGCAAGGTTGAGCACCACGCCGCCTGACAGCGGCATCGCCTGGCCGTAATTGCCGGTGCCGCTGCCGCGCGGCGTCACCGGAATGCCATGCCGATGGCAGGCGGCAAGCACGCGGATCAGCTCCGTCTCGTTCTTCGGCGTCACGATCAGGTCACCGGTGACATGGTCGAGCTGCTGTTTCAGCACCGGGCTGTACCAGTAGAAATCGCGGCTCTTCTGCTGGACGATGGCCGGATTGTCGTCGAGCTTTATCCCATCCAGATCGCGTTTAAGCGCCGAAACATCCATTAGTCCACCATCAGTTCGTCGAGCTCGGCATAGTCGGGCAATTGCCGGTCGATCGCGCGGCCCGCGCGCACGACGATGCGATCCGATTCGGGCCGCGACAGCAATTCCGTCCAGCTCCGGCCTTTGAACACGATGAAGTCGGCGCTGCCGCCAGCGGCCAGCGTGCCGACACCGTCGAGCCGCATCACCTTGGCTGGCGTCGCCGCCACTGCTTGCGGCCAGTCGCCGACCGGATGGTCGAAATGCAGAATGCGCGTCGCCATGCGGTAGACCTCCAGCATGTCGAGATCGCCATAGGCATAAAACGGGTCGCGGGTGTTGTCGGAGGCCACCGCCACCGCAATGCCCCTCGCCTTCATCTCGTGCAGCAGCGTCACGCCGCGCCAGCGTGGCGTGGTCTGGTCGGCACGCCGGTCCTGCAGATAGAGATTGCACATTGGCAGCGACACCACCGCCAGCCCGGCCTTGGCCACCTTGTCGAGTGTGTCCAGCACGTCGAGATCCGGCTGACGCGCCAGCGAGCAGCAATGTCCGACCAGGATATTGCCCTCAAAGCCGTTCCAGAGGGCAGCCTCGGCGATCTTCTTCAGCGAGATAGCCGCGACATCGTCGGTCTCGTCGGCGTGGAAATCGAGATCGAGCCCATGCTTGATCGCCTCGGCGAACGCCTTGTCGAGAAGCTGTTCGAGATCCGGCACCATATAGGTGACGACGCCGAGCACGCCCTTGGCCGCGGCGACGCGCTTGGCCAGCCTCTCGAACCATTTTGTGTCGCGCACGCCTTCAATGCCGAGCAGGCAGGCCGCCTGCAACTCGATGCGGCCGCGCCATGTCTCCCGCATCGTCTCGAACACCGGCCAGGAAATCTCCTCCTGCGGTGGCACGCTGTCGAGATGCGTGCGCAAGGCCCTGGTGCCGTGCGCATAGGCCGAGCGCAGCGAGAAATCCATGCGCCGTGCCACGTCGTCGGCGCTCCAGCGCGCAGCGCGGTCGGCGCCGGTGGCGTTGAGTGCGCCGATGAAGGTGCCGTCTGGATTGGGTTTTCTGGGCCAGATATGGCCCTTGTCGATATGGGTGTGGCAATCGACGAAACACGGCAGCACGATGCGACCGGCAAGGTCGATGGCGTCTGTCGTCACTTTTGATTTCTTGTGCGCGACAATGCCTGAGATCTTGCCATCGGTGACAGAGATGTCGGCCAGCGTGAAACCATCGCTGTCGAAGGTGGCGGCAAGACCTGATGTCAGCGACCGGTGAAGGCGAACGTTGGCCAGGACGTACGAACCGTCCTGCGGGATGCTGATCGCTGACGTCACCCTACCGCTCCTGCTTCAGCGCGCTCTCGTGCCAGCGGCGCAGGATGAGATGCGACACCAGCGACAGCACCAGGAAGATCAAGATGCCGGTGAGCGAGATCAGGATCAGCGCCGCAAACAGCCGCGGCGCGTTGAGACGGTAGCCGGCCTCGATGATGCGCGACGCCAGCCCCGACGATTGCCCCTGCGCGCCGGCGACGAACTCGGCCACCACGGCGCCGATCAGCGACAGGCCTCCGGCGATTTTCAGCCCGCCGAGGAAATACGGCATCGCCGCCGGCAGCCTGAGATAGCGCAATTGCTGCCAGCGCGTCGCGCCGTTGAGTTTGAACATGTCGCGCAGATTGCGGTCGACGGAATTGAGGCCGAGCGTGGTGTTGGACAGGATCGGGAAGAAGGCGACGATCCAGGCGCACAGCAGCAGCTTCACCGTCTGGTTGTTCACATAGATGTTGATCAGCGGGAAGATCGCGACGATCGGCGTCACTTGCAGCACGATGGCGAAGGGAAAGAACGACATTTCCACCCATTTCGATTGCGCGAACAGCACCGCCAGCCCGACACCGCCGATGACGGCAAGTACCAGGCTAAGGAAGGTGATCCTGAGCGTCACCAGCAGCGAGGAGAACAAGAGCCCGGAATCGTCATAAAGCGTCTGCAGCACGACACCCGGGCGCGGCAGGATGTATTTCGGGATTTCGTTCCAGACGCAGATACGGTCCCAGAACCAGATCGCCAGGATCATGATTGCCAGCGGCAACACCCACCGGCCGATCCGCTCCAGCCGCTCCTGGCGTACGCGACCGGCTTCCTCGGGATCGAGCGTCAGCACGGGTTGCTCAATGGCCGTCATGATGCGGTCCGGCTGATGTGTTGATGGCGTTGACCAGGATATCCGAGGCCTGGCGGCAGAGCGCGGCATAATCGGGCGAGGTGCGGAACACCTCGTCGCGTGGATAGGCGGCATCTATCGCCAACTCGGCATGGACGCGGCCAGGCCGTGCAGCCATGACGACGACGCGGTTCGACAAGAACACGCTTTCGAAGACGCTGTGGGTGACGAAGACAACGGTGAAGCGTTCGTCCTGCCACAGTTCCAGAAGATCGTTGTTGAGCTTGAAGCGAGTGATCTCGTCGAGTGCGGCGAACGGCTCGTCCATCAGCAGGATGCGCGGCTTGGTCACCATGGCGCGCGCGATCGAAACGCGCATCTTCATGCCGCCCGAAAGTTCGCGCGGCACGGCGTTCTCGAAGCCGGTCAGGTGTACCCGCGCCAGCATCTCCGTCACCGCCGGCGCCGCCTTGGCGCGCGAGATGCCTTTCAGCCTAAGCGGCAACCAGACATTGTCGAAGACATTGGCCCAGGGCAGCAGCGTCGGCTCCTGGAAGACGAAGCCGATGTTCGAGCGGTCGATCGAACCGCGCCAGTCGAGCACGCCTGAGGTCGGCGTCGACAGGCCGGCGATGAGCCTGAGCGCCGTCGACTTGCCACAACCGGATGGCCCGAGCAGGCTGAGAAAATCGCCCTCGCGAATGGCAAGATCGACATCGCTCAGCGCCGTCACGCCGTTGGAGAAGACCTTGCCGACATGGCGCAGCGCCAGCAGCATCGGGCTTTCACCCGATGCCGTCATGGGCGTCTGCGCCATTTTCTCCAGTCTCACGATTACTTCTTCAGCTCGAGCCCGACACCCTTGTTGATGAAGGCCAGCGTATAGGCCTTCTTGATGTCGATGCCGGGCTGCGCGACCTTGGCCTTGACCATCTTGTCATAGAAATTCTGGATGCGCGCATCGGTCATGGCGCCGATGCCGAGTTTTTCCGAATCGCCGGAATCGACCACGCCGAACTTCTTCAGCTGTTCGATCGAGAAGGCGATCTGCTCATCCGTCATGTCAGGATTGTCCTTCTTGATCATGTCGTTGGCGGCCTTGTTGTCGCCATAGAGGTAATTGTACCAGCCCTTGGCCGAGCCATCGACGAAGCACTGGACGACCTCAGGCCGCTTGTCGATCGTGTCCTGCATGACCTCGACCGTGGTCGCATAGGTCTCCCAGCCATAGTCGGCGAGCAGGAACTGGTTGGGCAGGAAGCCGCCCGCTTTCTGCACCGCGAACGGCTCCGAGGTAACATAGCCCTGCTGGATCGACTTCTTGTTGGCGATGAAGGGCGCCGGATTGAAGGTGTAGGGCACGCGCTTGGCGGCATCGAAGCCGAGCTCGGTGACCATCCACTGGAAGAAGGTCTGCGCGCCTTCGTCGCCCAGTATGTACTGGTCGGCGTTTTTCAGATCTTCCCACTTGTCCAGCCCCTGCCCCGGCTGGGACATGATGACCTGCGGGTCCTTCTGGAAATCGGCCGCGACGACGCGCATCGGAATGCCCTGCTGGACGGCGTCGAAGGCCGACAGAAGGTTGCCGCCCATGTAGAAATCGAGCTTGCCGGCCAGCAGCAGCGGCCGGCCGCTGACTTGCGGACCGCCCTGCGAAATCGTCACATCGAGACCGCATGCGGCATAAGTGCCGTCGGCGACAGCCTGATAGTAACCGCCATGCTCGGGCTCGGCCAGCCAATTGGTGCCGAAGGTGACCTTCTCGTTCGCCGCCGCACCCAGCGTGCTGGCTCCAAGCAGCGCGAGCGCGCCAGCCCAAATCTTCTGTCTTCCGTACATCGACACCACCCTTTGTTGGCTCCGGAGCGTCACGCGCCGGGCTCGACACCATTGGTCTAAGAAGCAAAACACATGCCACCGCCCGGACCGCCTGCTCTACGCGGCAGTCATTGCCAAGACCGGACGGGTCATGCTGTGCAGAAAGCATCGTGCCTATTTTTTGGACGCCTGTCCACAATCGCCCGGCGACATGCACCGCATCTTGAGGGACTTGCTTTCCAGCCCTAGGCTTGACCGCAAACCGGAGATTGCCATGTTCAGATTCCTCACCCCGAAGTCGATCAAGCCGCCTTTCGCCCGCTACAGCCATGGCGTCGAAGTGCCGGCGGGCAAGCGGCTGGTGCTCTGCTCCGGTCAGGTCGCCATCACGGCGGATGACCAGATCCCGGAGGATGCCGGGGCGCAAGCCGAATTGTGCTTTCAGAACATAGCAGCGATCCTCGGCGAGGCCGGCCTGGGGCTAGGCGATATCGTGCGCATCAACGCCTACGTCACCGACCGTGCGCATCTGCGGCCCTATATGGATGTCCGCGACCGGCTGTTTACCAGCCCCGCGCCCGCCTCGACACTGATGATCGTATCGGGCTTTGCGCGGCCCGAATTCAAGGTCGAGGTCGAGGTGATCGCCGCGGGGTGATCGACAGTCAATGATTGCCGCGCTAGGTCTGGTTCATCCGTTTGAAGAGGCATGCCATGACCGTTGCAAACAGACGCGTGTGGTGGGGCGATTACCGAACCACTGAATACGCCGCGATCGACCCGGAGGCGACTGTTGCCGTTCTACCGGTGGCGGCGATCGAGCAGCACGGCCCGCATCTGCCGGTTTCGACCGACACCTCAATCATGAACGGCATGCTGGAGACGGTCATTGCCCGCCTGCCAACCGATCTCGACATCCGAATCCTGCCGGTCCAGGCGGTCGGCAAGTCGAACGAGCATTTGCATGCGCCGGGCACGCTGACCCTGCCGGCGACGACCTTGGTCGATGCTTGGACCGAGCTTGGCCTGTCAGTCGCCCGCGCCGGGGTGAGAAAACTGATCGTCGTCAATTCGCATGGCGGCAATGAAGAGATCATGGGCATCGTCACCCGCGAGCTGCGCGTGCGTGAAAGGATGCTGGCGGTGAAGACCAGCTGGCAGCGTTTTGGCCGCCCTGCCGGCATGTACACCGAGCTCGAGGACCGCCACGGCATTCATGGCGGCGATGTCGAGACCTCGTTGATGCTGCATTTCCGCCCTGACCTCGTCGACAGGGGCAAGGCCGATAATTTTGTCTCCAAGGTGGCCCGCGCCGAGAGCGAATTTGCGCTGCTGCGCCACACAGGCACACACGCCTTCGCCTGGATCGCGAGCGATCTCAACCCCAACGGCGTCGTCGGCGACGCCAGCATTGCCACGGCGGAAAAAGGCCGGCTGACCGCGGAGCATCAGGCCGATGGCTTCATCAGCCTGCTCAGGGATGTGCGTAAGGCCAAGCTTGCCGACTGGCTGGCGTAGAAGGCTTGGCGCTCAGCCGTCGATCCTGAGAACGAAAGGCGTGCCCTCAAAAGCATCGGCGCCACGCCCGATCGCCTCGATCGCTTCGATCATGCGGCCATCGCGGCCAAGCAGAGTGTCCGCGACGGCGATCAGCCGCGGGTTGGGCGTCGCCGAGGGCGAAAGCTTCCGCAACGTCTGCGCCAGCTCCACCTCGTTGCGCTTCGGAGCGAGCGCCGCCGCAATGATGTAGGCCGAGGCGGTCGAGCGGCTGATGCCGGCATAGCAATGCACGACCATTGGCTTCGCGCGATCCCATTTGCGGGCGAAGTCGAGCAGATTGCGCACATGGTCTTCGCCCGGCATGGTCATCCCGTCCTGCGCCACCGCAATATCGTGCATGACCAGATGCAGGTGGTTTTCCCTGGAGATCGAGGCCGGCCGCGTCACCTCGGTGCCGGCAGCAAGCAGCGACAGCACGCGCTCGGCGCCGCTTCTGGCCACCGTATCCTCGAGCTTTGCCAGCGAACAGACATGGATCATCGCGCAATCTCCCTGGCGCCATCGTCGCGCCGTGCGTGCCACTCTGCAAGCGCCGATTCGAGCCGCCGCCATTCCTCATTGGACCCCGGCAGCCCGGCACGCAGTACCTGCGGCCGGTCGGCAAAATGCCGAAGCAGGATGCCGTGCTCACCGAGCGCCGAAAACAGCCCGACGGCGTCCGGCATTTGAAGATAGCGAAACAGCGTCGTGCCACCGGTGACAGCGACACCGAAGCGTGCAAACAGCGCATCAAGCCGCGCCGCATCCTGGGCCAGCCGCCGCCGCATGTCAGCTTGCCAGCCGCTGTCGGCAAGCGCGCGGATGCCATACTCCAGTGCTGGGCCGGCGACGGCCCACGGGCCGAATTGCGTTTCAAGCCTTTCGACCGTCAACGCATCGGCAAGCGCAAAGCCGAGCCGCAGGCCGGCAAGGCCGAAGAACTTGCCGAAGGAACGCAGCACGACGATACCGCCCTGCCCGACATCACCGGCGAGGCTTTCCGCATCCGGGCCGACATCCATGAAGGCCTCGTCGACGACCAGTAGTCCGCCTCTGGCGCGCAATTCCGCCGCAAGTCGCAGCAGACTTTCCCGCGGCACAACGCGCCCGTCCGGGTTGTTTGGATTGACGACGATGGCGAGGTCGGCCGCAGCAAGCGCCTTGACATCGTCGGCCTCCGCGACGGCATGGCCGGCAATCGCAGCGGCCCTGGGGTGCTCGGCATAGGTCGGCCCCAACACCAGCGCCCGGCCGGGGCCCACTAGCGAAGCGACGCGCGGCAGCAGGATCTGCGTGCCCGGGGCGGATGCCACATGAGCTGCCGAAGGCGCGCCATAGGCGCCTGCCGCGATCCTGGCCAGCTCACGCAGACGCGCCGCTTCCGGCAATCGTGACAGAGCGGTGGCGGGCAGCTCGAAAAGCGGGTAGGAGTGCGGATTGATACCCGTCGAGAGATCGACGAAAGGCTGTGGCGCGTGGGGGAAGAGCGCGCTCGCCCGGCCAAGGGATCCACCGTGATCCACCGCAGCAATCGCTCCATCAGAAAGCTTCATGTCGGTCCTGATCGCTTTCCTGTCACTGGTCATCGAACGCATCCTGGGCTACCCGGACTGGCTGTTCCGTGCCGTTGGCCATCCCGTCACCTGGTTCGGCAGGCTGATATCCTTTCTCGACCTCAGGCTCAACCGCGCCGCTGATTCCGACGCCTTGCGTCGCCGCCGCGGCGTACACGCGCTGCTGGTCATTGTGCTGGTGCCGGCGGTGATTGCCTTCATCGTACAAATCCTGCTCTGGCAGCTCTTTCCTGCCGGCATGATCGTCACGGCGATCCTGGCATCGTCGCTGCTGTCGCAGAAGAGTCTCACCGAACATGTCGAAGCCGTGGCCGATGCGCTGGACACAGGCGGACTGGCGCTCGGGCGCATTGCGGTTGCGCGCATCGTCGGCCGCGATCCCGAAAAGCTCGATCACGCCGGCGTCAGCCGCGCCGCGATCGAAAGCCTGGCAGAGAATTTTTCCGATGGCATCGTCGCACCCGCCTTCTGGACCGGCGTTTGCGGGCTGGCCGGCGGCGTCGCCTACAAGGCCGCCAACACCGCCGATTCGATGATCGGCCACCGCACCCCGCGCCACGAGGCCTTCGGCCGGGCGGCAGCACTTTTCGACGACTGGATCAACCTGCCGGCCTCCCGGCTGACCGCGCTGCTCATCATTGGCGCCGCCTTTCTTGTCAGTGGCGCCGATCCCCGCAACGCTTGGGAAGCAGTGCGGCGCGACGCCAAAAAGCATCGCTCGCCCAATGCCGGCTGGCCAGAGGCCGCTATGGCCGGCGCCCTCGGCCTGGCGCTCGCCGGCCCGCGCAGCTATGGGGGCGTTGTCGTTGAGGATGCGTTCATGGGCGAAGGCGGCCGGCGCGAGGCGGAGAGCCTGGACATCAGGCGGGCGCTGAAACTCTATCAGGTCGCGGATTATCTGCTGATTGGGTTGTTCGGATTGCTCTCGGCGGTACTGATCTATCTGACGTTCTGAAATAGGTTAGAACTCGATCCCCTGCTGCGCTTTCACGCCGGCCGAGAAATGATGCTTGGTCACGCCCATTTCCGTGACGAGGTCGGCGGCCTCGACCAGTGCCGGCTTGGCGTTGCGGCCGGTGACGACGACATGCAGGCCTTCGCGCCGCGCTTTCAACGCCGCCACCACCTTGTCGAGGTCGAGATAGTCGTAGCGCAGCGCGATGTTCAGTTCGTCGAGCACGACAAGGCTGATAGAGGGTTCGGCGATCAGCTCCAGCGCCTTGGCCCAGGCGGCTTCGGCAGCCGCGATGTCGCGCTTCAGATCCTGCGTTTCCCAAGTGAAACCCTCGCCCATCGTGTGCCAGACGACGCGGTCGCCGAAGGCGGCAAAGGCATCCTTTTCGCCGGTGTGCCATTTGCCCTTGATGAACTGGACGACGCCGACACGCTTGCCGTAGCCGAGCATGCGCAACGCCAGCCCGAAGGCAGCCGTGGTCTTGCCCTTGCCGGGGCCTGTGTTGACGATCAGCAGCCCCTTCTCGACCGTCTTTTCCGCAACCTCGGCATCCTGCACCGCCTTGCGCTTGGCCATCTTGGCGCGGTGGCGTTCTTCGTCTCTTGCGTCGATATCGGTCATTATTTCACCTTGAGCGGCAGCCCGGCCACCATCAATAGCACCGTATCGGCAATGGCCGCGACCTGCTGGTTGAGCCGGCCGGCAGCGTCGCGGAAACGGCGCGCCAGCGCATTTTCGGGTACGATGCCTTGCCCGACTTCGTTGGAGACCACGAACCACGGTCCGCGCGGCCGCGCCAGCACATCGCCAAGCCGCCGGCATTCTGCGTCAAGATCATGGTCGGAAAGCATATGATTGGTCAACCACAGCGTCAGGCAGTCGACGAGCACTGGCTGGTTGTCGGGTAGCGCCTTGAGCGCGCCGGCGAGGTCGAGCGGCGCATCGATGGTCGCCCACCCCTCGCCGCGCCGCGACCTATGCAACGCGATGCGCGCGCGCATCTCGTCGTCATAGGCTTCAGCGGTGGCGATATAGATCCATGACGGCGGCAGTGCCGTCGCCAGGGTCTCGGCGTGCGCGCTCTTGCCGGAGCGCGCACCGCCGATGATGAAGGTCAAACTGCGATCAGGCAAAGCTGTCGCGCAGGCTGGTCGTCGTACCGGTGAAGCGTCCGCGCACCACGCCAATGACGGCGCCGAGCACCAGCCAGAACACCAGATTGGTCACCGTCACCGCCACCACGAACTGATGGTGCAGGCCTTCCGGGATCGGCGTCTCGAAACTGTCGGGCTGTGGCGCGCCGACAATATGCGGGGCGACAATCAGGACAACGGCAAGGACAGTCAGCGGCGCCGAGGTGCGGAAGGCGATCAAGGCAAGGCCAATGGCGGTCGCCGCCACCGTTGACCACCACCAGATCTGGCGCGGCATGAGATCGGCCGCCGGCATTGCCGGCAGTTCCGGCGGCAGGCCGAGGCCCGGCGCCAGCGTGAACACGGCAAAGCCGGCCAGACCCCAGAATACGCCCTGGCGCCAGTTGCCGATGCCACCGGCGAATTCGGAAACCGCCACCAGGACCAGCGCGAAGCCGATGCCGGTGACGATATTGGCCAGCACGCTGAACGCGAAGCGCTCGAAGCCATCGGCCGGCGCCCAGCCTTCGTCCTCCGCCGGCGCGGCCGCTTCAGCCGGTGCGGGTGCTGCGGTGCTCATGGCATTTTCCGCCGGCGCAGCGGTGCTCATGGCCTTGGTGCCCGCAGCGTTGGCGGCGGGCGCCGCAGCATGCTCATGGTCATGGCCGCCACCGGCCTGTTCGTAGACTTCCGCCTTCAAGATGAGCGGCACGGTGGCATAGGCCTGCATGCAGGCGAGAACGACGCCAGCCACGAGCCCGGCAATCGCCGCGACGAACACGACGTTGCGAAACAGGTTCATGATGTCAGATCCTCGTCAGTGGCAGGGAAACGCCATCGAATGGCGATAGTCGTGCGCGGCATTGTGGACAGCATCGATATGCGAGAAGCCGACAACGCCGATGACGAAAATGCCTAGAAACGCGCTTAGCACGAGCTGCATGAAGCGCGACTGCGAGGAGACGGAAGCGCCGAGGGAGACGGAAGCGGTATTCATATCTTGTCCTTTCGCCCTCCACCCGAGGGCATCGAAGTCAGTTCCCTGTCGCCGGCAGGTCTCCTGGCTCGCGGATCAGCGCCCTTCCCCACCTTCCCGAAGAAAAATCCTCAGTGGCTTGGAGAGGACTACCGCACACAGTTGCGGGGGCAGCCACGGCATCGGGCAACAAGTCAGCCCTCACCGCATTCCCTCTTGGTCCCTAATGGAACCGACGACATGCGTGACTATAGGCTGAAACAGCCGCATCCGGCAAACCAAATTCCGCCGGCCAACAGCGCGAATGCGCCATGCAGCGTTACGTGTTCAAGGCGGTGATCCGATCGGCAACCAGCCGCTGCAGCCGCCACAGATGACGATCGTGAATGCCGCGCTCCTCCAGATTCTTCACCGTGTTGTAGAGATAGTCGGCGCCCGACCCCCAGTGCCCGCAGGATGTGGCCAGCCTGTCGACGATCTTCGCTTCGTCGAGCGGGCCGGAATAGGTCAGCCCGTTGCGGTTGATGACGAAAGCCAGGGCTCTGAGCGGACCGGCCTCGCTTGCAAGCTTCAGCATGCGCGGCCGGTAGCTTGTCGGCTTCAGTGTGATTTCGCGCCGGAACAGCCGGCCCAACTGCTCTCGCCGGTTGTCATCGGCCAGCCGGAAGGCGACGCCCTTGCACTGTCCGCCACTGTCGAGCGCCATCATCAGGCCCGGGCTTTCCTTGGTGCCCCGCCAGCGCGTCATGTTCATGCAAAAGGAGCGGTGCCAGCCGCGCGCCAGGGCGACGCGGTCCTCGACATAATCGATTTCCGGTTTCCAGATCAGCGAGCCGTAGCCGAACAGCCACAGCGGTTCGCTATCGGGGAGTTCGGCCTGAAGTTCGTCCAGCAGCGCATCGTAGTCGCTGTCATCGAGGTGCATCGCCTCCGGGTCAGGTCCGGCGTCGGCGATCTCGCGCCAGCAGCGCGCGACCAATTCCGGCGTAAGCGACATCTGTCGTGCGGCCACGTTCCGAATCCCCCATATCCACGACATGATTATGCGCCGCGCCCCAAACCGGCAATGCGGCACCCTGATTGACAAACGATTTGCCGGGGTGTCGGCTGGCGTATCCTTAGAGGACGCCAGCCATGCAACCCAATCCAAGCCAGCGCGCCCCCTACAACGGCCTGACCAAGGCCGAACCGACGCTGCCGTCCTCGGCCTATTGGGACGCGGAAAGCTACCAGCGCGATCTCGACGCCATCTGGTACAAAAGCTGGCTGCTCGTCTGCCGCGAGGCCGACCTTGCCCAGCCTTTGGCGTTCAGGACCTTCCGCGTCGGCACGCAGGAGATCGTCGTGCTGCGCGACGACACCGGCGAACTGCGCGCCTTCCACAACACCTGCCGGCATCGCGGTTCGCAACTGTGCCAGGAGAGCGAGGGCCGGCTGAAGGCGCGGCTCATCACCTGCCCCTACCACGCCTGGTCCTATTCGCTGCGCGGCGACCTCGTGCGCGTTCCCTCGAAATTGCTGCCCGAGGGTTTCGACAAGGCCGACCATCCGCTCTACCGCGTGGCGCTCTCGGTCTGGCGCGGCTTTGTCTTCGTCAACCTGCAGGAGGATGCCACCGGCTCGGCCCAGGCATCCTTCGATCCGGCATCCGGCAACCTCGGCAACTGGCCGCTGGAAACGCTGATATCAGGCCATGTGCTGCGCAAGGTGATGAACTGCAACTGGAAGATCTTTTGGGAGAACTTCAACGAGTGCTTGCACTGCCCCGGCGTCCACAAGGACCTGTCGCGGCTGGTGCCGATTTACGGCCGCGGCCTGATGAGCCGGCACGACGACCCCGAATGGGTTCGCCATGCCGACAATGACGCGCCGGAGTTTTCCGGTGGCTTGCGCGCCGGCGCCGAGACCTGGTCGCGCGATGGACACGCCCATGGCCCGGTCTTCTCCGGCCTGACGCCGGCCGAGCGCGCGGCCGGCCAGACCTATGCCACCAATCTGCCCTCGATGTTCATCGTCGGCCATGTCGACTATGTCCGCACCGTGCGGCTGACACCGCTCGGCCCCGAGCAGACCGAACTCACCGCCGAATGGCTGTTCGCGCCGGAGGCACTGGCTGAGACCGACATCGACAATGTCGTCGCCTTCGGCACCCAGGTGCTGGAGGAGGATGCCGCGATCTGCGAGATCAACCAGAAAGGCCTGCGCTCGATGCGCCACCAGGCGGGCGTGCTGATGCCCGAGGAATACGATCTGCACCGCTTCCACAACTGGGTGCGCGAGCGGCACGCGGCGCTCTGATCCTCAGAGAGACTTCGGCAGATAGCGCCACGTTGCGAAGCCGCAGACCGCGCCAGCACGCTGGGCGTGGCGAACACCGATCCGTTCCCGGCAAAAAACGAATTCGGTCAAAGGCCTTCCGCCGCAGGCCTCAAGCGTCGGCTGATGCAGCATGCGCGATGCGCCCCGCAGGCAAGCGCGGGCGGCCTTCTTTTGTCCGGTGCAACCGTGATAGTCGTCTTCAAGGGCTGATTCAGATCGCGAGACCATGAGCATTCATACCGCACCCCCTGGAGATCGACCGAAGCGCATCGTCGCCATCGACATCGTGCGCGGCATCGCGCTGATCGCCATGGCCAGCTACCACTTCACCTGGGATCTCGAAAATTTCCACTACACCGATCCCGGCCTTACCGCCGTCGGCTGGTGGAAGATCTATGCGCGCTGCATCGCCTCGACCTTCCTGTTCCTGGTCGGCGTCAGCCTGTTCCTCGCCCATGGCAGGCAGATCCGCTGGAACGGCTTCTGGAAGCGGTTCGCCATGGTAGCCGTCGCGGCGGTGGCCATATCGGCGGTCACGTATTTCATCACGCCCGACAGCTTCATCTTCTTCGGCATCCTGCACGAGATCGCGCTGGCCAGCCTGCTCGGCCTTCTGTTCCTGCGGCTGCCGGCGCTGCTGACGCTGGTCGTGGCGGCGATGGTGATCGCAGCCCCCCTCTATCTCCGATCCGAAGCCTTCGATCATCCAGCACTTTGGTGGGTCGGCCTGTCGGCGATCAACCCGCGCTCCAACGATTATGTGCCGCTGTTTCCATGGTACGGCGCGGTGCTTTTCGGCATCGCCGCGGCAAAACTCGCCTCCACCAGCGGCGTGCTGGCGCGGCTGGCGACGCTGACATCAGGAAGCTGGGCCAAGCCGCTCACCTTCATCGGCCGCCACAGCCTGGCTTTCTACCTGATCCACCAGCCGTTGCTGTTCGGCTGTGTCTGGCTGTTCTCGCAGATCGCGCCGGCGCCGGTCGAGACACGGGAAGTGGTGTTCCTCAAGGAATGCCAGGTATCCTGCGAACAGCAGCGCGACACGGAGTTCTGCGCCAGCTATTGTGTGTGCATGCTGGACACGCTGCAAGGCGAGGCAGCATTCGACCGGCTCTACAATGGCGACCAGACCCCGGAGTTCAAGGCGCATCTCGGTGAACTCGCCGGCATCTGCACCGCCAAGACGGAGGAGAGCCCGATGACGCAGGGAGGGCAACAATGACCGACAAGGCGCCAAAACCCGGGCCGCCGAAACGAGGACTGATTCCGTGGCCGCCGCTGATCTACTGCGCCGCCATCGCCATCAGTGTCGTGCTCGGCTTACTCTATCCCCTGCCCTGGATCGGCGACCTGCTGGGCGACCTTTTGTTCGCCGCCGGCTTTGTGGTGCTGTTTGCCGTCGCCGCACTGTGGTTCACCGCGATCCGCACCATGATGCGGGCCAGGACGACCATGAACCCCAATGGCGTGCCGGAGCATCTGGTGACGTCAGGCCCGTTCGGCGTCACCCGCAATCCGATGTATCTCGCCAACACGCTGCTGCTGATTGGCGCCGCCTTCGTTTCAGGGATCGTCTGGTTCCTGCCGCTGGCGCTGATCGCGGCCTTCGCCACCCAGAAGGTCGCGATCGAGAGCGAGGAAAAAGTGCTGGCGGCCAAATTCGGCAAGAAGTATCGCGACTACGCCAAGCGGGTCCGGCGCTGGATCTGAGAGCGGTACTTCGGCGAGTGACTGATACGCCCACGGGCGGAGCAAGCAGCGAGTTGCGAAATTATGCGCCGCGGCACTCCACGGCCAAGGTCACGGAATGGATTCCAGGGTCTTCGCGACGGAGCTTCCGCTCCTGCTTCGCCCTAGAATGACGAAGGTTCAGGTATTAACCCCTAGCTCCACCAGCCGCTCCACGCACGACTCTTCCGCCTGGTCGAGTTCCGCCAGCGTTTCTTCAAGATCCCGCCGCTTCTGCCTGAGATCCTCGCGCTTTTCCTCGATGCGCCTGATCATCAGGTTGAGCTGGCCGACCTCGCCTGGCGGCTCCTTGTACATCTGGATGATTTCGCGAATCTCGTTGATCGAGAAGCCGAGTCGCTTTCCACGCATGATCTGGCGGATCAGATGTCGGTCCGAAGGTCGAAACAGCCTTGTGCGGCCGCGCCGGACCGGCTGCACCAGCCCCTCATCCTCGTAAAAGCGCAGCGTGCGCGTCGACACGTCGAATTCGCGCGTCAGTTCGGTGATCGAATAATATTCCCGCATTCTCGCTCCAAATGTCGGACATTGGAAAATGACCGGTCGCCGGCATTTCCAACGCATTCCGATCAACCCCGTTCCAAGCCGGACTCGGCGTGAAACCCCGACACGAACGTCGCACGGCATTTACGTAAAAGTCAATTGAGGCCGCGCTGCCCTTTCTCTAGGGCACCGCGAACCACCAGGTCGCCAGGCCAAGAAAGGCAAAAAAACCAACGACGTCGGTGACCGTGGTGACGAAAACCGCCGACGCCACCGCCGGATCGATCTTGAAGCGGTCGAGCAACAGCGGGATCAGGATGCCGGCAAGGGCGGCCACGAACATGTTGATGATCATCGCCGCCGCGATGATGCCGCCCAGATTGGGATCGCGGAACCAGGCCGCAGCGACGATGCCTATCAGCACGGCAAAGATGATGCCGTTGATCGAACCCACGCCCATTTCGCGGCGGATGATGCGTCCGGCATTGTAGATGTCGAGGTCCTTCGTCGCCAGCGCACGCACGGTGACGGTCATGGTCTGCGAGCCCGCATTGCCGCCCATGCCGGCCACGATCGGCATCAGTACGGCCAGCGCCACGATGTGCTCGATGGTGCGGTCGAACAGGCCGATCACCGATGCTGCGAGGAACGCGGTCAGCAAATTTACGAGCAGCCAGGGAACGCGCGAGCGCGAGGTCGACAGGATGCTGTCGGACAACTCTTCGTCGCCGACGCCGCCCATTCGCAACAGATCTTCCTCGGCCTCCTGCTGGATGACGTCGACGACATCGTCAATGGTCAGCACGCCGACCAGCCGTTCGTTCTCGTCGACGACGGCGGCGGAGAGAAGATCGTACTGTTCGAAGTCCCGCGCCGCCTCTTCCTGGTCCATGGTGGCCGGGATGGCGTGACGCGTCTCATGCATCACCTCCTCGACCTTGACCGCGCGCTTGGTGCGCAGGATCTGGTCGAGGTCGATAGCCCCAAGCAGCTTGAAGCTCGGATCGATGACGAAGATCTGGCTGAAACGGTCGGGAAGGTTCTTGTCCTCACGCATGTAGTCGATCGTCTGGCCGATGGTCCAGAACGGCGGCACGGCGACGAACTCGGTCTGCATGCGGCGGCCGGCCGTCTCTTCGGGATAGTCGAGCGAGCGGCGCAGCCTGATCCGCTCGGTGAACGGCAGTTGCGACAGGATCTCGTCCTGGTCTTCCTTTTCGAGGTCTTCGAGAATGTAGACCGCGTCGTCGGAATCGAGGTCCTGAACGCCCTGGGCGATCTGTTCGTTGGGCAGGCTGTCGACGATGTCGCGGCGGATCGCCTCGTCGACTTCGGTCAGCGCCGAAAAGTCGAAATCGGTGCCGAGAAGCTCGACCAGGGCGCGGCGCTGTTCGGGGTGCAGCGCCTCGAGCAGATCGCCGAGTTCCGACTGGTGCAGGTCGTCGACTTCGCGCTTCAGCGTCAGCGTGTCGCGATCGGCGATGGCAGCGCCGATCTGCGCCAGGAACGACGACAGAACGACGCCGTCCTCGCCATAGATGTCGACGTGGGTGTCGTCAGCGGCTTTGGCGCCGCTCGTCTGTTCGTGTTCGCCTTCCACCGGCGCCTCCCGCCATCAGGATTCCGGACAAACTGCAATCTTAGGAATAGAGCATGAAGCGGCAGTACGATTCGATTTGCGAACCTATCGCCCTAACGCACGGAATATCAAACGAAATACACCCTATCCGGTCAATTGACGACACCGGGCAGCAAGATCGCTCCAGCCGCAGCAACGATGCCGTTTCCATCAAAAACCGATGCCCCACCGGCTTAAGGCAGCGCGACAGCGCATGTCGCTGGGGAAAGAGCACCCCCTAGCGGTTGAGGCAGAATTGTCATGATGCAGGTCCCGATATCAGCCGGACCCGCCCAGGCCCGCAACCAGAACAGCCGGAAGCCCTTGAAGACCAGGTCACAGACAGAAACCAAGGCAACCGCGGAACGGCGCGTGCGCGTGGTCGTGGCCGAACGCAATCCGCTCGTGATATCGGCGCTACGCGAAATGCTGGACTGCGACGGGCGCTTCGAGCTCCTGGCCTGTGTGCAAAGCGGCAGGCGTTTCATCGAGCTGGCAGCGGAAGGTGAATTCGACGTCGCCGTCATCGGCTGGAAGCTCGCCGACATGGACGGCGCCGATGTGTTGGCCGAGGTTCACAGCCGCAAGCTCGGCGTGCGCATCGCGGTGTTTTCCAACGACCACGACATCGGCATCCTGAAGCAGTGCGTGCGGCTCGGCGCCCAGGGCTACTGCTTCCAGTTCGACGACCCGTCGATCATCTTCGAAACGATCCTGGCGGTCGCGCATGGCCGCATCTGCATCCCCTATATCGACATCAACAAGGTCAACGACACGCCCTTGGCGCAGCTCACCGTGCGCGAGCGCGAACTGCTGGCGGTGCTGTCCGACGGCTGGACCAATCTGCAGATCGCAACGCGGACGGGGATTTCCGAGAATACGGTAAAATACCACCTCAAGAATCTCTACGACAAGCTCGACGTCCGCAATCGGGCCATGGCTGTCGCCCTCTATTCGAGGGAAAGGCGCACCTCGAAACAACCTTTCGGGTAGGACAAACACCGTGCTACCCGGGTAGGCCGATCGGGTAGGCCTCCCCCACCCGCAGGCAGTGAGATGTTACCCGGCAAGGTGTTGTCGCCTTTAGCCGTCGAAACGAAACTCCCCATCATCACCGCTTTGCTGGATCAGGAGGAGTTCGCACCATGGCCGGTTTCACCCATCTTTTCATTCCCGGACCGACCAATATTCCCGAGCAGGTCCGGCAGGCGATGAACCTGCCGATGGAGGATATGCGCGCCGCGTCCTTCCCGGATCTCACTTTGCCGCTGTTCGAAGACATCAAAAAAGTTTTCAAGAACGAGACCGGCCGCGTCTTCATCTACCCCTCCTCCGGCACCGGCGCCTGGGAAGCGGCGATGACCAATGTGCTCAGCCCCGGCGACCGCGTGCTGATGTCGCGCTTCGGCCAGTTCTCGCATCTGTGGGTCGACATGGCCGAGCGCCTCGGCTTCGAGGTCGATGTCATCGACTGCGAATGGGGAACGGGTGTGCCGCTCGAGCTCTATGCCGAGCGGCTGAAGGCCGACAAGGCGCACCAGATCAAGGCGGTCTTCTGCACCCAGAACGAGACGGCGACCGGTGTCACCAGCGATGTCGCTGGCTGCCGCGCCGCGCTCGACGACGCAAACCACCCTGCCCTGCTGTTTGTCGACGGCGTCTCGTCGATCGGCTCGATCGACTTCCGCCAGGAGGAATGGGGCGTCGACTGCGCTGTCTCGGGCTCACAGAAAGGTTTCATGCTGCCCGCCGGCCTCGGTTTCCTCTCCGTCAGCCAGAAAGCGCTCGCCGCATCGCGCACGGCGACGCACCGCCGCTGCTACTTCTCCTTCGAGGACATGATCCGTACCAACGACACCGGCTATTTTCCCTATACGCCGGCTACACAGCTGCTGCGCGGCCTGCGCGCCTCGCTCGACCTGATCGCCGAGGAAGGGCTCGAAACCATTTTTTCCCGCCACCATCGTCTGGCCGAAGGCGTGCGCAAGGCGGTCGATGCCTGGGGCCTGAAGCTATGCGCCAAGGCGCCGAAATGGCACTCCGATACGGTCAGCGCCATTCTGGTGCCGGAAGGCATCGACAGCGCCAACGTCGTCAAGCGTGCAGCCGGGGCCTACCAGACCTCTCTTGGCGGCGGGCTGAACAAGGTGGCCGGCAAGGTCTTCCGCATCGGCCATCTCGGCTGGCTGAACGAGGTGATGGTGCTGGCCTCTCTGTCCGCGGCTGAACTTACGCTGCTCGATTGCGGCGTCCGGCTGGCGCCAGGCTCCGGTGTCGGTGCCGCCATCCAGCATTTCCGCGCCTCGGCCGCCGTGCCGGTCGCCGAAGCCGCCTGAGGGACAAGACGATGAGCCACACCATCAACCATTTGAAGAAACTGCGGCTGCAGCGCAGCGAACTTGCGGTTCCCGGCTCCAGCCCGGAGATGATCGACAAGGCGGCCAACAGCGCCGCCGACTTCATCTTCCTCGACATCGAGGATGCGGTCGCCCCGCCCGACAAGGAGCGCGCCCGCAAGAACATCATCCAGGCGCTGAACGACATCGACTGGCGCGCCAAGGGCAAGACCGTCTCGGTGCGCATCAACGGGCTCGACACCCATTACATGTACCGCGACGTGGTCGACGTCATGGAACAGGCCGGCGACAGGCTGGACACCATTCTGGTGCCGAAAGTCGGCGTGCCGGCCGACCTCTACATGGTCGAGGCCATGGTCAGCCAGATCGAGATGGCGAAGGGCTACAAGACCCGCGTCGGTCTCGAGGCGCTGATCGAAACCGCGCTCGGCATGGCCAATGTCGAGGCGATTGCCGCCACGCCCGGCCGGCTGGAAGCCATGCATTTCGGCGTCGCCGATTACGCCGCTAGCTGCAAGGCCCGCACCGTCAACATTGGCGGCCTCAACCCCGATTATCCCGGCGACCAGTGGCATTTCGCGCTGTCGCGCATGACCGTCGCCTGCCGCGCCTATGGCCTGCGCGCCATTGACGGGCCGTTCGGCGACTTCTCCGATCCGGAGGGCTACATCGCCGGCGCCAGGCGCGCCGCGGCGCTGGGCATCGAAGGCAAATGGGCCATCCACCCGTCGCAGATCGCGCTTGCCAACGACGTCTTCTCGCCGCCGGAAAAGGAAGTCACCCGCGCCAGGCGCATCCTTGAGGTGCTGAAGGAGGCCGAGGCCGCCGGCAAGGGCGCGGCAGCGCTCGACGGCAAGATGATCGACGCCGCGTCGGAGCGCATGGCGCGCAACGTGCTGGTGGTGAACGAAGCGATCGAACGCGCGGGCCAGGCCCGCGTCGCCGCGCACTAATACACCGGGAGGACAAGATGGACATCCACGAATACCAGGCCAAGGAACTGCTGGCCCGCCACGGCGTGCACGTGCCGCGCGGCGGACTGGCCTACAGCCCCGAGCAGGCGACCTACAGGGCGCGCGAAATCGGCGGCGGCAAATGGGTGCTGAAGGCGCAGGTTCACTCCGGCGCGCGCGGCAAGGCAGGCGGCATCAAGCTGTGCGTCAATGACGACGAGATTTCCAACGCCGCCGAAGCGATGCTCGGCCGCAAGCTGGTGACCAACCAGACCGGCCCGCGCGGAAAACTGATCTCGCGTCTCTATCTCGAGGAAGCCGTCGATATCGCGCAGGAGCTCTATCTCGGCTTCGTCCTCGACCGGAAGGAGGAGCGCGTCATGATCGTCGCTTCGGCAGCGGGCGGCATGGAAATCGAGGAGATCGCCGAGACTGCGCCGGATTCGATCATCCGCGCGGCGGTCGATCCCGGCGTCGGCATGCAGCGCTTCCAGGCGCGCGAAATCGCCTTCGGGCTTGGGCTTGAGGACAATCTGATCGGCAAGGCGACCGAAACCATCTTCAGCTGCTACCAGGTGTTCCGCGACTACGACGCCTCGATGCTGGAGATCAACCCGCTGGTGGTGACCCGCGACGGCAATCTGATCGCGCTCGACGCAAAGATGTCGTTCGACGAGAACGCGCTGTTCCGGCGGCCGGAAATCTCCGAACTGCGCGACAAGAGCCAGGAAGACCCGCGCGAAACCTTCGCCAGCGACCGTGGCCTCTCCTATGTCGGCCTCGACGGCAACATAGGCTGCATCATCAATGGCGCGGGCTTGGCTATGGCCACCATGGACATGATCAAGATCGCCGGCGGCGAGCCGGCCAACTTCCTCGACATTGGCGGCGGCGCCTCGCCCGAGCGTGTGGCGAAATCCTTCCGAGCCGTGCTCGGCGACAAGAATGTCGAGACCATCCTGGTCAACATCTTTGCCGGCATCAACCGCTGCGACTGGGTCGCCGAGGGCGTCATCAAGGCGATCCGCGAGGTCGGCGTCACCGTGCCGCTGGTGGTGCGGCTCTCCGGCACCAAGGCCGAGGAAGGTCGAAAAATCCTGGCCGATTCCGGCGAAGCGGTGATCGTTGCCGACACGCTGGCCGAAGCCGCCGAAAAGGCCGTCGCCGCATGGCGCGCGGCCACCAAGAAAAAAGCAGCCTGAGGGAGGGAGAACACATGGCAATCCTGCTCAACCGCAGCACCCGCGTCATCGTCCAGGGGTTCACCGGCAAGATCGGCAGTTTTCATGCCGAGGACATGAAGCGCTACGGCACCAAGCTGGTCGGCGGCGTCACCCCCGGCAAGGGCGGCCAGAAGCATCTCGGCCTGCCCGTCTTCAACACGGTCAAGGGCGCGGTGCGCGAGACCCGCGCCGAGGCCAGCATCGTCTTCGTGCCGCCGCCCTTCGCCGCCGATTCGATCATGGAAGCGGCGGATGCCGGCATCAAGCTCTGCGTCTGCATCACCGACGGCATCCCTTCGCAGGACATGATGCAGGTCAAACGCTACATGCGCCGCTACCGCTACGAAGACCGCATGCGGCTGATCGGCCCGAACTGCGCCGGCGTCATTACGCCGGGACAGGCGCTGATGGGCATCATGCCGGGCTCGATCTATCTGCCCGGCCGCGTCGGCATTGTCGGCCGCTCCGGCACGTTGGGCTACGAAGCCGCGTCGCAGATGAAGGCGCTCGGCATCGGCGTTTCGACCAGCGTCGGCATCGGCGGCGATCCGATCAACGGCTCTTCGTTCAAAGATATGCTGAAGCTGTTCGAGCAGGATGACGAGACCGACGCCGTGGTGATGATCGGCGAGATCGGCGGTCCACAGGAAGCCGAAGCCGCGATCTGGGCGCGCGACAATATGAGGAAGCCGCTGATCGCGTACATCGCCGGCCTCTCCGCTCCGAAAGGCCGCCGCATGGGCCACGCCGGCGCCATCATCTCGGCCTTCGGCGAGTCGGCGCAGGAGAAGGTCGAAATCCTCAAAGACGCGGGCGTCGTCATCGTGCCGACGCCGTCGTCCTTCGGCGAGGTGGTGGCCGATACGCTGTCGCGGATGAAGAAAGCGGCGTGAGGCCAACGCCTGAATATCCGGAATGTGAGGGTTGGCGCCATCGCCAACCCCGTCGATTGGCAGGATGTCAGATGAAACCGCGTTTGATTGTCACCCGCAAATGGCCGGCCGCGGTCGAAGCGATCCTCGCCGAGCGCTTCGACACGACGTTCAACATCAGCGACACGCCCTTGAGCCCGGCCGCGATTGGATCGGCTTTCGCCGACTATGATGCGATCCTGGCAACGGTCAGCGACCGCTTGCCAGACGAGGTGTTTCCAGAATCCTCCGCTCGCACCCGGATCATCGCCAATTTCGGCGTCGGCTTCAGTCATATCGATGTCGCGGCCGCCCGCGAACGCGACATCGTGGTGACCAACACGCCGGGTGTGCTGACCGATTGCACCGCCGACCTGGCGCTCAGCCTGATCCTGGCTGTGGCGCGGCGGACCGGCGAAGGCGAGCGCCAGCTACGCGCCGGAGAATGGCGCGGCTGGTCGCCGACGCACATGGCCGGCGCGAAAGTGTCGGGCAAGACGCTCGGCATTGTCGGCATGGGCCGCATCGGCAAGGCAACCGCCAGGCGCGCGCATTTCGGTTTCGGCATGAGGATCGTGTTCTTCAACCGCTCGCCGATCGACGACGACGAGACCCGCGCCATGGGCGCCGTCCAGATGCAAACCCTGGAAGGACTGCTCACGGCATCCGACTTCGTGTCCTTGCACTGTCCGGGTGGCGCGGAAAACCGCCACCTCATCGACGCCCGCAGCCTGCGGCTGATGAAACCCGGCGCCTTCCTGATCAACACGGCACGAGGCGACGTCGTCGATCAGGACGCCCTGATCGGTGCGCTGGAAAGGCGCGAAATCGCCGGCGCGGGCCTCGATGTTTTTGACGGCGAACCGGCTGTTCCAGAAGCACTGAAGCGGCTGGAGAACGTGGTCCTGTTGCCGCATCTGGGCTCCGCGACCGAGGAAACGCGGGTGGCGATGGGCATGAAGGTGGTGGAGAACCTGACCGCCTTCTTCGAGGGCCGCCCGGTGCCAGATCGGGTCGCCTGACCACAGGCCAACCTCGGCCCGAGGAGGAAAGCGGTTGGAACAGAGCAAACCCATAAAATTTCGCGAGGACGAGCGCAGCCTTTTGTTGCGGCTGCTGCTTCAGGTCGCAAGCGCGCGCGAGCCCGAGATCGCCGCCGTTCTGAGCGGGCGCAGGTCGCTTGTCTCGCTGGCCCCGGAACAGCGCATCCCGGCCCTTCAGGCGAGCGGCGTATGGTTCCAGTTGCTGGCGATATCAGATGAGTTGCTTGCCATGCGCACGCGCCGCGAACTCGAACAATGTGCCGGCGCCGACGAAGTGCCCGGATCCTTCGCCAGCGTGATCGCGCAGATGGCGGCGAACGGCCTCTCGGCGCAGGAAGTCCAGGCGACACTCGACGGGCTCTGCGTCGGCCCGACCATGACAGCGCACCCGACGGAGGCCAAACGCGTCACCGTTCTCGAAATCCACCGCCGCATCTATCGCAAGCTGACCGAGCTCGACCAGCCGCGCTGGGCGCCACGCGAACGCGATCTTCTGGTGGCCGATCTGGAAAGCGAGGTCGAGCTTTTGTGGATGACGGGCGAATTGCGGCTGGAGCGCCCGACGGTCGAACGCGAAATCGCCTGGGGCCTGCATTTCTTTCGCGAAGTCATTTTCGAGGCGACGCCACAGCTCTACGGCAAGCTTCAGGACGCCTTCCAGCGTCACTATCCCGGAGAGCCGGTCAGAATTCCTTCCTTCATGCGCTATGCCTCGTGGATCGGCGGTGACCGCGACGGCAATCCGAACGTGACCGCCGCCATGACCGCCCGTGCCTTGGCCGAATACCGCAACACCGCCATTGGCTGGTACCTGACGCAAATGCAGCGGCTGGTGACGGTGCTCAGCGTCAGTTCGAACGTCGTCGACCTGCCGGAAAGCTTCACGCCGCTGCTGCAAAAGGCACTCGACAAAAGCGGACAAGCGCACGACATCGTCGCGCGCAACCCTGAAGAACCGCTGCGCCAGTTCGCTTCGGCCTTGTTGGCCCGGCTTGAGGCCACGCGAGATGGCGGTGTGGCAGCGTACCCCTCGGCAGAAGCGTTCGGTGCCGATCTCAGCGGGCTGTCTTCCGTCCTTGAGGCGATCGGAGGCCGAGCTGTGGCCAGGCGTTTCGTCCAGCCACTGCTCCAGCAAGTCGGAAGCTTCGGCTTTCGGACGGTCTCGCTCGATGTCAGGCAGAACTCCACGGTCGTCAACCGCGTGCTGGCCGAGCTGTTTGCGCTGACCGCCGATCCCGTCGCGGCCGGCACGCCGCAGTGGTCGGCGCGCATACGCTCAGCCCTCAGCCAAAGCGAGCAATTGGAGATCGACGCCGGCCGCCTCTCGCCCGAAGCACAAGAACTGCTTTCGACATTCGCGGTCATCGCCACTTCCGGCTCCGATGCCGATGCCGTCGGCAGTTTCGTTCTCTCGATGACCCGCTCGGTCGACGACCTGCTCGCGGTCTATCTGCTGGCGCAATATTGCGGGCTGTCGACCGGCAGCGGCGGCACGATCAGGCTGCGGATCGTTCCCTTGTTCGAGACCATCGCCGACCTGCAGGCCGCCCCTGCCATCCTCAACGGCTTGCTCGACACATCGCTGGTACGGCGCACGGTGCGCGATTTCGGCGCGCGCCAGGAAATCATGCTTGGCTATTCCGATTCCAACAAGGACGGCGGTTTCCTGGCCTCCAACTGGGAACTGGCAAAGGCGCAGAAGCGCCTCGCGGCGGTCGGGCGCAAGCAAAAGGTCCGGATCAGCTTCTTCCACGGCCGTGGCGGCTCCGTCAGCCGTGGCGGCGCGCCGACCGGCCGGGCGATCGCCGCGCAGCCGGCAGGCACCGTCACTGGGTCCATGCGGGTGACGGAACAGGGCGAGGTCGTGTCGTCGAAATTCGCCAATCGCGGCACCGGCCTCAACCAGCTCGAGATCCTCGCCGCCGGCGTGCTGGCCCACAGTGTCGGTTCACCCAGCGATGTCGAGGCGAAGCAAACGCCTGAGTTCGAGGAAGCGCTGGAAGCGTTGGCCGGCATGTCGCAGGCCTCCTATGCCAGGTTGATGGCGGAGCCAGGCTTCCTCGACTATTTCAACCAGGCGAGCCCGGTGGCGGAGCTGGGGCTGCTGAAAATGGGCTCACGGCCGGAGCGCCGTTTCGGCGCCGGCGGCATTGCCGATCTGCGCGCCATCCCCTGGGTGTTCGCCTGGAGCCAGAACCGCCATCTGCTGACTGGCTGGTATGGCATCGGCAGCGCGCTGAGTTCCTTCGTCGCGGTGCGCGGCGATGCCGGGCGAGACCTTCTGGCACGCATGTTCGAACACTCGCGCTTCTTCCGTTTGATCGTCGACGAGGCGGAGAAGACGCTCTACCAGTCCGACATGGAGATCGCGCGGCTCTACGCCGGCCTGGTGTCCGACAGCGATGCCGCGGCAAGAATCCACACGCGCATCGCCGCCGAGTACGAATTGACGCGACGCCTGATCCGCGACCTCACCGGAGGCGACCTTTCCGTGCGCTTTCCCATGTTCAAGCGGCGTTTCGACAGCCTGCGGGGCCAGATGGACGACATCCACCGGCTGCAGGTCGATCTGCTGCGAGAAGTCAGGGCGAATACCGGCGCGGCGGATCAAAAGCGGGCGACAGATGCGCTGCTTGTCTCGATCAATTGTATTTCGTCCGGCCTGGGGTGGACCGGATAGGCTCGGTTTTCGCAGTGCGACCAACGTCACCTGGCGTCATCGTCCGAAGCTGATCGACCACGGCGCGGACGAAGAAGGCGGCGTGATTTTCAAAACCTCCGGCGTCAGGTTCAGACGGCGGGCACCTCAACGACTGTGCTATGGATCCCTCACATGCGCCCGCGCGCACCCTCCGAATCATAGGGAGAATCGACAATCACCGTTGCCGGGCGCCGCTCGCCGAGAATTGACACCTCCAGCGCCGTGCCGGGCGTGCCAAGCTCCGGCGGCAGCAGCGCCAATGCTATGTCATGGCCGAACGTGTAGGAGTAGCCCGCCGACGTGACGCGGCCGACAAGGCTGCCGTCGCGATAGACGCCCTCATAGGCAAAGGCGCTCGCGCCATCGGTATCGATGGACAGCGTGACGATCCGGCGTGCCAGGCCCCGCTTCTGCTTCGCGCCCAGAGCGGCGCGGCCGATGAAGTCACCCTTGTCGAGCCTGACGAAGCGGTCGAGACCGCTCTCCCAGGCCGACAGTTCGAGGTTCATGTCGCGGTACATGGCGCGGAAAGACTTGTCGAGACGCAGCGATTCCAGCGCCTGCAGCCCGACCAGCCTGAGCCCGTGCGCCTCACCTGATGACAGAAGCGCGTCCAGCAAATGCCGTTGATAGCAGAGCGGATGATAGAGTTCCCAGCCGAGTTCGCCCGAATAGTTGACACGCATCAGCCGCACGTCGCTGGCCAGGCCGACGGTCGCCGACTGCACGCTGAACCAGGGGAAAGCCTCGTTCGACAGATCGATCTCCGTCAGCGGCTGCAGAACGTCGCGCGCCTTGGGACCGACCACTGTGAAGCTGCCGCGATCGTTGGTGACGTTGCGCAGTTGTACGCTGCCGTCCTTCGGCAGCAGCCGGTTGAGGTCGTCGTAGTTCCAACGCTCGGCGCGCGGCGTCGAGACGAGGTAGAACAGGTCGCCTTGCAATCGCGCCACGACATATTCGGCCTGCACGCCACCTGCCGGCGTGAGATGGTGGGCGAGCGCGATGCGGCCGAGGCGCGGCAAGCGATTGGCGAGGATCCCGTCGAGCCAGCGCTCGGCTCCCGGGCCGCTGACCTCGAATTTCGTCATCGGGGTCATTTCGACCAGACCGACGGCTTGCCGGACCGCCTGGACTTCTTCGCCGACATAGGTGCCCTTGGCCGTCCAGCGCCAGCTGTACGAATTGCGAGCCTCGACGCCCGAAGGTGCGAACCAGCTTGGCATTTCCCAGCCGTTCAGCACATCCCACACAGCGCCGAGCTGGCTCAGGAGGTCGTAGGACGGAGCTGTTTTCTGCGGTCGTGCCGCCGGCATGTCCTGACCCGGATAATGCTGTGTTGCGTGGGTGCCCCAGGCTTCCCGGACCTTCTCCCGGGCCCAGTTCTTGTTGGCATGGTCGCCAAAGCGCCTCGGATCCAGTTCCGCCGTATCGATGCTGTTGCCGCCTTCGACAATCCGCTCCGAAAGATAGTGGCCGATCGATCCGCCCCACAGGATGCCGCCCGGCACGCCTTCGGCGAGCCAGACGTTCTCAAGCCCACAGGCCGGCCCCATCAGCGGCAGCTCGTCGGCCGTCATCTGGAACGGTCCGCGGACGTTTCTCTTGATGCCGGCGCGTCCGAGCGCGGGCACGAGTTCCGTCGCCCGCTCCCAGTTCCAGGAAACGGCATCGAAATCCTCATCGAGCAGGTCGGCGCCGAACCATTCCGGCACGCCATTTTCGGCGAACAGCTTGAGCTGTTCGGTGCGCTCGTAGGGGCCGAACAGCAGCCCGTCCCCCTCCTCACGCAGATAGCCCTCGTAACCCTCGTCCCTCAGGATCGGCATTTCCGGAAGGCCCTGCCGCTTGCGCTCCACGACTTCGGGCACCGCGTCGGTGATCCAATACTGATGCACGATCGGAATTGCCGGAATGTCGAGGCCCAGCATGGCGCCTGTCTGGCGTGCATAATTGCCAGTGGCAAGGATTACGTGTTCGCAGACCATGTCGCCACGGGAGGTTCTGACCTTCCACTCGCCGCCCGGCATCCGCTCGAATCCCGTCACTTCGGTGCCGAGGTGGATCTTTGCGCCGAGGTCTCGTGCACCCTTGGCCATGGCCTGGGTCACGTCGGCGGGTGCGATGTGACCGTCATCGGGGTGATAGAGCGCGCCAAGCATGCCGCTGTTGTTGAGCAGCGGCCAGATTTCTCGCGCCTCGGCGGGCGCTACGATCCGCGCCCGTATGCCCTGAACCTCGGCGACATCGATATAGCTGCGGTATTCGTCGAGCCTGTCGCGCGTGTTGGCGATGCGCAGCTGGCCGCATTTGTGCCAGCCGACCTTCTGGCCGGTTTCGGCTTCGAGGCCCTCATAGATCTCAATGGATTTGGCGATCATCCGCCCGACGTTGAGACTGCGGGCATAGGAGGGTATCAGCCCCGCCGCATGCCATGTCGAACCGGCAGTGAGCTGCGTCCGCTCGAGCAGCGCGATATCGCTCCAGCCGCGCTTCGCCAAACCATAAAGAATACCTGCACCGACACAGCCGCCACCGACGACCACCGCACGAAAATTACCCAACATGCCCGATGCCCCTGGATGAAATTGTCATGGGCAGTATAGGTAAGCGCAACGCCGTCGGTCACGCCATTTGCGACGCCGACGTGGCGGTCGGTATCTCCCTTCGGGTGGTGGTTGCCGATACGCTGGCGCGGGCTAAGAAGGCCGCCTGAACAGCGGCCCCTCAAGTTCGACCCCGCCTCAAGCGGCCCAGACCTCAGGCGGCCTGGAGCTCAGGCAGCCTTGTCGGTCGCCGGCTTCGCAACCTTGGTGCGGGTGACGCTGCGACGCCCGTCGACGCTGACCGGGACGTCGCCGTCGACCGTGGCGCGACGGACCACCCGGTGCTGATCGCCATAGTCGTTGACTGCGTAGTGCTGCGTGGCCCGGTTGTCCCAGATCGCCACATCGCCGGCTTTCCAGCGCCAGCGAACAGTGTTCTCCGGTGCGGTGACATAAGACTGGAACACCTCGTAGAGCCGCGCTGAATCGCTCTTGGAAAGACCGATCAGCCGTTGCACGAAATTGCCGAGCAACAGCGTGCGCTCGCCTGTTTCGGGATGGACGCGGACAACGGGATGCTCGGTCTCGTAGATCGTCGAGGTGAAGACCTCCTCGAAGTGCTTCCTTTCCGCGGCGCTCGCCCGCGGCCGGACCGCAGCGTAGTCGTAGACGTTGCTGTGAACCGCCCAGAGATTGTCCGCGAGCAGCTTCAACGGCTCGGGCAGGTCCTGGTAGGCCGCGGCCGTGTTCGACCAGATGGTGTCGCCGCCGGCCGGCGGTATGACGACGCCGCGAAGAACGGAGAATTTCGGATAGGCGTCTACGAAGGTGACGTCGGTATGCCACTGATCGGCGCGACCGCCGCCACGGCTTGAATCGAGCTCGAGAATGGACGCCGTTCCCTTGACGGGACCCTGGGTCGGATGCGGCACGAGGTCGCCGAGACGATGCGCGAAGCGCTCCTGCTCGACGTCGTCGAGATGCGCCTGATCGCGGAAGAAGACAACCTTGTGCCGCAGAAGGATCTGGTTGATCGCCGCTACCGTCTGCTGCGGCAGGTCGCCGGAAAGCCGTATGTTCCTGATCTCTGCGCCGACACGTCCGGTAAGCGGGACAATATCGGCTTGCGGAATGATCTGATCTACGGAGACAAGCTTGGTCATGGAAACCTCTATCCTCTGAAACCGCGGGCTGCTGGCAAAGCTCCGCCGTTTGCCGGCCGCATAGCGATCGGCGGAGCACCCCCGAAAAACGGAGTTGTCTTGGTTGGTACAAAGCGCCGATCGTCACTTTGGAGGCGAAGACGTCAGAACTTGGCGAACAGTGCTGGGGTCTTATTCAAGCCTAATTCTACAAATTCGATAGAAAAAGGATTTTAAAGTTCGATGGCTTGAGGAAAAATGACTTCTGCCCGAGCTCGTACTCACTTCGCGGGAGAGCTGCTGGTCGCAAGACACAGCAGGACGTCGAGACATGATCGCTGTCTGGCTCTGGATGGCGGCGATACCGACGGATCGAGAGTGAATTTTGGTGCGGTCGAGAAGACGCGAACAAAAATTTAAATGTTATAAATCATATAGTTAGCGGTCATATTTTGAATTTTTGTAGTGCAATTGGTAGTGCATTTTGCCGCCGGTTCGGTAGATATGAATACGCTCCACGAACCCCATGTCGAGGATCGCCGACTGAGAAGCCCGGGATCTGCCGCAGAGTCCTCACGGATTTGCCACCTTCCTTCGAGATTGGTAGGCCCGGAGGGTGTAGGAACTTACAAGAAAAACAATGGCTTAGCGGATGGATAGCTACCTTATATCCTTCGTATGATCTCGTATGGTCTGGCGACCCGGTAGCAAGGATACTGATTAAGGATCCCCACAATTCCACGCTTCATGGCAGCTAAATGCGGACGGTTCGCATTGGAAGTGTGTTGGTTGCGGGTAGGCGCTGCTCGATCTTCTCACGGGTGATAGTGCGGCTATTGTCGCAGATGGCCCGGCGCTGGTGGTTGAGGCAGGCATAGCGGTCTCGTGTGAACAGGCCATAGCGCCCGACGCAGCTGCCGCAGATGAGCAGGCCGGAGAGGAGGGAGAGCGGCCGCGTACATCCGATGGTACAATGAAAAGCGCATCAAATTATCCCTGGGCTCACGAAGTCCAGTCGAATATCGAAGAAGACTCGGCCTAACCGTATAAATAGTCCAACTTTTTATCCGCATCCCCCCGGGTCAGCTCTCAGCGGAAATCAACACCCTCGTACCGTTGCCACTCAAATCCGTAACCGTCGAGTTCACGTCCGTCCACCGCCTTGAGTACCACGGGCGGCAGCACCTCGTGGCGCTTGCTGTCCACCATGCTTGCCTTGAGTTCCCCAGGTTCGAATGTGTGCTTCTCACCCCACTGCCAGAGAGCGACAATGATCACATGCAGATCCCTGCCTTTTTCGGTCAGCACATATTCCTGATAAGCGCTGCCATCCGAAGCTGGGACCATCTCAAGGATTCGTTCGCCCACCAGCTTCTTGAGGCGGGCAGCAAGAATGTTCTTTGCTAGACCCAGTCTTTTCTGGAAGTCGCTGAATCGACGCGTGCCATAGAATGCGTTGCGAACGATTAACAGAGACCACCAGTCTCCGATTTCGCCCACAGTGCGCGCTATGGCGCATGCGCTCTTCCCGAAATTTGTGCGCTTTCCCTTCAAGATGTCAGTTCCCTTCAACACGAGGGCAACGGCCGCCCCTACGATCTGGCAGATCATACCATGAAAAAAATTAGTTGCAAAATTAAACCAATCGCGTACAGCTAATCAAGTTGCAAAATTAAACCACTTTGTCGGAGTGCGATCATGGCGAAAGACAAGAGTGCCCTACCCCTGAAATGGGACGTGTTTATCCGCAAGCGCGCTAGCGCAACCCAAGGCGTTCCGTCCGGCACGGACGACCTCAAATGGGTATCGAACGCGGTCACACTCATCTACGGTGACAGCGATGCGGTTCTCGTTGACACAGTGCTCAGCGACCAGCAGAACAGCGAACTCGCGGACTGGATAGAGGCGCGTCACAAGACCCTGCGCTGGATCTACGTCACCCATGCCCATCCTGATCATTTTTTTGGGCTTGCACTGCTTCTGAAACGGTTTCCAACCGCCCGCGCGATCGCCCTGCCGCAGGTCGTCGCCCTGATGCGCAAGATCATTACGCCCGAATTCGTTGCCGAGAACTGGGAGAAGCGATTTCCAGGCCAGATCCCTGAAACGCTTGTCGCCGCCGACGAAGTCGGCTCCGACGGGTTCGAGCTGGAAGGCGACAAGCTCGTTCCTATCGAGGTCGGCCACACGGACACCGATCACACGACCAGTTTGTTCGTGCCATCGATAGGTCTCGTCGTGGCGGGAGATGCTGCCTACAACGGCACACATCCGTATCTTGGCGAGTCCGATCATGCTGGACGCCTGGAGTGGATTGCCGCCATCGACAAAATCTCCGCGCTCCAACCGCGCCATGTCGTTGTCGGTCATGGTCCGCTCGATCCAGACCATGCAGCGGCGCATCTCGTCGCCACCCGGAAGTACGTCGAGACCTCCGATCGGCTCGATAGCCAGACGGCCACCGCGCAGGAGCTGTATGATCACATGATCGAGCTTTACCCCGACCGGATCAACCCCGGATCCCTGTGGGGTGCCGCCCACGCAGCCAAGGCTTTTCTCGCGCGGAAGTCCGCCTGAGGGCTCCAATCACCATTTATCCCGACACAGAAGGAAATTCGACATGAAAGCAGTCCAGTATCAGGCTTACGGCGACTACCATCAGAACCGGGTGGTGGACCTGCCGAAGCCCCAGGCGGCCGAAGGCGAGGTTCTCGTCGACATGAAAGCGTTCGGCATCAACCCTCTCGACAACACATTCCGGTCCGGCCACTTCTACGCAGCAACTGCCGAAAACCTGCCGCGGATCGGTGGCCAGACGGGTGTGGGCATCGTCGTCGAATCCAAATCCGCGAACTTCGCAGTCGGTGACCGGGTGTTCGTGACCGGACGTGGCTTCGGCCTCGTCGCTGACGGCACCTGGCGGGAATATGTCGCCGCTCCCGCGGCCGGACTGGCTAAAGTACCGGACCATGTTGACGACGCGCACGCCGCTGCCTTCCTGGCGGGCGCAGGATACCTGACTGCCTATCTGGTACTCACCGAATTCACGCAATTCAAGCAAGGCCAGACCATCCTTGCTCCGGGCGTCGGCGGTGCAGTTGGCATGGAAGCGGTGCAGCTCGCAAAGGTCTTTAGAGCTTCGAAGGCCATTTCCACGGCCAGTACGACGGCCAAGACCGAGCAGGCCAAGGCCGCGGGATACGAACACGTTATCGATCTTTCCAGGGAGAGCATGAAGGACGGCGTGATGCGCATTACTGACGGCAAGGGCGTGGACGTCGTTGTCGACTGCGTAAGCGGTAAGCTCACAAAAGACTCCGTCGGGTCACTCGCCCAGGGCGGACTGCTCGCCGTTGTCGGCTATGCCGGAGGCCGCGAGGCGGAAGTCGACGTGACCGACATCATCTGGAAGGCCGCCACGATCCGAGGCTTTACGATGAGGCTGTTCGCCCCGGAAACGCTGGGCGCGGCACAGGCGAAACTCCGGGAATATCTGACCGAAAAAAAGCTCCAGCCCACCGTCGCCAAGACGTTCCCGCTCAACCAGGCGCCGGATGCTCTCCGCTATCTGATCGAGGGACGCCCCTTTGGGCGTGTCGTGATGACGGCTTAAGGCAGTAGCTAGGGGTCAGCGAAGCCGGTTGTTGATTTGCGCTGAGAGCTGATCCGTTCCCCGAGGCGACCTTCCAGTCCGGCTCGACCCTGCTCCAGGTCATTATTGTCAGAAACGGCTTGCCGCATAATTGCCCATGATGCAACATGCAGTGCAATTTTGACCGAATTGCCAATAAAAAAGGCGGCCTAGCCGCCTATTTTACTTTAAAATCAGCCACTTACTGAATCATGGCAATGGTGCGGTCGAGAAGACTCGAACTTCCACGGGTTGCCCCACAGCGACCTCAACGCTGCGCGTCTACCAATTCCGCCACGACCGCCCGTGGTAGGAGCCGGAACGAACCGGCTCGCGGCGTGTAGCAAATCGTTTCCGGCGAAACAAGGGCGCGGCGTGCAATAATCGCTGGGAATTGGCATAACGGCGGGGAAGGCCGAAATGCGCTGATATCTGGACGTTTCAGCCTGATACCGCCATATGAAGGGCAGATGCATTCCGCCCCAGGGCGCAAGGCGGTTTCAGAAGCCGGCATGCATTGCGCGAAAAACGAAAAGCCATGACAGAACGCAGCCAGATCGCCACGTCCTTCCTGCCCTTGCCCGGTTCAGCATCCGTCGAATGGCGCATCGAGCCCGGTTTGACCGGCTACACCGATGCGCTTGCCCTGATGGAAGCGCGCGCCGAGGCGATCCGCACCGGTGCGGCCGCCGAAATGGTCTGGCTGGTCGAGCACCCGCCGCTTTACACCGCCGGCACCAGCGCTCGCATCGAGGACCTGATCGACCCCGACCGTTTCCCGGTCTTTGCCGCCGGGCGCGGCGGCGAATACACCTATCACGGACCGGGCCAGCGGGTCGCCTATGTGATGCTTGATTTGAAGCGCCGGCGCGAGGATGTGCGCGCCTTCGTCGCCGCGCTCGAACAATGGATCATCGGAACGCTTGCCGCCTTCAACGTGCGCGGCGAACGCCGCGTGGACCGCGTCGGCGTCTGGGTGGTGCGACCCGATCGCCCTTCCCTGCCCGACGGCTCGCCGGCCGAAGACAAGATCGCGGCCATCGGCATCCGGCTGCGGCGCTGGGTGAGCTTTCACGGCATCGCCGTCAATGTCGAACCGGATCTCAGCCATTTCAGCGGCATCGTGCCCTGCGGCGTGCCAGACCACGGCGTGACCAGCCTTGTCGATCTTGGCCTGCCCGTGACCATGACCGATTTCGACCTGGCGCTGAAGTCTTCCTTCGAGGATGTTTTTGGCGCGGCCGAAGGCATTTCTGCCGAACCGGAGCGCAAGGCCGGCTGACGCCTCGGCTTGATCAAACGCTCAAAGCAACCGCGCCGAGGCCCACAACAACCCGTAACCGTGTATGGCGAAGACTGCCAGCAACGCGCCGGCCATGGCGAAACGGTCGACGGTGCGGATCGGCTTCAGCTCGTGGCGCGGCTTTACCCCGCTTCCCACGGTCAGCAGGCTGAGGATCGCAAAGACAGCGCCCGCCACCAGCAGAAAGCTTTGGGAAAAGCCGGCCAGCCAACCGATCGCGAGCAAGGCAGAGAGCAGGGAAAAAGAGGCCAGTGCCAGCATGATCGGACCCGGGCAGATCTGGCGCAGCACCTGGCCGCCGTCGAATTTCCAAACTGGCACCAGATTGGCGATGTTGAACAATGCGGCAAAGCCTGCGAGCGTCGCCAGAAGGGCCGCGGCCAGCCGATGCCCCTCGCCGGACGCGTAGCCGCTGGCGACGATCAGCAGCGGCACCAGGAAAGCGGAAAAGCCGGCACCCATAAGCGCCACGAAGGCGACCTCGAAGCGGCTGTCATAGGGCCGGCCGCCAATGGCGATGCCACCGAGCAGCGGGATGAAGATCATCCGCGCCTTGCGATGACCGGTCAGCCGAAAGGCCGCCATATGGCCGAGTTCATGCAGGGCGACCACTGAGGTCAGGATCGAGGCCAGCGCAAAGCCACCGCGATTGAGCCCGAAGAACGGCCACAGGATGAAGGCCGACAGAATGGCAAAGCCGACCTGGCTCAGCGGATGCTCGAACCAGCCGCCCTTGCGATACTGTCCGGTCCTCGCCCAATGTTGCAGCTTGCCAAGCTCGCGTCGCATGGCGAAGTAGCGGAACACCAGGAAGGCGACGCCGCGATAGCGGTCGGTCTGGCTGAGCGTCACCCGCGTGGCGGCGCCTTCCGAAACAAGTTCGGTGGTCTCATAAAAATCCTTCCAGAACGAAGCATCGAGGGCGGTATCCTCGATAACGCGCATCGAAAAACGACTGCCTTCGACGACGTCTTCGAAGCGCGACCTGCGCTCGATCGGCTGGCCGTCACGGCCTTCCCAAGACAACATGATGCGGGCCGTGCCCTGCCCGTCCAACGGCTCGGCCGAGAGTATCTCTCCTGACCAGCCGGCATCGCCGCCGAGCGGCCACAGCGCCTGCCAGAGGCGCTGCCGGTCCATGGCCACCACGCGGCTGAGCCTCACCGTGCGCAAGCCGAGCGGCGCGGTCAGCAAAAAGAAAATCAGTCCGAGATTACCGGCCACGAGAAGGACCGTCACGATTGGCGACACTTGGGCGTTTGCTCCCCGTCTTTGGCAGGGCACCCTAGCGTCATGGCGGCAAGAAAGGCTTAACGGCGCAACGCCCTCCTGCCCGCCCTAACATACTGCGGCGGACCGCAGATCCATCACATGGCGCCGATCCAGACCGCCATGGAAACGAGAAACGCACTCATGCACACCAACGAAACGACGTCCTGAACAAGATCGCTCATAACTCTCTCCTGTTGTTGCTATGTTCATAATTTGTTCTAATTTTGTTCGAATGTCAACGACCGCGATCCGGGCTTATCCGGAAATCGCAGCGATCAATTCGGCAGGGTTAAGGAAAGGTTGACGAGACAAATGCGCGTTTGCCGAGCGCCGACCCAGGGCATGTCGAGACTCAGGTCAGGCCGAGTCGAGAATGGTGGATACCGAGAACCGGAGCGGAGCGTACTTTTGGGTACGTGAGCACCGGAAGCGCAGGAAGCCGCCTTTCGCAGGCCGGCCTCACCTGAGTATCGACGTGCCCTACAGCGGGACGACCTTACCCTCTTGCAGCGTCACCCGGCGATCCATCCGAGAGGCCAGCTCGTGATTGTGGGTTGCGATCAGCGCAGCCAGACCGGACTGCTTGACCAGCGCGCCCAGCGCCTCGAACACATAGGAGGCGGTGACCGGGTCGAGATTGCCGGTCGGCTCGTCGGCCAAGAGCAGCAAGGGCGCGTTGGCGACCGCACGCGCGATGGCGACGCGCTGCTGCTCGCCGCCGGACAGTTCCGACGGTCGGTGCGAGGCGCGCTTGCCGATCTGCATGTAATCGAGCAGTTGCGCCGCGCGCTCCGCCGCTTCCTTGCGCGACAGCCCCTTGATCAGCTGCGGCATCATGATGTTTTCGAGCGCCGAAAACTCCGGCAGCAGATGATGGAACTGATAGACGAAGCCGACATCGTTGCGGCGGATCGCGGTGCGCTCGTCGTCGGAAAGCCGTCCGCAGGCGCGGCCGGCCAAAATGACGTCGCCGGCGTCGGGGCGCTCAAGCAGCCCTGCTGTGTGTAAAAGCGTCGACTTGCCGGTGCCCGATGGCGCCACCAGCGCCACCATCTCGCCGCGCTTCAGCGAAAAATCGGCGCCGTTCAAAATGGTGAGCTTGCGCGGCCCCTGGACATAGTGCCGCTCGACGCTCTTCAGCTCGATAATGATCTCGGACTTCATTCGTATCTCAAGGCCTCGACCGGATCGAGACGGGCGGCCCGCCACGCCGGAAACACGGTTGCCAGGAAAGACAGGCCGAGCGCCATCAGGATGACATAGGTTGTCTCGCGCGGGTCCATCTTCGCAGGCAGCTGGCTGAGGAAGTAGAGCTCCGGATTGAACAGCACCTTGCCGGTCATCCAGGAAAAGAACTGGCGGATCGATTCGATGTTGGTGCATATCAGCACCCCGAGCAGCACGCCGGCGAGCGTGCCGGTGACGCCGATCGCCGCGCCCGTCATCAGGAAGATGCGCAGGATGGCGCCGCGCGATGCGCCCATCGTGCGCAGGATGGCGATGTCGTGGCCCTTGTCCTTCACCAGCATGATCAGGCCGGAGATGATGTTGAGCGCCGCCACCAGCACGATCAGCGTCAGGATCATGAACATGACGTTGCGCTCGACCTGCAGTGCTGAAAAGAACGTCTCGTTGCGCTGGCGCCAGTCGACCATGTCGATCGGCCGCTGCGCCGCCACGTCGACCAGCGGTTTCAGCGCGTCGACATTATCGGGATTGTCGACATAGATCTCGATCGTCTGCGCCCTGCCGTCCATGTTGAAATAGAGCTGGGCTTCCGAAAACGGCATGTAGACGATGGAGCTGTCATACTCCGACATGCCGACTTCGAAGATCGCCGCCACCTTGTAGCCCTTCAGCCGCGGCGTCGTGCCCATCGGCGTCACATCGCCTTCCGGCGAGATCAGCGTGATGGTGTCGCCGAGCACGAGGCCGAGATTCTCCGCCATGCGCTTGCCGATGGCGACGCCCTCGCCGGAATCGAAGCCGTCAAGCGTGCCTTGTTTGACGTTTTGGGCGACTATGGCGATCTTGCCGAGGTCTTCAGCACGTATGCCGCGCACCAGCGCGCCCATGCCGCCGCCGACATTGCCTTGCGCCAGCACCTGGCCGTCGATGAGCGGAATGGCGTATTTGACGCCGGCCACGCCGTTGATGCGGGCGGCAACCTGCGCATAGTCCTCAAGCGGCGAATCCAGCGGCTGGACGATCAGATGGCCGTTGACGCCGAGGATGCGGGTCAGAAGCTCAGCCCTGAACCCGTTCATCACCGCCATGACGACGATCAGCGTGGCGACGCCGAGCATGATGCCAAGGAAGGAGATCGAGGCGATGACCGAGATCACCGTTTCCTTGCGGCGCGACCGCAAATAGCGCCAGGCGACCATGCGTTCGAACATGGAGAACGGGCCAGCGACTGGAGACTTGGCGACCGGCGACTTGCCGACCGGAGATTTGGCGACCGGAGATTTCGCTGCCGCGGCTTCGCTCATGCGGTTGCACCGAAGCGTTTCCTGGCCTCCGCGACCGGCAGCGTCTCGCGCTCGCCGGTCCTGCGGTTCTTGATCTCGATCTCGCCGGCAGCAACGCCGCGCGGGCCGACGATCACCTGCCAGGGCAGACCGATCAAATCGGCGGTGGCGAACTTGCCGCCCGGCCGCTGGTCGGTGTCGTCATAGAGCACGTCCTTGCCGGCGCCGGTGAAGGCGGCATAGAGCTCGCCGCAGACCCGGTCGCAGTCGGCATCGCCCACCTTCATGTTGATCAGGCCGATGTCGAACGGCGCCACCGCGTCCGGCCAGATGATGCCGTTATCGTCATGGCTGGCCTCGATGATCGCCGCCACCAGGCGCGACGGCCCGATGCCGTAGGAGCCGCCGGAGACGAAATGATCCTTGCCGTCGGGCCCGGTCACCTTGGCGCCCATGGGCTTGGAATATTTGTCGCCGAAATGGAAGATGTGGCCGACCTCGATGCCGCGCGCCGAGACCCGTTCGGCTTCGCCGAGCTTGTCCCAGGCCGCCTCGTCATGCATCTCGTCGGTGGCGGCGTAGGGTGTCGTCCAGGTCTTGACGATGTCGGCGATCTCGCCGTCGTTGGCAAAGTCGGTGTTTTCGCCGGGCACCTGGAGCGACAGATACTCGCGGTCGCAATAGACTTGGCTCTCGCCGGTGTCGGCCAGGATGATGAATTCATGGCTGAGATCGCCGCCGATCGGCCCCGTGTCGGCCCGCATCGGGATCGCCTGCAGCCCCATGCGCGTGAACGTCCTGAGATAGGAGACGAACATCCTGTTATAGGCTGCTTTGGCGCCCTCGAAATCGAGGTCGAAGGAATAGGCGTCCTTCATCAGGAACTCGCGTGAACGCATGACGCCGAAGCGCGGCCGCACCTCGTCGCGGAACTTCCACTGGATATGGTAGAGGTTGAGCGGCAGGTCCTTGTAGGACTTGACGTAGGCGCGCACGATCTCGGTGACCACTTCCTCATTGGTCGGACCGTAGAGCATGTCGCGGTCCTGTCGGTCCTTGATGCGCAGCATCTCCTTGCCATAGTCGTCATAGCGGCCGCTTTCGCGCCACAGATCGGCCGACTGGATGGTCGGCATCAGGATTTCCAGCGCGCCGGCGCGGTTCTGCTCCTCGCGGATGATGCGGCAGACCTTGTCCAGAACCAGCTTGCCCAGCGGCAGCCAGGAAAAGCTGCCCTGCCCCTGCTGGCGGATCATGCCGGCACGCAGCATCAGCCGGTGCGAGACGATCTCGGCCTCACGCGGATTTTCTTTCAGGATGGGCAGGAAAAACTGCGACAAACGCATGGACAGGTCCGTGAGAGAGGAGGCTGCACCGGAATCGGCGCGGTTGGCTTGCTTGCCCCGGCTTCATAGCTATTTCGTGACGGAATGGAAACCCGACCGGCCGCACCGGCCCGAAATCGCAAATCGATTCTTCTTCCAAAGACCTTCGAACCGAAAACGATGATGCTTTCGATGCAAGGTGCCGGGCATGGCTGCAAAGTGCTGACACACGCTTTGCGCGTCCGAGCGACGCAGCACACCTGGCCAAATTCATTGGGCGGCGCCGCTGTTGTTCGTTTCGCAAGCAAAGCCTGCCGTACTATTGTGCAGTGCAGCACAGGATTGCCCATTTGCGGGCAAAATTCTGCGTGACAATTTCATCGGGGTTAGGCTAGTGTGCCCCGATAACCGAGAGGGTAGAGAAAAATCTGCTCTCCTACGCGGTCAAAGTCTTGGGAGGATGCGATCTAGGCGCGGTTACCCGCTGCCGCCGGAAACCGGAAAACAGATCGGAACGCGTTTAAATTGCAAGGCCTTGTGCCTTGCATTTTTTTTGGCCAATCATCTGGTTAGATCGACCTGTTGCCAAATCACGTGAGCTTGCGCCGACGTGATCTGGGTCGCGATTCTATCAGGATTGGCTATGCTTGCGGGCGGAGTTGCCAACTTCAGCCCGAGGCGCCGAAACTGGAGTCCGATGCTCCGAAAATAGGCACAAAAAGCCGCATGCTGCCCGCCCGATTTTTTCGGCAGGAAAGTGCTTTAGTTAGCCGGTGCCTGGCTGGCTTCGGGGATGATGTGCGGGACTTCGTCGAGGCTGTAACCCAGCCCATGCGTCAAGCCGTAGAAAATGCCCATGACGACAGCCGTGACGATGGTGGTGCGGATCACGGCGCGCAGCATATGCGGCCCGCGCGGGGCGCTGGCAACGGTGCCCAGCGTCACGTCGTGATCGTCATCCTGCGTATGCACGCTGAACGGCAGCACGATGAACAGCATCAGCCACCATGTGATGAAGAACAGCGCGGCAAACGAAATCCAGCTCATGCCTGCTCCAGTTCGACCAGCGTGCCGAAGAAATCCTTGGGATGCAGGAACAATACCGGCTTGCCATGGGCGCCGGTTTTGGGATTGCCGTCGCCCAGCACGCGGGCGCCGCTCGCCTTGAGATGATCGCGCGCGGCAAGGATATCGTCGACCTCATAGCAGACATGATGCATGCCGCCCGAGGGGTTTTTCTCCAGGAAAGCCGCGATCGGCGAGCCTTCGCCCAGCGGCTCCAACAGTTCGATCTTGGTGTTGCCGACATCGACGAACACCACCGTCACGCCGTGCTCCGGCAGCGCCTGCGGCGCGGTCACCCGGGCGCCCAGCGTGTCGCGATAGGCGGTGATCGCCGCCGCCAGATCCGGCACGGCAAGCGCGACATGGTTCAGGCGTCCCAGCATGAAACCTCCAGCTTCCATTCTGGCGTCTTACGGCAAATCGGCCGACATCAATAGCCTTTGCGGAGGCGCGCAAGGTCGCACTTGGGTGAACCGCCGGCCTGTTCCAATCGGTGTCGGCGAAGTACAAACGGCAATGTCCGATGCCCGCCTCCGCGTTTTCAGCTTCGATCTTGGCTCGTTCAGGGTCGCCGCCCTGCTCGACGCCGTCGATCTCCGCGACAATCTCGCGGCTGCCTTCGCCCCTGGACAATCGCCGGACGCGGTGCGGGAACTCGCCATGTCGAACTTCATCGATCCTGATCGATACGAGCATTGCTTCATCCCGACGCTTGTCGACACCGGCGTGGAAAAAATCCTGTTCGACACCGGTTTCGGCGACGCCGACAGTCGCCTGCTGCAATGCCTGCAAGACCTCGGGCTCGAACCCGCCGATATCGATTTGGTGGTCATCACGCATGGCCACCCCGACCACATCGGGGGCCTCGTACACAACGGCGAAACCGTTTTCAGCCGGGCGCGCTATGTCTTCGGCGCGGCCGAATTCGTCTTCTGGACCGAAGCCGATGCTGTGCGCGAAGCCAGACTGAGCAACCGCGACCTGTTCCGGCGCGTCTGCATCGGCCTTGCCGACCGGGCGCAATTCGTAGCGCCGGGAGACGAGGTCGTGCCCGGCATCACCGCGATCGAAGCCGCCGGCCATTCCCCAGGGTTGCTGGCGTTTCACGTCGAGAGCGATGGGCAGCAATTGCTCATCTGGTCGGACGCCTTTCTGCACTCTGTCGTTTCGATCCAGCGGCCTGAGTGGCAGGCCGATCTCGACGACGAGAAGGAGCAGGCCGTCGAGACCCGCAAGCGCTTGCTGAAAATGGCCGCCGAACACCGGCTGCTTGTCGCCGGCTATCATATGCCGTTTCCGGGTCTCGGGCACATCGAGCAGGTCGACGGGACCTTTCGCTGGCTTCCCGCCACCAGCTGAACCAGCGCTTGGCTTCGCCTATCTCGTGACGAACACCGTCACCAGCGGCTTCTTTCCCCAGGCTTCGTTGGCGGCGCCGCGCACCGCGCGCCGCACCGCTTCCTGCACCAGATCGAGGTCCTTCCGCCGCTGGCGCGGGATGGAGTCCACCGCGCCGACGGCCGCGTCGAGCATCAGATCTTCCATGTTCTCGCCACGTGCATCCGCCTCGGCGACGCCGATGGCGACCAGGTCGGGATCGCCGGCCAGCTCATATTTGTCGTCGAGCACGACATTGACCGCGACATGGCCTGCGAACGACAGCTTGCGCCGGTCGCGAATACCCATCGCCTGGTCGGTGCCGATCAGCCTGCCATCCTTGTAGATGCGGCCAAACGGCACCTGGTCGATGATCGTGGCCGGGCCGGGCGCCAGCCGCAGCATGTCGCCGTCGCGCACCTGCGCCACCTGGCCGATGCCGGAGGTCGACATCAGCGACCCCTGCGCCACCAGATGTGCGGCCTCGCCATGCACGGGAACGCCGATTTGCGGGCGCACCCATTCATACATCTTGCGCAGTTCGCTGCGGCGGGGATGGCCGGATACGTGCACCAGCGCGTCGCCGTCCTCGATGATCTTGATGCCGAGATCGATGAGACGGTTCTTGATCTCGAGGATCGCCTTCTCATTGCCGGGAATGGTGCGCGAGGAAAACACGACCGTGTCGCCGGCCGTCAGCGACACCGACTTCATCTCGTCGCGCGACAGTTTGGCCAGCGCCGCCAGCGGCTCGCCCTGGCTGCCGGTGCAGATGATGACCAGGTTCTCGCGCGGGATGAAACCGAAATCCTCCTCGGCGATGAACTCCGGCAGCCCGTCCATGTAGCCGAGCTCGTCGGCGACATCGATGACCCGCTTCAGCGAGCGGCCGAGCACCAGGCATTGGCGGCCGGCATCGCGCGCCGCTTTGGCGATCGAGACGATGCGCCCGACATTGGAAGAGAAGGTGGTGACCGCGACACGACCGACGGCGCTCTGGATGACACCCCTCAGGCCCTCGCCAACCGCCACTTCCGACGGCGATTCGCCTTCCCGCAGCGCATTGGTCGAATCGCAGACCAGCGCCAGCACGCCCTTGTCGCCATAGGCGCGGAAACGCGTCTCGTCGGTCTTGGGACCGATCGTCGGCTCCGGATCGATCTTCCAGTCGCCGGTATGGATGACGGTACCGGCCGGCGATGTAATCGCCAGCGACATCGGCTCGGGGATGGAGTGCGCCACCGGAATGGCCTCGATCTCGAACGGCCCGACGGTGAACTTTTCGCCGGCCCGGTAGATCGACACCGGGATTTTCGGCGCGCCCTGCTCACCCTGCCGCTTTGCGTCCAGCAGGCCCGCACTGAACGGCGTCATCCACACCGGCGCCTTCAGCTTTGGCCAGGTGTCGAGCAGCGCGCCGTAATGGTCTTCATGCGCATGGGTGATGATGATGCCGCGCAGATTGGCGAGGTTCTCCTCGATGAAGCGTGTGTCAGGCAGGATCAGGTCGACGCCCGGATGCGCCGCATCGGGAAAGGTCACGCCGACATCGACGACGATCCATTCGCGCGCACTGGGCGGCCCGTAGCCGTAAAGGGCGAAGTTCATGCCGATCTCGCCGACGCCGCCGAGCGGCACGAAGACGAGTTCGGCGTTTTGCGCTTTCGCCATCAATCTTTCCCTTCCTGGCCACTAGAGCATGATGCCGAAAAGTGTGAGCGGTTTTCGGATAACATCATGCTCTACCCCATGTGGGGCCAGCCCCTAAACTTTTGCCGACGCTACTGCGCCGAAATGCACGTCGCCGGCGGCGACCGTCACAACCGACCCCTCATCATCGCGGATCACGAAACGGCAGTCCTCGTCAATGGTCTCGAAGGTACCGCGCACGACACTCCCGTCAATCCTGACAGCAACCTCGCCGCCAAGCCCGGCCGCGCGCGCCAGCCAGCGCCGCCTGATGGCGTCGAGCCCGCGTCCGTCATCCCACAGCCGGGCATTGTCGGTCCAGGCATCCGACAGCGCCAGAAACAGCGTTTCGGCATCGCATGCAGCACCGAGCGCCTGCAGCGATGTCGCCGGATACGGCATATCAGTGGGATGTGCCACCACATTGACGCCGATGCCGACCGCTACCGCGAAACGGCCGCCGTCGAGAATGGCCGATTCCAGCAGGATGCCGGCCAGCTTGGCGCCGGACGCCAGCACATCGTTCGGCCATTTCAGCTCGAACCGGTTTTTGCCCTCACTGCCGCCATCGAGGCCGATTGCGATCCTGCCCTTCGGCACGACGGCCTCGAGCGCATCGGCCAGCGACAGGCCGGCGACGAAACCCAGCGTCGCGGCAAGGCGAAGCTCACCGCCGGTGATGACGAGCAAAGTCGCTGCCAGATTGCCTTCGGGCGATACCCAGGCACGGCCACGCCGGCCGCGCCCGCTTTCCTGCTTCTTGGAAACGACCCACAATTTGCCGGGGTCACCTGCCCTTGCATGGTCCAGTGCCACCGTATTGGTGGAGCCGATACTGTCATGGACCTCGAGCCGGAACCCTTCCGTCTCGGAGGTTGGAGCCAGCCGAAATGCCATCCCGCTCAGAAAAATGTCTTGGCGGCGGCTTCGGCGTAGGTCGCGATCGGACCGCCGATCAGCACATAGAACAGCACGAAGGCGCCACTGACGCCGAGCACCAGGCGCAGTTCGCTGGCCATCGGCACGAAGCCGCCGGCGGGTTCGTCGAACCACATGATCTTGATGATGCGCAGATAGTAATAGGCGCCCACCACCGAGGCCAGCACGCCGATGATCGCCAGCGCGTAGAGGTTGGTGTTGATGGCGGCGAGGAAGACGTACCACTTCCCCCAGAAGCCGGCGAGCGGCGGGATGCCGGCCAGCGAGAACATCAGGATGGTCAGGATCGTCGCCATGATCGGGTTGGTCGAGGATAGACCGGCCAGATCGCTGATCTGCTCGACATTGCCTTCCTTGCGCCGCATGGCGAGGATGAAGGCGAAGGTGCCGAGCGTCATCACCAGATAGATCAGCATGTAGATGGCGACGCCGCGCACGCCGGCCTCGCTGTTGGCGGCAAGGCCGACCAGCGCGTAGCCCATATGGCCGATCGAGGAGTACGCCATCAGCCGCTTGATGTTGGTCTGGCCGATCGCGGCAAAGGCGCCGAGCGCCATCGAGGCGATCGAAATGAAGACCACGATCTGCTGCCAGTCCGAGGCGATCGGCTTGAAGGCGCCCATGGTGACGCGCACGATCAGCGCCATCGCCGCCATCTTGGGGGCTGCCGCAAGGAAGGCGGTGACCGGCGTCGGTGCGCCCTCATAGACATCTGGCGTCCACATATGGAACGGCACCGCCGATATCTTGAAAGCGAGGCCGGCCAAAACGAAGACCAGGCCGACGACGAGGCCAAGCTGGCGTTCGCCGCTGCCGAGCGCCGAGGCGATTTCCTGGAAGCCGACATTGCCGGTGTAGCCGTAGACCAGGCTGATGCCATACAGCAGCATGCCTGACGACAGCGCGCCGAGCACAAAGTATTTCAGGCCGGCTTCGGTCGAACGCAGATTGTCGCGGTTGATCGCAGCCAGCACGTAGATCGCCAGCGATTGCAGTTCGAGGCCGAGATAGAGCCCGATCATGCCGTTGGCCGAGATCATCAGCATCATGCCGAGCGTGCACAGCAGGATCAGGACGGGGTATTCGAACTTGTCGAAATGCTCCTGCTTGGCGAAGCGCATCGACATCACCAGCGTCACCGCCGAACCGACCAGCGACAGCACCTTCATGAAGCGGGAAAAGGGATCCTGGATGAAGGCGTTGCCATAGGCGCTGCCCTGCCCCGTGGAAAAGACCAGCCACAGGCCGGCGATCACCAGCACCGCGACGGCAAGGCCTGTCACCAGGTTGACCATGTTGGCGCGCGAATAGGCGCCGACCATCAAGAGCGCCAGCGCGCCGATGGCGAGGATCAGCTCCGGCGTCGAGAGCGAAAGACTGGAATAAAGGTCCGGCGTCATGGTTCGCAAAACCTCTGGTCAGTTCGCCGCCGCGGTCTGCGCGGCGCCGATGGATGCGGTGACATTGGTGACGAGCGCCTTGACCGACTGGGCCGTGGCATCGAAGACGGGGGCGGGATAGACGCCGAAGAAGATGACCAGCACGACCAGCGGGTAGATGATCGTCTTCTCGCGCGTCGAGAGATCGAACAGGCCCTTCAGGCTCTCCTTGGTCAGCGCGCCGAAGATCACCCGCCGGTAGAGCCAGAGCGCGTAGGCGGCCGACAGGATGACGCCGGTGGCGGCGAAGAACGCCACCCAGGTGTTGACCCGGAACACGCCGAGCATGGTCAGGAATTCGCCGACGAAGCCTGAGGTGCCGGGCAGGCCGACATTGGCCATGGTGAAGACCATGAACACCGTGGCGTATTTCGGCATATTGTTGACCAGCCCGCCATAGGCGTCGATCTCGCGCGTGTGCATGCGGTCGTAGATGACGCCGACGCACAGGAACAGCGCGCCGGAGACGAGGCCGTGCGACAGCATCTGGAAGATCGCGCCCTGCACGCCTTCCTGGTTCATGGCGAAGATGCCCATGGTGACGAAGCCCATATGGGCGACGGAGGAATAGGCGATCAGCTTCTTCATGTCCTCCTGCATCAGCGCCACCAGCGAGGTGTAGATGATGGCGACGACCGACAGCGTGAACACCAGCGGCGCGAACATTTCGGACGCCAGCGGGAACATCGGCAGGGAGAAGCGCAGGAAGCCGTACCCGCCCATCTTCAGAAGGATGGCGGCCAGGATCACCGAACCAGCTGTCGGCGCTTCGACGTGAGCGTCGGGCAGCCAGGTGTGCACGGGCCACATCGGCATCTTGACCGCGAAGGAGGCGAAGAAGGCGAGCCATAGCCAAGTCTGCATATTGGCCGGGAAGTTGTGCGTCAGAAGCGTCGGGATGTCGGTGGTGCCGGACTGGAAGAACATCGCCATGATGGCGAGCAGCATCAGCACCGAGCCGGCCAGCGTGTAGAGGAAGAACTTGAACGAGGCATAGACGCGGCGCTTGCCGCCCCAGACGCCGATGATGATGAACATCGGGATCAGGCCGGCTTCGAAGAAGACGTAGAACAGCACGATGTCGAGCGCGCAGAACACGCCGATCATCAGCGTTTCCAGGAGCAGGAAGGCAATCATGTAGGCCTTGACGCGCTTGTCGATCGCTTCCCACGACGCCAGGATGCAGAGCGGCATCAGGAACGTCGTCAGGATGACGAACAGCATCGAAATGCCGTCGACGCCCATATGGTAGGAGATGCCGGAATCCAGCCAGGCAAACTTCTCGACGAACTGGAAGCCGGCCTGAGAATTGTCGAAGCCGGTCCAGATGAACAGCGAGATGATGAAGGTGGCCGCCGTGGTCAGGAACGCGATGGCGCGGATGTTGCGGCGTGCGTTTTCGCTGTCGTCCCTGATGAACAGGATCAGCAGCACACCAACCAGCGGCAGGAAGGTGACCAGCGAGAGGATTGGCCAGGCGGTCATCAGAGCATCATCCAGGTGACGAGTGCGGCCACGCCGATCAGCATGGCGAAGGCATAGTGATAGAGGTAGCCGGTCTGCAGCTTGACGACGCGGTTGGTGACGTCGACGACGCGCGCCGATACTCCGTCCGGGCCGAGCCCATCAATGATGGCGCCATCGCCGGTCTTCCACAGGAACCGGCCCAGCGCCTTGGCAGGGCGCACGAACAGCACGTCATAGAGCTCGTCGAAATACCACTTGTTGAGCAGGAAGGCGTAGAGTAGGCGATGGTTGGCGGCGACACTCCGGGGCAATTCCGGCGAGCGTATGTAGAACTTCCAGGCGACGGCAAAGCCGATGACCATGGCGACGAACGGCGCCAGCTCGACCCACAAGGGCAATTCGTGGATCTCGTGCAGGATTTGGTTGTCCGGCAGCGTGAACAGCGAGGCCTTCCAGAACTCGGCATAGCCCTCGCCGATGAAGGCGCCGTGGAAGATAATGCCGGCAAACAGCGCGCCGGCCGCCAGGATGAACAGCGGCACCAGCATCACCGGCGGCGATTCATGGACATGGTGCATGACCTCGTGGCTCGCCCGCGGCTCGCCATGGAAAGTCATGAAGATCAACCGCCAGGAGTAGAAGGAGGTGAAGCAGGCGGCGATGACCAGCAGGATAAAAGCGAGGCCGGCAACCGAATTGTGCCCAGCAAAGGCAGCCTCGATGATGGCATCCTTGGAGAAGAAGCCGGCGGTGCCGATGACCGTCACCGGAATGCCGACGCCGGTCAGCGCCAGCGTGCCGATCACCATCATCCAGTAGGTCTTGGGAATGAGCGTCCGGAGACCACCCATCTTGCGCATGTCCTGCTCGTCGGAGACGGCATGGATGACCGAGCCCGAACCGAGGAACAGCAGCGCCTTGAAGAAGGCATGCGTGAACAGATGGAAGATGGCCGCGCCATAAGCGCCGACGCCGAGCGCCACGAACATGTAGCCGAGCTGCGAGCAGGTCGAATAGGCGATGACGCGCTTGATGTCGTTCTGGACCAGGCCGACGGTGGCGGCGAAGAAGGCGGTGAAGGCGCCGATGAAGGTCACGACCGTCAGCGCCGAATGCGACAGCTCGAACAGCGGCGACAGGCGCGCCAGCATGAACACGCCGGCGGTCACCATGGTGGCGGCATGGATGAGCGCGGAGACCGGCGTCGGGCCCTCCATGGCGTCCGGCAGCCAGGTGTGCAACGGCACCTGCGCCGACTTGCCCATGGCGCCCATGAACAGCAGCAGGCAGACGATGGTCATGGCGGAATGCTTGTCGAGCGCATAGCCGAGGAAGGTCAGCACAGCAGCACCGTGCTCAGCGCCTTCGGCCGGAATGAAGGTCGCGGCATTGGCAAAGATGGTGCCGAGATTGACCGAGCCGAACAAAACGAAGACGCCGAAAATGCCGAGAGCGAAGCCAAAATCGCCGACGCGGTTGACGACGAAGGCCTTGATGGCCGCGGCGTTGGCCGATGGCTTCTTGTACCAGAAGCCGATCAGCAGATAGGAGGCGAGACCCACCCCTTCCCAGCCGAAGAACATCTGCACCAGATTGTCGGCCGTCACCAGCATCAGCATGGCGAAGGTGAACAGCGACAGATAGGCAAAGAAGCGCGGCCGGTTCGGATCATGGTGCATGTAGCCGATCGAGTAGATGTGGACCAGCGCCGAAACGGTGTTGACGACGACCAGCATCACCACGGTCAACGTGTCGATCCTGAGCGCCCAGGAGGCGTCGAGGCCACCGGACTGGATCCAGCGCAGCACGGGCACGGTGAACACTTCGCCCTCGCCGAAGCCGACGGAGAAGAAGGCGACCCAGGACAGCACGGCCGAGATCACCAGGAAGCCCGAGGTGATGTATTCCGAGGCCTTGGCGCCGAGCGAATTGCCGAACAGGCCGACGATCAGGAAGCCGAGCAGCGGAAGGAAGACGATCGCTTGATACATGTTAGCCCCGTCAACCCTTCATCTGGTTCACGTCTTCGACCGCGATCGAGCCGCGGTTGCGGAAGAAGACGACGAGAATGGCAAGTCCGATAGCCGCCTCGGCGGCGGCGACCGTCAACACGAACAGGGCGAAGACCTGTCCGACGAGATCGCCGAGTGCCGCCGAAAAGGCGACGAAATTGATGTTGACCGCCAACAGGATCAGCTCGACCGACATCAGGATGACGATGATGTTGCGGCGGTTCAGGAAGATGCCGAACACGCCGAGCGTGAACAGGATCGCCGATACGGTCAAGTAATGTGCGATGCCGACGACCATCTCAGAGCCCCTCGCCCGACTTGACCTTGCGGATTTCCATGCCCGTTGCCGGCGTGCGGCCGACCTGGGCTGCGATCGACTGCCGCTTGACCCCTTCCTTGTGACGCAGCGTCAGCACGATGGCGCCGATCATGGCAACCAGCAGCACGAGGCCAGAAATCTGGAAGTAGTAGAGGTAGTCCGTATAGAGGATGTCGCCGAGTGCGGCCGTGTTGGTCCGCGCGGCGAGGTCCGGGATCGGCTTCGACACCGTCGACGCCAGTTGGGGCGCGAAGGTGTAGCCGCCGAGCACCACGATCAGCTCCGCCGCCAGGATCAGTCCGACCAACGCACCGATAGGCGCATATTGCAGGGCGCCTTCCTTCATCTCGGCGAAGTCGACATCGAGCATCATGACGACGAACAGGAACAGCACCATGACCGCGCCGACATAGACGACGAGCAGGATCATCGCCAGGAACTCGGCGCCGGTCAGCATGAAGAGGCCGGCGGCATTGAAGAAGGTCAGAATCAGGAACAGCACGGAATGCACGGGGTTACGCGACGAAATGACCATGAAGGCCGACGCCACCGCGACAAAGGCGAAGAGGTAGAAAAAGGCCGCCTCTAGTCCACTCAGCATTGGGGATCCCCCGGGTTCCTGTCCGAAACAGGACGCTCGTCCTGTTCGATATTTGCGACCGCCTCCGGCCGGCAAGTTGCGTGTTCCTTAGACGAGGCCCCTCGCCCCGTCCATGCGTCAAATGTCAGCGGTACGGCGCATCCAGCGAGATGTTGCGCGCCAGTTCGCGCTCCCACCGGTCGCCATTCGCCAGCAGCTTGTCCTTGTCGTAGTAAAGTTCCTCGCGCGTCTCCGTCGCGAATTCGAAATTCGGCCCCTCGACGATCGCGTCGACCGGGCAGGCTTCCTGGCAGAAGCCGCAATAAATGCACTTCACCATGTCGATGTCGTAGCGCACGGTGCGCCGCGTGCCGTCATTGCGGCGCGGGCCGGCCTCGATGGTGATCGCCTGCGCCGGGCAGATCGCTTCGCACAGCTTGCAGGCGATGCAGCGTTCCTCTCCATTGGGATAGCGGCGCAGCGCGTGCTCGCCACGAAAGCGCGGGCTGACCGGCCCCTTCTCGTGCGGATAGTTGATCGTCTCCTTCGGCGCGAAGAATTGGCGCATCGACAGGAAGAAGGCGCTGACGAAATCCTGCAGCAGCAGGGACTTGGCGGCCTGGCCGAGAACGGACATCACGCAAACCCCGTGATCTTGAGGAAGGCTGCGGTGAGAACCACCATCGCCAGCGAGATCGGCAGGAAGACCTTCCAGCCCAGCCGCATCAGCTGGTCATAGCGGTAGCGCGGAACGAAGGCCTTCACCATCGAGAACATGAAGAACATCAGGCAGATCTTGAGCACGAACCAGATCACGCCGGGCACCCAGGTGAAGGGCGCGAAGTCGAACGGCGGCAGCCAGCCGCCGAGGAACAGGATCGTCGCCAGCGCGCACATCAGCACCACGGCGACATATTCGCCGAGGAAGAACAGCAGGAACGGCGTCGAGGAATATTCGACCATGTGGCCGGCAACCAGTTCCGACTCGGCTTCCACGAGGTCGAAGGGCGGCCGGTTGGTTTCGGCCAGCGCCGAGATGAAGAAGATGACGAACATCGGGAACAGCGACAGCCAATGCCAGTCGAGGAAGGTGTTGGGCAGGCCAAGCCTTGTGCCCAGGCCGTCCTGCTGCGACATGACGATGTCCGACAGGTTGAGCGAGCCGACGCACAAAAGCACGGTGACGATGACGAAGCCGATCGAGACTTCGTAGGAGACCATTTGCGCTGCCGAGCGCAGCGCGCCGAGGAAGGGATATTTCGAGTTGGACGCCCAGCCGCCCATGATCACGCCATAGACCTCGAGCGAGGAGATGGCGAAGACATAGAGAATGCCGACATTGACGCTGGCGATCGCCCAACCGGCATTGACCGGGATGACCGCCCAGGCCGAGATCGCGAGCACGGCCGACACCAGCGGCGCCAGCAGGAACACGCCCTTGTTGGCGCCGGACGGAATGACCGGTTCCTTGAAGACGAATTTCAACAGGTCGGCGAAAGCCTGCAGCGTGCCCCAGGGGCCGACGACGTTCGGGCCGCGGCGCAGCTGCACCGCCGCCCAGATCTTGCGGTCGGCATAAAGCAGATAGGCGACGCCGATGAGCAGGACAACGATGAGGAGCACCGACTCGGCCACAATCCAGAACGCCGGCACCACATAGAGGAAGAAGAAAGTGTCCATGCTTATTCCGCCGCCTGCTTGAAGCCGCTCTTCGCCAGCGCCGAGCATTCCGCCATGACGGCGGAGGCCCGTGCGATCGGGTTAGTCAGATAGAAATCCGCGACCGGCGAGGTGAAAGTGCCCTTGTTCAGCCGCCCGCCGATCTTCGCCACCTTGGCGATATCGTCGGCACTGCCTGCCTCGACATGGTCGATGCGGGCGAGATGCGGATATTCGCCATAGAGCTTGGCGCGCAGTTGCTGCAGCGAATCGAAGGGCAGCTTCTTGCCCAGCACATCCGACAGCGCCCGCATGATGGCCCAGTCTTCGCGCGCATCGCCCGGCGCGAAGCCGGCGCGGTTGGTCTGCTGCACGCGTCCCTCGGTGTTGACATAGGTGCCGGACTTTTCGGTGTACGCGGCGCCCGGCAGGATCACATTGGCGCGATGCGCGCCGGCGTCACCATGGGTGCCGACATAGACGACGAAAGCGCCGCCGGTCTTGCCCATTTCGATCTCGTCGGCGCCGAGCAGGAACAGCACGTCGCTGTCGCCGAGCATGCCGGCGACATTCTTGCCGCCCTCGCCCGGCACGAAGCCGACATCGAGGCCGCCGACGCGGGCCGCCGCATTGTGCAGCACGGCAAAGCCGTTCCAGTCGGCCCGCGCCGCGTTGAGGACAGCGGCGAGCTTGGCCGCCTGGCCGAGCACGGCGGCTCCGTCGGCGCGCGCCAACGCGCCCTGGCCGACAATGATCAGCGGATGCGTCGCCTTCTTCAGCACCTGGAAGAACTTGCCGTTGCCGTCGGCCAGATCCTTCAGCGATTCCGGACCGGCGCCCAGCTGCTCATAGTCATAACGTGTGTCGCCGACCTCGCCGATGACACCGACCGGCAGATTGCCGATACGCCAGCGCTTGCGGATGCGGGCGTTGAGCACCGAAGCCTCGAAGCGCGGATTGGCGCCGATGATCAGCACAGCGTCGGCCTGCTCGATGCCCTCTATGGTCGGGTTGAAGATATAGCTGGCGCGGCCCAGCGCCGGATCGAGTGCTGCGCCATCCTGGCGGCAATCGGTGTTCTTCGAGCCGAGCGAAGCCATGAGCTGCTTCAGCGCGTAGATTTCCTCAACCGCAGCCAGATCGCCGGCAATCGCACCAATCTTTTCGGGCGCAGCCTTGGACACCGCATCCTTGATCGCAGCAAACGCCTCAGCCCAGCTTGCGGGGGCGAGCTTGCCGTCCTTGCGCACATAGGGGCGATCGAGGCGCTGCGTGCGCAGGCCGTCCCAGATGAAACGGGTCTTGTCGGAAATCCATTCCTCGTTCACCGCCTCGTTGACGCGCGGCAGGATGCGCATCACTTCGCGGCCGCGGCTATCGACGCGGATCGCCGAGCCGACGGCGTCCATCACGTCGATGGATTCGGTCTTGGTGAGCTCCCACGGCCGCGCCTGGAAGGCGAACGGCTTTGAGGTCAGCGCGCCGACCGGGCAAAGGTCGATGACGTTGCCCTGCAGCTCCGAGGTCATAGCGCTTTCGAGATAGGTCGTGATCTCGGCATCCTCGCCGCGGCCGATCAGGCCGAGCTCGGAAATGCCGGCAACTTCCGTGGTGAAGCGGACGCAGCGCGTGCAGTGGATGCAGCGGTTCATCACCGTCTTGACCAGCGGCCCGATATACTTGTCTTCGACCGCCCGCTTGTTCTCGTGATAGCGCGAGGAATCGACGCCGAAGGCCATGGCCTGGTCCTGCAGGTCGCATTCGCCGCCCTGGTCGCAGATCGGACAATCCAGCGGATGGTTGATCAGCAAGAATTCCATCACGCCTTCCCGGGCCTTCTTAACCATCGGCGTGTTGGTGAAGATTTCCGGCGTTTCGCCATTCGGGCCCGGTCGCAGGTCGCGCACGCCCATGGCGCAGGAGGCCTGCGGCTTGGGCGGTCCGCCCTTCACCTCGATCAGGCACATGCGGCAATTGCCGGCGATCGACAGCCGCTCATGGAAGCAGAAGCGCGGCACTTCCGCGCCCGCGTCCTCGGCCGCCTGCAGCAGCGTGTAGTGGTCGGGTACAGTGATTTCTTTCCCGTCGACCTTGAGCTTTGCCATCAATTGCCCCCGGCGGTCTGCGCCGTCTCATATGCCTGAAACAGATCGCACAACCTGATGCCATTGATCATCATGCCGGCGACTTCAGCGTTTTCTATCTTCACGTTGCTCATATTCACATTGGTGAAAAACGCGTTCGAGAGGTTCGCGTCGTCCACCATGGCCGCCGACAGGTTGACGTTGTGAAACTGCGTGTTCGACAGGTTCACATCGTCAAATCTGGAGTTGCTGACGATGGCATTGCGCACATCGAGAACATCGCTCCTGTCGTGGACCTCCATGCCTGCCCCCTACCTCTTCGCCTTGGCTGCGAGCGTCAGCGCCGCCGCCTGGCGGGTCCACTCGTCGCGGCCGATGCGGCCCTTGAGCGACAGGTAATCCTCGACCCAGGCGATCTCTTCCGGCGTCCACGCAGCGATCTGGGCAAAGGTCCAGATGCCGAGGCCGTTCAGCACTTTTTCCAGCTTCGGCCCAACACCCGTTATTGCCTTGAGATCCGACGGCTTGGACGGACGCGCAATGGTCTTGGGCTGCCTGAAATCCTCCGGCATCAACCCGGTCGCCGCGTCTTCGGCAACCGGAACCGCCTTCTCCGGCTCGGCATCGACGGTGCGGGCGGCAATATCGGTCACGTCCTGGGCAAAGGTCTGCGCCTCGGCGATCAGGGTCTTGGTCGCGGCGCGCGCCTTGGAGGCCGGGGCGGTCTCCGAATAACGCTCGGCGCGTTGGTCGAAATCGTCGATGATCGGCTGGAAAATCCGCTGCGAAGCCTCGGCCGCGCCCGACAAGGCGCCCAGCCAGACGCCAAAGGCGTGGTTGGCGAGGCCGAAGCCCAGCGCCGACATGGCGGCGGCACCGGCGACAGGATGCGCAAGAAGGTTGACGGCGCTGGCCATCTCCCTCGGCATCATCCTGGTCAAATCCTGGTTCATCTTCTCAAGCTGGTCCAAATTGGGCATCAAAGGGTTCGAATACGGCGCCATAGAATTCTCCTGGTCGTTTCTTCGTTTGCCCCGCCCCATGCCTTTAGTCTTGGGCTTGCGCCCGTATTCCAAAAGTCGTCGTCTATTCCGCCGCCACCATCACCGGTTCGGCCCGGTGCGCGTTGCGGGAAAACTCGTCGATGCGCCGCTCCACCTCGCCGCGGAAATGCCGCATCAGGCCCTGGATCGGCCATGCCGCCGCATCGCCGAGCGCGCAGATCGTGTGGCCTTCCACCTGCTTGGTGACGTCAAGCAGCATGTCGATCTCGCGCTTCTGTGCTTCCCCGCGCACCAGCCGCTCCATCACCCGCCACATCCAGCCGGTGCCCTCGCGGCACGGCGTGCACTGGCCGCAGCTTTCGTGCTTGTAGAAATAGGACAGCCGCGCGATGGCCTTCACGATATCGGTCGACTTGTCCATGACGATGACAGCTGCCGTGCCGAGGCCCGATTTCAGGTCGCGCAGCGCGTCGAAATCCATCGGCGCATCGATGATCTGCTCGGCCGGCACCAGCGGCACCGAAGCGCCGCCCGGAATGACCGCGAGCAGATTGTCCCAGCCGCCGCGAATGCCGCCGCAATGCGTCTCGATCAGCTCGCGGAACGGGATCGACATCGCCTCTTCGACGGTGCACGGATTGTTGACGTGGCCCGAGATGCAAAACAGCTTGGTGCCGACATTGTTGGGCCGGCCGAAGGATGAGAACCAGGCCGCACCCCGGCGCAAAATGGTCGGCGCCACGGCGATCGATTCGACATTGTTCACGGTTGTCGGACAACCGTACAAGCCGACATTGGCCGGGAATGGCGGCTTCAGGCGCGGCTGGCCCTTCTTGCCTTCCAGGCTTTCGAGCAGCGCGGTTTCCTCGCCGCAGATATAGGCGCCGGCGCCGTGATGCATGTAGATGTCGAAATCATAGCCCGACGTGTTGTTCTTGCCGATCAGCTTGGCCTCATAGGCCTCGTCGATGGCGCGCTGCAGCGCCTCGCGCTCGCGGACAAACTCGCCGCGCACATAGATGTAGGCGGCGACCGCGCCCATGGCGAAGCCGGCAATGAACGACCCCTCGACCAGCGTGTGCGGGTCGTTGCGCAGAATATCGCGGTCCTTGCAGGTGCCAGGCTCGGATTCGTCGGCGTTGACAACGAGATAGCTCGGCCGGCCGTCGCTCTGCTTGGGCATGAACGACCATTTCAGCCCGGTCGGGAAGCCGGCGCCGCCGCGGCCACGCAAGCCCGACGCCTTCATCTCGTTGACAATCCACTCGCGCCCCTTGGCGATGATGCCCGGCGTGTTGTCCCAGGCGCCGCGCGCCATGGCGCCGGCCAGCGACTTGTCGAAGAGGCCGTAGATGTTGTTGAAGATGCGGTCTTTATCCTGAAGCATTGTTCGTCCCTCAGACCGGCTTCTTGCCGAAGACGCGGATGTATTCGGCGACGCCGCCCTTGGCGAGCGCCTTGGCCTGGCCGACCCAGTCGTCGCGGTCGATACGGCCCTGGAAGGCGAGATAGCCGTCCACCCAGTCGCGCTCGGCCTTCTTCCAGGAAGCGACCTGCGCGAAGGTGAAGATGCCCAGCGTATGCAGGACGCCCTCGATCTTCGGGCCGACGCCCGAGATCAGCTTGAGATCGTCGACCGCTGCCGGCCTGTCGATGCCGGCCGGACGGTTCTTGTCTTCCAGCGACGGCTTTGCCGGCTTGGCGGCTGGTATCTTGACTTCCGGCGCCTTGAAGGCAGCCGCCGGCTCGGCTTTGCTCCTGGGGCCGCTACGCTGTTTCGAGACCTCCTCGACTTCCGGCGCAGCCAGATTGGCATTGGCAGCCGAATGCAGCGGTGCGGCAACGCTCGCTGCTTTTTCCACCTCGGGCGCGACCTTGACTGGCGATGGCGACTTCAGAGCCGGACTGGTCTCTGGAGCATCGGTCTTTGGCTTGCCGGCCTTGGACGGCGCAACCGGCGCTGCGGCCGGCGCCTGCGAAACCGTAGCGGCCGGCGCAACTGCGGCTGGCGCCGCTTTGGCAGCCTTGGTCGCCGTTTTGGCTTCCTTGTCGCGCGTCGCCTTGAGGATCGCCTTTTCGCTCGTCAGCGTCGTCAGGCCAGGCGCCGGCTCGGAGCCGGTTCGACCGTTCTGCGGTCCTGTGGGAACCGTGGCACCCTTGCCCGCATCGTAGAGATCGATGATCTCGGCCAGCCGCTCCGGCGTCAGATCCTCGAACGTGTCCTTGAAGACCATGACCATCGGTGCGTTGACGCAGGCGCCAAGGCACTCGACCTCCTCCCACGACAGCGTGCCTTTGTCGTTGGTGTGGAACTGGTCGTGATGGATTTTCGAACGGCACACATCCATCAGCGCTTCCGACCCGCGCAGCATGCAGGGTGTGGTGCCGCAGACCTGGATATGGGCACGAGTGCCGACCGGATTGAGCTGGTACTGCGTGTAGAAGGTCGCGACCTCGAGCCCGCGGATGCGCGGCATGCCGAGCATGTCCGAGATGGTCTCGATCGCCGCCTTGGTGACCCAGCCCTCCTGCTCCTGCGCGATCATCAGCAAGGGAATGATCGCCGATTGCTCGCGGCCCCTCGGATATTTCTTGATCCATTGCTTGGCGGCCGCTGCATTCGCCCGGTTGAAGGCGAAGGAGGCTGGCTGGACGCTGGCTTCTGCGAGACGGCGGACTGACATTTAGCGATCGACCTCACCAAACACGATGTCGAGGGAGCCGAGAACGGCGGTGACGTCGGCCAGCATGTGACCCCGGCAGAGGAAATCCATGGCTTGCAGATGCGCGAAACCGGGGGCGCGCAGCTTGCAGCGATAGGGCTTGTTGGTGCCATCGGAGACAAGATAGACGCCGAACTCGCCTTTCGGCGCCTCGACGGCGGCATAGACTTCGCCGGCCGGCACGCGATAGCCCTCAGTGTAGAGCTTGAAGTGATGGATCAGCGCTTCCATCGAGCGCTTCATGGCCTGGCGCTTGGGTGGCACCACCTTGCCGTCGAGGTTCGATACCGGGCCGGTACTTTCCTTGCCGAGCAGAAGGTCGACGCACTGGCGCATGATCTTGGCCGACTGGCGCATCTCTTCCATGCGCACGAGGTAACGGTCGTAGCAGTCGCCGTTCTTGCCGATCGGAATGTCGAAATCCATCTCGGAATAGCACTCATAAGGCTGCGACTTGCGCAGGTCCCAGGCTGCACCCGAGCCGCGCACCATGACGCCGGAAAAACCCCAGGCCCAGGCATCGGCCAAGGACACCGTGCCGATGTCGACATTGCGCTGCTTGAAGATGCGGTTGCCGGTCAAGAGCTTGTCGAGATCGTCAAGCGACTTCAGGAACGGATCGATCCACTTGCCGATGTCCTCGACCAGCTTCGCCGGCAAGTCCTGATGGACGCCGCCGGGGCGGAAATAGGCCGCATGCATGCGCGAACCGGAGGCGCGCTCATAGAAAACCATCAGCTTTTCGCGTTCGACGAAGCCCCATAGCGGCGGCGTCAGCGCGCCGATATCAAGCGCCTGCGTCGTCACATTGAGGATGTGCGACATGATGCGGCCGATCTCGCAATAGAGCACGCGGATCAGCTGGCCGCGCTTCGGCACCTCGATGCCGAGCAGCCGCTCGGCGGCAAGCGCGAAGGCATGCTCCTGGTTCATCGGCGCGCAATAATCGAGCCGGTCGAGATAGGGCACCGCCTGCAGATAGGTCTTGTGCTCAATCAGCTTTTCGGTGCCGCGGTGGAGCAAGCCGATATGCGGATCGACGCGGTCGACCACTTCGCCGTCCAACTCAAGCACCAACCTCAAAACACCATGCGCCGCCGGGTGTTGAGGTCCGAAGTTGATATTAAAATTGCGGACGGAGGTTTCGGCCATTCTGGCGCCTCAATTCGTCTTGGCTTTTTCGTCCCCGGGCAGCACGTAGTCGGTGCCTTCCCAAGGGGAAAGAAAATCGAAATTACGGAATTCCTGCTTGAGCTCGACCGGCTCGTAGATGACGCGCTTGGCTTCGTCGTCGTAACGGACTTCGACAAACCCGGTCAGCGGAAAATCCTTGCGCAGCGGATGACCCTCGAAACCGTAGTCGGTGAGGATGCGGCGCAGATCCGGATGGCCCGAGAACAGCACGCCATAGAGATCATAGGTCTCGCGCTCGAACCAGTCGGCGCCGGGATAAACTGATGTCAGCGACGGCACCAGCGTCTCTTCGTCGGCCTGGACCTTGATGCGGATGCGCAAATTCTGCTTCGGCGACAGCAGGTGATAGACAACGTCGAAGCGCTTGGCGCGCGACGGGTAGTCGGCGCCGCAGACATCGATGATCGAGATGAACTGGCAGCCCGAATCGCCGCGCAGGAAAGTCACCACGTCGATCAGGTCGCCGGGCTCGACCGAGATCGTCAGTTCGCCATAGGCCAGCACCGGGTCATGGACGCGATGCGGCAGCTTTTCGCCGAGATAGGTCGACAGTTCGCTAAGGGATGCGGCCATGGATTTACCGTTCGATCGTGCCGGTGCGGCGGATCTTCTTCTGCAGCAGAAGAATGCCGTAGAGCAGCGCTTCGGCGCTCGGCGGGCAGCCGGGGACATAGATGTCGACCGGCACGACACGGTCGCAGCCGCGGACCACAGAATAGGAATAGTGGTAATAGCCGCCGCCATTGGCGCAGGAGCCCATCGAGATTACGTAGCGCGGCTCCGGCATCTGGTCGTAGACCTTGCGCAGCGCCGGCGCCATCTTGTTGGTCAGCGTGCCGGCGACGATCATGATGTCGGACTGGCGCGGAGACGCGCGCGGCGCAACGCCGAAGCGTTCCGAATCATAGCGCGGCATAGACGTATGGATCATCTCGACGGCGCAGCAGGCCAGACCGAAGGTCATGAACATCAGCGAACCGCTGCGTGCCCAGGTGATCAGCGCCTCGGTCGAGGTGACCAGAAAACCCTTGTCGGCGAGTTCATTGTTGATCTCGAGGAAGAACGGATCGTCAGAACCGACCGGACGACCGGTATTGGGGTCGATCAGGCCTTTGGGCTTCGGCGCAACGAGCGTACCGGAACTGTCGTTCAATCCCATTCCAGCGCTCCTTTTTTCCATTCATAGGCAAAGCCGATGGTCAGCACTGCCAAAAACACCATCATCGACCAGAAACCGAGCATGCCGATCTTCGAGAACGACACCGCCCACGGAAACAGGAAGGCCACTTCCAGGTCGAAGATGATGAACAGGATCGACACCAAGTAGAAGCGGATGTCGAACTTCATGCGGGCATCGTCGAACGAGTTGAAGCCGCACTCGTAGGCGGAAAGCTTTTCGGGATCGGGACTGCGGTAGGCCACCAGGAACGGCGCTATGATAAGCACCAGGCCAATGACCGCCGCCACGGCGATGAAGAGGACGATGGGCAGGTACGAACTGAGCAGTGCGTTCATGCTGCGGCTTTCCCTTGGCGGCCAATCCACGTTGATTACAGCAACCAACCCTAATGCGGAAGCGTGACAGTTTAACCGCTGAACCGTTTTAGGTGCCTATGCTGCAACGCGGCGAGGGTTAGCGCAGGGCTTTCGGCGAAGCAAGTCAAACCTTGTTCAAAACGCAGTGCTGGACGGCAGGTCGGGAAAAACTGGTCCGATCCGCTCTTGTTTGATTTCCTTCACTTTTTACTCCACTTTTGTCTCCTGACATGTCTCCCGCCACAAGCCTGCTAGCATGGCCGGAATCACCGGCTAAAAATACGGCAACAGGACCAGGGGCAAAGGCATCTTGATGAAGGACAAAATATCGCTCGCCATGGCCAGGCGGATCGCCCTTGGCGCGCAGGGTTTTACCGACCCGCGCCCAGGCGGCACACCGGACCGCCGCCACCTCGCCCGCGTGCTCTCGCGCACCGGCCTGCTGCAGATCGATTCCGTCAGCGCCGTGGTGCGCGCCCACTATATGCCGCTCTATTCGCGCCTTGGCCCCTACCCGCTGGCTTTGCTCGACAATGCCGCCGTCACCCGCAAGCGCACCGTGTTCGAATACTGGGCGCATGAGGCCTCTTTCCTGCCGGTCGAGATGTACCCGCTGATGCGCTGGCGCATGCAGCGCGCCGAACAGGGCGACGAAATGTATCTCGGCCTCGCCAAATGGGGCCGCGAACATTCCGCCTATATCGAAGAGATCTATCGCGCGGTCGCCGAGCGCGGCCCGATCGCCGCTTCGGCACTGGAAGGCCAGAAGGGCTCTGGCGGCTGGTGGGGCTGGAGCCATGCCAAGCATGCCTTCGAATGGCTGTTCTGGGCCGGCCGCATCACCACGGCGCACCGGCGTGGCTTCGAGCGCTTCTACGACCTGCCCGAGCGCGTGCTGCCGCAGGCGATCCTCGATCTGCCGGTGCCGGTCGCCGAGGACGCGCATCGCGAATTGCTGCGCATTTCCGCCCGCGCCCATGGCATCGCGACCTCCGGCGACCTGCGCGACTATTTCCGCCTGTCGCCGACCGACATGAAGGGCCGGCTGGAGGAACTGGTCGAGACGGGTGAACTGCTGCCGATGCGCGTCGAAGGCTGGGACAAGCCGGCTTACTTCCACCGGGACGCCCGCATCCCCCGAAAAATCGAGGCTCGCGCGCTGCTGGCGCCGTTCGACCCTGTCGTCTTCGAGCGCTCGCGCTCGGAGCGGCTGTTCGATTTCCACTACCGCATCGAGATCTACACCCCGGCCGAAAAGCGCCAATACGGCTACTATGTCCTGCCCTTCCTGCTTGGCGACCGCATCGTCGCCCGCGTCGACCTCAAGGCCGATCGGCCCGCCAGCGTGCTCCGCGTCCATGCCGCCTACGCCGAGCCCGGCGCGCCAACGGAGACAGCCGCCCAACTCTTCGAGGAATTGAAGCAGATGCAGGGCTGGCTTGGGCTTGAGCGCATGGAAGTGACGCCAGCCGGCGATCTAGGCCCGGCGCTGACCGACATCGCCGTGTCGTAGCCGTGCGTTGACACCGCTGCCCGCAAAAGCCTAAATCCGGTCCAGACGGTCCCCTGCCCGCAACGGCAAGGGCCAAGAGGGAATGCGGTGCGGGACAAAATCCCTAGTCCGCGGCTGTCCCCGCAACTGTAAGCGAAGAGCCAAGGCCGAAAGCCACTGGGTAACACCGGGAAGGCGGCTAACCAAGGCGACGACTCGCGAGCCAGGAGACCTGCCGTCTGCGACTATATAGTCCGATCGCCCGGCGGGTTTCCGGGCAAGGAGCCCGGTTTTTGGACCAGAACAGCAGATTTTCGGCTGGCACAGCGGATGTTTCGTCCGCCGATAGCGATGCCTTGGCTGGCGTAACCGTCATCGTCTGCGCCTCCTGCCGCGACGAGACCGGCTCCGACGCCCATCCCCGCGCCGGCCAATTGCTGGCGGACGACACACGCCGCGCCGCGGCGGCTGACAACATCCGCGTCCGCACGGTCGAATGCCTCGGCAATTGCAAGCGAAGGCTCAGCGCCGCGATCCTGCGCGATGGCTGCTGGAGCTATGTCTTCGGCGATCTGACCGCGACCAGCGGCGCCGATCTCGTCACCGGCGCAAAACTCTTCGCTACCTCGACCGACGGCCTCATCCCCTGGCGCGGCCGGCCCGATAGCCTCAAGCGCGGCCTCGTTGCCCGCATCCCACCCCTCGATGTGCTGAAGGACTGACCATGACCGCTTCCGTTTCCCGTGTTCCCTGCACTGTCGTCACCGGCTTCCTTGGCGCCGGCAAGACGACGCTGGTCCGCCATCTCCTGGAAAACGCGGGAGGCAAGCGCATCGCCATCATCGTCAACGAGTTCGGCGACATCGGCATCGATGGCGAGATCCTGAAAGGCTGCGGCATCGACACCTGCCCCGAGGAAAACATCGTCGAACTGGCCAATGGCTGCATCTGCTGCACCGTCGCCGACGATTTCGTGCCGGCGCTCGACCAGATCCTGGCGCTGACCCCGAAGGTCGACCACATCCTGATCGAGACATCGGGCCTGGCCCTGCCCAAGCCGCTGGTCCAGGCGTTCCAGTGGCCGAGCGTGAAGAGCCGGGTGACGGTCGACGGCGTTATCGCCGTGGTCGACGGCCCGGCGCTGGCCGAAGGCCGCGTCGCCAACGACATGGACGCGCTTCAGGCGCAGCGCGTAGCTGACGAGACGCTCGATCACGACGATCCGGTCGAGGAAGTCTTCGAGGACCAGATCGCCTGCGCCGACCTGATCATCCTGTCGAAGAGCGATTTGATGGACTCGGCCGGTTCGACCCGCGCCAACGCCATCATCAACGAGCACTCCGCCCGTGCCGTAAAAATCGTGCCGACCGCGCATGGCAAGGTCGACCCCTCGGTGCTGCTCGGCCTCGGCCTCGCCGTCGAGGACGACATCGAGAACCGCAAGTCGCATCATGACGGCGCCTTCGACCACGAGCATGACGATTTCGACACCTTCATTGTCGACATTCCCTCAATCGCCAATCCGGATGACCTGGCAAAGCGTGTCGCCACCGTTGCCGAGGAAGAGAATGTGTTGCGGGTGAAAGGCTTCGTCGATGTCGGCGGCAAGCCGATGCGGCTTCTGCTGCAGGCCGTGGGCCCGCGCGTCAACCATTACTATGACCGCGCCTGGACCGCCGAGGACGACCGCCGCTCGCGCCTCGTCGTCATTGGCCTGAAGGGGCTGAACCGCCCGGCGATCGAGGCTATACTGGCCGGCTGACGCGAAAACACGGGCAGCGATGCATATACTCACGACCACATCCGCCTCGCTCGACGATCTCGCCGAGCCAGTTGATCTCAGGCAGACGCCGGCGGATATCGTGGCCCTGTCCTTCACCGACAGCGACCTCGCCGGCCTCGCCGCGGCATGGAAGGCCGATGCCGGCCGCCTGCCCTCGATGCGGCTGGCCGCGCTCCGCGATCTCCGCCATCCCATGTCCGTCGACCTCTGGGTCGACAGCGTCGCCCGCCACGCCAAGGTGATCTTGGTGCGCATCCTCGGCGGCTACGACTGGTGGCGCTATGGCTGCGACCAGCTTGCCGCGACTGCTCGTGAGCGGGGCATAAACCTGGCGCTTCTGCCTGGCGAAAGCCATGACGAGGATCTCAGGCTGATCGAAGCCTCGACGCTGCCGCGCGCGGAGCTGGACGCCCTGCTCGGCTATTTCCGCGAGGGCGGGCCAGCGAATATGACGGCGCTGATGCAGCGGCTGGCGGGGCTGACTGGGTCCGGTGGGGCGGCGGCTGAGCCGGTCGCGGTGCCTAAGGCGGGGTATTACGAGCCGGGGCGTGGGGTTATTGAGGTTGGCAATCCTGCACACCCCCCTCGGTCCTGCCGGACATCTCCCCCGCAAGGGGGGAGATCAGCCGTCGCCGGCCTCGGCCCCTCCTCTGCCAGCTCAACAATGGGATCTACTGCTGCATCTGCCATTGGCGAAACCGTCGATGACGGCTCAATCTCCCCCCTTGCGGGGGAGATGTCCGGCAGGACAGAGGGGGGTGGGCGGGAACGCGACGCTGACAATATCGCCATCATCCCCATCCTCTTCTATCGCTCGATGTTGCTGGCCGCCGATGTCGCCCCTATCGACGCCCTTTTCGAGGCGCTGAAGCAGCGCGGCATCCTCCCCGTCCCGATCTTCATCTCAAGCCTGAAAGACCCGACGTCGCTGGCCTTCGTCGAAACCGCACTGGCCTCGCTAAACCCCGCCGCCATCATCACCGCGACCGCCTTCGCTTCCGGCGCCGAACCCGGCGTCGAAACCCTGTTCGACCGTGCCGGCGTGCCGGTCTTCCAGGTCATCGTCGCCACCACACGCCGCGACGTCTGGGACAGGAACCAGCGCGGCCTGGCGCCCGCCGACCTCGCCATGCATGTCGTGCTGCCCGAACTCGACGGCCGCATCCTCGCCGGCGCGATTTCCTTCAAGGGCGAGAGCGAGACCGATCCCGCACTCGGCCACCGCGCCTTCGCCAACCGGCCGGAGCCGGATCGTGTGGAGCAGGTCGCGGACAGGGTAGCGGCCTTCATCCGGTTGCAGGAGACAGCTCTCGCCGAGCGCAAGCTGGCGATCCTGATTCCGGATTATCCGAGTGCGCCCGGCCGCACCGGCTATGCCGTGGGCCTGGATGTGCCGTCCAGCGTGCTGGCGATGCTGCATGACCTGAAGGCGCAGGGCTATGCGGTTGAAGGGATTCCGCAAACGCCGCGAGGGCTGCTGGATCTGCTGGAGCGGAGCGGCGACGGGCTGGAGGTGGAGGAGTATCGCCACTTCTCGAAGGGTCTGCCGGTTAAAGCTATTGCTGCGGTAGAGGCGGCGTGGGGAAAGGCAGAAGAGATAAGTTTGCGCGAGGCACCCCCCTCTGTCCTGCCGGACATCTCCCCCGCAAGGGGGGAGATCAGCGGTTCCGCCAACCGCGCAACACCATCGTTGGCGATTGGCGAAATCCCAGAAGCCGGATTGATCTCCCCCCTTGCGGGGGAGACGTCCGGCAGGACAGAGGGGGGTGTGAAGGAACGCCAATCATCGGCGAGCACCCCACATTTCCCCTTCCGCGCCGCGACCTTCGGCAACATCACAGTCGCACTTGCCCCCGACCGTGGCCGTTCCGCCGACCGCCGCGCCGATTACCATGACCCGACGCTGCCCCCGCGCCACGACCTCATCGCCTTCGGCCTGTGGCTGCGCAAATCGCTCGGCGTTCATGCCATCATCCATGTCGGCGCGCACGGCACGCTGGAATGGCTGCCGGGCAAAACAGTTGCACTTTCGCAAAATTGCTTCCCCGAGATTGTCACCGGCTCGCTGCCCGTCATCTATCCCTTCATCGTCTCCAACCCGGGCGAGGCCGCACAGGCGAAGCGGCGCATCGCCGCTGTCACGCTTGGCCATCTGCCACCGCCGCTGACCGGCGCCGGATTGGACGAGGAGCAGCACAGGCTCGAGCGGCTGGTCGACGAATATGCCCAGGCCGACGGCCTCGACCGCCGCCGCCGCGACCGGCTGGCCAAACTGATAGTCGACACCGCCCAAAAGACCGGTCTCGCCTCCGAAGCCGGCGTCGCGAAAACCGACGCGCCCGACGAGGCGCTGCGCCGCATCGATGCCTGGCTCTGCGACCTCAAGGATTTCGCCATCAAGGATGGCCTGCACATTTACGGTCGCGCGCCCGACGACGAACCCGACGCCATGCGCCGCCAAAGCGCGCAAGCCGAGAAGGCAGCGCTGCTGGCGGCGCTCGACGGTCGCCACGTCAAGGCAGGCCCGGCCGGCGCGCCCGCGCGCGGCCGCTCCGACGTGCTCCCCACCGGCCGCAATCTATTCACCTCCGACCCGCGCACCATGCCGACACCGACCGCCTGCGAACTCGGCAAGGCAGCTGCAGAGGAAGTCGTGCGCGGCTACCTGCAATCGCATGGCGACTGGCCGGGCTCGCTGGTCATCGATCTCTGGGGTTCGGCCTCGCTGCGCACCGGCGGCGAAGAGATAGCGCAGGGCCTGGCGCTGATGGGCTGCCGGCCGCAATGGGACACGGCCACCGGTCGCATCACCGGCATCGAAGTGCTGCCGCCGGCCACGCTCGGCCGCCCGCGCGTCGATGTGACGTGGCGCATTTCGGGCCTGTTCCGCGACATGTTCCCGACCCAGATCGCACTGATCGATGCCGCCGCCAACGCTGTCGCCGCCCGCGATGAGGAGGATTCGGAAAACCCGCTTGCCGCCAGGACACGCGCTGACGGCAGGATCAGTCCGCGCATCTTCGGCACCTCGCCCGGCACCTATGGCGCCGGCGTCGAGGATCTTCTGGCCAGCGGCGACTGGGGCGCGCGCGAAGAGATCGGCCGCGCCTATCTCGATGCCACATCGCATGCCTATGGCGGCGCCGACGGCGAAGGCATCGCCTCCCCCGGCGCCTTCGAGACCCGCATCGCCGAGGCCGATCTTCTCGTCCACACCGGCGACGACCCCGGCCGCGACATTCTCGAAGGTTCCGCCGATGTCGCCTTCATCGGCGGCTTTTCGGCGGCCCTGGCGACGCTGGGCCGAAATGCCGATGTCATTGTCCTCGACACCACGGATCCGCAAAAGCCAAAGCCGCGTTCGGTCGGCGAAGCCGTGTCGCGGGTGGTGCGGGCGCGTGCCGTGAACGCCCGTTTCATCGCTGGCCAGATGCGGCACGGCCCGCGCGGCGCCTCCGAATTCGCCGAGACGGTCGACCGTCTCATCGGCTTCGCCGAGACCACGCACGCCATTTCCGGCGCGCTGATCGAAGCCGTGCATGACGCCTATGTCGGCGATCCCCTGGTGCGTGCCTTCATCTTGCGCGAAAATCCCGCCGCCGCGAAAGTCATTGCCGAACGCTTCCTGTCGGCGCGCCGACGTGGGCTGTGGCATCCCTTGCGCAATTCCATCGACGACGATCTCGCCGCACTGATCGCCGAGGCCGAGGCGCTTGGGGTTGCGGCATGAACGCCTTCTCAAGGCGCGGCGCCTGCCCGGCCCTGTCGGCGCCGATGCAAACCGGTGACGGCCTGCTGGTGCGGCTCAACCCGGTTGCTGGAGGACTTTCCCCCAAATCGTTGATCGGACTCTGCGAAACCGCTCTGCGGCACGGCAACGGCATCATGGAAGTCACCGCGCGCGGTAGTTTGCAGATACGCGGGCTCACGGCGGAAAGTGCGGCGCTGCTGGCGGCGGAGGTCGACGCGCTGGGGATCACGGTGCGCGCTGGCGTGCCGGTCGAGACCGGGCCGCTGGCGGGCATCGATCCGCATGAGATCGCCGATCCGCGGGCTCTGGCTGAGCGGATCAGGATGGCAGTTGAGGAAGCCGGGCTAACGGCACGGCTGGGGCCGAAGGTTTCGGTGGCTGTCGACGGCAGCGGGCAGTTGACGCTGGATGCGATGATCGCGGATGTCAGGCTGAGTGCGGTTCGCGCGGATGCTGGAATTCAGTGGCAAGTGTCTGTCGCGGGCGATGGGCAGAACGCGAGGCGGCTCGCGGTGGTTGATGCGGATACGGCCCGCGATGTTGCTGTGGCCGCGCTCCGAATGCTCGCGGAAAAAGGCCGCGAGGCGCATGCGCGGGATTTGACGGAGCGGCAGCTGAATTCTCTCGCAGGTTGGCACTCCGCCACACCTCCCTCTGTCCTGCCGGGGGAGATGTCCGGCAGGACAGAGGGGGGTGTGCAGGATCGCCGACCTATCGGAACTTTCGACCTGACCGCAAACGCCACCGCCCTCGGCATCGGCCTCCCCTACGGCAGCATGCCGGCCGACAAGCTCATCGCGCTTGCCCAACAGGCTCTCACCCTCGGCACATCAGGAATCCGCCTCGCCCCGGGTCGTGCTCTCCTCTTCCTCGGCCAGCCAGCCGCCGCCGACCACCTCCTCGAAGCCAAAGCAAAATCCCTCGGCTTCGTCACCACCGCCACCGACCCGCGCATCCGCATTGCCGCTTGTCCCGGCACCCCTGCCTGCGCCTCGGGCCACATCGCCACCCGCGACATCGCCGCGACGATCGCCGCGCAAAACGCCGACATCCTCGACTTCACCCTCCACATTTCCGGTTGCGCCAAGGGCTGCGCGCACCCCGGCCCGGCTGCGCTAACGTTGGTCGGCGGCGAAAACGGAGCCGGACTTGTCGTGAACGCGACGGCAAAGGCCCTTCCTGCGGGCTACAGGCCGGGCTATGACGCCGCGCGCGGCATCGGTCGCATCGCCGCAATGGTCCGCAGCGCACGATATCAAGGCGAAACCGCCGCCGCCTGCCTGACAAGGCTCGGGCCGGCGGCAATCGCCGAGGCTTACCGACAGGCCCAAACTAAAAACGGAAAATGAGCATGGCCGCCTACGACTATATCCATGACGGCAACGCGATCTACGAGCGCTCCTTCGCCATCATCCGCGCCGAGGCGGACCTGTCGCGCTTTTCGGACGCCGAAGCCGATGTCGCCATCCGCATGATCCATGCCTGCGGCCAGGTCGAGGCCGCCAGCCATTTCGTTTTCTCCAGCGATTTCGTTGCCGCCGCCCGCGCCGCTTTGGCAGCAGGCGCGCCGGTCTTCTGCGACGCCGAAATGGTTTCCCACGGCGTCACCCGCGCCCGGCTGTCGGCCGGCAATGAGGTGATTTGCACGCTGCGCGACGCACGCACGCACGACATCGCCAGGAAGATCGGCAACACCCGCTCGGCCGCCGCGATCGACCTCTGGGGCGAGCGCATGGCCGGTTCGATCGTCGCCATCGGCAATGCGCCGACGGCACTGTTCTATCTCCTGGAAAAACTGCGCGACGGCGCACCTAAACCCGCAGCCATTATCGGCATGCCGGTGGGTTTCGTCGGCGCGGCCGAATCCAAGGATGCGCTGGCTGAGAATTCCTATGGCGTGCCTTACGCCATCGTGCGCGGCAGGCTTGGCGGCAGCGCCGTGACCGCCGCCGCGCTCAATTCGCTGGCGAGGCCCGGCCTGTGAACGCGCTTGTCCAAGAAGGGTCGGCCAAAGGCCGCCTCGTCGGCGTCGGCACCGGTCCCGGCGACCCGGAACTGTTGACGCTGAAGGCCGCGCGCGTCCTGGCTGAGGCCGATGTCGTGGCGTATTTCGCCAAGCGCGGCAACAACAGCAACGCCCGCGCCATCGTCGAGGCGCGCTTTCGTGCCGACATGCTGGAACTGCCGCTGCTCTATCCCGTCACCACCGAGATCGACAAGGATCACGACGACTACCGCTCGCAGATCACCGATTTCTACGAGCAGTCCGCCGAGAAGGTCGCCGAGCACCTCGAAGCCGGCCGGATGGTCGCCGTGCTGTCGGAAGGCGACCCGCTGTTCTACGGCTCCTACATGCACCTGCATGTGCGCCTCGCGCACCGCTACCCGACTGAAGTGATCCCCGGCGTCACCGCAATGTCCGGCTGCTGGTCGCAGACCGGTGTGCCGATCGTTCAGGGCGACGATGTGCTGACCGTGCTGCCCGGCACGATGAGCGAGTTCGAGCTGACTCGCCGTCTCGCCGACACCGATGCTGCCGTCATCATGAAGGTCGGCCGCAACCTGCCCAAGATCAGGCGGGCGCTGGAGGCAACCGGCAAACTCGCCCGCGCCGTCTATGTCGAGCGCGGCACCATGGCCGGCAGCGTCTCGATGAAGCTCGCCGACAAGCCTGACGACAAGGCGCCCTATTTCGCCATCGTGCTGGTCGCCGGCTGGTCCGGCCGGCCTGGCGTTATGGGAATGGGAGCCAAGCCATGAGCGGCCGCATTACCGTCATCGGCCTCGGGCCCGGCAATGCCGATCAGGTGACGCCGCAGGCCAGCCGCGCCGTGGCGGAAGCAAAGTTCTTCTATGGCTACAAGCCCTATCTCGACCGGCTGGACCTGCGCCCGGACCAGACCCGCGTCGCCTCCGACAATCGCGAGGAACTCGCCCGCTCCAGGGACGCGCTGGCAAAGGCCGCCGAGGGCCATGACGTCGCCGTCGTCTCCGGCGGCGATCCCGGCGTGTTCGCCATGGCGGCTGCCGTCTGCGAGGCCATCGAGGCCGGGCCGGCCGAATGGGGCGCCGTCGATGTCGCCGTCGTGCCCGGCGTCACCGCCATGCTTGCGGTTGCCGCCCGGATCGGCGCGCCGCTCGGCCATGATTTCTGCGCCATCTCGCTGTCGGACAATCTCAAACCTTGGGACCTGATCGAACTGCGCCTCTTGGCGGCGGCCGGCGCCGGCTTCGTCATCGCGCTCTACAACCCGATCAGCAAGGCGCGACCGTGGCAGCTTGGCCGCGCCTTCGAATGCCTCACCGCGATCCTGCCCGGCACCACGCCGGTGATCTTCGGCCGCGCCGCCGGCAGGCCGGATGAGCGTATCGAGGTGTTTCTGCTGGCCGATGTCGAGGCCGAAAAGGCCGATATGGCGACCTGCATCATTATCGGTTCGCCGGAAACCAGGATCATCAAGCGTGGCGACAAGCCGGCGCTGGTCTACACGCCGCGTTCCGCGACAGGGTCGACAACATGATCGACCAGCGCGGCGAGCTCATCGACGGTTTCGGCGGAAGGCACGCCCGGCAGGACGGGCCTGCGTATCATGACCACCTCGATGCCAAGCGCCCGTGCCGCCGCAATCTTGCCGTAGGTCGCTTCGCCGCCGCTGTTCTTGGACACGACGACATCGATGCGATGGCTTTCGAGCAGCACGCGTTCATCCGCCTCGTGGAACGGCCCGCGCGCCAAAAGGTAAGTCGCATCCGGCACCGCCAGTTTCGGTTCGACCGGATCGACGCTGCGGATGAGATAGTGATGTTGAGGCGCCGCCTCGAAAGCCGCAACCTCCTGCCGGCCGAGAGCCAGGAACGCACGGCGCGGCGCCGGCCCAAGCGCCTGTGCGGCGTCGCTGACCGTGTCGGCCAGCGTCCAGCGATCGCTTGCGGCCGGATCCCAGCCGGGGCGGCGCAGGGCAACGATCGGTACGCCGGCAATGCGCGCGGCTTGCGCCGCATTGGCCGAAATGCGCGCGGCATAGGGATGCGTGACGTCGATCAGCAGGTCGATGCCAGTCTCCCCGAGATAGGCGACCAGCCCGTCGACGCCGCCAAACCCGCCGCTGCGCACCGGCACGCCTTGCGCGACCGGGCTTTCGGTACGGCCGGCCAGCGACAGGGTAATAGACAGATCGCTCCGCGCGGCCAGCTTTCCCGCCAGTTGCCGGGCTTCGCTGGTGCCGCCGAGGATCAGAATGCGGTGGGTCATCATGCCTGCTAAGGGTCCGCGCGACGCCAGATGGCTCTCCATCGTCGGCATTGGCGAGGACGGTTTAGCGGGTCTCGGCGACGAGGCCAAGCGGCTGATCGCAGAGGCCGAGATCATCTTCGGCGGCAAGCGGCATCTGGCACTGGTCGCTTCGCTCGCCAAGGGCGAGCCGCGTTCCTGGCCGGTTCCCTTCGATCCGGGCATGGCGAACGTGCTGGCGCTCGCCGGCCGGCGCGTCTGCGTGCTCGCCTCCGGCGACCCGTTCTTCCATGGCGTCGGCGCCACCCTGGCCCGCAAGGTGAAGCCTGAGCAGATGCATGTCATCCCTGCACCCTCGGCCATTTCGCTGGCGGCGGCGCGGCTTGGCTGGCCCTTGCAGGATATCGAGACCGTCTCGCTGCATGGCCGGCCGCTCGACCTGATCCGGCCATTGCTGCAGCCCAATGCGCGCATCCTGGCGCTGACATCGGACGGCGACGCGCCCGCAGCGATCGCGCGCCTGCTCACTGAGCTCGATTTCGGCGCTTCGCGGCTGACGGTCCTTGAAGCGCTCGGCGGGCCAAACGAGAAGCAGCGCTCGGCTCGTGCCGACGCTTTCGATCTTGGAGATATCAATCCGCTCAACGTGCTGGCGCTCGAACTTGAATCGACACCGGAAGCGCGCATCCTGGCGCTGACCGTTGGCCGCGCCGATCATCTGTTCGAGCATGATGGCCAGATCACCAAGCACGATATCCGCGCCATGACGCTTGCAGCTTTGGCACCGCGGCGTGGCGAATTGCTGTGGGATATCGGTGCCGGTTCCGGCTCCATCGGCATCGAATGGATGCTCGCTCATCCCTCGATGCGCACCGTCGCCATCGAGGCCAACAGCGACCGCGCCGCACGCATCGCCCGCAACGCCGCGCATTGCGGCGTGCCCGGTCTTGTCGTGGTGGAAGGGTCGGCACCCAAGGCGCTTCACAAGCTGGAGACGCCGGACGCTATCTTCATCGGCGGTGGCGGCAGTGACATCGGCGTGCTGAATGCCGCCATCAAGGCGCTGCCATCCGGCGGCCGTCTCGTCGCCAATGCGGTGACGCTGGAGATGGAGGCGCTGCTTCTGGCCCAGCACACAAAGCGTGGCGGCGATCTCACCCGCATCACCATTTCCCGCGCTTCCCCTGTCGGCTCGATGCAGGCCTGGCGGCCGGCCATGCCGGTCACCCAATGGAGCTGGGTGAAGCCATGATGGTCGCGGGCATCGGCAGCCGGAAGGGTGTGAGCGTTGAAGATGTGCTCGCCGCTATCGAAACCGCTGTTGAAGCGCACGGCCTGACGATGACGGCGCTGTCCGCACTGGCCACAGCCGCGCCCAAGAAGGATGAAGAAGCGATCGCCGCCGCCGCCCGCACGCTCAATCTTCCGGTCATCATCGTCGATGACGCAGCCCTTCAGTCCGCGTCGCCGGCAGTGCTCAGCCATTCCGATCTCTCGCAAGAACGCGCCGGCACGCCATCGGTCTCCGAAGCCTCCGCCCTTGCCGTCGCCGGCGCCGGTGCAAAACTGCTCGGGCCCCGCACGGTGCTCGGCCCGGTCACCTGCGCCATCGCCATCAGCGGAGACGCGCCATGACCGTCCATTTCATCGGCGCCGGTCCAGGTGCCGCAGACCTCATCACGCTGCGCGGCGCGCGACTGCTGGCAAGCTGCCCGGTCTGCCTGCATGCCGGCTCGATCGTCGCGCCCGAATTGCTGCAGCACTGCACGCCGGGAACGAAACTGATCGACACCGCGCCGATGTCGCTCGACGAGATCGAGGCTGAATATGTGGCCGCCCACAAGGCCGGCCACGATGTCGCCCGCCTGCATTCCGGCGACCTGTCGGTGTGGAGTGCGGTGGCCGAGCAGATCCGCCGGCTGGAAAGGCACGGCATCCCTTACACGCTGACGCCCGGCGTCCCCTCCTTCGCCGCCGCTGCCGCAGCGCTGCGCCGCGAACTGACCATTCCTGAGGTGGCGCAAAGCCTGGTGCTGACCCGCGTCTCCGGCCGCGCCTCGAAAATGCCGCCCGGCGAAACGCTGGCCGGCTTTGGCCGCACCGGCGCTACGCTCGCCATACATCTCGCCATCCACGCCATCGACCGTGTCGTCGCCGAATTGACGCCGCATTATGGCGGCGATTGCCCGGTGGCCATTGTCTTTCGCGCCTCGTGGCCGGATGAGCGCGTGCTGACCGGCACGCTGGCCACCATCGAGGCGCTGCTTGCCGCCGACCCGATGGAGCGCACGGCGATCATCTTCGTCGGCCGCTCGCTGGCAGCGGAAGGGTTTGGCGAGAGTTCATTGTACGACGCCCATTACCAGCGGCGTTTTCGCGGACGGGACGGATTGTGAGCGGCAATACCAAGGATAACGGCGCCACGCTCGACCAGGCGCTCGCCCGGCTCAACTTCAAGCCGCGCGTGCTGGAGCCCGGCCATGTCTGGCTGGCCGGCGCCGGCCCCGGCGATCCCGGCTGCCTGACGCTGGAAGTGCTGGCCGCACTCGGCCAATGCGATGCCCTCGTCTATGATGCGCTCGTCTCGCCGGGTGTCGTGGCCGTTGCGGAGAATGCCGAGTTGTTCTTCGCGGGAAAACGCGGCGGCAAGCCGTCAATGAAGCAGGACGACATCACCGCCCTCCTGGTACGGCTGGCGCGCGAAGGCCGCCGGGTCGTGAGGCTGAAGGGCGGCGATCCCTATATTTTCGGCCGTGGCGGCGAAGAAGCACTGGCGCTGGCGCGCGAAACCATCCCGTTCCGCGTGCTGCCCGGCCTGACATCGGGCCTGAGTGCGCTGGCCGCCACCGGCATCCCGGCTACCATGCGCGGCATCAACAAGGCGGTCATCCTGGCGACCGGACACGCCGCCGGCACCGATGACGATCTCGACTGGGCGGCAATCGCCCGCACCGGCCAGCCTGTGGTCATCTATATGGGCATGGCCAATCTGCCCGTGATCGCCGCGTCGATGCTAGAAGGCGGGCTGGCGCCATCGACGCCGGCGGCGGTCATCGTTTCGGCGACAACGCCGCAGGAGCGCATTGTCACCGCCACGCTTGCCACTATCGCCGAGGCTGCCGCCGCTGCCGGGCTCGCCTCGCCGGCATTGATTGTCGTTGGCGGCATCGTCGCCATGCGCGCGGCACTGGCGGGCGATCAATGACCCGCGCCATCATCATCGGCGCGCCGCGCTCCGGTTCGGGCAAGACCAGCGTCACCATCGGCATTTTGCGCGCTCTCGCCCGGCGCGGCATCAGAGTGCGTGGCGCCAAATCCGGTCCAGACTATATCGATCCCGGCTTTCACACTGCGGCGACCGGCCTGTCCGGCGTCAATCTCGACAGCTGGGCAATGTCGCCCGATCTGCTCAATGCGTTGGCGGGGAACGCCACCGAGGATGCCGATTTCATTTTCCTCGAAAGCGCCATGGGCCTGTTCGACGGCATACCGGCCGCACAAGGCCGCACCGGCTCGGCCGCCGATCTGGCACGGCTCTACCACCTGCCGGTGCTTTTGGTGCTCGATGTCTCCGGCCAGTCGACGACGGCGGCGGCTGTGGCCAAGGGTTTTGCCACTTACGATTCCGATGTGCGCATAGCCGGCGTAGTGCTCAACCGCCTCGGCAGCGAACGTCACCGCAAGCTGTGCAGCGAAGCCATCCAAGCACTCGGTCTGCCGGTCGTCGGCTCGATCTTGCGCGATCCCGCGCTCAATCTGCCGGAGCGCCATCTCGGCCTCGTCCAGGCCGGCGAATATGCCGACCTGATGGCGCATCTTGATCGTCTCGCCGACATGGTCGAAAAATCGCTCGACCTCGACGCCATCATGGCGCTGGCCGCGCCGTTTGCGCCTGAAGCGGGCAGTTTCGGTGACGCCTTGCCACCGCCCGGCCACCGCATTGCGCTGGCGGAAGACGCCGCCTTCACCTTCCTGTATCCGCATGTCGCCGCCCATTGGCGCCAGGCCGGCGCGGAGATCGTGCCGTTCTCCCCACTCGCCGACGAGGCGCCGGCGCAGGATTGCGATGTCTGCTGGCTGCCCGGCGGTTATCCCGAGCTTCACGCCGGGCGCCTCGCGGCGGCAACGAATTTCCGCACTGGCATGGCAAGGTTTGCCGAGGCAAAACCCATCCATGGCGAGTGCGGCGGGTTCATGGTGCTGGGCGAAGCGCTGGAGGACGCGTCTGGCGAGACGCACGCCATGCTCGGCCTGCTCGGACATTCCACCAGCTTCGCCAAGCGCAAGATGAACCTCGGCTACCGCGAGGCGCGGCTGCGAGCCGCCTGTCCGCTGGGGGCGCTGGGCGCGCTGATCCGCGGCCACGAATTCCACTATGCGCAGATGGCTGCCACCGGCAATGACGAGCCGCTCGCCGACCTTGCGGACGGCCAGGGCAATCCGCTCGGCGCTTCCGGCTACCGGCGCGGCCATGTCAGCGGCACCTTTTTCCATGCCATTGCGAGGTGCGGATGAGCACAGTTCCCTCACCCCGGCAGGCGCTCGACGACACCGCGCTCTGCCTCGTCTTCTTCACACGGCTGCCGCTGCCGGTCTTCGACTTTCGCGGCCGCAGCCTTGCCGATGCGATCTGGGCCGCGCCAATCGCTGGCCTCGCCGTGGCGCTGGTTGGCGCCGTTGTCTACGCCATCGGTGTAAAGCTCGGCCTTGCCGCAGGTCCGGCGGCCGCACTTGCCCTTGCCGCAACGCTGCTCGCCACCGGCTGCCTGCATGAGGACGGGCTGTCGGATGTCGCCGACGGCTTTGGCGGCGGCAAGACCCGCGATAAAAAACTGGAGATCATGCGCGACAGCCGAATCGGCGCCTATGGCGCTTCGGCCCTTGGCCTGTCGCTGCTCATCCGCTGGAGCGCGTTGTCGCAGATAGCCAATCCAACCAGCGTGCTGTTTGCGCTGATTGCCGCCCATGCCGCCTCGCGCGGCCTGCTGGGCGCGTTCATGCATCTGGCGGCGCCGGCGCGCCATGACGGCCTGTCTGCCGGCGCCGGCGATATCTCCCTGCAAACCGCAGTGCTCGGCGCCGCCATCGGCGCCGTCGCCCTGCTGGCTCTGGGCCTCGGCGGCGGACTTGCCGCGCTCATCCTGCTTGCCCTCGTCTTCAGCGCCTTTCGCGCGCTTTGCCTCAACCAGATCGGCGGCCAGACCGGCGATACGATCGGCGCCCTGCAGCAGCTTGGCGAGATCACCGTCCTGCTCGTCGCTTCCGTTTCCCTTTCCTGAATCATCTTTGGAGATCCTGCCCCCATGCCCTTCAAATCGCTCGATGAACTGCGCGCAGCCTGCCTCGATTTGCCCACAGGCAGCGACGCCGCGGCCAATGCCGTCGCCCGCCGTCAGGACACGCTGACCAAGCCGCAAGGCAGCCTTGGCCGGCTGGAGACCATCGCCGCCTGGCTGGCGCGCTGGCAGGGCCGCGACATGCCGAAGCTGGACCGCGTCAAAGTCTTCGTCTTCGCTGGCAACCATGGCGTGACCGCGCAGGGCGTATCGGCCTTCCCGTCTGAGGTGACCGTGCAGATGGTGGCGAATTTCGCCGGCGGCGGTGCTGCCATCAACCAGCTTGCCCGCATCGCGGGTGCGGAACTCGACGTCATCCCGCTCGACCTCGACCATCCGACCGGTGACTTCACGCAGACCCTGGCGATGGACGAAAAGACCTTCCTTACAGCCGTCTCGGCCGGCTACGACGCTGTGACCGGCGATATCGACCTCGTCTGCTTCGGCGAGATGGGCATCGGCAACACCACCCCGGCGGCCGCCATTTCAACCGCTCTGTTCGGCGGCGGCGCGGAAAAATGGACGGGCAGAGGCACCGGCGTCGACGATGCCGGGCTGAAGCGCAAGGTCACCGCAATAGAAGCCGGCCTCGAGCGCCATGCCGCCGCACTGTCCGATCCACTGAAGATCGCAGCCGCCCTTGGCGGCCGCGAACTCGCCGCCATCTTCGGCGCCACACTCGCCGCGCGCCGCAACAATGTGCCTGTGCTGCTCGACGGCTTCGTCTGCACCGCTGCCGCAGCGCCCCTGGCACGGCTGCACCCAAGCGGCCTCGCCCACACCATTGCCGCCCACGTTTCGGCCGAATCCGGCCACCGCCGCCTGCTCGAAGCGCTCGGCCTGCCGCCGCTGCTCGATCTCGGCATGCGGCTCGGCGAAGGCTCCGGCGCCTGCCTCGCTGTCAACATCGTGCGCTCGGCGCTGGAATGCCATACCAGGATGGCGAGCTTTGCCGAGGCCGGAGTTTCGGAGAACTAGACACCGCTCAGCGCAACCAGATCTGGGCCGCCCCGTTTTGTCAGTGTGGCTCGGAGATAACCGCAACGGCTACCCCCCAGCACTATCGAAACCTTGAACGCGGGAGGTTCGCGCCTCGTCGGGACGAACTTCATGACAAGGCGTCGGCATCATGACTCGGAACCGTTGTCGAACAGTTCGCGAACAGTCTCTTACTACGGAGACGGAGACGGAGACGGAGACGGAGACGGAGACGGAGACGGAGACGGAGACGGTTACACGAGACAGAGAAGAGACCGTCACCGACACTTTTTACCGAAAAGGAGATTTTAGACCGCCAAAATCGCGAAACGTCGAGAACGTCACCAACGCCGCAAGAGGGCTTCGGAGGAAAGAGGTGCCAAGAACCAACGTCGGTGCTCTTGCTCCTGCGTCACAGCCCCAAAGTCCAGCTTTCCGGCAAGGCTTCCCTGACCATCTGGGCCTGCTCAACTTTGACAGCTTCGATCAACTCGGCCGCAGCCGACAGGACAAGGTCTGCCGAGCGGTCGACCTCATCAAGGCGCCGCATAATCCGAAAGCGAAGACGCACAAGTCGATGAAGCTCGGAACGCCTGTCTCCAATGGTCAGAGATTCAAAACGCATAACAGCAACTCAAAACTCGGTGGTGCTGACATTAAGCGTCGCTCAGATCGGTTGCCCCAGCGAGATCGCCATAGGGCGAACCGACTTCAACCTTTGACGTACCTGCTCCTCACCGGCTTCGCCATCGTCCCAGCTGCTACTGCCAGCTGGCTTCCATGATGAGCGCGCCAATGAATTGGCCCGGCGGCTACGGCTTCTGGGCCTTTTTGTGAGCCGGCGCCTGCTTTACAATGATGCTTACACGAACGATTTCTGAGGAGGCGCCCGGCCCCAGCCTGGTTGCAGGGCGGCTTCTGCGATGCGTCTTATATTAGAAAGAAACGATATATTAACGGCTGTGACGCACCCTCCACATCACGGGGACGGGAAACCACCTCCCTCATCGACGTTACAACGCGCGCCCTGGAGCGCCGGAAAACGCTCGACCAATGCGGAGCAAACGCATGAGTGTCGTCGGAGCAGCTCTCGAACAATTGCTGCGGTTGATTCATCGCCGAGCCCTTAAAATAGCGGCGTTTCCCGAGGATGAAAGGGATACACACTACGATCTCATCCGCCTGTCATGTTGCGCAGCCGCCGAGCACATTGGGCAAAGTCCTGATGAGGCAGCCATCACGGCAAACGATATGGTTCAGTTTGTTCGCGCACTGGTCGGAATCATTGAGGTGGGCGGCGGATCAGACCAAGAGCGAAGCGCCGATCGGCCGGCGCCGACGCGACATTTTGGTAGCCGTGAGAATAGCACTACGCGCATCTAGGGATTGCGACGCAAATCGGCCGGCCGGGATCAGCGGCCGGTGTTCTTCACCTGCATTCCTGACTATGCCGGTATCGACCGGCGACGAACGGGCGGAACACCTTGGCCGGCTTCGTGCCCGAAAACGTGCCCAAATGGCTTTTCGGACAACCGAACGTTTCGGCTCCGAAATAATATCCCACTGAATTCCTTGAGGAATTTGGTGGGTGCGCACAGGATTGAACTGTGGACCCGCTGATTAAGAGTCAGCTGCTCTACCAACTGAGCTACGCACCCACTCGACCGGCAAAACCGGTGTTGGCGGGCATATAGCCGCCGATACCGGTCCTGTCCAGCCCTGCCGGAATCATTTCCCGACAAAACGCCGAAGTGCCGCAGATGCTCAAACGAACAGCTTGCCTTCCGCCACCTTCACCGCATGGCCGCCTATGCGCGCGGAGGCCAGTTTTCCGGCCTCGACAGTGAGCTCGAGCCGGATGCGCGACGGCCTGCCCATCTCCAGCCCCTGCTCGATCCACAGCTGCGAAATGCCGTCGGTCGGCCCGTCGAAATGCATGATGGCGCCGGCAAAGGCGGCTGCAGCAGAACCCGTTGCCGGGTCTTCGTAGGATGGCGTGCCCGGCACGATCATGCGGACATGGAAAGCGCTGTCATGGTTCACCGTCTGGCGGCAATAGACATACGGGCTGGCAAAAGCCCATTCGCTCTTGCGCGGTGCCAGTTCCGACCAGGCCTGGTTGTCCAGCTTGATCCGGCCCACCACCTCCAGGTTGGCGACGGGAATGGTGACGTAGGGCACGCCGGCGGACCAGAACGATACCAGGTGATTCTCGAAGCCGATTTCGTGCGGCGCCAGGCCAAGGGCAGCACCAATCGCATGCGGGTCGGCCTCCAGCTTCAACGGCTCCGGCAACTTGGCCAGGTCGAACTCGGCAAAGGTGGCGCCATCATGCTTGCTCACCGCGCAGCGCACCGGGCCGATATTCTCCTCCAGCACGAAGATTCCGGCGTCGCCCTCGCCTGCCAGTTCGGCCAGCGCAATCGCCGCGCCGACGGTCGGGTGACCGGCAAACGGCATTTCATAGTCGGGCGTGAAGATGCGGATACGGTTGCGATGTTTTGGATCGTCCGGCGGCAGCACGAAAACCGATTCGGACAGGTTGAACTCGCGGGCGATGGCCTGCATCGCTGATGTATCCAGCCCCTTGCTGTCGAGCACGACAGCCAGCGGATTGCCGGCCAGCCGTTCGGTCGTGAACACATCGTAGAGCAAGTAATTGCGCGTCTGCATCTTGGAAAACCTTCCGCCTCAATCCGAACATGGCCGAAATTTAATTTGATATTCGAACCACCAAGCCTGATCTGTGCACATATAGGGACATTGCGCTTTCATAGGGGTCCGGCGTGGACCAGCTTGTCAATCTGCCAAAGACGGAATCGGATTCCGCCATCGAGGTGGCACTGGGGCTCGACCAAAATGGCGTGCGCAAGAACCGCCGCCGCTTCTGGCTTTACGCGCTGCTGGCGCTGATCGCCTTTGCCGGCGGCCTCGCCGGCTACCAATGGTATGCCGGCGCTCCCGCCAAGATCGACTACACCACCACGCCGGCCACAATTGCCGACCTCACCGTCGCGGTGTCGGCGACCGGCACGCTGCAGCCCCTCACCCAGGTCGACATCTCAAGCGAACTGTCCGGCATCATCCGTTCGGTCTCGGCCGAAGAGAACCAGCAGGTCAAGAAGGGCGACGTGCTGGCGACGCTCGACACGGTGAAACTCGAGGTCCAGATCGAACGCGCCGAAGCCTCCGCCAAGGCGGCTGCGGCAGCCGTCGAGACCGCCAAGGTGACACTGCAGGAAAACGAAAGCGCCCTGACCCGCGCGGCAGCCCTCACCAAACGCGGCATGGCGACCGACCAGTCGCTCGAAGCCGCAACCGCCACGCGCGACCGCGCCAGGGCGGCGCTCGACAGCGCGCAAGCCAATCTCGCCATCGCTGAGGCCGACCTCAAGGCGCAGCAGACCGACCTTGCCAAGAGCACCATCTATGCGCCGATCGACGGCATCGTGCTGACCCGCTCGGTCGACCCCGGCCAGACGGTCGCCTCCTCGCTGCAGGCGCCGGTGCTGTTCATCATCGCCGCCGATTTGAGGAACATGGAGCTGGTGGCGGCGGTCGACGAGGCCGATATAGGCGCGGTCAGACCCGGCCAGCATGCGCGCTTCACCGTCGATGCCTTTCCGGAGCGGCCGTTCGACGCCGAGATCCGCGACATCTCGTATGCCTCCGTCACCACAGATGGCGTCGTCACCTACAATGCGCGGCTCGAGGTCGACAACAATGAGCTGCTGCTGCGGCCGGGCATGACCGCCACGGTTTCGGTCGTCACCAGGCAGGCCAAAAGCGTGCTCACCGTACCCTCCACCGCCTTCCGCTACCGGCCGGCGCAGCAGGCGGCCCGCGGCTGGAGCCTGAGCGACCTGTTCACCGGCCGCATGGGCCGCCCCAATCGGCAGCGCGACGCGGCGAAGGCGCCCACCGACGGCTCGCGCATGCTCTACGTGCTGGAGAATGGCCGGCCGCATCCGGTCAACGTCAAGATCGGCTCCACCGACGGCGAGTCGACCGAGATCACGTTCGGCCTCGACGAAGGCGCAGAGGTTATCACCGCCTCGCAGCTGCGGAGCTGACGCCGTGGCCGCGGGCGCGACCCTCATCGGCTTCGACACGGTCTGGAAGAGTTATGGCCAGGGCGAAGCCAAGGTGCATGCGCTGGCCGGCGTCGACCTCGCCATCCGGCGCGGCGAATTCGTCGCAATCATGGGTCCGTCGGGTTCTGGCAAATCGACGGCGATGAATATCATCGGCTGCCTCGACACGCCGACCGCCGGCACCTACTCCTTCATGGGCATCGATGCCGGCAGGCTCGACCGCAACCGCCGCGCCCTTCTGCGCAATCTCTATATCGGCTTCGTCTTCCAGGGCTACAATCTGCTGCCGCGCACCACGGCGGCGGAGAATGTCGAGCTGCCGCTGATCTATCGCGGCGCTCCGGCCCGCGAGCGCCGCGACCTCGCCATGCAGGCCCTGGCCGAGGTCGGCCTTGTCGGCCGCGAGCACCACACGCCGGCCGAACTCTCCGGCGGCCAGCAGCAGCGCGTGGCGATCGCGCGCGCCATCGTCACCCGGCCGACGCTTCTCGTCGCCGACGAGCCGACCGGCAATCTCGACACCGCCCGCACGCATGAGATCATGGAGCTGTTGACGCGGCTGAACCGCGAGCTTGGCCTGACCATCGCCATGGTCACCCACGAGGCCGACGTCGCTGATTATGCCGAACGCACTATCCGCTTCCTCGACGGCCACGTGGCTTCCGATTCCAAGGATCTCGAGGTAGCCCAATGATCTGGGAAACCGTCCGCCTCTCGCTACGCTCCATCCGCCGCAATGTGCTGCGCTCGTTCCTGACGCTGCTCGGCATCGTCATCGGCGTCGCCGCCGTCATCGCCATGCTGACCATCGGCTCGGGCACCACGGCCAAGGTCAAATCCGACATCGCCAAGCTCGGCTCCAACCTGCTCGTCGTCCGTTCCGGCCGCCCGGCAGGCATGGGCGGACCGGGCGGGCTCGACCAGGCAGTGCGGCCGCTGGCCGACAAGGATGTTGCCGCACTCGTCGCCCATCTGGCCGGGGCGCGCGCCATTGCGCCGGCCTCGCAAAAACAGGTGCGTGTCATCTTCGGCACCGAGAGCCTGACCTCGGGCGTCACCGGCACCGACAGCGCCTATCTCGACGCGCGCGACTGGAAGCTGGTTTCAGGACGGCCGTTCTCGGATTCGGAGACACGCTCCGGCACCGGCGTCTGCCTGATCGGCGAGACGGTGCGCCAGCAATTCTTCGGCGCCGGCGATCCCGAGGGCGAGATCATCCGCGTCAACCGCACCTCGTGCAAGATCATCGGCCTACTCGAACCCAAGGGCTATACCGGCTTCGGCCAGGACCAGGACAATGTCGTCCTGATGCCGCTCGCCGCCTATCAGCGCCGCATCGCCGGCAACCGCGACATCGACAACATCTATGTCGCTGCCGATGACCGCACGCCGACCACCGAACTGCAGCCGCGCCTCGAGGACATCTTGCGCGATACAAGGCGCATCACGCCCGACCGCGAAGACGATTTCTCGATCCGCGACATGACCCAGATCGCCGACGCCATGGCCAGCGCCACCACCACCATGACCGGCATGCTGGGCGCAGTCGCCGGTGTCAGCCTGCTGGTCGGCGGCATCGGCATCATGAACATCATGTTGGTGTCGGTCACCGAGCGCACCCGCGAGATCGGCATCAGGCTGGCCATCGGCGCGCATGAAAAGCACATCCTCATCCAGTTCCTGGTCGAGGCGACGGTGCTGTCGCTGCTCGGCGGCATCATCGGCATCCTGATCGGCCTGGCGCTGGCCGGCCTCGCCTCGGCGACGCTGGCCATACCGTTTGCGCCGAGCCCGGCGGTCATCCTGCTTGCCGTCGGCTTTTCGGCGCTGATCGGCATGGTGTTCGGCTTCTTCCCGGCGCTGCGCGGCGCCAGGCTCGACCCGATCGACGCGCTGCGGCACGAGTAAATTGCTATCCACAACTTGGGTGCCTGCTGACGCTGACAACACTGTCATCGTCCGGTCTGCGATGCTAGGGCAAAGCATTTCTGGTCGAGGAGTGGCAATGAGCAAGAAAGCACGACTGATCCTGGCGATGGTCATCATCGAAGGCGCCCTTGCCAGCATCTGGTGGTATCTGGCCCGCTACGGCATGGCCAATCCTGATCGCGTCACAGCCGATTTTCAGGGCGTAGTCGGCCAGACGATGGGGACCGCGATGGGCGGGTTGCTTGGTCTCGGCGTCATCCTGTTTGTCGCCGCAGCCCGCAGCGACCGCAAGGCGGCGCAGCAAAAGACGCCACGCTGACTTAGCGCTTTGAGACCTGTCAGAACGGCAGTCTCGCATTCTCCTTGACCTCCTTCATGACGAAGAAGGTGCGGGTTTGCCGAACGCCCGGCAGCGCGATCAGTTTCTGCCCATGCAGCTTGTTGAAATCGGCCATGTCCCGGACCCTGATCTTCAGGAGATAGTCGAAGTCGCCGGCCACCAGATTGCAGTCCAGCACCTCCTTGAGTTCGAGCACGGCCTCTTCGAAAGCCGCGAAGCTTTCCGGTGTCGAACGGTCGAGCACGACGCCGACCATGACCAGCGCGCCAAGGCCGACCGCAACCGGTGCGATCTCCGCCCTCACCCCGGTGATGTAGCCCTCTTCAAACAGGCGCTGCGTGCGCCGATGGCATGTGGCGGCGCTGACATTGACGCGGGCCGCCAGTTCCGCATTTGTCAGCCGCCCCTCAGCCTGGAGCGCGCGCAGGATTTTCATGTCGATGCGGTCAAGGGCCGGCGTGGAAGCTTCTTCCATTTCGATGATCCTTCATGGATGATCTGGGCAATCGGATCGCCCATCTGTGAAGCATGCAAGAATCGTTGGCGCAAGTTCGAGAGCACCTTTCGCATAATTGCGCCTATCTTCCGCCGATCGAAAACGATCACGGCGGAGACAGATCGATGTCACTCCTCGCAAAATTCGAACGTTATCCCCTGACCTTCGGCACGACGCCGATCGAGCATCTGCCGCGGCTGAGCGCGGCGCTGGGCGGAAAGGTGCAGGTCTACGCCAAGCGCGACGACTGCAATTCCGGGCTTGCCATGGGCGGCAACAAATTGCGCAAGCTCGAATATATCGTCCCGGACGCCATTGCCTCCGGCGCCGACACGCTGGTGTCGATCGGCGGCGTCCAGTCGAACCATACGCGCATGGTGGCCGCGACCGCCGCCAAGATCGGCATGAAGTGCGTGGTGATCCAGGAGAAATGGGTGCCCCACTACGACTCGGTTTACGATCGGGTCGGAAACATCCTGATGACGCGGCTGATGGGCGCGGACAGCCGGCTGGTCGATGACGGCTTCGACATCGGCATCCGCAAGAGCTGGGAGGACGCCATCCAGTCGGTGAAGGACGCCGGCGGCATGCCCTACCCGATTCCCGCCGGCGCCTCGGTGCACAAATTCGGCGGGCTGGGCTATGTCGGCTTCGCCGAGGAGGTGGCGAGCCAGGAAGCCGAGCTCGGCTTCACCTTCGACTACATCATTGTCTGCGTGGTGACCGGATCGACGCAGGCCGGCATGATCGTCGGCTTCGCCGCGCAAGACCGCGCCGACCGGGTGATCGGCATCGACGCCTCCGGTACGCTCGACCAGACCCGCGCCCAGGTACGCCGCATCGTCGACGACACCGCCGCCCTCGTCGGGCTCGGCCGCACCGTGCGCGACGACGAGATCGTCATCAATCCCGACTATGCCTATCCGGCCTATGGCGTCCCCTCGGATGAGACCAACGATGCAATCCGGCTGGCAGCCCGCACCGAGGCGATGATCACCGATCCGGTCTATGAGGGAAAGTCGATGCAGGGACTGATCGACCTGACCCGCAAAGGTTTCTTCCCCGAGGGGTCGAGAATTCTCTACGCGCATCTCGGCGGCGCGCCGGCGATCAACGGCTACAGCTACTACTACAAGGACGACGGCGCCCCGACCCGGCCGCAACCGGCAGCAAGTTCGGAACCTCGGGAAAGCGCGTCACAGGAGACGCTGCCGCCGCTCTTCCCCTGATCAGGGGTCCTCACCGCTGCGGGCAAAATGCCACTCGACCAGGGGCTTCATATGCGGCGCCAGCCCCTCCGGCAGGTCCGCGGCATGGCGGATGATCACCGGTCCTTCGATCTCCGGGTCGGCCTCGGTGGCGACGAAGGCGCTGATGCGCCGCGCAATCTCACTGGCCGGCTCATCGACGTGGTAGCGGCGGAAGAGAACCGTGCCGGTCGAAGTCGACAGCGCGTGGTAGTGCCTGCCGCGCGCAGCTGTCGTCAGGTCAAGCCCGGTCTCCTCGCGCACTTCGCGGATCATGTTCAAATCGACATCGACGCGGCCGTCGCGAAAATCGATTGGCTCGAACGAGCCGGCGGCGAAATAGACGCGACCAGCCATGGCCGTGTGAGGCCCCATGCGGATCGCCACCAGCGCATTGTCGCCGGCGACCAGCATGGCGTGGCCATAGGCATGCTCGGCCCCGCTCCCTTGCCGGTTCTGTCGCCACAACATGAAGGTCGAGTACTTTACCGCGTGACAGCGCCCGACCAGACGGTTGTCGCGCCAGGCGAGCGCCGAGAGCAGCACCACGGTGCCGTCGAACAGTGCCGGCTTGGCAGCGATTTCCCGGCGCCAGTTCTCCTCGATCGCCAGCTGATTGTCGCGCTCGAACGCATGCGGGCCTGGGTCGAGGCGCACGTCGATTTCGTCGACCGGCAGGATGACGTTGCGCGGCAGGTCGAAGCTCACGTTCAGGCCATGTCCAGCGTGATCGCCACCGGACAATGGTCTGAGGCTTTCGGCCGGTCCCAGCCGGCGCGCGGAAAACGCTCCACCGCCTGGCCAGCCGGAAAGATGGTGCGCCAGGGCTGGCCGTTGCGGATGATGTCGGGAACCGCCGTCGCATTCTTTGCCGCCAACCCCTTCGACAACAGGATGTAGTCGAGCTGGCACAGATGCCGCTCCTTCGGCCCGCGCGTGTGATAGAAGCTCCAGCGGTCCATCTCCGGCCGGCGCTCGACGACGTTCTCGCAAAAGCCGCCAGCGGTCAGCACGTTGATGCAGGACTGGCTCTCGTCGATCACCTGGAAGCGGTAGCCGTCGACGGCGTCGCCCTCGATCTTCACCCTCTGCCGGTAGTCGTTCATGTCGCCGCAGATCGCCCATCGCTTGTCGGCCGCGTGATCCTTGCTGAAGCGCTCCTCGATGATGTGTCGTACGGCCTGCGCCTCGGCGATGCGCATCGGCATCGTCGCTTCGCGCCCGTCGAGCCCGTTGCGCGGCGAGCCCATCGATTTGAAATGTACGAGATAGAGCGTCAGCGGCACACCGCCGACCTTGAGGTCGATCTCCAGGCAGTCGCGCCGGAATATCCGATCATTGGCCTGGTTTCCGAGTGCCTCCAGCTCCGGCGTGAACAGGCCGAACTGCTCGAAGGTGACATAGGCATGGCTGGTCATGCGCACGAATTCGATCGGCTGCCCCTGCGCCGTCTCGTTGCGCATCATCACGGCAACGTCGATACCGCGCGAATCATTGCCGGCGGTGGTGTATTTCTGCCGGTAGCCCTCGCCCACCATCTTGAAGAGATAGCCATATTCGAAGGCCTTCAGGGCCTCGATGTTGTCGACCTCCTGCATACAGATGATGTCCGCGCGCGTGGCGGCTATCGCCAGCGCCGTCAGCTGGCGCGTATCGTCGGACTGCGCGATCGCACGCGCCTGCTCCAGCATCCTGTATTCGGCCTCGCTCTGAATGTCGAAAAGCGCCAGCGTGCGGTCTTCGTTGAGCTGGTTGCGGTAGCCGGAGAAATCGAACCTGTTCATCAGGTTTTCGACATTGAAGGTGGCGAGGCGCAGCGACATGGCCGTGACCTTTGCCTGCAAGCGGTGTCGAAAACAAGGGTCTCGCCCTTGCTCGCCACGGTTGATGGAACCTTTCTGTTCATCCTCCGTTCAGATGGAAAGTTCCATCAATAGGCCTCTTCCCTGGGGTATTCTGGGCGTGGGGCCTGTATCTCTTGGAGAGTGCAATGAACTCGCTCTTTTCTTCCACGGTCAAATCCGGGCTGATAGCGCTCGGGATCGTCTCGGGTCTCACGGCGCCGTCCGCCGCCGGCCCGATCCTGCAGCCAGACCTGTCGATTCCGTCAAGCACCGCAGCCCCGACGATCACGCCGGTTCGCGACGAATGGGCGGGCGGCAATGACCGCCGCTCCTTCAACGATTGGCAGTGGCGTCGCCACGACGGCCGTCGCTATGCCCGGTCGGGCAACTGGAACAACGACAACTGGAATGGCGACGACAACTGGCGCTGGCGCCATCATCGCCATCGTCACAGCCGCGATTTTGATACCGGCGCCGCCGCGGTTCTCGGCCTGGGTCTCGGCCTCGGCCTCGGCAGCATCTACAACAACGGCTATTACAACAACGGCTACTACGTGCAGCCGGCGCCCCGGCGCTATTATCGTACGCAGCGTCTTTCCAGCGCCCATGTCCAGTGGTGCTACGACCGCTACCGGTCTTACCGGTCCTGGGACAACACGTTCCAGCCCTATAATGGCCCGCGCCAGCAATGCTGGTCGCCCTATAGCTGAGTTGTAAGCGACAATGCATGACGGCGCCGCCCATCGCGGCGCCGTTCCGTTTTTGGGCGAGAGCGTTGGATCTCTTGCCGCTAACCACCTGTTTATCGGCTCGGTCTATCCATGATACGGTGCCCCCATCTGACGACCGCGCCCAATCCGGCAGCGAAGGACGTGCCTTCATGGCCGACAACGAACTGAGAAACAAATACCGGCAGCGCGTGCTGAAAGGCGCGACGATCCTGACCGGCCTCAACAATTCCGAGGTCACATGCACGGTGCGCAACATGCATGCCGGCGGCGCCGAGCTGAAGGTGCCGATCGACGCGCGCGTGCCGGACGAATTCCTGCTCTACGTGCCGGTCGACGGCATCGGCTACAAGTCCATCGTGCGCTGGCGCAGAGAAGACCGGATCGGCGTCGAGTTCATCGGCACCGAACCGAAGCCGCACTGGCACTATGGCTGAGCGTTTTACCGCTGATCGATAACAGGCGTGAAAAAGCCGGCGGATCGCTCCGCCGGCCTTTTCTGTTCAACGATGAAATCGCAGATCAGTTCTTGGCCTTGTCGACCAGCTTGTTCTTCGAGATCCACGGCATCATGGCGCGCAGCTTGGCGCCGACTTCCTCGATCTGGTGGCTGTCATTGTTGCGGCGGATGCCCTTGAAGCGGGACATGCCGGCGCGGTACTCCTGCATCCATTCCGAAGTGAACTTGCCGGTCTGGATGTCCTTCAGCACGCGCTTCATCTCGGCCTTGGTCTCGGCGGTGATGATGCGCGGACCAGAGACATATTCGCCCCATTCGGCGGTGTTCGAGATCGAGTAGTTCATGTTGGCGATGCCGCCTTCATAGATCAGATCGACGATCAGCTTGACCTCGTGCAGGCACTCGAAATAGGCCATTTCGGGCGCGTAGCCGGCTTCCACCAGCGTCTCGAAACCGGCACGGATCAGTTCGACCAGACCACCGCACAGCACGACCTGCTCGCCGAACAGATCGGTCTCGCATTCCTCGCGGAAATTGGTCTCGATGATGCCCGAACGACCGCCACCGACGCCGCAGGCGTAGGACAGAGCGAGATCGAGCGCATTGCCCGAAGCGTCCTGGTTGACGGCGACCAGGCAAGGCACGCCGCCGCCCTTCTGGTATTCGCCGCGCACCGTGTGGCCGGGGCCTTTCGGCGCGATCATGACGACGTCGACCGTCGACTTCGGCTCGATCAGGCCGAAATGCACGTTGAGGCCGTGCGCGAAGGCGATCGCGGCGCCGTCGCGGATGTTCGGCGCGATCTCGTTCTTGTAGATGTCGGCCTGCAATTCGTCGGGCGTCGCCATCATCATCAGGTCGGCCCATTTGGCGGCGTCCGCCACGCTCATCACCTTGAGCCCGTCGGCCTCGACCTTCTTGGCGGTCGGCGAGCCGGCCTTGAGGCCGATGGCGATGTCCTTGGCGCCGGAATCCTTGAGGTTGAGCGCATGCGCCCGGCCCTGGCTACCATAGCCGATGATGGCGACCTTCTTGCCCTTGATCAGGTTGAGATCGGCGTCGCGATCGTAATAGACACGCATTTTGGTCTTCCTTCCCGTTTTATGAATCAGAGGCCTTGCGGCCCGGTTTTTGCTCCGAAAAGAGCGAGAAACTGTTGCGTTGCCCGGACGGCGTCGCCGCCGATCGCCGCTTCAGTCAATTCCAGCCGGTCGCCGAGCAGGAGACGGATCTGCACGTCGCGGGCGACCAGCCCGAAAAAGCTGCGGAACGCCGTTTCGGCGTCCGTAAAATCGAGCAGCCCTGCCTGCCTGCCGGCAAGCAGCACCGGCTTCAGCCGCCTGGCCAGTGCAAAGCGGCCATTCTCCAGCACAATGGCGCCGAGATCATCCTTACCGGAGCCGGCATGGCCGACTGCGACGCGGTTCAGCGCGATCGACGTGTCGCTCGAGATCACCTTCAGCCAGTCCGAGGCGAAACCTTCGAGGCTTACCGTCAGCGAGGCAAGGTCGAGTTTTTCACCATCGACCGGCACCACGCGCACTTTCGAGGCCTGCCACTGAACCGTCGCCGTCAACAGCCCGTCGCGGTCGCCGAACCATTTGTAGAGCGTTTCCTTGGAGCAGCTTGCGCGGCGCGCAACCGCCGTCATGGTCAGATTGTCGCCCTCCTCGACCAGCAAGCGCAAGGCTGCGTCCAGAACGGCCTTCTGCCGCTCCGTCAGCGTCGCGCTGGTGTCGATGTCGGCGCTTGCCTGCAACACAGTCGTTCCTCGGCGGCAGGGCCAAGCCAGCAATGCGCGGCTAAGCCGTACCGTACGTTACGGTTCGCCGTTCTATGCCGTATTGCTCTTGCCCTTGCAAGCCCTATTTCTGCTCGGACGGTTCACTTCATGTCTGCCGCGGGAAAGAAGATGCTGGTCGGATTGCTCACCTTGACGGTCGCCGCGGCATTTGCCGGCGCCGCTATCTATGTCAGCGTCGCCGAACAGCCGGCGCGGCTTGGCCTCGACGACAAGGCGCTGCTCAGGGAATGGCAGCCTTCCTACAAGCGCGGCGCGGCGATGCAGGCGTCGATCGCCGTTGTCGCCTGCGTTCTCGGCCTGATCGGCTGGTGGCAGACCGGCGGTTTCGCCTTTCTCGTTGGAGCGATTCTGATCATCCTGCCATGGCCGTGGACGCTGATGGTAATGATGCCGACCAACAAGGTGCTGGAAGCGATGGACGCGAGCGTCGACAATCCGCAAGCCAGAGCCCTGATCGTCAAATGGGGCACTATGCACCTGGTGCGCGCCGGATTGGGCGTGCTGGCGACGCTGGCCTATCTCTGGGGCAGCCATTCGGCCTGATAGCCGGCCGAATATCGTCAGGCCCGCAGCGCAGTCCTCTCAGTCTGTAGCCGGCGGGTGGCGCAGTCGGCCGAGCAAGGCCGAAAGCATGCTCAACTCGTCCCCCGAGAGCTTGTCGCCGACCAACTCGGTGATCGAGCGTCCGTAGACCGCCCACATCAGCCGGCGCATCTCGCGGCCCTTGGCCGAAATACGGATGGTCTGGCCGCGGCCATCATCGGCGACCTTCAGCTTCTCGACCAGTCCATCAGCCTCGAGCCGCGCCAGCAGCCGCGAGATGTTGTACTGCGCAAACAGGGTCCGCTCGGTCAGCTGGAACGGTCGCAGCCCGCCCTCGCCCGCCTCGGCTAGCTCATGCAGCACGTCGTACCAGTCGAGCGGCGGCAAACCACTGTCCTTCAAAGCCTGTTCTGCCTGTTCGATGAGCTGGCGCGAAACGCGCATCAGGCGGGCCCAGGCCTTGATGGCTTCCGGCGAAGGCGTGGCTTTCTCGGTCATGCCCGCATCCTAGACGATAGATGCAACTGCATCAAGCTTGACTGTCAATGCATCTGCATCTATATACATGCAATCGCATCAATCTGGAAAAATCCATGAGACACGAAATCTGCAAAGTCGCCGACGTCCCGCAGACGGGCAGCCTGATCGCACCGTTCTTCGGCCGCGAGGTCCATGTCTGGCGCAGTGGTGATGGCATCCGCGCCGCCGCCAATGTCTGTCTGCATTTCGGCGGGCCGCTCGATTGCAAGGACGGCAGGCTGGTCTGCCAATGGCACGGCGCCGCCTTCGACATGGCATCAGGCGACCGGCTCGAAGGTCCGGCGCCAAAAGCATCCCGCTTGATGTTCCTGTCGACGCGCGTCGAGGACGGCGCGTTGAACTATGTCTGGGGTGAGTGACATGCCTGGGAAGAATGAAATGACCAACAAGCTCATTCTCGTCAGCCATCATCTGTGCCCCTATGTCCAGCGCGCGGCGATTTCGCTGACCGAGAAGCGCGTTCCGTTCGAGCGTGTCACCATCGACCTCACAGACAAGCCCGACTGGTTCAAGGCGGTCTCGCCGCTGGGCAAGGTGCCTTTGCTCATCGTGCAGGCGAATGGCGCCGAGACGGTGATCTTCGAATCCGCCGTCATCCTCGAGTTTTTGGAGGAAACGCAGCCCAATCCGCTCCACCCGGCCGATCCCTACGCCCGCGCCCGCCATCGCGCCTGGATCGAGTTCGGTTCGGCGACGCTGAATGCCATCGGCCGGTTCTACTCGGCGTCGACAGAGGCGGGTTTTCTTGCCGAAGCCAGCGCACTGTCGGCCATGTTCGACCGCATAGAGAACGAACTGGCCGACCAGACGGGACCATGGTTCGCCGGCGAGCGCTTCTGTCTCGTCGACGCCGTCTACGGTCCGGTCTTCCGCTATCTCGACACTTTCGATGAGATCGGCAGTTTCGGCATTCTCGACGGCAAGCCGCTGGTCCAGGCCTGGCGCAAGAGGCTGAGCGAACGCGCCTCGATCAGGGACGCCGTGGCGCCTGACTATCCGCAGCGCCTGCGTCAATTCCTGCGCGCGAAAGAGGCGTTTCTGTCGAACCTGATCCCGCCGGATGATCTGGCCACAGCGCTTCCCTTAGCCCGATCTGCCTGAACGGATCGATCAGCGTTCCGGCCACCATTGAGGCAAGGACGCCCGGCACTGGCGGGATTTTCGCGATGGTCGCCACCAGCCTGTCGCGGAAAAAGGGCATCGCCAGAGAGTCCGACTGGTAGAAGGGCGTCAGCGCCAGCGACAGCAATTGGAAGAGCCGGACATGCCAACGGCGCGCTTTGGCATAGGCTTCCAGCGCTTCGTCGACGCCGCCCGCTTGCGCCAGCGCATGGCTGAGTGCTGCCGCATCGAGCAGCGCCATGTTGGCGCCTTGGCCAAGCTGCGGGCTGGTCGAATGCGCGGCGTCGCCGATCACCGCCAGGCGCCGTCCGGCGGGCAGCCTCATCGTGTGGTGGCCATAGCGGGCCAGCGACAGCTGGTCGAAACTGTCGATCTGGCTGGTGAACGCCTCGCACGCTGGCCACAGCGAGACCAGTCTCGCCTTCCAGGCGTCAAGCCCTGCCACGCGCACGCTTTCGACATCCGCCGGCTTCAGGCTCCAGAAGAACGCCGCCATCTTCTCGGCGCTTGGCTGCGGCCGGCCGATCGGCAGCACGCCGATCATCACGCTGGCCTTGTCGTAGCGCTGCAGCAGCGCATTTTCGTCGAAGCCTTCGCGCCAGCCGAGCGAGGCCCAGAACGCGCCATAGGTAAGGGGCCGTGGTTCCGCCGGATCATTCAGGCACCGGCGCAGCTTCGAGCGCGACCCGCTGGCGTCGACGACAAGGTCGAACGGCCCTGCCCTTCGCCCGGTATCGAAGACCAGGTTCGCTCGCTCGCCCACGTCCATCGTCTCGATCTCGACGCCGGTTTCGATGACGATGCCCTGGCGCTGTGCGGCGCGGAACAACACGTTGAACAGCGCCGCCCGGTGCACCGCCAGCCCGAAGCGTCCGCCGGGCTGCGCATCGTAGCGCACAGCGAGCACGGTGCGGCCGGTGGCGGCATCGGCGCCGTGCAAACGCTCGATGCGGCTGCCCAGCGCCAGAATGTCGTCGATCAGGCCGAGATCGGCGAGCACGCTCAGCCCTGTCGGTTGCAGGATCAGGCCGGAGCCGACCGGCTTCGGCTCCTCGAAGCGTTCGAAGATGGTGACGTTATGCCCGGCGCGTTTGAGATAGAGCGCCGTGGCCAGCCCCGCCGGGCCGGCGCCTGCAATTGCGATATCGTAGGAAATGCCAGTGTCCCCAAGCCGATCTGGCCGGGACAATCCTTCAGCGGCCGGATGAAATCAAGTCGCGGCGGCCCTTCGGCTGTTCAGCCCTGGGCGGCATCAAAACCGGCACGCGCGTCGCGCACCGCGTCGTGGTTGAGCTCCGCCCACAGGATCAATTGATGCAGGGCGCCGAACATCGAGCGTCCGAGGTCGGTCAGGCTGTATTCGACGCTTGGCGGCTTGGTCGGGAAAACTTCGCGATGCACATAGCCGTCGCGCTGCAGCTCAAGCAGTGTCTGGGTGAGCATGCGCTGCGAGATGTCAGGCACAAGCCGCCGCAATTCACCGAAGCGATAAGGCTTTTCCGCCAGCGCCATCGCCAGCAATGGGCTCCATTTGCCGTTGATGCCCTTGATAACGTCACGAACCGGGCAATCGCCGAAATTGGCGCCGCCCGTCATGGCTCTGTAGATCTCGATCTTCGATTTCAGATTGACGATCTTGCCGTCCATCGCTGGTTCCCTGCGTGTGCCTACCTCCCGGAAAACTGCCTTCTTTACGGCATGGGGTCAATTCCTATTTTAGTGCTGGTCTCTTTTTGAGACCACCAAAGCACCCGCCATTCCGGCGCAAACGTCAGGATCCCCCATGACCGCAACCCTTCTCGTCACCGGCGCTTCCGGCCAGCTCGGCCGCGGCGTCATCAACCACCTGCTCGACACGCTAAAAGTTCCGGCAAGCCGCATCATCGCCACCACCCGCACGCCCGCCAACCTCGCCGATCTTGCGGCGCGCGGCGTCACCGTCCGGGCGGCCGACTTCGACGATCAGGCCTCGCTTGACAAGGCCTTCGCCGGCGCCGACCGGGCGCTGATCATCTCGACCGACCAGGTCGAGGTTCGGGGAAAGCGGCGCGAACAGCAGCTGGCAGCCGTCGCCGCAGCCAGACAGGCAGGCGTCGGCCACCTGCTCTACACCTCGATGCCCAACCCGGAGCCGGGCTCCCCGGTGGTCTTCGCGCCCGACCACTACGACACGGAGCAAGCCATCAAGGCGAGCGGCATCCCTTACACGATCTTCCGCAACGGCTGGTATGGTGAGAACCTGTTCATGGCGCTGCCGCAGATCCTGGCGTCGGGCCAGTGGTACACTTCCGCTGGCGACGGCGCCATTTCCTATGGCAGGCGCGACGACTTCGCGGCGGCGATCGCTGCCGGGCTTGCCTCGGACACCGGCGAAAGCACGACCTACACGCTGACGGGCCCCAAGGCCTACACTGCCGCCGAAGTCGCAGCGTTCGTCACCGAAGTCACCAGCAAGCCGATCCAGGTCATCCAGCTGTCGGATGAAGCCTTGACCGAGGGCATGAAGTCGGCCGGCCTGCCCGAATCCTTCGCCAAGGTCCTGGTATCGTTCGATGCCGCCGCACGCGCCGGTGATCTCGGCATGGTGACCGATGCGGTCGAAAAGCTTTCAGGCCGCAAATCGGTACCGCTGAAGCAGTTTCTGGAGACGAACAGCGCCGCGCTGGCTGGGTAGAACTACGCCGTAGCGCAGAACGCCAAAGGCCGTGCCTTCGGGCACGGCCTCTCTGTCAGATCGCTACCTGCGTGCCGATTTCAACCACGCGCCCGGTCGGGATCTGGAAATACTCGGTCGCATCGGCAGCGGTGCGGGCCAGTCCGATGAACAGCTTGTCCTGCCACACCGGCATGCCGGAATTGGGTGATGCCTTGAGCGAGCGCCGCGACAGGAAGAA
>NZ_JBSKBQ010000006.1:0-270005 GCF_053714375.1 Mesorhizobium sp. ArgA1
TCGCCAACGAGCAGAAAGTCAAGAAGTTCAAGGATACCACGGTCAGCCAGGACAAGACGGTCGATGGCGATCACGGCCGCATCGAGACCCGCCGAACCACCGTCTTCCATGACATCGGCTGGCTCCAGCAGCGCCACAACTGGCCCGGATTGAAGGCCGTGATCATGGTCGAGAGCGAGCGTGAGATCGACGCCAAGATCGAGCGTGAAAGGCGCTTCTACATCACCTCGTCAACCGGCACGGCCGACAGGCTTGCTGACGTTGTCCGCCGCCATTGGGCGGTCGAGAGCATGCACTGGCTGATGGACTGCCTCTTCCGAGACGACGAATGCCGGGTCCGCACCGAACATGCCCCGGCCAACTTCACCACTATCAAACATATCGCTCTCAACCTGTTGCGCCGTCATCCAGCCAAACTGTCCATGACCAACAAACGATTGAAGGCCGGATGGAACGAGGACTTTCTCGTCAGCCTCATCTCGTGAAAATTAACTCACCCGATTCCCCTGGTGAAAGGCTTTGCCAGACAAGTTTCGCTGACAAGCCGACGCCACAATGCTAGCTATCCCTGAACGGCGAGCCGGCTGGTGGCCGGATGGGACGGGACAATGAACGACACGACAATTCCAGCACAAAAGGTCGATCAAGCAAAAAAGGGCGGGACCAATCGCAAGGACCGGCTGGCAGAGCAGTTGCGCGCCAATCTCATGAAGCGCAAGTCGCAGGCGCGTTCGCGGCGCACCGGCGACGCTGACAGCCAGCGCGCCGGCGATGCCGACAAGCGGCTGGAAGGGCTGGCGGCTGCTGAAAAAATGCACAAGGACTGACCGATATCGGCCACACTGGGCCGCCACCTTTGGCCAAAGGCGCTCAGAAATCCTATTTCTTGAACCAAGCCGGCCAATGGTCTAGACGGGCCGATACTCAAACTGACGAAAACCGGCCTTTCGGGCCGAGGGGACATTCTCTCATGGATCGCATCAGAATTGTCGGCGGCAACAAGCTCGCCGGAAGCATTCCGATTTCGGGCGCGAAAAACGCAGCCCTGCCGCTGATGATCGCGTCGCTGCTCACCGACGACACGCTGACACTGGAAAACGTGCCGCATCTGGCCGATGTCGAGCAGTTGATCCGCATCCTTGGCAACCACGGCGTCGACTATTCGGTCAACGGCCGCCGCGAAAAGCAGAATGAGGGCTATTCGCGCACCATCAATTTCTCGGCCCGCAACATCGTCGACACGACCGCGCCTTACGAGTTGGTGTCGAAGATGCGGGCATCGTTCTGGGTGATCGGCCCGCTGCTGGCCCGCATGGGCGAGGCCAAAGTGTCACTTCCCGGCGGTTGCGCCATCGGCACACGCCCGGTCGATCTGTTCCTCGAAGGCCTGCAGGCGCTGGGCGCCGACATCGATGTCGACACCGGCTATGTCCTGGCCAAGACCAGGAACGGCCGCCTCGTCGGCAACCGCTACGTCTTCCCGAAAGTCTCCGTCGGCGCCACCCATGTCCTGATGATGGCGGCGGCGCTCGCCAAGGGCGAGACGGTGCTGGAAAACGCCGCCTGCGAGCCCGAGATCGTCAACCTCGCGGAATGCCTCAACGCCATGGGCGCCAAGATCTCCGGCGCCGGCACGCCGACGATCACCATCGATGGCGTCGAATCGCTGTCGGGCGCGCGCGTGCGCGTCATCCCCGACCGCATCGAGACCGGCACCTATGCCATGGCGGTTGCCATGACCGGCGGCGATGTGGTGCTGGAAGGCGCCCGCCCCGAACTGCTGCAGACCGCGCTCGACGTCATTGCGCAAACCGGCGCCGAGATCACGCCGACCAATTCGGGCGTCCGCGTCAGGCGCAACGGCGCCGGCATTGCGCCGGTCGACGTGACGACAGCGCCCTTCCCGGCCTTCCCGACCGATCTGCAGGCGCAGTTCATGGGCCTGATGACCATGGCCAAGGGCAAGTCGCGCATCACCGAGACCATTTTCGAAAACCGCTTCATGCACGTCCAGGAACTGGCCCGTCTCGGCGCCCACATCACGCTTTCCGGCCAGACGGCGATCGTCGACGGCGTCGCCAAGCTGAAGGGCGCGCCGGTGATGGCGACCGATTTGCGCGCGTCGGTGTCGCTGGTCATCGCCGGCCTCGCGGCCGAAGGCGAGACGACGGTCAACCGCGTCTACCATCTCGACCGCGGTTTTGAGCGGCTGGAAGAAAAGCTGTCCAACTGCGGCGCGGTGATCGAGCGGATTTCGGCGTAACGACCACAGGGCAGGCGATTCAGACAAAACAGGGTCTTCCTGTTTTGGAATGACCAATTGTCGAAGCTCGTGCTGTCGTCATTCCCAATCGATACCCCAAAACCCGAGGCGCTGGCCTCGGGTTGAGTTTGTGTCGCGGTTGCACGGACCGGAAAGACCGCCTAACAGAGGCTGAAACCAACTTTCAGGTGTGCATTCGGCATGGCGGCCCTCAAACTCATTGCGCTCGACGACCAGGATCTGAGCATCGTCTCGGCCCATGTCCAGGACGCCGTGATGAAGGTTTCGGACCTCGAATATCTGCCGTCGGCCAAGCGTTTCCTGCTGACCATGAACCGCTTCGCCTGGGAAGCGAAATCCGGCCTGTTTTCCCAGCACAATGAGCGGCGCCAGGCGGTTCTGCATTTCGACCGCGTGCTCGGAGCCAAGACCAGCGGCATTGCCCGCGACCGCCCGGCCGAGGTGCTGTCGCTGCTGGCAATCAGCTTTGTCGAGATCAGCAAGCCGGCCGGCATCGTCGAGCTAATCTTTTCCGGCGGCGGCGCCATCATGCTCGATGTCGAGTGCATCGAGGCGCGGCTTGCCGACATAGGCGGCGCCTGGGAAGCCACCTCGCGTCCGGTGCACAGGGGCTAGAGCATGATCCCAAAAAGTGGGTACCGGTTTTTGGAAGAGATCATGCTCCAACAAAGGGGTAGATCATGGTGAGATTTCAACCCAATCTCATCATGATCTAGACGCAGCCGATGGCCATCACGCTCCGCCAGTCCGACGCCGGTTTCGAGCAGCGTTTCGCCGCCTTCCTGACCACCAAGCGGGAGGTATCGGAGGACGTCGACACTGCGGTGCGCGCGATTGTCGCGCGGGTGCGTGCCGAGGGCGACGCGGCGCTGATCGACTATACCTTGAAGTTCGACAAGGCCGATTTGAGCCAGCTCGGCATCGCCGTCTCCAAGGACGACATCGCACAGGCCTACAAAGCGGCCGATCCGGAGACCGTCGAGGCGCTGAAATTTGCCCGTGACCGCATCCGATCCCATCACGAACGGCAAATGCCCAAGGACGATCGCTATACCGATGCCGCCGGCGTCGAGCTGGGTTCGCGCTGGACGGCGATCGAGGCGGTCGGGCTCTATGTGCCCGGCGGCACGGCAAGCTATCCAAGCTCGGTGCTGATGAATGCGGTGCCGGCTAAGGTGGCCGGCGTCGAGCGCATCGTCATCGTCGTGCCGGCGCCGGGCGGGGTCATCAATCCGCTGGTGCTGGTGGCGGCCGACATGGCCGGCGTGTCGGAAATCTACCGCGTCGGCGGTGCGCAGGCGATTGCCGCCCTTGCCTATGGCACCGAGACGATCCGGCCAGTCGCCAAGATCGTCGGGCCTGGCAATGCCTATGTTGCCGCCGCCAAGCGCCAGGTGTTCGGCACCGTCGGCATCGACATGATCGCAGGCCCGTCGGAAGTGCTGGTGGTGGCCGATGGCGCCAACGATCCCGACTGGATCGCTGCCGATTTGCTCGCCCAAGCCGAGCACGACGTGTCGGCGCAGTCGATCCTGATCACCGACGATGCCGCCTTCGGCAAAGCCGTCGAACAGGCGGTCGAGCGCCAGTTGCAGAGCCTGCCCCGCGCTGAAACGGCGGCCGCCAGCTGGCGCGATTTCGGTGCGGTGATCCTGGTGGAGACCATCGAGGCGTCCCTGCCGCTGGTCGACCGTATCGCCGCCGAACATGTCGAGCTTGCCATCGACGATGCCGAGCGTTTCCTGGCCAGGATGCGCAACGCCGGTGCGGTGTTTCTTGGACGCCATACGCCCGAAGTCATCGGCGACTATGTCGGCGGCTCCAACCACGTGCTGCCGACGGCGCGCTCGGCGCGCTTCTCGTCGGGACTGTCGGTGCTCGATTTCGTCAAGCGCACCTCGATCCTGAAGCTCGGGCCGGAGCAGCTCAGGGCACTTGCGCCGGCGGCGATCGCGCTGGCCAAGGCGGAAGGGCTCGACGCGCATGGCCGCTCCGTCGCCATTCGGCTGAACATGTAGGCGGCCATGGCGGACGGCGATCAAACTCGCGCAAGGCTGATCGATGTCGAGCTCGACGAGTCGATCGGCCGTTCGACGCCCGATGTCGAACATGAGCGCGCGGTGGCGATCTTCGACCTGATCGAGGAAAACAGCTTTCAGCCGGTCAATGATGACGGCGCCGGGCCTTACCGCTTGAAGCTGTCGCTGGCCGAATCCCGGCTGGTGTTCGCGGTCGCCCGCGAGGACGGTGCTGCCGTCGTTACCCACATCCTGTCGCTGACGCCGCTCAGGCGCATCGTCAAGGACTACTATTTGATCTGCGAAAGCTATTACGACGCCATCCGCTCGTCGACGCCGAGCCATATCGAGGCGATCGACATGGGCCGGCGCGGCCTGCACAATGAGGGCTCGCAGACGCTGATGGACCGGCTTGCCGGCAAGATCGACATCGACTTCGACACGGCGCGGCGGCTGTTCACGCTGGTCTGCGTGCTGCACTGGCGGGGTTAGCCCTGGCCGTGGCGCCCCGCTCTATCCTGTTTTTGTGCGGCATGAACGCCGTGCGCTCGCCGATGGCCGAGCAGCTGGCGCGGCGCATGCTGCCACCGGCCACTTTTGTCGCGTCGGCCGGCGTGCACCGGGGCGAGCGCGACCCGTTTGTCGATGCGGTGCTCGCCGAAGAGGGGCTGATGCTGGGCGAGAGTCAACCACGCTCAATGGACGATCTCGAGGACGACTATTTCGACCTGATCGTCACGCTGGCGCCGGAAGCCCATCACGCCGCGCTCGAACTCACCCGCTCGCTTGCCGTCGATGTCGAATACTGGCCGATGCCCGACCCGACCGATGCCGGCGGCAGGCGAGAGCAGATCATGGCCGCCTATCGCGACGTGCGCGAACGGCTGAAAGCGCGGATAAGCCGACGATTTTTGCTTCCAGAAGCAAAAAACGCGGCGGATTGATGCATGTCGCTCAAAAGTGGTCCCGGTTTTGAGACAACGACATGCATAAAACAAAAGCTTGGGTCGCGTCGCTTATGACGCGATCTAAGCGTGTTCACAAGCGGACGATTATCATATAGGTTCCGCCGAAATTCCAGCCTGGGCGCTCCAGGACGCCGGAACTGCAATCCAAGCAAAGGTATCGAATGCCGAAGGAAGAAGTCCTCGAGTTTCCGGGTATCGTGACGGAATTGTTGCCCAACGCGATGTTCAGGGTGAAGCTCGAAAACGAACACGAGATCATCGCCCATACGGCCGGCCGCATGCGCAAGAACCGCATCCGCGTGCTGACCGGCGACAAGGTCCTGGTCGAGATGACGCCCTATGACCTGACCAAGGGCCGCATCACCTACCGTTTCAAGTAACAGCCTGCCGGAAAACCCTGGATCCGGATGATTTCAGGTCTGTCGGCCTGAAATCTGAATCCGGCTCCAAATCAAAGAGTGGAGCATGATGTCGTCCGAAAACCGCTTCACACTTTTCGGCATCATGCTCCGATGAGCAGTTTGCAGAAGCTGGTGCTTGCCTCGGGTTCACCGCGCCGGATCGAGCTGTTGCAGCAGGCCGGCATCGAGCCGGACCGCGTGCTGCCGGCCGATGTCGACGAAGCGCCGCTGCGCGCCGAACATCCGCGCTCGCTGGCCAAACGGCTGTCGAAGGAAAAGGCCGAGAAGGCGCTGGCCTCGCTGAAAAGCGAGGAAGACTATGCGCCAGGCTTCGTGCTGGCTGCCGATACGGTGGTCGCGGTCGGCCGCCGCATCCTGCCCAAAGCCGAGACGCTCGATGACGCCGCCAATTGCCTTGGGCTCTTGTCCGGCCGCTCGCACCGGGTCTATTCCGGCATCTGCCTGATTACGCCGGGCGGAAAACTGCGCCAAAGGCTGGTCGAGAGCCGGGTTCGCTTCAAGCGGCTGCCGCGCGAGGAGATCGATGCCTATGTCGCGTCGGGCGAATGGCGCGGCAAGGCTGGCGGCTACGCCGTGCAGGGCCTGGCCGGCTCCTTCGTCGTCAAGCTGGTCGGCTCCTACACCAACATCGTCGGCCTGCCGCTCTACGAGACGGTGGCGCTGCTTTCCGGAGAAGGCTTCAAGGTCCACACCAGCTGGCACACGGCGCGGCCATGAGCCTGGACGACAAAGTCACGCCGCTGCGCCCGAAGCGCCCCTGCCCCGAGTGCGGCAAGCCATCGGCGCGCGAGACCTACCCCTTCTGCTCGACGCGCTGCAAGGACATCGACCTCAACCGCTGGCTGAAAGGCGCCTACGTCATCACCGCGCGCGATGACGAGGACGAGAGCGACGAGCCGAAGTAAGGTTTGGGCGGCAGTGTTGGCGGCCAAATCCCTTCGCCCCGTTCACGGAGGTGAGGCGAAGTCCGCGCAGCGGACAAAAAAGCCAATTGCTTGGCTTTTCGAACGACGAACGCCCGAAGCGACGGCGAAGGGCACGTGCCGGCAGGCGGATGATGGGCGGCGCCGACCTTCGCAATTGTTGCTTTGCCAGCATCGGTATTTGTCTGCGACAATTGCCCTGGAAAATCGGCGCTTAGGCGCTGGACAGGCCGGATTCCCGTGCTATAACCCACGCGCTTTCAAGGGGCGCCAGCGGGCGCTTTCCTGAAATCCGGTCAGCGATATCTCGTTTGCCGGCGAGGCCCAGATAGCTCAGTTGGTAGAGCAGCGGACTGAAAATCCGCGTGTCGGTGGTTCGAATCCGCCTCTGGGCACCATTCCCTTCTCTGAAGAAATCAAATGCCTGGCCTCGTGCCGGCGGCTGCAGACGGATTCTGGACCTCGGGCCGCGGAGTGTGCTGGTGCGCCTGCACAACTGAATTATGATTTTTCGGGGCGCACAGTTTCCACACCCAGCGAGCCTGCCGGAAGCGGCTGCAACAATTCGGCTTCGGACTTCGTCAAATTGAGCCAGACGGACCAATTCTCAGGCTGAAGGACCACCACCTGCCGATTGTGATAGGGCGCGATATCCGGTCCAGGATCGGTCGTCAGCATGGTGAAGCTGGGCGGCTTGTTGCCTACGGCTTCACGCCAGAGCCCTGCGATGGCCATGAACGGAGAGCCGTTGAGGGTGAAGCGATGCTTCGCCTTCGGATATTTGGTGCCGGTGAACTCGAAGAAGGCGGATGCCGGAACGAGGCAGCGTTTGCTGCTCCCGAATTGCCGGCCTTCGGAGCGGAAGTTGAATACGGGTCCGCCTTTTGGTCCGGCCGGTGGAAATCCGAACGTCATCGAAGCCAGTTCAACAACGCCGGTGTCGCCGGCGGCGCGCATGATCGGAGCCGGATCATTGATGTGGATGTCGTCCGCCTGCGGCAGGTCAAGTTCGGTTTGGTGGGCCGGAATCTCGAGTGCCAACGACTCCAGCATCCGGCAATATTCAGCCCAGAGAATATGCTGCTCATAATCGTTGCACATGGAAGGCTCCGAACCGGGCTGTCAGTCTAAGGCAAACGAACAGGCGATGATAAAGTGGTGGGCGCTCAATCCTGACGGTCGCGCTCGACCAGGATATCGGCCTCGATTGCCGCATTGACGAAGGCGGCCCGGGCATAGTGCGCCTCTTTCAGGCCTTCGAGAACGCCAAGGCAGGCTTTGCGGGCGGCAACGTGGTACCGGCCCGTCTTCGCGGGCCAGCGGTTGATGAGGATGTCAGCGGCCTGCGCGACACGCTCCACCTTGTAGATCGTGTTTCTGGACCTGCCGAGCGCCACGCGAACCGGCTCATCGAAATGCTGGTCTTGCATGTTTCCCTCCGAACGTGGTCGCGAGTCAATTCGGGGGAGCCAGTTCGGTTCCACCCAGGGCCGCAGGCCGAAATCACTTTGCGCGCATCTGCGGTTTGGCGGATTTGATTTGCTTGGTAATCGCCTCTTCCTAGTGCAAACTGCCTGCCGGGGCTGCAGGAGGAGAAATGAGAGCACGCGCAGCTACGATCGGCGATCTCGAAGGTGTTTTCCGGGATTTGTCCAGGCGGATGTCGGACGAGTATGTTGCCGCCGGCAAGGACAGCAAAGTCGCCTACGACAATCTGATGATGAATTTGAAGGAAGGCCGCGCTCACGCGCTGGTCGAGGGCGACAAGACGGTGGCGATCGTCGCCTGGCATGAGAACAGCGACGCCGCCGACACGCTGTTTGCCGCGCAGGAGGGTTTTTTCAGCGCCGCGACGGTCCGCTTCTGCCGACGCCACATCCGCCATATCCAGGCGCTCGCCGGCAACCTTCCCATCCATTCGCGCAGCTGGCTGCGTCGGGCTGACGTCGCCAAATGGTTCCGCGTCATCGGTTATGTCGAACGCGGCCAGGAGAACGGCGCCACTGTGTTCGAATTGCCGCCGGCCCGGGCAGCGCAATCGGCGCGTGCCGCATAGGCTACGCGCCAAAGGGGATGCAATCGTAGAAAAGCCCACCGCCGCGAAGGCGATGGGCTCAGGTATCGGGCTGATCGAGCGCCTCGAAAATCACCCGTTCCAGCGAACCCAAATCCTCTTCGATCTCGCTGACCTCTAGGCCTAAATGCCGGGCATCCAAGGCTGCCAGCGTGGTCAGGGTTCGAGCCGTTGCCTTGTCGGCAGGCAATTCGCCCGGCAGGTGCTCGTGTATCCAGCCTTGCAGAAAATCAACGCCGCGCTCGCTCATCGGCGTATCCCTTCCGTTGTCTTGGGACTATTCACCCAGAATGAGCCCGGAAGCGACGATCTGAGCCGTTGCGCGGGTAAGCCTGCCTCGCTTCACCAGCGTCGGCTTTTCGTAGGTCTTCTTCTTCATGGCGGGCCTTTCGCGACAGATCGCACGTCAGCAACAACGTCTTTTGCCCGGTCGCGTTCCATGGCGGGCGCTGGGCCCGATGCCCTGAGCAGGAGAACTCGGCCTCTGTCGAGAACAGGTTGCGAAATCACTGCACGGCGTGGCATCTGTCGATGCCTATCATTGGGACAAGCAAAGCAGGATCATGGCACGGCCGCCGAATATCGCCCGACAAGGCGCCGCCAGGGCAGGCGTCAGCCTGAACCGGGCGCTTTCCAAACTCGGCCTGTGTTCGCGCAAGCAGGCCGAGCTGCTGATCGCCGAAGGGCGGGTGCGGGTTGGCGGCAAGGTGGCGCGCGATCCGTCGCTGCGCGTCGATCTCGGCCGGGACCGCATTGCCGTCGACAACGAGAACATCGTCGGCGAGGCAAAAGTCTACCTGATGATCAACAAACCGCGCGGGCTGGTCACCACCCGCGACGATCCCGAGGGGCGCGGCACCGTCTATGACTGCCTTGCCGGGCTCGACCTGCCTTTCGTGTCGCCGGTCGGGCGCCTCGACAAGGCCAGTGAAGGCCTGTTGCTGATGACCAACGACACGCGCTGGGCGAATGGCCTGCTCGATCCGGCGTCGCATGTCGCCAAGACCTATCATGTGCAGGTCGGCGCCGTGCCCGACGAGGTGATGCTGGCGCGGTTTCGCGAAGGCGCGGTCGTCGATGGCGAGTTGCTGACGGCAAGTTCGATCGAGGTGCTGCGCAGCGGCGGCCGCACGGCCTGGCTGGAGATCGTGCTCGATGAGGGCCGCAACCGCCAGATCCGCCGCGTGCTCGGCGCCTTCGATATCGAGGTGCTGAGGCTGGTTCGGGTAGCGATCGGCACCTTGCAGCTCGGCGAGCTCGCCAAGGGTAAGGCGCGGCATTTGACATCAGCGGAACTGGCGCTGCTCGCGTCCTGAGTGGCACGGACCGCAGTGATTGCCGCTCCTGCGAAGCCTATTTCTGGTTCCATTTGCGAAGGACTGGCTCGGTCAAATCATGCTCGTAGCCGAGGATGCTGATGCTGGCGGTGTCGAGCACGAAGTGCGCGCCGCCTTCGGGCGGCAGGCCGAGCCAGCGCGCGGCCAGCACCCTGAGAAAATGCGAGCTCGAAAACACCAGCACGTTGCCCTCGATGGCGCGCAGCCCGGCGATAATCGTATCGGCCCTGGCGCCGACATCCGCCGCAGACTCGCCGCCGGGACAGCCATCGCGAAACAATTGCCAGCCGGGGCGCTCAGCCAGAATCTCTTTGGTCTTCACGCCCTCATAGGCGCCATAGTCCCATTCCTGCAGGTCCGGCTTCTTCAGCGCATGCGCGCCGAACCCGGCCAGCTTGCAGGTGTTGAAGGCGCGCTGCGACGGGCTCGACCAGACCGCCTTGAAGGACAGGCCCTTGAGCCGGTCCGCCACACCGCGCGCCGCCGCCTCGCCGGCCGCCGTCAGCGGTATGTCTGTGCGGCCGGTGTGCTTTCCCGACGCGCTCCATTCGGTCTCGCCGTGGCGAACGAGGTAGGTTTCGGGATACGCACTGCTCATCGGCGGGCCTCAAGGCTGAATGATCGCACCGGAGGAGCCGGGCGGCGCCACCCTAAGCAGGGCGGCGGAAAATGAACAGGCTGCGGCAACCGCCGCGACCTGCACAGGCTCGGGAGGACGCCTGATATGTCAGGCCGCCTGAAGGTCGCCCGACAGCGCCAGGTCGGCCTCCTCTGACAATGTGCCGGCCATAGCGGCGACGAACTTGGTCTGGTCGAGTTCACCTTCCCAGCGTGCCACGACGATGGTCGCCACCGCATTGCCGACGAAGTTGGTCAGCGCGCGGCATTCCGACATGAAACGGTCGACGCCGAGGATCAGCGCCATGCCGGCGACCGGCACCGTAGGCACTACAGAGAGCGTTGCCGCCAGCGTGATGAAGCCGGCGCCGGTGATGCCGGCGGCACCCTTGGAGCTCAGCATGGCGACGAGCAGCAGCAGGATCTGGTCGCCATAGGTGAGCGGCGTGTCGGTCGCCTGGGCGATGAACAGGGCAGCCAGCGTCATGTAGATGTTGGTGCCGTCGAGGTTGAAGGAATAGCCGGTCGGGATGACCAGGCCGACCACCGAACGGTTGCAGCCGGCGCGCTCCATCTTGGCCATCAGGCCGGGAAGAGCGGCTTCCGAGGACGAGGTGCCGAGCACCAGAAGCAACTCTTCCTTGATGTAGCGGATCAGCGCCAGGACCGAGAAGCCGTTGTACCATGCTACAGCGCCAAGCACGACCAGCACGAAGAGCAGCGACGTCAAGTAGAAGGTGCCGATCAGGAAGGCGAGATTGGCGATCGCGCCGATGCCGTATTTGCCGACGGTGAAGGCCATGGCGCCGAACGCGCCGATGGGGGCGGCCTTCATCAGGATGGCGACGAGGCGGAAGATCGGCGACGTCAGCGCCTGCAGGAAGTCGACGACCGGACGGCCACGGTCACCGACCAGCGCGAGCGAGATGCCGAACAGCACCGAGAAGAACAGCACCTGCAGGATGTCGCCCTGGGCGAAGGCGCCGGTGATGGTGTCGGGAATGATGTTGAGGAGGAAGCCGACAATGGTCGTGTCATGCGCCTTCTCGGTGAAGGTCGCGACTTTCGAGGGATCGAGCGTGGCTGCATTGATGTGCATGCCGGCGCCCGGCTGGACGATATTGGAGACGACCAGGCCGACAACCAGGGCCAAAGTGGAGAACACGAGAAAATAAATCATCGCCTTGCCGGCGACGCGGCCGACCTTTTTCAGGTCGGAAACGCCGGCAATGCCGGTCGTCACCGTCAGGAAGATGACCGGCGCGATCACCATCTTGACCAGCTTGATGAAGGCATCGCCGAGCGGCTTCAGCGAAGCACCGAGTTCGGGATAGAAATGACCGAGCAGAACGCCGGCGGCGATCGCCGTCAGGACCTGCACATAAAGATGCCGATAAAAGGGTACTTTGCCGCGCGGTTCGGCGGCAGCGAATGCTGGCTGCATGACGTCCTCCATGACGCCCCGATCGAAAGCTCGACCTCCCGGGGCAAGTTGTTTTTGACCTCCGCAGCCTCGCGACTGCTGAATGGATGAGTGCAACTGCCATGCCAAACTGCGTGGCAAGGTCGTACACCTTGATTTTATTGACTATTTTTGAGAACCAACGTCGCGTTGGCCTGAAGGGAAGTGCGGACATCCGCATAAGCGAATTGTGCTTTGTGCGAAATCATGCACAAATGGGCGATGCTGCAACGCCCTGCCGCGGTTCTGTCGCCGACGCCCGAGCAACTCGGCAAACGCGCGCGCCGTGCCTGGCTGCTGTTTGCGGCGATCGCGCTGGTGATCGTGGCCACGGCGCTCACCGGCGCCGGCCTTTATGCACGCCGCGCCGAGGTCGCAACGCTGGCAGCGCAAGGCCGCACCGATGCCAATCTCAAGGTCGCGCTGCTACGGGCGGTGCTGGAAAGCCCGCGGGCACTGCCGCTGCTTTTGTCCGAGGACCAGCAGGTTCATGACGCCCTGCAGAACAAAGGCGCAGTCGCGATCGACGTGCTCAACCGCAAACTCGAAGGGCTGGTCTCAGGCACCAAGGCTTCTGTGCTTTACGTCACCGGCGTCGACGGGTTCGCGATCGCTTCCAGCAACTGGCGCGAGGCGACCAGCTTCGTCGGCAACGACTATGGTTTCCGCGCCTATTTCTCCGGCGCCATGCAATCCGGGACCGCCGAATATTTCGCACTGGGCAATACCAGCAAGCGCCCCGGCCTCTACATTTCGCGGCGCGTCGGCAATGCGGCAGCACCGCTCGGCGTCGTCGTCGTCAAGATGGAGTTCGATCAGCTCGAAGCCGACTGGCATGAAGCCAACCGCCCGGCCTATGTCAGCGACGATCACGGCGTCGTGCTGATCACCAGCGTGCCGTCCTGGCGCTTCATGACCACGGCGCCCCTTGCCGGCCCGCTGGCCGCGGCCATCCGGAGCAGCCAGCAATTCGGCAACGCGCCACTGATCCCGTTGCCGATCACCGGTCCCGAGGCATTGAGCCCTGAGGTGTCGATGGTACATGCGATAACGCCGGGTGGCAGCGATGCCGAATATCTCAGGCTTTCGACACTGGTCCAATCGACGCCATGGCGGCTCGACTATCTCGTCCCGGCAGAAGCGCCGATCGCGGCTGCGGTGCGTGAAATGCGGCTGCTGGCGCTGGGCGTCGTGGTGCCGCTGCTGGCACTGGCCGGCTATCTCCTGTGGCGCCGGCAATCGGCGCAGATGCGCATTGCCGCCGAACAGGCGGCGCGCATCGAGCTGGAACGCCGGGTCGTCGAGCGGACGCATGATTTGAGCCTGGCGCGCGACCGGCTGCAGGCCGAGATCACCGATCACCGCAGCACCGAGGCCAAGCTACAGGTCATGCAGCAGGAGCTGGTGCAGGCCAACCGACTTGCCACCCTCGGCCAGGTTGCAGCTGGGGTTGCGCATGAGATCAACCAGCCGGTGGCGACGATCCGCGCCTATGCCGACAATGCGCGTGTGTTCCTGGAGCGCAAGCAAACCGCCTCGGCAGAAGAGAATCTTGGCGCGATTGCCGCGCTGACGGAGCGTATCGGCGGCATTACCGAGGAATTGAAGGGCTTTGCCCGCAAGGGTCGCACGGCAGCCGAACCGGTCGAATTGCGCGGCGTCATCGAAGGCGCCGTGGTGCTGCTTCGAAGCCGCTTTGCCGGCCGGCTGGACGCGCTTGATATCACGCTTCCGCCGCAGACGCTCAAGGTGATGGGCAACCGGCTGCGGCTGGAGCAGGTGCTGATCAACCTGTTCCAGAATGCGCTGGAGGCGCTGGACGGCCGCGACGGTGCCAAAGTTCAGGTGTCGGCGCAGGAAACGGCCGACGGCGTGGCGCTTGCCGTCGCCGACAACGGACCGGGCATTTCGCCCGCTATCCTCAAGTCGTTGTTCACGCCGTTCAACACGTCGAAGGAAAAGGGCCTCGGGCTCGGGCTCGTCATCTCGCAGGACATCGTCGCCGATTATGGCGGGCGCATCGAGGTCGCGAGCGGCAGAGACGGCACGCGCTTCACAGTTCACCTCGCCAGGGCAGCATGATGGACACCGCACCGGTCATCCTGATCGATGACGACAGCGAATTGCTGCGAGCTACGCGGCAGACGCTGGAGCTTGCCGGCTTTTCGGTGTCTGCCTTTGCGGCGGCGGCCGAGGCGCTGGCCGGGCTCGACGCCAATTTTCCCGGCGTGGTGGTGTCCGATATCAGAATGCCTGGCATCGATGGCTTGCAAGTGTTCGACCGCGTCTTGCAGCTCGACCCCGACATTCCGGTCATCCTGGTCACCGGGCATGGCGACATCGCGGTTGCGGTCAGGGCGATCAAGGATGGCGCCTACGACTTTATCACCAAGCCTTTCGCCGCCGACCGGTTGGCGCAAAGTGTAGCGCGGGCGGCGGAAAAGCGCCGGCTGGTGATGGAGAACCGGGCCTTGCGCGAGGGCGCCGAGCAGGCGCAAGACGGGCTGCCGCTGATCGGCCAGACGCCGGCCATGGAGCGGCTGCGCCGCACGCTCAGGCAAATCGCCGACACCGATGTCGATGTGCTGGTGACCGGTGAGACCGGCTCCGGCAAGGAGGTGGTGGCCAGCCTGCTGCATCGCTGGAGCCGGCGCGCCAAGGGTAATTTCGTGGCGCTGAATTGCGGCACGCTGCCGGACACGGTGATCGAAAGCGAATTGTTCGGCCATGAGGCCGGCGCCTTCACCGGCGCACAGAAGAAGCGGATTGGCCGCATCGAGCATTCGAGCGGCGGCACGCTGTTCCTCGATGAGATCGAAAGCATGCCCGCTTCAACCCAGGTACAGATGCTCAGGGTGCTGGAAATGCGTGAGGTGACGCCGCTCGGCACCAATGAGATCCGGCCGGTCGACCTGCGCGTCGTCGCCGCCGCGAAGGTCGATCTCGGCGATCCCGGCCAGCGCGGCGCCTTCCGCGAGGACCTCTACTACCGGCTCAACGTGGTGACGATCTCGATCCCGCCGCTGCGCGAACGTCGCGACGACATCGCCCTGCTGTTCTTCTACTTCGCCGAGCGAGCCGCCGCCCGCTTCCGCCGTCAAATGCCTGCCGTGCCTGCCTCGGTGCATCGCTATCTCAGCCAGCATGATTGGCCAGGCAATGTGCGCGAACTGGCGCATTTCGCCGAACGTTTCGTGCTCGGACTGGAGGAGGTGGATCATGCGCCGCCTTCCACCCCGGCGGAAACGGATGATCCCGGTTCACTGCCGGAACGGCTTGAGCGCTATGAAGCCGATGTCATCCGCGAGACACTTGGCCGCAATGACGGCGATGTCCGGCGCACCATCGAGGCGCTCGGCATTCCGCGCAAGACCTTCTATGACAAGCTGCAGCGGCATGGCATCGTGCGCAGCGATTTTTCCAGGTAAATCAGGCATGTGGGTTCGAAAGGACGCTAAATTTTGAGCCGGCCCGAAAAAACCGTGGCAAGTCGGCATCAGAAGGTGTTGAACACCGCATCGGCCGCCTTCGGCAAGGCACGATCCGGTTGCGCTCGGCAGATGTTGATGATTTGTTGCCGGTCAGCGGAGAATGAGTGATGCGAGAACCTGTCGGTCAAGATGAGTATGGGTCGACCAATTCCTTCGATCCGGACGATCTGCCGAATTTGAACGCGATCGGCCCGGCCATGGGTGGCGGCAACGACTTCGAGAGATACGCCGTCGCCGTGATCATCGTCTTCGGCGCGCTGATCATTGGCGGGCTGATGGCCGCTTCCATGGCCTTCGGCCATCGCAACGGCTTCCTGTTCGCGCTCGGCGGCGCGACCGCCGCCTGGATATCGGGCAATGCGCTGCTGCTCGACCGGCCGCGCATCTACGCGCTGTTCGTTGGCATCGCGGCACTGATGCTGGTGGGATCGACCCTCACACTCGTCCTTTGATCGATCTTCGTTCGACCATGATCTAGTATCCCAGAGCCTCGCCGGATGCGGCGCGGCTGTCGATGGCGCCGTTATAGAGGGCGCCGCCGCCCTTCTCGATTTCTGCAAGGCTCTTGCCGCCGACGAGAATGCCGGCCGCCTGCCCCCAGGTCGAAACGGCGGGATCGAGGTGGTAGCCCATGCCGGCCAGCAGTTTTTCGGTGTCGGGCGACAGGCCGAACGGTTCGACATAGACCGTATCGGGCAGCCACTGATGGTGGATGCGCGGTGCGTCGATCGCCTCCTGGATGTTCATGCCGTGGTCGATGACGTTGACGATCGCTTCCAGCGTGATGGTGATGATGCGCGAGCCGCCGGGGCTGCCGATGACCATGAACGGCTTGCCGTCCTTGGCGACGATGGTCGGGCTCATCGACGACAGCGGCGTCTTCTTCGGCTGGATCGCATTCGCCTCGCCCTGGACTAGGCCGTACAGGTTGGGCACGCCGGGCTTCTGGGTGAAATCGTCCATCTCGTTGTTGAGCAGGATGCCGGTGCCATCGGCGACGACCCCGGCGCCGAACGAGCCGTTCAGCGTATAGGTGACGGCGACCGCGTTGCCGTCATTGTCGATGATCGAGTAATGCGTCGTCTCTTTCGACTCGCCAAAGCCCTTCGGCATCAGGTTCTGTGAGACGCCCGCCCGGAACGGATCGATCTTGTCGCGGATGTCCTTGGCGTACCCCTTGTCGAGCAGTTTCGAGACGGGATTGTCGACGAAATCGGGATCCCCAAGCGCCGAGTTGCGGTCGACATAGGCGTGCCGCATTGCCTCGACCATGACATGCACCGTTTCGGCCGAACCGGCACCGAGATAGGACAGCGGATAGAGTTCAAGCACATTGAGGATTTCGCAGATGATGACGCCGCCCGAGCTTGGCGGCGGCGAGGACGTGATCTCGTAGCCGCGATAGGTGCAGGTTACCGGTTTCAGCTCGCGCACCGTATATTGTTCGAAATCGGCCTTGGCGAGAATGCCGCCCTTGGCGCCACTTGCCTTGACGATGGCATCGGCGATGGCGCCTTTGTAGAAGGCATCCGCGCCCTTTTCGGAAATGGCGGCGAGCGAGGCTGCAAGGTCGGGCTGGAGGAGACGCTCGCCGGCGCCATAGGGCTTGCCGTCGGGCTTCAGGAAGATGGCGGCCGCGGCAGGGTCCTTCGCCAGCCTATCGGCATTGCTTGCGAATGTGGCAGCGTCGCCCTGGTTGAGGACGAAGCCGTCCTTGGCATAGGCAATTGCCGGCGCCATCAAATCCTGGCGTGGCAGCGTGCCGTATTTTTCGCGCGCCATCTCGAAACCTGCCACGGAACCCGGCACACCAACCGCGAGATAGCCATCGAGGCTGGCGCCCTTCACCGGCTTGCCGTCCTTGTCGAGATACATGGTCTTGGTAGCCGCCAGCGGCGCGCGCTCGCGGAAATCGAGGAAGGTCGATTTGCCGTCCTTGAAGCGGATGGTCATGAACCCCCCGCCGCCGATATTGCCGGCATTAGGGTAGAGGACCGCGAGCGCATAGCCCACGGCGACCGCCGCATCGACAGCGTTGCCGCCCTTCTTCAGCACCTCGACGCCGGCTTCCGACGCGAAATGCTGGGCGGTGACCACCATTCCGTGCTCACCCTTGGACGGTTGCGGGGAAGCAGCGAAGACGGCTGCGGCTGGCGTCGCCGCTATTGCGAGCGAAAGGGTGACACCAATCAGCGTCCGGCGGGTCAAGGGCATGGCGGTGCTCCTGGCGTTGGGTGGCGCTGGACCAGATCAATTAGGATGTCTGCCTGTCAGACGATGCCGCCGCTGCCGCCAGCAACGACAGGGCGCTCGGCCGCGACCTTGGCGCGGTAGCCCGCCGCGCGGTATGCGGTGACGGGATCGATGGCGCCGCCGGTTTTCAGCCGTGCCATGGCCAGGATCGGCTCGACATCGGTGCGGTAGGCGGCTTTCAGGGTCTGCGTCGCCATCAGCGCATCATTGTCGTCCTGGAAACCTTCCAGGGCCTTGCGGTCGACCAGCAGCGCCTGCGCATAAGCGCGCTGCACCTCGACCGCCGACAGCATCAGGCTCTCGATCGGGTCGGTGACGTTGTGGCTCTGGTCGAGCATGTGGGCGGGATCGAAACCCTCGGCGCCAGAGAGTTCTGCATCGACCAGTTCGTTGAAGACCAGGAACAGCCGGTAGGGATCGATCGAGCCGGCATCTAGGTCGTCGTCGCCATATTTGGAATCGTTGAAGTGGAAGCCGCCAAGTTTCTTGAACTGGATCAGCCGCGACACGATCATCTCGATGTTGACGTTGGGCGCATGGTGGCCGAGGTCGACCAGGCAGAACGCCTTGTCGCCCAGCTCCTTGGCGATCATGTAGTTGGTGCCCCAGTCCTGCACGACCGTGGAATAAAAGGCCGGCTCGTACATCTTGTGCTCGGTGAACAGCTTCCAGTCGGCAGGCAGCCCGGCATAGACCTCTTTCATCGCGTCGAGATAGCGCTCGAAAGCCTTTGCGAAATTGACCTGGCCGGGAAAGTTCGAGCCGTCGCCGATCCACACCGTCAGCGCCTTGGACCCCAGCGTCTTGCCGATCTCGATGCATTCGAGGTTATGCTCGACCGCTTGGCGGCGGGTGCCGGCATCGGCATGCGACAGCGAGCCGAATTTGTAGGAGAGCTTCTGATCCCTGGCATCGGAGAAGGTATTGGAGTTCATGGCGTCGAAGCCGAGGCCGAAACGCGAGGCCGCTTGCTTCAGCCGGTTCGGATCGGCCTTGTCCCATGGAATGTGCAAGGAGACGGTCGGCGTCGCCTGCGTCAGCTGGCTGATGACGGCGCAATCCTCGATCTTGTCGAAGATATCGCGCGGCTCGCCGGCGCCAGGAAAGCGGGCAAAGCGGGTGCCGCCCGTGCCGACGCCCCAGGAGGGGATCGCGACCGCGAATTTCTCGACCTTGTCCCTGATGGCATCGATGGCGATGCCGCGTCGGTCGAGGCGCTCGCCGAGCGAGGCATAGTCACGCTCAAGGTCAGCCTTGCGCGCGGCGTTACTGCTGGCGACGATGTCGGCGGAGATGATCAATTCGGACACTGCTGTTCCTCCCGGTACTCGCACGGCTGGCGCCGCCCCTCATCCGCCCTTCGGGCACCTTCTCCCCGCAGAACGGGGAGAAGGAAAGCTTAGCGCGTAAAGCTCTGCGCGTTGCCGGCGTCGACATTGATGATGTTGCCGGTGGACTTGGCCGACATGTCGGAGGCCAGGAAATAGATCGCCTCGGCGATATCCTCGGGGAAGACGGAGCGCTTCAGCATCGAGCGCGAGCGGTAGTGTTCCTCGAGATCGTCGGTCGACATCTTGTAGGCGGCGGCGCGCTGTTCCTTCCACTCGCCCGTCCAGATTTTCGAGCCGCGCAGTACCGCGTCCGGATTGACGACGTTGACTCTGATCTGCGCCTCCGCGCCTTCCAGCGCCAGGCATCGCGCGAGATGGATCTCGGCCGCCTTGGCGGTGCAATAGGCGGCGGCGTTGGGTGAAGCGGCAAGGCCGTTCTTGGAGGCGACGAAGACGACGTTGCCGCCGATCTTCTGGGCACGGAACAGGCGAAACGCTTCCCGCGAGACCAGGAAATAGCCGGTCGACAATATGTCCATGTTCTTGTTCCACAACGCCAGCGTGGTCTCTTCGATTGGCGCCGAGGAGGCGAGGCCTGCGTTGGAGACGAGAATATCAATGCCGCCGAATTCGACCGCCGTTTCGGTAAAGCCGGAGACGACCTGTTCTTCCGATGTGACGTTGATCACAACCGGTCGGACGAAGTCCTTGCCATAGGCTTTCGCGAGTTCCTCATTGGCGCTGGCAAGTGCGGTCTCGTCGATATCGGCCAGCACCACGCAGGCGCCTTCGCGCAACAGGCGGCTGGCGGTGGCCCGGCCGATGCCGCCGGCGCCGCCGGTGACTAGCGCGATCTGGCCGGCGAGCGATTTCGGCTTCGGCATGCGCTGCAGCTTCAGATCCTCGAGCAGCCAATATTCGATGTCGAAGGCCTCCTGTGCAGGGAGGCCAACATAGGACGAGACGGTCGAAGCGCCGCGCATGACATTGATGGCGTTGACATAGAATTCGCCTGAGATGCGCGCCGTCGCCTTGTCGCCGGCAAAGGTGAACATGCCCACGCCGGGCATCAAATATACGACAGCGTTGGGATCGCGGATGGCGGGCGAGTCAGGGTGCTTGCAGCTGTCGTAATAGGCCTGGTAGCCGACACGGTATTCGGCAATGTCATCGGCAAGGCGGGCGATGACCGCATCGACATCGGGTTTCGCGGGATCGAACTCGATCACCAGCGGCCGGATTTTTGTGCGCAGGAAATGGTCGGGGCATGAGGTGCCGAGTGCGGCCAGCGGACGCAAATCCCTGGAGTTGACGAATTCGAGCACGGCGGCCTGGTCATCGAAATGGCCGAGCTTGTGGCTCTTTTCCGAAATCAGGCCGCGGATCCTCGGCATCAGTTTTGCCGCGATGGCGCGGCGCTCAGTGGCATCGAGCGATTTGACGACTTCGCCGCCGAAGATGGCCAGGCCCTCGGAACGGCGCTCGAACCACTCGATCGCCTGATTGATGACAGAGATCGTCGTCTCGTAGCATTCCTTAGGTGTGTCGCCCCAGGTGAAGAGCCCGTGGCTTTCGAGAATGACGCCCTTGGCCTCGGGATGTTCGACGCAGAATTTCTCCAGCCACAGGCCAAGTTCGAAGCCAGGCCGCTTCCATGGCAGCCAGCCAATGGCGTCGCCGAAGATCTCCTTGGTCAGCGCTTTGGAGTCCTTCGCGGCAGCGACGGCGATGATGGCATCGGGATGCATGTGGTCAACAAACGGCTTCGGCACATAGGCATGCAGCGGCGTGTCGATCGAGGCCGCGCGCGGATTGAGGTTGAAGGTGCAGTGGGGGAGATAACCCACCATCTCGTCCTCGTGCGCGACACCGCGATAGAGGCCCTTCAGCGCGCGGAGCTTGTCCATGTAGAGGGTGGCGAAACCGTCAAGCTTGATCGAGGCGCTGTCGCCGCCCGAGCCCTTGACCCAGAGCACTTCGACATCATCGCCAGTGAGCGGGTCTTTCTGCCAGATTTTCGAGGAGGTGTTGCCGCCGCCATAGTTGGTGACACGCTTGTCGGAGCCGAGCGTGTTCGAGCGATAAACCAGAAGCTCAGGCTCGCTCAGCCCCTTGGCCTTTGCGTCGTCCCACAGATTGGCAAGGCGCGAGCCGGAGCGCTTGTCGAGCATGATTATCCTCCCTGGGACGCAAAAAGGCGCAGTCCGTTTTGCCGGAAATGTCTACGCAAGCACGCTGCTTGTCAATCACAAACGATCAATACCGATCATATTGCACTGCACAATGAAATTATTTGATCGGAAATGATTGACACTGGTTGTTTTCTAGTGCCTCATGACTGTGCAGGGAGGAACCATGCACGAAAAAGAGCGCCACAGGATCATTCTGTCCGCCGTCCAGGAAAAGCCTGTGGTGACGGTGCAGGAGATGGTCGACCTGACGGACTCCTCCGAGGCGACGATCCGGCGCGATATCGCGGCGCTTCACGTGCAAAAGCGCCTGCGCCGGGTGCGCGGCGGCGCCGAGGCGATCTCGCCGCCGCAGTTCATCGGCCTCGCCGGCCGGCCCTTCTCCGTCAATGAAACGCTCAATGCTTCGCAGAAGCGGGCGATTGCGCGCGAGGCGGTGGAATTGTGCACAGACGGCGAACCGATCATCATCAATGGCGGCACCACGACTTTCCAGATGGTGCATTTTCTGACCGGCCGCCGCATGCCGATCTTCACCAATTCGTTTCCGATCGCCGAGCATCTGCTCAAGCACTCCAAGAACACCGTGATGCTGTCGGGCGGCACGATCTACCGCGAGCAGAACATCGTCCTGTCGCCCTTCGACAATGACGTGACGCGCAATTTCTATGCGCGCCGCATGTTCATGGGCGCGCAGGGTCTCGGCCCGCTCGGCCTGATGGAAGGGGATCCGCTGCTGATCCAGGCGGAGCAGAAACTGATCGACCAGGCCGACGAGCTGGTGGTGCTGGTCGACTCCTCGAAATTCCGCCAGCGCTCCAGCCTGATCCTGTGCGGGCTCAAGCGCATTGCCACCGTCATCACCGATGACGGTATCGAGGATCGGGAAGCCAACATGCTGGAGGCCGCGGGGGTGACACTGATCGTCGCCCGCAAGTCGGCAAAGGAAGAATCTTCGCTGCAAGCCTGAGGCCGACCTCACGCCCGCAGCGACGATGGAATGCAACGCTCAAGGGAGGAATATCAGATGAGCTTTTTGAAGAAATTGATGGTGACGGCCGCGTTCTCGGCCGCCATGTTCGTGAATGCCGCCTATGCCGAGAACGTCAAGATCGCGCTGGTGGTGAAGTCGCTCGGCAACGGCTTCTTTGACGCCGCCAACAAGGGCGCCGAAGAGGCGGCCAAGGAACTTGGCGACGTCGACATCATCTACACCGGCCCGACCAAGGCGACCGCCGAAGCGCAGATCGAAGTGGTCAATTCGCTGATCGCGCAGAAGGTCAACGCCATCGCCATTTCGGCCAATGACGCCGACGCGCTGGTGCCGGTGCTGAAGAAGGCCATGGAGCGCGGCATCACCGTCATCTCGTGGGATTCCGGCGTCGCCAAGGAAGGCCGCCAGCTGCATCTCAACCCGTCCGACACCGGCCTGATCGGCGAGACCATCATCAAGCTGGCCGCCGACTATCTGCCGGAAGGCGGCGAAGTCGCCATCCTGTCGGCTTCGTCCACCGCGACCAACCAGAACGCCTGGATCGACGCGGCCAAAAAAATCCTGCCGGAGAAGTTCCCCAAGATCAAACTCGTCGCCACCGTCTATGGCGATGACGATTCGGCCAAGAGCACAGATGAAGCCAAGGGCCTGTTGAAGTCCTATCCGAACCTCAAGGCGATCATCGCGCCGACCACCGTCGGCGTTGTTGCCGCCGCCCAGGTTGTCACCGACGCGAACCTGATCGGCAAGGTCAATGTCACGGGTCTCGCGCTGCCGTCCGAGTTCAAGAAGTTCATCGACAACGGCTCCAGCCAGGCGGTTGCACTGTGGAACCCGATCGACCTCGGCTACTCCGCCGTCTACCTCGCCCATGATCTGGCGGTGAAGAAGGAAGAGGCGAAGCCGGGCGCCACGCTGTCAATCGGCCGTGTCGGCAAGGTCACGCTCGACGATACGAACTCGGCTGCGATGGCTCCGCCCTTCCAGTTCGACAAGACCAACATCGAAAAGTTCTCCAAGATCTATTGATCCTGGCGTTCTTCGACCTGGCGCGGCGGGACCAAAATCCCGCCGCGACTTTAAACCGACCTTGTTTCGGGGCTTGATACAGATATGGACACGACAGCCCAGCACGGCACGGTGAAGGAGGAGCCCGCGGCTCCTGCCCCGCGCCTGACGCTGTCCGGCGTCTCCAAGAGCTTCCCCGGCGTACGCGCGCTGCACGATGTCAGCCTGTCGCTCTATCCGGGACAAGTCACGGCGCTGATTGGCGAGAACGGCGCCGGCAAGTCGACGCTGGTCAAGATCATGACCGGCATCTACCAGCCCGACGCCGGCACGATCAGCATTGACGGCCAGGCCATCACACTGCCCAGCGCGCATGCCGCCTTCGGCCATGGCGTCACCGCCATCCATCAGGAAACCGTGCTGTTCGACGATTTGACGGTTGCCGAAAACATCTTTCTCGGTCATGCGCCGCGCACACGCTTCGGCACCATCGACTGGCGCATGATGCGCAAGAATGCGCACGAAGTGCTCGACACCATGCATGCCGGCCATATCGACGCCGATGCGCGACTGAAGGACCTCGGCATCGCCAACAAGCACCTGGTCGCGGTCGCGCGCGCCATGTCGATCGATGCGCAGATCGTCATCATGGACGAGCCGACCGCAGCCCTTTCGATGAAGGAAATCGAGGAGCTGTTTTTGCTCATCGAATTCCTCAAGGAGGAAGGCAAGGCGATCCTGTTCATCAGCCACAAGTTCGACGAGATCTACCGGATCGCCGACCGCTACACTGTGTTTCGCGACGGCGAGATGGTCGGCGAAGGGCTGATCAAGGATGCCGGCCAGAGCCAGATCGTGCGCATGATGGTCGGCCGCTCCGTCGACCACATCTTTCCGCAGCGCAAGGCGGAGATCGGCGGGCCGGTGCTGTCGGTCTCGGGCCTGTCGCATCCGACCGAATTCAACGATATCGGCTTCGAGCTGCATAAGGGCGAGATCCTCGGCTTCTACGGCCTTGTCGGCGCCGGCCGCAGCGAGGTGATGCAGGCGATTTCAGGCATCACCCGCATATCGGGCGGAACGATCACGCTGGAAGGCAAGGCGATCGCGCCGAAATCGGCGGCGGATTCGATCGAGGCCGGCATCGTCTACGTGCCCGAAGAGCGCGGCAAGCAGGGCGTGGTGATCGGCCTGCCGATCTTCCAGAATGTCTCGCTGCCTTCGCTCAAGCGTACGTCGAAATCCGGCCTGCTGCGACTGGCCGAGGAGTTTTCGCTCGCCCGCTCCTACACCGAGCGGCTCGACCTCAGGGCGTCCTCGCTCAGCCAGGATGTCGGCACGCTGTCAGGCGGCAACCAGCAGAAGATCGTCATCGCCAAATGGCTGGCGACCGCGCCCAAGGTGATCATCCTGGACGAGCCTACCAAGGGCATCGACATCGGCTCCAAGGCCGCCGTGCACGGCTTCATGGCCGAGTTGGTGGCGCAAGGCCTGTCGGTGATCATGGTGTCGTCCGAACTGCCCGAAATCCTCGGCATGTCCGATCGCGTCGTCGTCATGCGCGAAGGCCTTGTCGCGGCGGTCTACGACAATAGGGGCCTTGATGCTGAGACGCTGGTCCGGACGGCAGCGGGGATCGCGGCATGAAGGCGTTTCTGAAGTACCGCGAGATCTGGCTGGCGGCGGCCATCGTCGTGTTGATCGGGCTGATCTCGACGCGCTTCCCGGGCTTTGCCGATCCCGGCAATCTCGGCCAGGTGTTCAACGACACGTCGATCCTGATGATCCTGGCGCTGGGACAGATGGTGGTCATCCTGACGCGCTCGATAGACCTGTCGATGGCCTCCAATCTCTGCTTCACCGGCATGGTGGTGGCGATGCTGAATGCGGCGCATCCGGCGATCCCGATCCCGCTGCTGATCGTCATTGCACTCGCCGTCGGGCTGGTGCTCGGCGCCATCAACGGCCTGCTGGTCTGGCGGCTGAACATCCCGTCGATCGTGATGACATTGGGCACGCTGACTATCTATCGCGGCGCCACCTTCGTCCTGTCCGGTGGCGCCTGGGTCAATGCCGACAAGATGAGCCCGGAGTTCATCGGCTTCCAGCGTGCAGCTTTCCTTGGTATCCCGGTTCTGTCCTGGATCGCCATCCTGGTCATCGCGCTGTTCTTCCTCGTGATGACGCGCACCGCGCTCGGCCGCTCGATCTACGCCATCGGCGTCAATCCGACAGCCTCGGTCTATGCCGGCATCGATGTCGGCCGCACCAAGTTCATCGTCTTCTGCATCTCAGGCATGATCGGTGGCCTCTCCGGCTACCTCTGGATCTCGCGCTATGTCATCGCCTCGGTCGAGGTCGCCAACGGCTACGAGCTCAACATCATCGCCGCCTGCGTCATCGGCGGCATTTCGATCGCCGGCGGCATCGGCTCGGTCGGCGGCGCGGTGCTCGGCGCGCTGTTCCTCGGCATCATCTCCAACGCGCTGCCGGTCATCAACATCTCGCCCTTCTGGCAGATGGCGATTTCGGGCAGCGCCATCATCCTCGCCGTCGTGCTCAACGCGCGCGGCGAACGCCAGCAAGGCCGCATCATCCTGCGGAAAGCGGAGGCGGCATGAGCAACGTGCCTGCCCCGCGCCATATTCCTGACCGGCTCGACAAGCCGCTCTCCTCTGCGATCTTTTCCTGGGAGGCACTGCTGGTCGTGGTGGCCGTCACCATCTTCGCCATCAACAGCTTCGCCTCGCCCTATTTCCTCGACGCCTACTCGCTGTCGGACCTGACCTTCAATTTTACGGAGAAGGGCCTGATCGCCTTCGCCATGGCGCTGCTGATCATTTCCGGCGAGATCGATCTGTCAGTCGCCGCCATTATCGCGCTCGCCTCGACCATGATGGGCATGGCGGTGCAGGCTGGCGCCGACACGCCGGTGCTGGTGGCGATCGGCATCGCCGTCGGGCTCGGTTGCGGCGCCTTCAACGGGCTACTGGTGACGAGGCTCGGCCTGCCCTCCATCGTCGTCACCATCGGCACGATGAGCCTGTTTCGCGGCATCGCCTTCATCATGCTCGGCGACCAAGCCTACAAGGGTTATCCCGAAAGCTTCGCCTTCTTCGGCCAGGGTTATGTCTGGTGGGTGGTGTCGTTCGAACTGGTGCTGTTCCTCATCGCGGCCGTCGTCTACTGGTTCATCCTCCACCGCACCAGTTTCGGCCGGCGTGTCTTCGCCATCGGCAACAATGCGGTTGCGGCGCAGTTTTCCGGCGTGCGCGTCGGCCGCATCAAATTCGTCTTGTTTTGCCTGACCGGGCTGATGGCGGGCATCGCCTCGGTGCTGATCACCTCGCGGCTCGGCTCGACGCGGCCGTCGATCGCGCAAGGCTATGAGCTCGAAGTCATCACCATGGTTGTGCTCGGCGGTGTATCGATCCTCGGTGGCTCCGGCAGCATTTTGGGCGTCGTGCTCGCTGCCTTCATCATGGGGCTGGTGACCTTCGGCCTCGGTCTGCTCAACGTGCCCGGCATCGTCATGTCGATCTTCATCGGCCTGTTGCTGATCGTCGTCATCGCACTGCCGATCGTCTGGCGGCGGCTGCGTGGTAACAGCTGATGCCTGAGAAATACGCCTTCAAGATGAAGCTCAAACCCGGCATGAAGGCCGAGTACCAGAAGCGCCACGACGAGATCTGGCCGGCACTGGTGGCGCTGCTGAGACAGGCCGGGGTTTCCGACTATTCGATCCATCTCGATGATGAGACCAACATCCTGTTCGGCGTGCTGTGGCGGCGCGACGACCATGGGATGGCCGACCTGCCGAAACACCCGGTGATGCAGCGCTGGTGGGCCCACATGGCCGACATCATGGAGACCAGGCCCGATAACGAGCCGGTGGCCGTGCAGCTGGAAACAGTGTTCCATATGGCATGAGTGGGCTACGCCATATCGCCGTCATCGACATCGGCAAGACCAACGCCAAGGTGGCGCTGGTCGATCTCGTTACGCTGAGCGAAGTCGCGCTGCGCCGGATGGCCAATGCACCGGTGCGGCAGGCGCCCTACCCGCATCACGATGTCGAGGCGCTGTGGACGTTCATCCTGAACAGCCTGGCCAGCATCAACCGCGAACAACGCATCGACGCCATTTCGATCACCACCCATGGCGCGACGGGCGTGCTTGTCGATGCGGCGGGCGAGCTGGTGCTGCCTGTGCTCGACTACGAGTTCGATGGCCCCGAGAAGCTGGCGGTGGAGTATGACGCCGCCCGTCCGCCCTTCGCCGAGACCGGCACGCCGCGCCTGCCGCTCGGCCTCAATCTCGGCGCGCAATTCTTCTGGCAGCAGAAGCGTTTTCCCTCGGAATTCGCCAGGGCCAGCGCAATGCTGATGTATCCGCAATACTGGGCGCTGCGGCTGACCGGCATCGCTGCCAACGAGGTAACATCGCTTGGCTGCCACACCGATCTTTGGAACCCGTGGGCTGCGGATTTCTCGTCGATGGTCGACAGCCTGAAATGGCGCAGCCTGATGGCGGCGGTGCGGTCGGCCAGGGATCAGCTCGGCCCGATCCTGCCGGCGCTTGCGGCGCGAACCGGGCTTGGTCCGCGGACGCCTGTGTTCTGCGGTTTGCACGACTCCAATGCCTCGCTGCTGCCGCATCTCCTGTCCGACGCGCCGCCCTTCTCGGTCGTCTCCACCGGCACCTGGGTGGTGTCGATGGCGGTCGGCGGCACGGAGATCGCACTCGACGCAGCGCGCGATACGCTGGTCAATGTCAGTGCACTGGGTGGGCCCGTACCCTCGGCGCGGTTCATGGGTGGTCGCGAGTTTTCCCTGCTGACCAAGGACAAACCGCAGGATTGCAGCGGCAGCGATGTGCTGACTGTTCTGACAAGAAAGATGCTGCTTCTGCCCTCGACACAGCAGGGATCAGGACCGTTCCCGCACCATGAAGCGGTATGGCGCGATGCGGACGGCATCAGCAAGGCAGAACGCTTCGCCGCCATCTCGTTCTATCTGGCGCTGATGACGGCCACGTGCCTTGACCTAGTCGGCGCCGACGGTCCGACGACCGTGGAAGGACCCTTTGCCCGCAACCGGCTGTTTGTCGGCATGCTGGCCGCGGCCACCGGACGTACCGTCATCGCTTCCGAAGCGGCCACCGGCACCAGCATCGGAGCGGCGCTGCTGGCAACGGATCAGGTAATAGCGCACGGCAAAGGCGAGAGGATAGAACCGCAGGCCGACCCGATCTGGGCCGCCTATGTCAGCGCGTGGCGCGCGGCTGTAAGCGCGCAGGGCTGATCACAGGATCCGCTTGCCGAAGGCCGACATGACGAAGTTGACGGCGTCTGTGCCTATCCTGGGCTCCAAGTCGGCGGTCATCCCTGAAACGTCCATCGACAGCAGCCCGCCGGACAGCGCTACCGCCTCCATCGCCTGGTGCGTCTCGCGCACCGTCAGTCCGCCGGAGCCGGCGGCCCAGCCGGCGAATTCGGTGGCCGTCGGCGAATAGCTGACGTGAAAGCCTTGCGTGCCTGACGAAGCGATGCGGATCGCCTCATGCATCAGGTCGCGCATGCCCATGGCGTCGATGTCGGTCATGGTGAAGGCGGAGACACGCGAATCCTTCAGCACCCGCGCTTCGGCAGGATCGGCGTGGCGCAGGCCGATGATGACGACATTTTCCGGCGACAGCTGCGGCTGCAGCGCGCCGGCCTTGTGGTCGAGACCGAGTATGCGCGCCAGTACCGAGCCTTCCGGCAATTCGCTCCCGTCTTCGTCCTCGGGCATCAAAGCGGCGATGGAATCGATCCAGATCAGGCCGAAGGAATGCGTCGCGCGCGCCGTTGCGGTCAGCGCCTTGTGGGCGACGCGGCGGTCGGCGCCGGCAGCGAGCCGGATCAGGCCTGAGGGCGGGCGCTCGACATCGGCGAGTTCGACAACGTCGAAATTCATCGCCTCCAGCCGCGCGCCGGTGCCCTCCCGAGCGAGAATCCCGGCGGCGGCCGGTTCGGCCGAAATGGACACAATCTTGCGGCCGGAGAAGTCGGCGACGTCGTGCATCGGAGCCTTTTCGACATATTCCGAGGTCATCGCCAAAAGCATGGCGCCGTAGTTCATGCGGAAGGCGACGCGGTCGCCGACGGCGGGCCGTGGATCGGCATCCTGCACGTCGAGCAGCAGATGATCGCTGGAAGCGCCGAGAACCCTTATCCCCTTGGCGATCGGCGTCAGCCCTTCGACCAGCACGTCCTCGCGGCCGATATTGGCGATGGCACGCAGCCGGTCGCCTTCATCCGGGAAAACAGGCTGGTTGCCGAAAGCGTCGTAACCGGATTCACCAATGGGCCGCGACGGCTTGAGCTTGACCTCGATGATATCGCTGGTCAGGCGGCAGGCATCGGGTTCGAGTTCCGGCCACGGCACGTCGCGGAAGGTCTCGATGCCGCCTTGCAGGATCGCCTCGCCGACCCTGAGATTGTTGATGCCGGCGGGCAGCTTGCCTTCGAGCAGCAGCGTCAGCGACGACGAGGCGCCGCCGGAAATGAAGTCGAGGCTTTTGCCCGACACGCGCTCGGTCTTGTAGGCATGGGCGACGAGCTGACCGAGATTTTCCGGCGTCGGCATGATGGCGCCGAAACAGCCGAGATTCGTGCCGATGCCGGCGATGCGCACGCCTCTAAATTCCAGGATCTGCTCGACGGTCGGGATCAGATCGCTTGGCCAGATACCTTCCCTGAGATCGCCGAGATCGATCATCAGCATGATGTCGTGGACGCGGCCCATGCGCTCGGCGATGCGCGATATCTCGCAGATCGTGGTCAGCTCCGACTGCAGGCTGATGTCGACGGTGCGCACCACTTCCTCGACGCGCGCCATGGGCGGGCTGCGCAAAAGCATGATCGGCGCGCTGATGCCGCTGTCGCGCAGCCGGCGGATGTTTTCGAAACGCGATTCGGCGATGCCTGCAACACCGCCGCGCAGCATGGCGCGCGCCACTTGCGGCATGCCGCATGTGCCCTTGGTGACGCCGAACACCTTGATGCCCGACAACGCGCAGCGTTCGACGATGATGCGCGCATTGCGCTCGATGCGGCCAAGATCGATGGCGACTTGCGGTCCCGACATCCTAGCCTCCGTAGACCAGACCTTGCGGGTCGATCTCCGGCTTGCGGCCGGCAACGAGGTCGGCCAGGAATTTGCCCGAGCCGCAAGCCATGGTCCAGCCGACATGGCCATGGCCGGTGTCGAGATAGAGATTGTCGTAGCGCGCCTGGCCGATGACCGGTACCGAGGTCGGCATCATCGGTCGCAAGCCTGCCCAGAGTTCCGCCTTCTTCTCGTCGAAGGCACCGGGGAACAGGTCCTTGCCGGTTCTGAACATGGCGGCGAAGTCGCTCGGCTTGTGGGTGCGGTCGAAGCCGGTGAATTCGGCGGTCGAGGCCAACCGCAAACGGTTGCCCAGCCTCGAATAAGCGGTCAGCTGGTCCTCGTCAGCGCCGCCCATGGTCGGGCCTTTGCTCGCGTCCTCCAGCGGAATGGTCGCTGTATAGCCTTTAACCGGATAGACTGGCAGGTCGATACCGTAGCGGCGACCGAGCAGGCCGCTTTCCGGCCCCATCGCAATGACCACGGCGTCGCCGGTGACAGGTCCGGCCGTGGTCATCACCGCGCGCACCTTGTCGCCTTCGATGTCGAGGCCCTCGACCGTCCTGCCGAAGAGAAACTTCACGCCGAGCTTCTCGGCCGAATACGCGGCGAGGTTTTCCACGAACTGCCGGGAATCGCCTGTCTGGTCGATCGGCGAATAGACGCCGCCGGCGATCTTCTCTTTCACTCCGGCGAGACCAGGCTCCAGTTCGATCAGCCGGTCGCGGCCGACGATCTCGATCGGCAGGCCGTGTTCGGCGAGATAGCGATAATTGTCCGTGCCGGTGTCGAGACTGTGCTGCGAGCGGAAGAAATAGAGGATGCCCTTCTTGCGCTCGTCATAGTGGATGCCTGTGTCGGCCGAGATGGCATTGATGCAGTCGCGAGAATAGAGTGCCAGGCGCAATTTGACCCGGCTGTTGGCGCGCAGGCGGGCCACCGTGCACTGGCGCAGGAAGCGCAGGCTCCAGGCGAGGAAATAGGGGTCGAAGCGCAGCCTGACTTTAATGCCGAGATCATGGTTCCAGAGCGCGCGCAGGAAAGTCTTCAGCGCCGCCGGCGAGGCCCAGGCGGTGGCGTCGCCCGGCGAGACCAGGCCGGCATTCGACTGACTGGTTCCGCGTGCCGGCGCCGGATGGCGCTCGACCACGGTGACCTCGTGGCCATCGGCGGCCAGATAATAGGCGACGGCCGTCCCGACAACGCCGGCCCCGAGCACCGTTATCCTCATGCTACCCCCCAAATGCTCCTCGCGGCGCAGCGCCTCCACGCCGCATCAGCGAATGCCTTCAATAGCGCTTCGCCGCGCGCCTTGCGAGCCCTTGGGGACGCCAGGCTCAGCCCCGGGCGGAGTTCTTGCTGGTCAGAATGCGCTCCCAGGCGAGTGCGTCGGCGACGATCTGGTCGAGATCGTCGCGCTGCGGGGTCCAGCCGAGTTCGGCGCGCGCAAGGTCGGAATTGGCGACGATGGCGGCGGCGTCGCCGAGACGGCGGTCGCCCATCTTGACCTCGAAATCCCGGCCGAAGGCGCGGCGCACGCTGTCGATGACTTCGAGCACGGAATAACCGTGGCTGTAGCCGCAATTGGCGACGAGGCTGGTGCCCCCCGCGCGCAGCCGCTCCAGCGCCAGGCGATGCGCCGCAGCCAGGTCGCTGACATGGATGTAGTCGCGCATGCAGGTGCCGTCCGGCGTCGGATAGTCGGTGCCGAACACCTGCATGAAGGGCCGCTTGCCGAGCGCGGTCTCGCAGGCGACCTTGATCAGATGGGTGGCGCCCGGCGTCGACTGGCCGGTGCGGCCCCTGGGATCGGCGCCAGCGACGTTGAAGTAGCGCAGCGCCGTGTAGCGCAAGGGGTGCGCCAGCGCCGCATCGCGCAGCATCCATTCGCTCATCAGCTTGGACAGGCCGTAGGGCGATTCAGGCGCCAGGCGGGCATCCTCGCGCACCGGCTCCAGCCCGGCGCCGCCATAGACGGCGGCGGTGGACGAGAAGATGAAATTGGGCACGCCCTCTCGTACGGCGGTCTCGATCAGCGTGCGGGTCTTCGAGGTGTTGTTCTCGTAATAGGCGAGCGGATCCGTAACTGATTCCGGCACCACGATCGAACCGGCGAAATGGATGATCGCGTCGATACGATTGTCCCTGATGATCTGGCCGACCAATTCCTTGTCGGCAACATCGCCGACGACCAGCTTCGCTTCCGGCGCCACCGCCCATTCGAAGCCGGTGGAAAGCCGATCGAGAACGACGACGCTCTCGCCGGCATCCAGCAGTTCCCAGACCATGTGGCTGCCGATATAGCCGGCGCCGCCTGTCACCAAAACCGTCATTCCGTATCCTCGCTATTCAAGATTTATCGGAAACTGTCTCAAATGCCGCTTTACTGGAAAGACCGCCGCGGGGCTATACAAGGCCAGTGTGTTAAGTCCGTAACAGTCTCAGCGGCCCAAGGCATCGTAGTGAAACAAAGTTGATGCACATCAAGGGAATAAGCCACGATCCCGTATCGTTAGGAACAGGCGCGGGGCGTGGCATTTTGACCAAACAGGGCCCGGTGGACGACGAATGGGCCAATGATTATGATCCCGCACAAAACTGGGAAGGCGACATGAACTATCAGCGGTTCTTCGAGGAAGCGATCGATCAGCTCCATGCCGAGCGGCGCTACCGCGTTTTCGCCGATCTCGAGCGCATTGTCGGCAAGTTTCCGCGTGCCATCTGGCGTTCCAACGGCCGCGCCGAGGAAATCACCGTCTGGTGTTCCAACGACTATCTCGGCATGGGCCAGAACCCGGATGTCATCGCCGCGTTGCAGAACGCGGCCGGCAAGATGGGCTCGGGCGCCGGCGGCACCCGCAACATTTCGGGCACCTCGAACCCGCTGGTCGAGCTCGAAGTGGAACTGGCCGATCTGCACGACAAGGAAGCGGCCCTGGTCTTCACCTCCGGCTTCGTCTCCAACGAGGCCTCGATCTCGACCATTGCGCGGCTTTTGCCCAACTGCCTGATCATCTCGGACGAGTTGAACCACGCTTCGATGATCGAGGGCGTGCGGCGCTCGGGCGCCGAAAAGAAGATCTTCCGCCACAATGACGTCGCGCATCTCGAAAGCCTTTTGCAGGCGGCGGGTCGCGAACGCGCCAAGCTGATCGTCTTCGAGAGCGTCTATTCGATGGATGGCGACATTGCGCCGATCAGAGAGATCGTCGAACTGGCAGAACGCTACAATGCCATGACCTATGTCGACGAGGTCCACGCCGTCGGCATGTACGGACCGCGCGGCGGTGGCATCACCGAGCGCGAAGGCCTGGCCGACCGCATCGACATCATCGAAGGCACGCTCGCCAAGGCGTTCGGCACGCTCGGCGGCTATATCGCCGGCAACAGCGCCATCATCGACGCAGTGCGCTCCTACGCGCCGGGCTTCATCTTCACCACGGCGCTGCCGCCGGCGATCGCCGCCGCCGCCACCACCTCCATTCGGCATCTGAAGCGTTCGCAGGCCGAACGCGATGCGCAGCAGCGCCAGGCGTCGCGGACCAAGGAGGTCCTCAGCGCCGCCGGCCTGCCGGTGATGGAGTCGCCGACACATATCGTGCCGGTGCTGGTCGGTGACCCCGAACTCTGCAAGATGGCCAGCGACCGCCTGCTCGGCGTGCACGGCATCTACATCCAGCCGATCAACTACCCGACCGTGCCGCGCGGCACCGAGCGGCTGCGCATTACGCCGACGCCGTTCCATACCGATGCACTGATTGCGGGTCTGCAGGACGCGCTGGTCGAGACATGGGATGCGCTCGGCATCCCCTACGGCTCCGCCGGACGACCCGCCGTCGCCAAGAGCGAGCGGATTGTGCCCCTGCTGGTGCCGAAGTCCGGCGGCTGAAGCCGTTTGAAACTCGCTCCGACGGCCATCTGACACAGGTTTCTCCGCTTCCGGTGCTCACGGACCCAAATGTCCGCTGCGCTCCGGTTCTCGAAACCCACGCCAGCTGACTCGTCGGAACGGCTTTCAATCCGGCTTCAGACGGCTCAGAAGCTTTTCATCCACCTCGCCAGGCGATGCGCTGCTTCCTCGAGCTGATCGAGGCGGCGGTGGAAGCACAGCCGCAAAAACGCTTCACCGCCGGGGCCGAAGGCGGTGCCGGGGGCCAGGCCGACATTGGCCTTGTCGACGACGTCGAAGGCGGCCCGGCGCGGATCGGTGATGCCGTCGACCGTGAAGAACAGGTAGAACGCGCCTTGCGGCACGGTGAAGCGCGCCTTGCCGGTGGCGCCGATTATGTCGCAGACCAGGTCGCGTGCCGCATGCGCGCGATCCACCTGCTCGACGATGAAGGCATCGCCATGGTCGAGGGCAGCGATGGCGCCGCGCTGCATGAACTGGGCAACACCCGAGGTCGAATACTGGATCAGGTTCTCGAACACCTGCTGCAGGTCGGGATGGGTCTTGATCCAGCCGATGCGCCAGCCGGTCATCGCCCAGTTCTTGGAAAAGGAGTTGACGAACAGGATGCGGTCTTCCGCGGTCGAAATGTCGAGGAAGGACGGCGCGCGGCCACCGCCGTAGTGGAACAGCGAATAGATCTCGTCGGCGATGATCCACAGGCCCTTTTCACGGGCGAGATCGAGGATCGACTGCAGCGTTTCCTTGTCGGCGGTCCAGCCGGTCGGGTTGGACGGCGTGTTGACGAACAGCGCCTTGGTGCGGGGCGTGACCGCGGCTGCAATCTTGTCGACATCGCAGGACCAGCCATTGCCGGACTGGTCGAGCGTGACCGCAACGGGAGTAGCACCGGAGACACCGGCGGCGGCGGCAAAATTCGGCCAGGCCGGGGAGAGATAGACGACCTCGTCGCCACTGCCAGCGACGGCGGCAAGCGCCAGTTGGATGGCGTGCATGCCGGAACCGGTGGCGATGAATTCTTCCTCGGCGAAATTCTTGCCGAAATGCCTGAGATAGTAGCGGGAAAGCGCTTGCCGCAGCTCCGGAATGCCTTTCTGCCAGGTGTAGAAGGTCTCGCCATTGGCGAGCCCCTTGGCGGCGGCTTCGGAGATGAAGGCAGGCGTCGGCAAATCACCTTCACCGGCCCAGAGCGGGATCATCCCCTCGCGCGTGCGCCCGTAATTGACCACGGCGACAATGCCGCTTTCAGGGGCGGCAACGGCTTCGGCGCGCAAACTATCGATCAAGGTCATGGACAGGTCCGTTTTGATGTCAGGTGAGTGCTTTTAACAGAAGCAGCAACAGAAAACCCCGGCCGCGAATGACCGGGGTTTTGGTCCAAGGACCTGCCTCGGCGCTATTTCCTGGCGAGGAGATCGCGGATCTCGGTGAGCAGTGCGACGTCAGCTGGCGGCGGGGCCGCTGGTGCAGCAGGCTTCTCGCGCTCAAGCCGCTTGCGCAGATTGTTCACGGCCTTCACCATCAGGAAGATGATGAAGGCGAGGATGAGGAAGTTCAGCGTCGCGGTGATGAAGCTGCCATAGGCAAGGACCGCGCCCTGCCCCTTTGCCGCATCCAGCGTCGGGGCGTTGACGGCCGAGGAAAGTCCAAGGAAATAGTTGTTGAAATCCAGTCCGCCGAAGATCGCGCCGACGATCGGCATGATGACGTCGTCGACCAGCGAAGTGACGATCTTGCCGAAGGCAGCGCCGATGATGACACCGACGGCCAAGTCCATCACATTGCCCTTGGAAATGAATTCCTGGAACTCTTTCAGCATTCGACCCTCCTTGTCATGGCAGGCCGCGCTGCCGCCGTCCTTCGGCGCCGGCCCGCGCATACCATAACAAAAACCTGAGGTTGCAACAGAAGCAAAAGCGGAAAACACCGCATTCTCTTTACCTTAGGTCACAGGCTCGACAGGCGGCGCGTCGTCGCCATGCGCCGAAAGCCGCGATGGACTCGACCCCAAAGCTGTGATTGCGTCTGGCCAGGCCGCATGAATACTGGCTGGAGGAGGACTTTCGAGCCGTGCAGGGCTGGTTCATTGTCATCATTGCCGTCGCCTATGTGACGCTGCTGTTCGTCATTGCCAGCCTCGGCGACCGGCGCTCGGCGGCTTCCGGGCCCGGTCGTGCCCGACCCTTCATCTACGCGCTCAGCCTCGCCATCTACTGTACCTCCTGGACCTTCTTCGGCTCGGTCGGCCTGTCGTCGGAGCGCGGACTCGAGTTCCTCGGCATCTATACCGGCCCGGTGCTGGTGTTCGTGTTCGGCTTTCCCCTGCTCAACCGCATCGTGCGGCTGGCCAAGAGCGAGAAGATCACCTCGATCGCCGACTTCCTCGGCGCCCGTTACGGCAAGAGTTTTGCCGTCTCGGCGATCGCCACGGTGATCGCCACCATTGGCGCGGTGCCGTATATCGCGCTGCAACTGAAGGCGATTTCCGGTTCGGTCGGCCTGATGGTCGAGCACTATACCGGATCGCCGCCATCCTTCGATCCGTTCGTCAGCGACATCTCGCTGGTCGTGGCCATGCTCTTGGCGCTGTTTGCAGTGCTGTTCGGCACCCGCCACGCCGACGCCACCGAGCACCAGGACGGGCTGGTGCTGGCGGTGGCTGTCGAAACCGTGGTCAAGCTCGCCGCCTTCCTGGCAATCGGCCTGATGGTGACCTTCCTGATCTTCGGCGGACCGGGCGATATGATCGACAAACTGGCCGAGAACAACCAGGTGCGGCTGGCGATGGGCTACAACACCTCGCTCGCCACCTGGCTGGTGCTGACCTGTCTGAGCGGCTTTGCCATCATCATGCTGCCGCGCCAGTTCTACGTCACCATCGTCGAGAACCGTGGCGAGGCCGAACTGCGCACCGCGACCTGGGTGTTTCCGCTCTATCTCGTGGCGATCAACCTGTTCGTGCTGCCTATTGCCTTCGCCGGCCTGTCGCTGGTCGGCGGCAGGACCAGCAGCGACCTCTACGTGCTTTCACTGCCGCTGTTCAGCGGCCATGACGTGCTTGCCATGGCGGCCTTCATCGGCGGCCTGTCGGCGGCGACCGCCATGGTCATCGTCGAAAGCGTGGCGCTGTCGATCATGATCTCCAACGATCTCATCATCCCGCTGTTCGTGCGCCGGCTGCTCAAGACAACGACCTCGGAGAATGAGGACTGGTCGACGCTGATCCTCAATGTACGGCGCGGTGCGATCTTCATCCTTTTGTTCATCGCCTTCCTCTACTATCGCGAGAGCACCAACTCTGCGCGGCTTTCCTCCATCGGCCTGATGTCGTTTGCGGCCATCGCCCAGTTTGCACCGGCGCTGATCGGCGGGCTGATCTGGCGCGGCGCCAATGGCCGGGGCGCGGCCCTGGGTATGGTTGCCGGCATCCTCGTCTGGGGCTACACGCTGCTTTTGCCTTCGCTCTCCGCAGCCGACGCCGACATTGTCGTGCATGGCCTGTTCGGTTTCGAAGCGCTGCGGCCGCGGGCCTTGTTCGGCACCGTCGCCGAGCCGCTGAATCACGGCGTGCTCTGGAGCCTGTCCGTCAATACGCTGTTCTTCGTCCTTGGCTCGCTGTCGCGCGCGTCGGTGCCGCTGGAACGCATCCAGGCGTCCATCTTTGTGCCGCGCGAGGCCAGTCCGATGCCAAGCCTGCGCCGCTTCCGCACCGCCATCACCGTCAACGTGCTGAAGGACACCATTTCGCGCTATCTCGGCGTCGAGCGCACCGAGCGCTCCTTCCAGTCCTTCGAGAAAAGCACCGGCGTCTCGCTCTACGGCAATGAGCAGGCCAGCATGGACGTCATCCGCTTTTCCGAGCAGCTGCTGGCGAGCGCGGTCGGCTCGTCGTCAGCGCGGCTGATCCTGTCGCTTTTGTTTCGCCGCAACGACCGCGAATCCAAAGATGCGTTCCGCCTGCTCGACGACGCCACCGAGGCGTTGCAGCACAATCGCGACTTGCTTCAGATCGCGCTCGACCAGATGGAACAGGGCATTACCGTCTTCGACCGGGATTTCCGTCTGATCTGCTGGAACCGCCAGTACCGGTTGCTATTTGACCTGCCCGACGAGATGGGCCAGGTCGGCGTCTCGCTCGACCGCATCCTGCGCCATCTCGCCGAGCGCGGCGACATTCCGGCCGACCAGCGCGTGGCCATGCTCAACCGTCTGACCAGCTTCGTCAGCCCGTGGCAGATGGAGCTGAAGACCAGCGGCCGCATCCTAGAATTGCGGTCCAACCCGATGCCGGACGGCGGCATCGTCGCCACCTACGCCGACATTTCCGGACGCGTCGAACAGGATCTGGCGCTGAAGCGGGCCAATGAATCACTGGAGCAGCGGGTCAAGACGCGCACCGTCGAACTGACGCGCGTCAATGAGGAACTGGCGCAGGCGCAGATGCTGGCCGAGGAGGCCAATCTCGGCAAGACGCGCTTCCTCGCCGCCGCCGGCCACGACATCCTGCAGCCCTTGAACGCCGCCCGGCTCTACTGCTCGTCATTGATCGAAAAGGCCGGAAAGGGGCCGGCTGGCAAGGCCGCCGTCAACATCGAATCCTCGCTGGAATCGGTCGAGACGATCCTGGGCGCCGTGCTCGACATTTCTCGCCTCGACGCCGGCGCCATGAAGCCGGATGACAGCGCCTTCCGGCTGGACGGGCTGCTGCGCCAGATCGGCAACGATTTTCAGCCACTCGCCGCCGAAAAGAAACTCGACCTGACGATCATGGCCTCGTCGCTCAGCGTGATGACGGACCGCAATCTCCTACGCCGGCTGATCCAGAACCTGGTCTCCAACGCCATCAAATACACGCGCCATGGCCGCATCCTGGTCGGCGTGCGGCGGCGCGGCGAGCTCGCCGAGATCCAGGTGATCGACACCGGCATCGGCATTGCCGGCGACAAGCTGAACACGGTGTTCCGCGAATTCACCCGGCTCGATGAAGGCGTGCGCGAGGCCGAAGGCCTCGGCCTCGGCCTCTCCATCGTCGACCGCATCGCCCGTGTGCTCAGGCTCGAGATCCAGATCTTTTCCCACCCCGGCAAAGGCACGCGCTTTTCCGTCATCCTGCCGATTGCTGCCGTTGAGGCGCCGCGGCGCGAGGTTGAGCTCAAGGCGCCTGCTCGCACCGCGAACTCGCTGGCTGGGCTGCGCGTCATGTGCATCGACAATGACGCCCGCATTCTCGACGGCATGCGGCTTTTGCTCGAAGGCTGGGGCTGCAGCGTCGGCACCTTCTCCGGATCGGAGGATTTCACCAGGGTCGACATCCATCGTCCCGACATCGTGCTTGCCGACTATCATCTCGACGGCAGGAGCGGCCTCGACGTGATTGTGCGGCTGCGTGACATCCACGGCCGGGACCTGCCGGCCGTGCTGGTCACCGCCGACCGCTCCACGGAGGTTCGTGCCGCTGCCGCCGCCCTCGATGTGCCGGTGATCAACAAGCCGCTGAAGCCGGCCGTGCTGCGCTCGATGCTATCAAGGGTCAGGCCGCTGGCTTCGGCGGCGGAATAGCCACGCCGGCCCGTCTCAGCGGTGTCCAAGGCTTACGAGGTAGGCGCAGAACATGTCGGCCATGGCATCGGCATAGGCTTCGATCTCGGCGTCGGTGCGGGGGCTTCCTGAAAAGTCCTTTCCCACTGAGCTCAGCGTCGCGCCGATCACGCCACCGGCCAGCGTACGGACGGTTTCCGGGCCCCCGGGCAAGGCTTCATCCAGAAAGGTCTGAACGGTGCGCTCGCCAGCGTCCCTTGCCTCGTGCGCCTCGGGTGCGTCGCGATAAAGCGGAGCGGCGTCATTGAGCGCCCCGCGCACGGCAGCCTCATCGCACTCCGAGCGGATGAAGGCATGGACAAGCCTGCGCAACCGCTCCAGCGGTGGCCGCTGTTTGTCCTCGAGTATGGTGCGCAGCAGGCCGCCCGTCTGCTGCCACTTATGGCTTTGCAACCGGAACAGCAGGGCGGCCTTGTTGGGGAAATACTGGTAGAGCGAGCCGACGCTAACGCCGGCCCTTTCGGCCACGCGCGTGGTGGTGAAACGCTGCGCGCCTTCGCTCGCCAGAACCTGAACAGCAGCTTCCAAAATCGCCGCAATGAGCTCGACCGCGCGAGCCTGCTTAGGCTGCTTTCGCGAGGAAATAGAATGGCTTGGACGTTCCGTCATGGTCCTGTCCGGCAATGCGAATTGGAAACCTGAAGGATTATTCGTATTTTCAGCACGACACAAGAACGCAATGTTTTTCCGACTGGAGACTTCGATGACCACCCTCACCCCGCTCGCGCCCTTGCTCGCCCGCCTGTTCAAGGAGGCGGAAGCAGCGTCGAGCCCCGCAGCGGCCGGCTTCTCGCCCGACGAGAGGGAACGCCTACTGCACAGCAAGACCGAATATGTCGATTTCTACGGAAGGCTGAAGGACCTGTGGCTCGCGGTTTCGCCGGAGACCGGCACGCTGCTCTACATGCTGGCGCGCAGCAGCGGCGCCCGCGTCATCATCGAATTCGGCACCTCGTTCGGCATCTCGACGCTCTATCTTGCCGCGGCACTCAGGGACAATGGCGGCGGCCGTCTGATCACCACCGAGTTCGAACCATCCAAGGTGATGCGGGCCAAGGCCAATCTGACCGAGGGCGGCCTCATCGATCTGGTGGAAGTCCGCGAGGGCGATGCGCTGCAAACGCTGAGCGCCGATCTTCCCGAAACGATCGATCTTTTGCTGCTCGATGGCGCCAAGGCGATCTACCCTGAGATATTGAGCCTGGTCGAAAGCCGGCTCAGGCCCGGCGCGCTGGTGATCGCCGACAACGCCGATTTCAACCCCGAATACCTCGAGCGCGTACGCGCGCCTGCATCGGGCTACATGTCGACGCCGTTCGGCGACGACGTCGAACTGTCGGTGAAGTTGCGCTAAGGCCGCCGGCGGACTGCTTGGCCGGGACAGAACAGAGCTGAGCGCCTTCGGCGCTCAACCCACCGGCTGCAGCGGGTCGTTGCCGATCTTGGACAGCTGGATCACCGCCTGGGTGCGGCTGTCGACGCCGAGTTTTTGCAGGATGGCCGAGACATGCGCCTTGATCGTCGCTTCGGAGACGCTGAGCTCATAGGCGATCTGCTTGTTGAGCAGGCCTTCGGCCAGCATGCCGAGCACGCGCGTCTGCTGCGGCGTCAGCGTCTGCAGCCGCTTTATCAGGTCTGATATTTCGGGATCGCGCTCGACACCGAGATCGATGCCGACGGGCGCGGCGATATCGCCGGCCAGCACCGTCTGCACGGCCGCGCGGATCTCCTCCATGCTGGCCGATTTGGAGATGAAGCCGGACGCGCCGAGGTCGAGCGCACGCCTTATCGTCACCGGGTCGTCGTGGGCCGACACCACCACCAGCGGCACCGCCGGATGGATGCCGCGCAGCGAGATCAGGCCAGACAGGCCGCTGGCGCCCGGCATCGACAAATCGAGCAGCACCAGGTCGACATCCTCATACGCCACGACCAGCGCCTTGGCGCTCTCGAAATCGCCGGCCTCGTGGATGGCGGCAACATCGCCAACGCCGGCAAGCGCCTCTTTCAACGCGCCGCGGAAAAGCGGATGGTCGTCGGCGATGACGAAGGTGTAGCCCGACGGCAAATATTCCTCCCAAATCCCGTTATCATTGTCTGCTTTTGCGGGACCGGACGATTATGCGGCGAAGTGTTGCATTTTCAAGCGGCAATGGCCGGCCGCTGAATTTTCCCCAGCCCGGCCGACGCCAGCTCAGGTCTTTTGGCCATCGAGCTTGGCGCCGTCGCCATTGTCCATCTCCTTGACGATGCCCATGAAGCCACGCATGAAGCGCTCCATGTAGTTCATTGTCTTGTCGAAATCCTCCTCGCTCGGCAGTTTCGATTCGAGGCGGGCGGACAGCGAATTCTCCAGCTTGGTGACGCGTTCGTCCATGGCCTTCATCGAGGCCTGCAAACGGTCGACCTCGTCCTGGAAGGCGGCGCGCTCGTCGGCCGCCATCTTGCAGACGAGCTGGCCAGAGCGTTCCTCGCAGATCGACATGGCGCCGGTCTGCGTATCCATGCGGACATAGCCATTGGCCGATTTTTCGAGCCGGTAGCGATCGGTCTCCTCGGACCAAGCCGATGCCGCGACCAGCGAGACCAGTGCGGCGGGGATCAGTATGTGCTGAAGACGCATGTTCATCCTCCATGAGCCAGTGTGCGGGAGCCTATCACAGCTTTGCGCCGTAAATGCGGAAGGGTTGCCCTTCCCCGCATGATCGGTTCGGACTATAGCGCAGCTATGTCTCAGATTATCTACAAGATCGCGCCCGAGGCGCTTTGGCGCGAGGCCGAGAAAAGCGGCCGCTTCACCGGCGCTCCGATCGACATCGCCGATGGCTTCATCCATTTCTCCACCGCAGGACAAGCCAGGGAAACGGCTGCGAAGCATTTCGCCGGCCAGACGGATCTGGTGCTGGTCTCCATCGATGGAGCCCGGCTGGGCGAAGCGCTGAAATACGAGATCTCGCGCGGCGGTGCGCTGTTCCCCCATCTCTATGGTGTGCTCGAAATGAGCGCCGTGCTGTGGGTGCGGCCATTGCCGCTTGGCCCTGATGGCACGCACCAGTTTCCGGCGCTGGAGGGTGAATGAGCGTGCTCGACCGCATCGGCCAGAAACTGCTGTTCACCTTCGATCCGGAAACGGCACATGGCATGTCGATCGCGGCGCTGCGATGCGGTCTGCCGGTCGGCGCGCGGCCGGTGCGCGACGGCAGGCTGAAGGTCAGCCTCTGCGGCCTCGATTTTCCGAACCCGCTCGGCATGGCCGCCGGCTATGACAAGAACGCCGAAGTGCCGGATGCACTGCTTGGTCTCGGCTTCGGCTTTGCCGAGGCCGGCACGGTGACGCCGCTGCCGCAGTCGGGCAATCCGAAGCCGCGCATATTCCGGCTGACCGAGGACGATGCGGTTATCAACCGGCTGGGCTTCAACAATGAGGGCCACGAGGCGGCCGAGAAGCGCCTTGCCGCGCGCCAGGGACGCAGCGGCATTGTCGGCGTCAACGTCGGCGCCAACAAGGACAGCGCCGACCGCGTCAGTGACTATGAGTTGGGCGTTTCCCGCTTTGCGAAATACGCCAGCTATCTCACCGTCAACATCTCGTCGCCCAACACGCCCGGCCTACGCACCATGCAGGCGCGCGAGCAGTTGGGCGAGCTTTTGGCCCGGGTCATGGCTGCGCGCGCTTCCGCCTCGGCACAGCCGCCCGTCTTCCTCAAGATCGCGCCGGACCTGGGCGAGGCCGAGCTTGAGGATGTCGCCGCCGAAGTGAGCGAAAAGCAGATCGATGGCGTCATCGTTTCCAACACGACGCTGGCGCGGACCGGACTGCGCAGCACGACCGGCGCCGGCGAAGCTGGCGGACTCTCCGGCAAGCCGCTGTTCGAACGCTCGACCATCGTGCTGGCCAAGATGCGCAAGCTGCTCGGGCCGAAGCGCGCCATCATCGGTGTCGGCGGCGTCGATTCCGCCGAGACGGCGTTGGAGAAAATCCGCGCCGGCGCTGATCTCGTCCAGCTCTACACCGGCATGATCTATGCCGGGCCGGCGTTGCCGGGCCGCATTCTGACCGGGATGGTGCGCTTCGTCGACAAGGAAGGGCTGAAGTCGTTGCGCACGCTGCGTGATGTCAGCCTCGACCAGTGGGTTGCCAAGCCGCTCTAGAACGCCATGCGCATTCTCAGCCGCAAAATCATAAGCAGGCTGAAGCCGCGCACCAGCAGGAAGACATGCAGCGCGGCCCACAGGCCGTGATTGCCCAATGCCGGCGCCAGAGCGAGCAAGGCGGCGCTGAAGGCCAGGAACGACAACAGCATCATGTTGCGCATGTCGCGTGACCACGTTGCGCCGATGAAGACGCCGTCCATCTGGAAGGCCAGCACGCCGCTGAGCGGGGTCAGCGCCGCCCATGGCAGATAGACATCGGCAACATCGCGGACATCCTGCGCTGTTGTGATCAGGGCGACCAGGCCGGCGCCGCCGAGCCAGAAGATCAGTGTGGCGGTTCCCGCCAGGCCGAAACCCCAGAACAGCGTCAGCTGCACCGCCCGGCGAAACGAGGTTTCGGCACGGGCACCGATGGCGCGTCCGGCCAGCTGTTCGGCGGCGGTGGCGAAGCCATCGAGGAAATAGCCGGCGACGAGGAAGAAGTTCATCAGCACGGCGTTGGCGGCCAGCGTCAGCGTGCCGTACTGCGCGCCCTGGCGGGTGAACAGCGCGAAGGCGGCCAGCAGCGAGAACGAGCGGATCATGATGTCGCGGTTTAGCGAGAGCATGCGCAGGAAGGCGGCCATGTCGAGCAGGCGATGGCGCGGCAGAACGGGCGCGGCCCTGAAGCGCCAGACGACGATGGCGAGGCCAAGCAGCATGGCCAGCAACTCGCCGGTGACGGTCGCCCAGGCGACGCCGGCGACGCCCCAGCCGAGCTTCAGGCCGAGCAGGATGCAGAGCAAGATGTTGATGCCGTTGAGCACCGCCTGCAGCATCAGCCCAAGCCCGCCCTCGCCGCGCCCCAGCACATAGCCGAGGATGGCGTAGTTGATCAGCGCGAAGGGGGCAGCGAGCATCCTGATCCTGATATAGACGCCCATCGCCTCACTGACGCGCGGTTCGGCGCCGATGAATTTCTGGCCGGCGATGGCTATCAGCGGCGCAAGGGCGACAAGCGCGATGCCGGCGGCGACCGCGATCAGCACGGCGCGCCAGAACACCGCCTGCTCCTCCAACTGGTCGCCGCGGCCGAAAGCCTGGGCGACGAGGCCGGTGGTGCCGGAGCGCAGGAAATTGAAGGTGTTGAAGACGACGTCGAAGACCAGCGCGCCGGCCGCCAGGCCGCCGAGCAGGGCCGCGTCGCCAAACTGCCCGACCACCGCCGTATCGACGATGCCGAGCAGAGGCGTCGTCAGATAGGCCAGCGTCATCGGCACCGCGATGGCAAGCACCGAACTGTTGGTGACGGCGAAGGGCTTCGCGTCGGCTGGGATTGCGCCCTGGTCCAGGAGATTGCTGCCTTGCTGCTTGATCGAACAGCCGATGTGCCCCATTTTCCGGCCACCGCGCAATCACTCACGCCGCAATGGCCAACCGAATTACCGACCTTGGCGCGAGCCCTGATGCCCCTGCAGATCGTCCACCACCCCGACTACGATGCCGGCTTTGCCGTCAACCATCGTTTTCCGATGAGCAAATATCCGCTGCTGATGCAGGCCTTGCATACGCGAGGTCTGATCGGGTCCAGCGCACTGTCGATGCCGGAACCGGCGCTGGCCTCCTGGCTGAAGCTTGCCCATGCGGCCGACTATGTCGACCAGGTGATCGCTTGTGCGGTGCCTGAAAAGATCGAGCGCGAGATCGGCTTTGCCGTCGGGCCACGCGTTTCGCTGAGAGCGCAGCTCGCCGCCGGCGGCACGGTGCTGGCGGCACGGTTGGCGCTGGTCAGCGGCATTGCCTGCAACAGCGCCGGCGGCAGCCACCATGCGCGGCGCGCGCAAGGCGCCGGCTTCTGCACCTTCAACGACGTCGCCGTCGCTTCGCTGGTGCTGCTCGGCGAAGGTGCCGTGCAGAACATCTTGGTCGTCGATCTTGACGTCCACCAGGGCGACGGCACCGCGGACATCCTGAAAGACGAACCACGCGCCTTTACCTTCTCCATGCATGGCGAGCGCAATTATCCCGTGCGCAAGATCGCCTCCGACCTCGACATCGAGCTGCCGGATGGCACCGGCGATGCGGCCTATCTCGAGCGGCTGGGCGTCCTTCTGCCGGAGCTCTCGGCCAAGGCGCCCTGGGACATCGTCTTCTACAATGCCGGTGTCGACGTCCATGCCGAGGACCGGCTTGGCCGGCTCTCGCTTAGCGATGACGGCTTGCGCGCCCGCGACGAAATGGTGATCGGCCATTTCCGCGCGCTGGACATTCCGGTCTGTGGCGTCATCGGCGGCGGCTATTCGAACGATGTGGCGGCACTGGCGGCACGCCACGCCATCCTGTTCGAGGTAGCATCAGCCTACGCCTGAGGAACCTCAGATTTGAGCATGATCTTTTCAGAAAACCGGTTTCCACTTTTCGGGATCATGCTCCGACTCACTTCCGGTAATTTGCAACCCTGAGCAGGATGAAGACCGGCACCACGATCGCGGCGCCGAGCAGGATATAGCCGAAGAAGCGATAGACGGCGTTGAAGCCGAGATTCCACAGATCGATGAAGAATCCCTGGATGCGGTAGAACACGTCCATCGGCGTCCAGCCGAACGCGTTCATCACCAGTCCGACGAGGAACGACACGACCAACAGCTTGACGATCACCCTGACGGGCGAGTCGCCGAGAAAGCGCGTCAATGCGGACAAGGCCCTGCTCCAGATTCGGGTGCCCGGATTCGGGCACAGGCTCAGAGATACGCACTTGACAGCGTGGCATCAAGCCGGGCGGCGCAAGCATGGTGCGCGGGCCGTTCGACACCTGCTGCAGTGCGGCAGGGATTGCGCATGTGCTCAAAGGGACACTTCACGGGTTGCTAAAATAGTCATTGTGCAGTGCAGCAATCTCTGCTTAGATCGTGGTTAACAAACAGTTAGCTGTAGATGGAGTTCGTTGATCCGGCAGCCTGCTTTAGCGGCGTGAGGCGAAATTGGGACGCTGACAGTTCATGAACACAACAAACCGGCTTGGCGGTTTCAATACCGGCGTACATGGTGCACGCGGCCTTTTCTCAATAGCCGTTTTCTTGCATCACATAGCTAACTCCGGGCTAAAAACCTTCCCGTTTTTGTCCGACGGATTGCCGTACAACTTCATGATGTCGCTGCAATTTGCAGTGGAGCTCTTTTTCGGTATCAGCGCGATTGTGATATCGAACACGTTGATTAAATCGAACTCTCCGATCGAATTCATTGTCAACAGGGCCACAAGGATATTTCCGGTCCTCTGGCCGACGGTCGGCATCATCACAATCATGTCGATAGTGGCTGGCGAGAAGACGGTAGCGCATCTAAGCGCGTCGCAGCTCTCCTGGATAGTTCCGGCAAACCTCTTGGCTGTTCCGGGGATCATATCCCTCCCGCTCATTCACCCGGCGGCGTGGTCCCTGAGCTATGAGTTCGCCTTCTATATAATGTGCGGCTTTACCTGGTGGCTCTACAAGAAGAATGTCCCGGGTGCCATGCTTTTAGGCATCGTTCTCGGCGTCGCCATCTGTTTGTTTAGGCCTCGCGCGATCTTCTTCTTTTGCGGTCTTCTCATAGTCAGCGGTGTATTCGGCCGGAAACTGCCGCCAATCCTGCTGCGCCATCCGCTCATAATGCTGCTGGTTTTTCTGGCAAGCTGGATGTCGGTCTCGGAATTGGGCGTCAGACCGGTAACCGACCAGAATGTTTTTGAATGGAGCCCCCTTGCTCAGCTACCCCTCGCCGCTATTGCCTTCCTGTCCGCTACCATTGGCCTTGCCGGATTTGCCTACGGCAACGGATGGGGTTCGAACGCGCTAAAGGCGAATGTCATGCAGTGGTTTGGAACCGTCAGTTTCAGCCTCTACCTATGGCACCCGATCGTCCTGTCGGTCGTCAAGCGCTCGATGCTTCACTTCGACCTGGACAGGATCGCTGGTAGTGGATCCCAGTTGCTATTTGCCGTCCTTTCGATTCCTCCGGTTCTCTTGGTTTCCTGGCTAAGCGCACACCTTCTTGAGCGCAGGTTCATGGTATGGCTGCGGCGTCACATCTCGTTCGGCTACTCGGGAAATGCGCTTCGTCCGGATCCCCTGCCGACCCCTTAGGGCGTCGTGCATCACATTCCTTAGGCGAGCCGAAGGCCGCGATGCGGACAAGGCCTATCTCCAAATTCAGGTGCCCGGATTCGCGCGCCGACCGGAGATGCGCACTTGACCGCCGGCATCGAGCAGGCGGTCCATGATAACGCTAGCAGCGGTCTACTGTGCCCCGCCGAAGGGCAAGATGGAATTGGACCGATAGGTGTCCATCGTCGCGCCATTGCGATCTTCGTCGAACAGCGTCCTGCTGCCAAAGCTGGCGCGCAGACCGATCATGTACTTGTTGCTGGTGTTGAAAGTTTCGGATTCGACCGAAATTCGGTCGTGTTGGTAACGGCCGAACAGCGACCATGGTGTACCTTCGAACCGATACGTGGCCTGGGCTGCAAGACTGACCGTATCGAAATCGGCAAAATCGAAGCCAACCCTGTTGAAGGCAACTTCGCCGTCGAGTCGCAGGTTCGGCTGCACGAAATCGCGCGCAACACTGCGAACGCCCCACTCGGTCGGAATATCGAAATCCAGATCGATCTTGCCGTAGTAGGCTTGCCCATAGAGCGTCAGATTGCCGAAATAGACCTGCGCCTCGGGCCCGACCGTATAGTCGTTTGCAGCCGCAATCGCGCGGCGCCGGCCTCGGCCTCAACCTCGCCCGCCAGATCGCCCGGCTGCATGACGGCACGATCCGGATTCTGCACGGTTCATGGCGCGGCGCGCGCGTGCGCATGGAACTTCCCGCGCGAAAGTGATGCTCCCGCCGGCGGGGTTTCCAACAGCCGTTTCCGAACAGCTGTCCAAGGGCGATTGCCCGATACGGGCCCATCATGATATCGAGAGTCCGACGCGGGTATGATGTAATGGTAGCTTGTCAGCTTCCCAAGCTGAACGCGAGGGTTCGATTCCCTCTACCCGCTCCAGCAGAATCAAACGATTGGGTGGACCCTTCCGGCGCCCTGCCGCAGGCCGGACGCCCTCTGGTCAAGCGGCGCCGGCAACCTGTCCGGCGCCGCCGCGGCCCGTTCATGCAAGCACGCCGCACAAAGGAAGGTGCTTTGCCACCTCGTCGGCTTCCATGCGCACTATGGTATGCGTCAGGCCGCCATGCTCATCGATCCATTGCCGCACCCAGTCCGGGTATTGCGAGATCAGGTAGTTGGCGGCGATCGCGTTCTGCCGCGCGCCGACACCGAAAGGAAGGTGAAAGCCGAAGGAGGCGTGCGGGGTCACGCAAAGCTGCTCGACGGGCAGCGACAGGTAGAGCGTGCAGGCGCTGTCGCACGCGCCCTCGAAGCTCACCGGCTCGTCGGCGGCGCGCAATTCGGCAATGTGCAGGGCGAAGTTCACGATCTGGCCACCCGGATTGTCGCCGACCGTTTCGGCATTCGCGGGCGGCGTCGTCAGAATGGCGGCGAAGAGTCCAATCGCCAAGGTCTTCAACGTCCATTCAAGCTTTGCAGGCAGCAGATCGATTTTCATTCCGGGGTCTCGCGTTTGTCTCGCGGGGCCTAGGCTAGCATCAAGATGGTTAACATTAGGCAACGCTCATCAATCTTCCGATCGGGCTGTTACACGAGCGCGAGCGCATCCTCCGAGCGGCCCTCGCGCGCAAGCACGGCGCCGCTCGGCCTTCGCTTCCGGCCGCAGCTCCGGCCCTACCCCACCTCGCGCAAAATGAAATCGTGCAGCATCTTGGCTGCCGGCGACAGCGCGCGGTTCTTTACCGTGATCAGGCTGTAGGGCCGGACCTCGATGTCGAACTCGGTCTGGACGACGTCGATGGCGCCGGCGAGACCGTCGGGGTTCTGGATGAATTTTGCCACCTGGATCGACACCGGGGCGATGGCGTCGGACTGCGCCACCATGACCAGGGTGAGCAACAAAGAGCTGGTGTTGAGGATGCGGTCCGGCAACGCGATGCTGCGGTTCAAAAAATTGCTCTCCATCGCCTGGCGCAATGGCGAGCCGCCAGACTGGAAGACCCAGTCATAGGCGGCCGTATCCTCCAGCCGCACCGCCTTGCCGTTGCTCAGCGGATGGCCGCGGCGCACGATCAGGCAGGCCTTCTCGACGCCGATGACGCGCGATTCGAACAGGCGCGGATTGAGGTCGTCGGGGATCCGCGCGATGATGAAATCATGGCGCGTGGCAATCAGTTCGCGCGCCAGCACATTGGAGGTTTCGACCTGCATGGTGATCTCGATGCGCGGATAGAGGCGGCGGATCTCGCGAATCGCCGGCACCGCCAGTTCGATCGCCGGCGCCGTCACCGCGCCCAAAAACACCGAGCCGCCCTTGCCGGACTTGAGCTCGGATATTTCGCGGTCAGCCTCGCGCATTTCGAGCAGGATCGAGCGCGCCCGCCTGGCCAGAGCCTTGCCATAGGGTGTCAGCGTGATGCCGCGCGGCAGCCTTTCGCAGAGCTTCACCTCAAGCACCGCTTCCATCTCGGAAATCATGCGCGAGGCCGCCGGTTGCGAGATGTTCATCACCTGCGCCGCCGCGCTCACCCGACCGTGATCATCGAGCGCCGCGATCATACGCATGTGGCGCAGGCTGAGCCCACTGCGCAGAAGTGTTTCGCCATCGCCTGGCGATTCATCGTAACTGTCTGAAATTCCACGATGATTTCCCAACGCCGCCATGCTCTTACCCGCTCCCGCCACTGTTCTGGTCCGCGTCAGTCATATACCGGTTTCGGTATAGCAACCACCGAAGATCGCATTTGACAGTTATGGCAAAGGGACACACCCTTCGCGCGTCCTCAAGACTTGACGGTCGATGACGAGCAGAATCGTATCGATTGAAATCAGGTACTGAGGGCCGATTGGGAGGATACCGGAGATCGATATGACGGCGGCGGCGCTTTGGCGCATCCGCCCGACTGCGCGGCCCGCGAAGCCCCGAGGTGTCGCGTCCATCAACCAGGGAGAGTTTTACGTGAAAATCATCAAGACACTGGCCGCAGTCGCGGCCCTTGGCATTGCTGCCATGAGCTATCAGGCGCACGCCGCCGACAAGGGTCTCGTCGGCGTGCTAATGCCGACCAAGACCTCGCAGCGCTGGATCAATGACGGCGATGCCGTCAAGTCCCAGCTCGAGGCTCTCGGCTACACGGTCGACCTGCAATACGCGCAGGACGACATCCCCAACCAGCTCAGCCAGCTGGAAAACGAAATCACCAAGGGTCCGAAGGCGCTGATCATCGCCTCGATCGACGGCACCACGCTGTCGGATGCGCTGCAGAAGGCCGCTGACGCCGGCGTCGTCGTCGTCGCCTATGACCGCCTGATCAAGAAGACCGCCAATGTCGACTACTACACCACCTTCGACAATTTCGGCGTCGGCGTGATCCAGGCGAATTCGCTGGTCAAGGGTCTCAAGGAGCGTTTCCCGAGCACCAAGCCGTGGAACGTCGAACTGTTCGGCGGCTCGCCGGACGACAACAACGCCTTTTTCTTCTACAACGGCGCCATCTCCGTCCTGCAGCCGCTGATCGATGACGGCTCGATCAAGATCAAGTCCGGCCAGACCGGCATGGACAAGGTCGGCACGCTGCGTTGGCTCGCCGCCACCGCCCAGGCGCGCATGGACAACCTGCTCTCCGCCAACTACTCGGACGGCAGCCGCGTCGATGGCGTTCTGTCGCCCTATGACGGCCTGTCGCGCGGCATCACCGCCTCGCTGCGCGCCGTCGGCTACGGCACCGACGCTCAGCCATGGCCGATCGTGACCGGCCAGGACGCCGAGACCGCCTCGGTCAAGCTGATTATCTCGGGCGAGCAGTACTCGACCGTGTTCAAGGATACCCGCGAACTGGCCAAGGCCACCGTCGAGCTCGTCGACAAGGTGCTCTCGGGCGGCAAGCCGGAAGGCCTCGATGAAAAGACCTACAACAACGACGTCAAGGTCGTTCCCTCGATCCTGCTGACGCCGCATGATGTCGACAAGTCGAACTACCAGGCACTGGTCGTCGATTCCGGCTACATCAAGGCCGACGAACTGAAGTAATCCGGTTGTAAAATCAGGGGTCCTGCGCAACGCAGGGCCCCTTTTCGTTCACCAGCGAGCCCGGTATTGTTTTCTACCGGCCTCGGAGGAGCTTGCCCTGATGACCTCGACGATTTTGGAGATGCGCGACATCACCAAGACGTTCCCTGGCGTGAAGGCGCTGTCGAACGTCAACCTCAGAGTCGAGGAAGGCGAGATCCATGCGGTGGTCGGCGAGAACGGCGCCGGCAAATCGACGCTGATGAAGGTGCTGTCGGGCGTCTATCCCGCAGGTACCTATGACGGCCAGATCATTTTCCAGGGCCAGGAATGCCAGTTCAAAGGCATCCATGACAGCGAACGCAAGGGCATCGTCATCATCCACCAGGAGCTTGCGCTGGTGCCGATGCTGTCGATTGCCGAAAACATTTTCCTCGGCAACGAGCACGCGAATTACGGCGTCATCGACTGGGACGCCAACGAGCAGCGCACCAGCGCGCTGTTGAAGAAGGTGGGCCTCAAGGAGGACCCCAAGACGCTGATCACCAATATCGGCGTCGGCAAGCAGCAGCTGGTCGAAATCGCCAAGGCGCTGAGCAAGGAGGTCAAGCTGCTGATCCTCGACGAGCCGACGGCGTCACTCAGCGAAAAGGACAGCCAGGCGCTGCTCGACCTGCTCCTCGAATTCAAGCGCCAGGGCATGACCTCGATCCTGATCTCGCACAAGCTCAACGAGGTTAACCGGGTCGCCGACAAGGTCACGGTCATCCGTGACGGGCGCACCATCGAGACGCTGGCCAAGAAGGACATCTCGGAAGACCGCATCATCACCTCGATGGTCGGCCGCTCGCTCGATGACCGCTATCCGCCGCGAGAGCCGAAGATCGGCGAAGTCGTGTTCGAGGTGAAGAACTGGTCGGTCTATCATCCACTCCATGCCGAGCGGCAGGTGATCAAGGGCATCGACATCAATGTGCGCAAGGGCGAGGTGGTCGGCATTGCCGGGCTGATGGGCGCCGGCCGCACCGAATTCGCCATGAGCCTGTTCGGCCGTTCCTATGGCCGCCGCATCACCGGCGAGGTGCTGCTCAAGGGCAAGCCGGTCGATGTCTCCACGGTGAGCAAGGCGGTCCAGCACGGCATTGCCTACGTGACCGAGGATCGCAAGACCTACGGTCTCAACCTCATCGACCACATCAAACACAACATTACGCTCGCCAATCTCGGCGGCGTGTCGCGCCACAGCGTGATCGACGATCTGCGCGAGCTCGCGGTCGCCAACGACTACCGCAAGAAAACCAACATCCGGGCCTCCAGCGTCTATCAGATGACCGGCAATCTTTCCGGCGGCAACCAGCAGAAGGTGGTGCTGTCGAAATGGCTGTTCGCCGATCCGGACGTGCTGATCCTCGACGAGCCGACGCGCGGCATCGATGTCGGCGCCAAGTACGAAATCTACACGATCATCGCCCGCCTTGCCTCGGAGGGTAAGGCGATCGTGGTCATCTCGTCGGAAATGCCGGAGCTTCTAGGCATCACCGACCGCATCTACGTCATGAACGAAGGCCGCATCGTCGGCGAAATGCCCGCGACGGACGCAAGCCAGGAAAAAATAATGCGCGCCATCGTTCGGGGAGAAGGAAAAGCAGCATGAGCACCGAAACCGCCCCCGCCCCGCAGGGCAACGTCGCTGAAGAACAGCGTCCGCGCATCGCCGTTTCGGCGCTGACGACGAATTTGCGCGAATACGGTCTGATCATCGCGCTGATCGTCATCATGCTGTTCTTCCAGTTCACCACGTCGGGAACGCTGTTCAAGCCGGTCAACCTCAGCAACCTGGTGCAGCAGAACTCCTTCATCATCGTGATGGCGCTTGGCATGCTGCTGGTGATCGTATCGGGCTATATCGACCTCAGCGTCGGATCGGTCGCCGGTTTCATCGGCGCGCTGGCGGCAAACATGATGGTCATCTGGCAGCTCGGCCCGCTCAGCAATCCGCTGGTGGTTTCAATTGTCTGCCTGATCGTGGGTGGCCTGATCGGCGCCGCGCAAGGCTACTGGATCGCCTATCACCGGATACCAAGCTTCATCGTGACGCTGGCCGGAATGCTGATCTTCCGCGGCATCTGCCAGGCGCTGCTAGGCGGCGGATCCTCGGTCGGTCCGCTTCCGGGCGACTTCAAGGCGCTCAGCTCCGGCTTCATCCCAGACGTGATCGGCCCGCTGACGCTGATCCCGCCAACGGTGAACGCCGCCGGCAAGACCATCCTGGGCAGCGGCCTGACGCTGCACATGACGACGGTCGTGCTCGGCCTGATTGCCGTGCTGGCCTATGCCTATTTCGGGGTTCGCACCCGGCGCAAGCGCGAACGCCATGGCTATGAGGCGGAGCCCTTCCCCCTTTTCATCGTCAAGACGCTGGTCGCCAGCGCGCTGGCGCTGTTCCTGGTCTATGAATTCGCCAGCTACAGGGGCCTGCCGGTCGTGCTGCTGGTCATGGGCGTGCTGATCTCGCTGTTCGTCTTCGTCACCAAGCGCATGACCATCGGCCGCCGCATCTATGCGATGGGCGGCAACGCCAAGGCGGCGCAGCTGTCGGGCATCAACACCGAGCGGCTGACGCTGATGGTGTTCATCAATATGGGCGTGCTGTCGGCGCTCGGCGGCCTGATCATCGCGGCTCGTCTTGGCCAGGCGGTGCCGGCAGCGGGTCTCGGCTCGGAGCTCGACGTCATTGCCGCCGTCTTCATCGGCGGCGCCTCGGCGATGGGCGGCGTCGGCCAGGTCATCGGAGCCGTCGTCGGCGGCTTCATCATGGGCGTGATGAACAACGGCATGTCGATCATGGGCGTCAATGTCGACTGGCAGCAGGTGGTCAAAGGCCTGGTGCTGCTCGGCGCGGTGATCTTCGACGTCTACAACAAGAACAAGGCTTGAACAGGCTTAGGCGAGGCAACGAAGAAGGCATACGGGTCAAGATCGCGATGTTGCCGGCAACCTGCCGACATCAGCAAGTCCCCTGAGGGACCGAGCCCGCGAGCGCAATCCGGACGAAGAGTTCAACCCGTGGCGCGGCGTGGTCCGAGCCGCGCAGGTCAAGGTTTGCCAAGAGGCAACCGGGCCAAGGCACATGAGAGAGGGTTTCATCATGCTGATCTCCCAGATCCTCGACGACGCCGAGACGATCCGCGTCGTCGCCCGCAATGGCGGCGGCAAGACCAGGATCATCAATGGCGCCCGCAGCGTCTATTCGCTGGCGATGGAAGCCGCGCGCACCGGCACCGGTCTCGCCGCGCTGATCGAGCGCAAGGGATACGGTGAGGCCGTGGACCTCGACGCCGCCTACAAGAAGGGCCGGCTGGTGTCGCCGATCAACCATCCCGATCCCGCGCATCTGCATCTGACCGGCACCGGGCTGACCCATCTCGGCTCGGCGGCGACGCGCGATTCCATGCACAAGAAGCTCAGCGATGGCGGTGAGGAACAACTCACCGATTCCATGAAGATGTTCCGCATGGGACTGGAAGGCGGCAAGCCGGCCAAGGGCCAGACCGGCGTGCAGCCGGAATGGTTCTACAAGGGCAACGGCACCATGGCGGTGGCGCCGGGTGCGGCGCTGATGTCGCCGGCCTTCGCGCAGGACGCCGGCGAGGAGCCGGAAATCGCCGGCATCTATGTCATCGGCGACGACGGTGCACCGTTCCGCGTCGGTTTCACGCTGTCGAACGAGTTTTCCGACCACGTCACCGAGCGGGTGAACTATCTATTCCTGGCGCATTCCAAGCTGCGCAACGCCTCGTTCGGACCGGAGATCCTGATCGGCGACCTGCCGGCCGACATCAGAGGCGCCTCCCGCATCCTGCGCGACGGCAATCTGCTGTGGGAAAAGCCGTTCCTGTCGGGCGAGGCGAACATGTCGCACACCATCGCCAATCTCGAGCATCACCACTTCAAATATTCAGCCTTCCGCCAGCCTGGCGACGTGCATGTCCACATGTTCGGCACGGCGACGCTGTCCTTCGCCGACGGCATCAGGACTGAAGCCGGCGACGTCTTCGAGATCGAAGCCGGGGATTTCGGCCTGCCGCTGCGCAACCCGCTGGAAATCGAGCAGCCGGTGAAGGTGGCGGTGAAAGCGTTGTGACATAGCGCCCTTCCCTTCTCCCCCTGGGGGAGAAGGGAAGGCGCGGCAGCTCACCCTCAATAAATATCAAAATCGAAATACTTGGCCTGGATCTTCTTGTAGGTGCCGTCGGCGACGATGGCGTCGATGGCCGCGTTGAGCTTGTCGCGGAGGGCGGTGTCTTCCAGGCGCACGGCGATGCCCGCTTGCGTCTCGGTGCCCTTGACGTCGCCGACCAGCTTGCAACAGCCGTCGCTCGCCTTCTTCAGCCAGTCCATCAGCACGAACTTGTCCGAAATCACCGCATCGAGGCGGCCATTCTGCAGGTCGGTAATCGCCTCTTCCTGGGTCGGATAAAGTTTTGCCTCGGCACCGGCCTTGCCGTAGGCATTCTGGGCGTAGTCGGCTTGGGTGGTCGAGGCCTGCGCGCCCACCGTCTTGCCGGCAAGGGCGGCCGGTTCGGTGGAGGTGAGGTCGCTGTCCTTCGGCGCCACAAGCGCCAGCGGCGTGGTGTAGTATTTGTTGGTGAAGGCCACCTGCTTCTTGCGCTCCTCGGTGATGCTCATCGAGGCGATGATGGCGTCGAATTTTTTCGCCTGCAGCGCCGGAATGATGCCGTCCCAGTCCTGGGTGACAATCTCGCATTCAACCTTCATCTGCGCACAGAGCGCATTGGCGATATCGATGTCGAAGCCTTCGACCTTGCCGTCCGCGGTGATGGTGTTGAAGGGCGGATAGGCGCCCTCAGTGCCGATCTTCAATTTTTCCTGCGCCTGTGCCAGCGAGCCGGCCGCCATCACCAGCATGGCAGCGCCGGCTGCCGATATGATCCATCTTGATATCTGCATTTTTGGTTCCCCTTACGCGCCGGTCTCTTGCCGGCCACCGAAAGGCAGCCAAGCATGGCGGGGCAACGCAGGCAAGTATTTTGCCTGGCGGTGATCAAGCTTCAGCCGGCGGTTCGGAAATGCTTGGAGAGTTTCAGGCCTTGGGCCTGGTAGTTGGAACCGAGATCGGTGCCGTACAGCGCCTGCGGCCGCTTCAGCATGTGCTCGTAGACCAGCCGGCCAACGATCTGGCCATGGTCGAGAATGAACGGCACTTCGTGGCTGCGCACTTCGAGCACTGCCCGGCTGCCGGTGCCGCCGGACGCCGAATGGCCGAAGCCGGGATCGAAGAAGCCGGCATAGTGGACGCGGAATTCACCGACCAGCGGATCGAAGGGCGTCATCTCGGCGGCGTAGAGCGGCGGCACGTGCACCGCCTCACGGCTGACCAGGATGTAGAATTCGTCGGGATCGAGCACCAGTTCGCCGGCGCCGCTCTTGTAGAGCGGCTCCCAGAAATCGACGACGTTCTGCGCGGCGCGCTTGTCGACGTCGACCAGTCCGGTGTGATGCTTGCCGCGATAGCCCACCAGGCCGTTCCGATCGCCGTCAAGGTCGATGGACAGCGCAATGCCGCCGCCGGAAATGTTGGGCGGCTCGGTCGCCACCAGCATTTCCGCGTGGTGCAATTCCTTGAGTTCGCTCTCCGACAGGAGTGCATTGCCGGTGCGGAATCTGATCTGCGACAGCCGCGAGCCCGCACGCACGACAATCGGGAAGGTGCGCGGGCTGACCTCCAGATAGAGCGGCCCATGATAGCCGGCGGCGATCTTGTCGAACTCGTGGCCGCGATCGGTCATCACCCGGGTGAAGATATCGAGCCGTCCGGTCGAACTCTTCGGATTGGCCGAGGCGGACACGTTTGCAGGCAGCGCCAGGCTTTCGAGCAGCGGCACGATGTAGACGCAACCGGTTTCCAGCACCGCGCCCTCGGCGAGACTGAACTCGTGCAGTTTCAGCCGGTGAAGCTTGTCGGCCACCAAATGGTCGGGACCCGGCAGGAAGGAGGCGCGTACGCGAAAAGCCTTGTCACCGAGCCTGAGATCGAGGCTGGCCGGCTGGACCTGGTCGGCGTCGAGCGCGCGCGGCGACTTCAGCGCGCCGGACTGAAACAGCGCGGAAATGTCCTGATCGGGAAGAATGCCTGTCTGCCGCAAAAGGCTGGCTCCATTCCAACTGGTACAAACCTCTTAATGAAGCCGGCAATTGACGCAAGCATGGCTGAGGTCTAAAGGGTCGTTATCCCGTGGTGATTTGGCCGGTCGGCTTGCAGCCACGTTAAACAAGTCGCTAAAGGACCGTCGGGCCGCAAGGCCGTATGGACCGGTTGCGACTTTCGCGGCCGGTTTTTTTGTGTCTGGAACAAAAACGATGAGCACCAAGAAGCGTAACTGGAAGCCTCAGACCGCACTCGTGCACGGGGGAACGCTGCGTTCCCAGTTCGGCGAAACGTCGGAAGCGATGTACCTGACCCAAGGCTATGTCTATGAAACGGCACAGGCCGCCGAAGCCCGTTTCAAGGGCGAGGAGCCTGGCTTCATCTATTCGCGCTACGCCAACCCGACCGTCGACATGTTCGAAAAGCGCATGTGCGCGCTGGAAGGTGCCGAAGATGCGCGCGCCACCGCATCGGGCATGGCGGCGGTGACGGCCGCCCTTTTGTGCAGCGCCAAGGCCGGCGACCATATCGTTGCGGCGCGCGCGCTGTTCGGCTCCTGCCGCTGGGTGGTCGAGACGCTGGCGCCGAAATACGGCATCGAGGCGACGCTGGTCGACGGCACCGACATCGCCAACTGGGAAAAGGCGGTCAGGCCGAACACGAAACTGTTCTTCCTGGAAAGCCCTACCAATCCGACCTTGGAAGTGGTCGACATTGCCGCCGTCGCATCGCTGGCGACCTCGATCGGCGCCAGGCTGATCGTCGACAATGTCTTTGCCACGCCCTTGCAGCAGAAGCCCTTGCTGCTCGGCGCCCACATCGTCGTCTATTCCGCCACCAAGCACATTGACGGCCAGGGACGCTGCCTGGGTGGCATCATCCTGTCGGACAAGAAGTGGATCGACGAGAATCTGCACGACTATTTCCGCCACACCGGTCCGAGCCTGTCGCCGTTCAACGCCTGGACGCTGCTGAAGGGCCTGGAAACATTGCCCGTGCGCGTGCGCCAGCAGACGGAAAGTGCGGCCAAGATCGCCGACTTCCTGGCCGGGCAGCCGCAGATCGCCCGCGTCATCTATCCCGGCCGCGCCGACCACCCGCAGGCCGATATCGTCAAGAAGCAGATGACTGGCGGCTCGACGCTGATCTGCCTCGACGTCAAGGGCGGCAAGCAGGCCGCTTTCGCCTTGCAGAACGCGCTCGACATCGTGCTGATCTCCAACAATCTCGGCGACGCCAAGAGCCTGATCACCCATCCGGCGACGACGACGCACAAGAACCTCAGCGACGAGGCGCGCGCCGAGCTCGGCATCGGGCCGGGAACGCTGAGGCTGTCGGTTGGTCTCGAGGATACGGATGATCTGCTCGATGACGTCGAACAGGCGCTGAAGGCGGCCAAGTAGCGGCCTGGTCCGAAAAGCGAGGCAAAAGCCCGGCGTCGATCAGGCGCCCGACGAGGCCTCTTCCAGGTCCGTCATCGCCCTGGTGCGGATGGTCATGGCATTGCCGCGCCATTCGACCGCGCCGCCGAGCCAGCCGCGCGCCCAGATGGCGGGAAGCATCACATCGCGCACGATCATGGCGGTGACGATGCGCGGCGACAAATACCAGCCTTTGGCCCAGGCGAGCAGGCATTCCGGCACGTAGGCAAAGGCCAGGACAGCCAAGGCCGTGGTCGGCAGGCTGACGCCGGCGCTTGCCGCTGCGACCAGCGCCAGCAGCAACGGCACCGCCGCGCCGGTCAGGATTTCGGGCGTGTAGAACAGCGGGAAGGTGACGCGGCGCAGCCGCGCCCAGCGCGTCTGGCGCGACCAGATCTCGGCAAAGGTGCGCTGGCCGAGCGGCTGTTCGAACGGCGAGGCAACGAGATTGACGTGCAGGCCGAGCCCATTGACCAGCTTGGTCGCGGCAGCATCTTCGGCGATCTCCGCGGCAAGCGCCTCGATGCCGCCATTGGCGTCAAGCATCGGCTTGTTCCACAGCATGCTCTTGCCCTGGGCAAAGCCGAGGCCAAGGGCTTCGCCGGCATATTGCCAGCGCGCCTGCAGCGTGTTGAGGAAGGCGCATTCGACCTCGGCCCAGAACCCATCCGGCCGCGAGCCGATCGGGGTCGAGCAGACAAGCCCGGTGTCCGGCCGCCAGGCCGCCATCAGATGCTGTACGTAGTCGACAGGCATCAGCACGTTGGAATCGGCCAGGATGACCCAGTCGTGCTGCGCCGCCAGCCAGCCCTTGACGCAGTTGTTGAGCTTCGGGTTGGCGCTGACCCGGTCATCGCCGATGAGGAGCTGTGCCGGAATCTCGGGATGGTGGGCGATTGCAGCGTTGATAAGCTTGACCACGGGGTCTTCGGAATGGGCGACGCAGAAGATCAGCTCGTAATGCGGCCAGTCGAGGGAGAAGGCGCGCTGAAGCGTCTCCCGCGTGAAAGCCTCCACGCCGCGCGACGGCACGACGATCGAGACTGGTGCCGCCTTTGCAGCGGGCGGCGTGATGAGGAGCGGCCGCTTCAGGCTAAGCGAGGCCAGCACAATGCTGGCGAGGTTGGAGAGGAGCAGGAGTATCGAAAGCAGCGCTGCTATGAATGTCAGTTCCATCGAGATCTGGTCACTCCGGGAAAAAGCGGCCACGAGCGACCGTTTTCAACAGTTCGACAGAGCGCTGAGTCGCCCGACACGGTTCGTGCACACCATCATTGTCATGTGTCACTTAAATGACATTGTTGTTCGGCACCTGCCCATCAGGCCCCCACCAGTGGTCTGGCCAAGAATACGACGCGCACGGTTGACTGTGCGGGGGAGAGCGTCGACGATTTCGTCCGTATCGTTTGGAGCAGCCCATGTACCGCGCAGTCACGCGCAACATCGAAGTGCAGGTCAGACCGTTCTATCTGGAGGATCGCTCGGATCCGTCGGAGAACCGCTATGTCTGGGGCTACCAGGTGACGATCGACAACCAGTCGGACGAGTTCGTGCAGCTTATGTCGCGCTACTGGCACATCACCGACGGCAGCGGCCGGGTCGAAGAGGTGCGCGGCGCCGGCGTGGTCGGCGACCAGCCCGAACTCAATCCGGGCGACAGCTACCAATACACGTCCGGCTGCCCGCTTTCGACGCCGTCCGGCTTCATGGTCGGGCACTACACGATGCGCAACAAAAGGGGCGAGACGTTCGATATCGCCATCCCGGCTTTCTCGCTGGATCTGCCGGGGACGAGACGGACGGTGAATTAGCCTCTTTCTCCCCGTTTCACGGGGAGAAATGACCGGCAGGGCAATGAGGGGCGGCGCCGGGCTGATGAGATTATCTTCCACGCAATGACGGATGTGGGCGCGGCCAACCGCCGAAGTCGGCGCTGCCCCTCATCCGCCCTTCGGGCACCTTCTCCCCGTGAAACGGGGAGAAGGAAGAAGCCTCACTGCTTCGCAAACTCCGCCGGGTCGAAGTCGTACTGGGTCGAGCAGAACTCGCAGGCGACGTGGATGCCGCCATCCTGCGTGCTCTCCCTGATCTCTTCGGCCGAAAAGCCTTCGAGGATGCCTCGGATCTTGTCGCGCGAGCAGGAGCACTGGTCGGCGACAGGCACGCCGCCGAAGACGCGCACGCCATGTTCGTGGAACAGCCGGTAGAGCAGACGCTCGGCGCCGATGGTCGGGTCGATCAGTTCGGTCGGCTCGATGGTGCCGAGCAGGGCCAGCAACTCCTGCCAAGAATTGTCGGCCGGCTCGTTCGTCACGTCGCGCGGATCGCCGTCGCCGCCCGAAATGTCGGGCACACGCATGCGCTCGGGCGACTGCGGCAGGAACTGCGCCAGGATGCCGCCGGCGCGCCACTGCTCGCGCGCCCCGCCAAGGCCCGGCGTCAGGAGCTTGGCGACCGAAAGCCTGATATCGGTCGGGATCTGCTCCGACTGGCGGAAGTACGTGCGCGCGGCGTCTTCCAGCGTCTCGCCGTCGAGCTGGACGATGCCCTGATAGCGCTGCGTGTGTGCGCCCTGGTCGATGGTCAACGCCAGCACGCCGCTGCCCAGCATTGTCTGCTGCGAGGTTTCGCCGGCGGCGACCAGCGCCTCCAGCCGGTCGGCATCGAAGCGCGCATAGGCGCGCAATGCCGAGGGCGTGGAGAAATCCGCGACCAGCATGTCGACCGGCCCGTCGGTGCGGGTCTGCAGGATGAACTTGCCCTCGAATTTGAGCGAGGTGCCAAGCAGCACCGTCAGCACGCAGGCTTCCGCCAGAAGCCGGGCGACCGGCTCGGGATAGTCGTGGCGGCCAAGGATGGCGTCGAGCATCGGCCCGAGCTGCACGGTGCGGCCGCGCACGTCGAGCGGGCCGACCTCGAACGGCACGACATGATCGTCGCCGGCGTAGCCGAACTCGCCGAGTTTGGGGTGGTGTTCAGTCACTTGATGCGTTTCCAACATGACAATACTCCAGGGCGCGGCCATGCGGCCCTGAGGGGTGCATGCGTCCAAACGCGCTTGATTTGCGTGATGCGGCGCAAATAGGCATCGCGCCCCCGCAGATCAAGCGCCCAGACATTTCACGCGCCCAAGCACCAGGCCAAAACCGCCTTCTGGGCGTGTAGCCGGTTCTCGGCTTCGTCGAAGACCACCGAATGCGGCCCGTCGATAACCTCGTCCGTCACCTCCTCGCCGCGATGCGCCGGCAGGCAGTGCATGAACAGGGCGTCGGGCTTGGCCCTCGCCATCAGTGCCGCATTGACCTGATAGGGCGAGAAAACATTGTGGCCGCGCGCGCGGTGTTCCTGGCCCATCGACACCCAACAGTCGGTGACGATGCAATCGGCCTGGTCGACGGCTTCCTCGGGCGAGCGGGTGAAATGCAGCTTGCCGCCATTGGTCTTCGACCAGTCGATATGCTTCTGCGCCGGTTCGCTGCCTTCCGGCACGGCGACATTGAGGTTGAAGCGGAAGCGCGCCGAGGCTTCGAGCAGCGAATGCAGCACATTGTTGCCGTCGCCGGTCCAGGCGATGGTCTTGCCGGCAACCGGACCGCGATGTTCCTCGAAGGTCATGATGTCGGCCATCAGCTGGCAGGGATGGGTGTCGTCGGTCAGCCCGTTGATGACGGGGATGGTGGCATTCTCGGTCAGCTCGAGCAGCCGCTCATGCGACGTCGTGCGGATCATGATGGCGTCGACATAGCGCGACAGCACCTTGGCGGTGTCGGCAATGGTCTCGGAGCGGCCGAGCTGCATTTCGGTGCCGGTCAGCATGATGGTCTCGCCGCCGAGCTGGCGCATTCCGACATCGAAGGAGACACGCGTGCGCGTCGACGGCTTGTCGAAGATCATGGCCAGCACCTTGCCTTCGAGCGGCCTGGTGCGCTCGCCGGCCTTGAGGCGCGCCTTGCGCACCACCGCGTCGTCCAGCATGAACCGCAGATCGCCTTCGGAAACGGCGGAAAGATCGGTGAAATGGCGAAGTGACATCAGGAATGGTTCCGGGGTTACTTCGCGGCGGCCGCGGTGATGGCGTCGGCCAGGCCCTTGGCGCCGGCGCGGATGCGGTCGAGCGCCTCTTTGATCTCGGCATCGGTGACGGTGAGCGGCGGCAGCAGGCGAATGACGTTGTCGCCGGCCGGTACTGCCAGCAGATGCTGGTCGCGTAACGCCATGTTGACCTTGGTGTTGGGCATGGCACATTTCAGGCCGAGCATCAGGCCGGTGCCCCGGATGCCTTCGATGACATCGGGAAATTCGTCGGCGACTGCCGCCAGGCCCTGCTTCATCAGCAATGCCTTGCGCTGGACGTCTTCGAGGAAACCGTCTTCCAGCACCACGTCGAGCACGGCATTGCCGACCGCCATAGCCAACGGATTGCCGCCGAAGGTGGTGCCATGCACGCCGGCCGTCATGCCGACGACAGCCTCGTCGGTGGCGAGGCACGCGCCCATCGGGAAGCCGCCGCCAATGCCCTTGGCGATCGCCATGATGTCGGGCGTCACGCCGGTCCATTCATGCGCGAACAGCTTGCCGGTACGGCCGATGCCGCACTGGACCTCGTCGAAGATCAACAGCAGGCCGTGCTGGTCGCAGAGCTGGCGCAGCCGCTTCAGCGATTGCGTCGGCACCGGGCGGATGCCGCCCTCGCCCTGCACCGGTTCGATCAGGATCGCCGCGGTCTCCGGCGTGATCGCCTTCTCGGCGGCATCGATGTCGTCGAAGCCGACCTGGTCGAAACCTTCGACCTTGGGGCCGAAGCCTTCGAGATATTTGTACTGGCCGCCCGCGGCGATGGTCGCCAGCGTACGGCCATGGAAGGCGCCTTCGAAGGTGATGACGCGGAAGCGCTCGGGATGGCCCTTGACGAACTGGTAGCGCCGCGCCGTCTTGATCGCGCATTCCAGCGCCTCGGCGCCGGAATTGGTGAAGAACACCTTGTCGGCGAAGGTGGCCTCAGCCAACCGCTCGCCGAGCCGGGTCTGCCCAGGGATCTCGTAGAGATTGGAGACATGCCAGAGCTTGGCCGCCTGCTCGGTCAGCGCCGAGACCAGATGCGGATGGCCGTGGCCCAACGAATTGACCGCGATGCCGCCAGCAAAATCGAGATATCGCTCGCCCTTGTCGGTAACCAGCCAAGTGCCTTCGCCATGGTCGAAGGCCAGGGGTGCGCGAGTAAAGGTCTCGTAAAGCGCCGAACCGCTCATTATATGCGTCTCCGGTACCGGAAAATCAAAAAAGCCGCCAAAGCGGCGGCCTTGTGCGGCTTATCGTGTTTTTCGGCCATGAAGTCAACGAAAACGTCGTGCAAAGGCGCGCGGCAAGCTCCCGACGGGACGCCGGCTCATAAGCGACCGGGCAAGTTGGGGAAAACCGAAAAAACCGATTCGTGTTGCACCTGGGACTCTTGTCACCGAGTCAACACATGAGGTAATTGTAGTCGGGAAATAACTAGATTTCGTGCGGCGGACCTAATCACCTAATATATGTGGTGTCTGCCCCGGCAAAGGTTGCCGGGTCGGGAATGGATTCCGGCTGCCGCACGCTTAGCAGGAGCGCGGTCTCATGAACTGGACTGACGAGCGGGTCGAACTTCTCAGAAAGCTGTGGTCGGAGGGCTTGAGCGCAAGCCAGATCGCCGCACAACTTGGCGGGGTCAGCCGCAACGCCGTCATCGGCAAGGTGCATCGGCTGAAGCTGTCGGGCCGCGGACGCTCGACCGCAACGCCGGCGCGCCAGAAGAAGACGGCGCAGGGATCATCCATCCAGAAGTCTGTGTCGCGCGCCGCAACCACGCAACGCCACGTCACCACCTCGATCGGTGCGACAGCGCTGCAGGCGCAGTTCGACGCCGAGCCGGTGGCTCGCCACTACATCCGCCCGGTCGAAAACGTCGTCGTGCCGATCTCGCGGCATCTGCAGCTTACCGACCTCACCGAGCGGACCTGCAAATGGCCGAATGGCGATCCGCTGTCGGAAGACTTCAACTTCTGCGGCAACGAGGCGGCCGAAACCGGTCCCTATTGCAAATATCACGCAAGGGTCGCGTTTCAGCCGGCTTCGGAGCGGCGGCGGAGCCGGTGAGCGAATAGCGAATAGCGAATAGCGAATAGCGAATAGCGAATAGCGAATAGCGAATAGCGAATAGAAACGGCTTGGCTTCTGGGACAGGAGCAAGCCGTTTTTGCTATTCGCTATTCGCTCTCTTTCACAGCCAGCCATTCTTGCGAAACCGCCAGTACAAAAACACGCAGATGCAGGCGATCGCGGTCAGCACTACCGGGTAGCCGTATTCCATCTTCAGTTCCGGCATGTCGTCGAAATTCATGCCGTATATGCCGGCGAACGCCGTCGGCACCGCCAGTATGGCGGCCCATGACGCCAGCTTCTTGGTATTCGCAGTTTCCTGGCTTTGGCCAACCAGCAGACTGGCTTCGAAGGCGAAGGCCAGAACCTCGCGCAGACTGTCGATTTTTTCCTGGACGGTGCGGATGTGGTCGGTCACATCGCGAAACAGCGGGTGCATAGCGGCATGGATCTGCGGCAGTTCGGCGCTGGTCAGCCGGCGGCAGACCTCGACCAAGGGAAGTGCGGCATTGCGCAGGCGCAATAGATCGCGGCGCAGCATATAGAGCCGCTCTATGTCGGGACCGGTCATCGGCTTCAGCAGGATCTTGTCCTCGATCGCCTCGACCTCGTCCTCGATCTGCTCCAGCACCGGCATGTAATTGTCGACGATGAAGTCGAGAATGGCATAGAGGACGAAGTCCTCGCCCTTGGCCAGCGAGTGCGGGCAGCTTTCCCAGTGCTGGCGCACGGCGGCATAGGAGGTCGACGGACCATGCCTGACGCTGACGATATAGCCTGAGCCTACAAACAGATGGGTTTCGCCGAAGGTGACGCGGCCGTCGATCAACTGGGCGGTGCGGGCGACGATGAACAGGGCATCGCCATATTGCTCGATCTTGGGCCGCTGATGCGGATGCTCGGCGTCTTCGATCGCCAGCTCATGCAAATGGAATTGCGCCTTGACGCGCAGCAACAGCTCGCGGTCGGGTTCGAGCAACCCGATCCAGACGACATGGCCCGATTTCTTCGCCCAGTCGCCGGCCTCTTCGATCGGGATGTCGGCGATGCGCTTGCCGGCGGTGTAGACGCTCGACGCGATGATGCCGGACGATGCCGGCGCCGGCTTGAACTCTCGGACATATTCCATCGCAGCCTCCGGAAGCAGAACCTGAGAAGCTTAACGCTGCGATAGCTTAGCGCAATATGATTAAGCGTTCGAGAGGCGGCTGTTCACTTGACCGGCACCGTCTGCGGAAGCGCAACCTTGTCGGTCTTGTCGCCTTTCGGCCGCTCGGCCGGTAACTGGTCGCCAGTGACGATGTAATAGATGGTCTCGGCGATGTTGGTGGCGTGGTCGCCGATGCGCTCGATGTTCTTGGCGCAGAACAGCAGATGCGTGCACGGCGTGATGTTGCGCGGATCTTCCATCATGTAGGTCAAAAGCTCGCGAAACAGCGAGGTGTACATGGCGTCGATCTGATCGTCGCGATCGCGAACGAAGCCTATTCTGTCGACGGAGCGCGAGGCATAGACGTCGAGCACTTCCTTGAGCTGGGTCAATGCGAGCTCGGCCAGCGCCTCGAGACCGCGAAACAGGCTGGTCGGCTGGCGGCCGTCAATGACACTCACCACCCGCTTGGCGACATTCTTGCCGAGGTCGCCGACCCGTTCGAGGTCGGCGGAAATACGGATCGCGCCGACAATCTCGCGCAGATCCGTCGCCATCGGCTGGCGCTTGGCGATGATGACGATGGCCTTATCGTCAATTTCGCGCTGGCCCTCGTCGAGGACAATGTCGTCGCGGATAACCTTCTGGGCGAGGCCGGGATCGGCATTGACCAGGGCCTGGATTGCCTGCTCGACCATACGCTCGGCGTGCCCGCCCATCGCAGCGATGCGTTTCGACAGATATTTCAGCTCTTCGTCATAGGCGCTGACGATGTGTACGGACTGCATGGATCAAATGCCTTCCTAGAATCCTTGGCCTTTTGAGTCGTTTCCTCGAATCCTGTGCTGATACGCTTGCCTGATGACAGAAAGAAGAAACAGGCAGTTAGCAAATAGTACTGCCTCAGCGCGCCGGCAAATGGACCGTGAACGCCGCGCCCTTGCCGACTTCCGACTTGATCGAAAGTCTGGCGTTGTGACGCGTCAAGATGTGCTTGACGATGGACAGGCCAAGGCCGGTGCCTTTCTGGGTGCGGCTGCTCTCGACATCGATGCGGTAAAAGCGCTCGGTAATGCGCGGGATGTGCTCTTCGGGGATGCCTGGACCGTAGTCCCTGATGGTGACGTCGATGCCTGGTTCGGGACCGGCCTCGCTGCTGCCGATCGACACCGTGACACGTCCGCCCGGCTGACCGTATTTGCAGGCGTTCTCCAACAGGTTCTCGAACACCTGGAACAGCTCGTCGCGGTCTCCAGGCACGTCGAGCGGCCCCTCGGCATAGTCGCGCTCGATGACGACGCTGTTTTCCCTGGCGAGCGGGCCGAGCGAGTCGATGACGCTGTCGATGGTCTGGCGCAGATCGACCTCGGTGCCCGGCTTCAGATAGGGCTTCATTTCCAGTCGCGACAGCGACAGCAGGTCGTCGATCAGGCGTGCCATGCGGCCGGTCTGGTTCTGCATGATCTGCAGGAACTGCTCGCGCGCCGCCGGATCGTTGCGGGCCGGACCCCGCAACGTCTCGATGAAGCCCGAGATCGAGGCCAGCGGGGTGCGCAACTCATGGCTGGCATTGGCGATGAAGTCGGCGCGCATGCGGTCGATTCGGCGCGTCTCGCTCTGGTCCTTGAACACCAGCACAAAGAGATCGGTGGCGTGGCCGACCGAGGACGCGCTGACCCGGTAGGCCCGTTCGACCGGCAGTTTCTCGGTGTAGTCGACGGCATCCGAAGCGACCGTTCCCGACAGCACGCTGTCAAGCAGTGCCTGCATCTCAGGGGCGCGGAATTTCAACGACAGTGACAGGCCGGGCGCGATGCCGCCAAAGGCGGCGAAGGCTGCGGCGTTGGCATGGACGATGGTGGCGGTTCGGTCGAAGATGATCAACGGATCGGCAACGGCAGCCGCGAGATATTCACCGGAAAGCCGCTGCAGCCCGCTCGACTCGATCGCGGCATCGCTCTGGATGGACTGGCTGGCGCCGCCGGTCGGCAGCATCGCGGCGGCAAGCAGCACCGCACAGGCGAGCAGAACGACATAGACGGACATGCCGGCGAAACCATAGACGGCCGCGACAGCAACGATGCCCGCGGCGATCAGCCAGCGGCCGTTCCACACCCTGGCCCTTAGCGCCTGCGCCGTGGTTATCCGCTCTGCGCCGGTGTCAGCCATTCACGCGTCCTGCACCTTGCGCCGGTCGAATGAAACTTCCGCTGGACCGGCTTCCCGCATGACCCCGAAAATCGGAATCGATTTTCGGAAAGGATCATGCGCAAATCAAAAATGCTACAGCGTCCTTTGCGCGTCCAAACGGGACGCGAGGCGCTGTAGTGGCCCCCCATAGCATGAGTCCGCAAGCTGGAAAGGTTCGTCTCGATGAAAAAACCCAAGGAAAGTCCCGCGGCAGAGCCGGCAAAAGGTCCGCTGAAGATCAGGATCGACGGCAAGGAGCGGGAGTTCGATATCGAGAACCCCGAGCTTCCCAGCTGGATCGAGGACAACAAGCTGACCGCCGGCGACTATCCCTACGACAAGAAAATGAAGGGCGAGGAATATGACGAGACGTTGGAGCGGCTGCAGATCGAGCTGGTCAAGGCGCAGGCCTGGCTGCAGGCGACCGGCAAGCGTGTGATGGCGCTGTTCGAGGGGCGCGATGCCGCCGGCAAGGGCGGCACCATCTTCGTGCTGCGCCAGTATCTCAACCCTCGCACCGCGCGCAACGTGGCTCTGACCAAGCCGACACCGACGGAAGTCGGGCAGTGGTACTTCCAGCGCTATGTCGACCATTTCCCGACATCGGGGGAATTCGTCACCTTCGACCGCTCCTGGTACAATCGCGGCGGCGTCGAGCCGGTGATGGGCTTCTGTACGCCGGAGCAGCATGAGAAATTTCTCGACGAGACGCCGCATTTCGAACGGATGATCTCCAATGAAGGCATTTATTTCTTCAAATTCTGGCTGAACATCGGCCGCGAAACCCAGCTCGAACGGTTCCACGATCGCCGCTGGTCTCCGCTGAAGAACTGGAAGTTCTCGCCGATCGACATTGCCGGCATCACCAAATGGGACGATTACACCAAGGCCCGCGACCAGATGGTCGAGCGCACGCACAAGCAGTTCGCGCCATGGATCATCCTGCGGGCCAACGACAAACGACGCTCGCGGCTGGCCGCCATGCGGCGCATCCTGTTGTCGTTGCCCTATGATGGGCGCGATCTCGACGCCATCGGCAAGGAAGACAAGAAGATCATCGGCGAAGGGCCGTCATTCCTGGAGAAGTAGAGGCTGAAGGCACAGAGCCCATCCCTGATACGGGATGGGCTCTGTTGTCCGGCTTTACTGCAAACGTGCTGGCGTCATGCAGCCAGGCGGGCGATCCGCTGCAGCCGCTTCAGCGTGGTGTCGTCCTGCAGAGCCGCATTGGAATAAGGTGGTGCCGCCGACGCCGACAGCATCGCCGTCAACACAGGCCTTTGTCGTCGACGGCGGCTTCATGGAAGGCCCTGGCCAGGCTTGCATAGGCGCGCCTGTCCAGAACGGCCGGCCGTCATGCGACGACACGGTGACGACCAGCGTGTGGCCGCGCAGTTCGGGGTGGGCGTCAAAGCTCATCTCGTCGTCTCCGATCTCACGACGCCTGCCGCATGCCGATCATGTCGGGCGTGCCTCTGGCCAACACGGGGGCGTGATGGTTGCGGCGTGAGCGCACGACATCGAGCGTGTGGTCGTTGAAGGTCAGCAAGGTGGCGACGACCTGCTGGTTGCCATAGGTGCGCTGGTAGCCGAGCGGCGTTGCCAGGAAATGCAGTTGCAGTGTCCGCAGCACCCATACCGGCTCGACCTCGATAATGACCTGATTGATATTGCGACCAAGGCCCCATTCGACGAAGCCGGCGATCAGCTCGGTGCCGACCGTAGACACGCCGCGCTTGCCATCGCGAAAGCCTGGCGCCACCGCGTAGCGGGTGAGCTCCCAGACATTCGGTCCCGAAGGGCGCCTTCCCTCGCAGAGTTCCGGCATCACGTCGCTCAGGAGATGCGGCCGCGTGGTCGGCAGCATGCGCTGATAGCCGGCAAGCTCGCCATTGCGGATGACAAGGTGGTGTTCGGCTGCATCATGGTCGAATTGATCGATCTCGAGGCCGTCCGGGCGATCGAGATCGGCCCACCGCATCTCATCGACGAAGATCTTATAGCGCAGGCGATGGACCGCCTCCCATAGGTCGGGGCGCTCCATCAATTGTTGAGTGGTGAGGGAAAATAGCATTGGCCGTCTCCTGGGCTTAAGAGGAAGATACGGTCGGGTTTCCCGAAAAAATTGCGCGAAGGTGTTGGCAAGAATTTCTGGGCTGCCACAGCCGCCATGGCTAATATAGCCGTGCCTAATCGCCTCCGCGACGGCTTGCCCGTTTGGCGGCGCCCAGTCTGCATTTGGCGTTAAGAAAGCATTAGCCGTCTCAAGAGGACGACAGGGTCGGTCTTTCCTGAAGATAATTAGGCCAACGGGGCGGCCAATAATTTCGGGGCCGCCAGAACCGGCCTAGCTGATATAGCCGTGTCTGATTGCCTCGGCGACTGCCTGCACGCGATTGGCGGCGCCCAGTTTGCTCTTGGCGTTGAGAAGGTGTTTCTCCGAGGTATGCTCCGAGATGCCGAGGATCTGCGAAATTTCCCACTCGGATTTGCCAACCGCCGCCCATTGCAGGCATTCGCGCTCGCGCGGCGTCAATTCAATGTGATCGATAACCTTGCTGGCCGTCGTTTGAAGCTGCATGGCGCGGCCGAGGGCATAGGTGGAGGCCAGCGAGACCATTGCGAATTCGGCGTAGGACAGCTCGACCGCCTCACCGCCCAGCGAAACCAGCGCGATCTGGCCTTCGAGCGTGATCAGCGGGAAGGCGAGGCCGTCACGCAGCTTGAATTCGCGAGCGTCGCGCATCACCTCGTCGCTGCTCTTGTCGGCGGGCATCCTCTGGACGGCCTCGCGCCATTGGAATGGCGCCCGCAACTGTTTCAAGTGGCTGACGACCGGATCGTGGTCGACATAGTTGCGCGTCAGGTAACGCTCCAGCCATTCATTAGGCCAATCGCAGAGCAGCACATGGTCCTTCTGCTGGCTGCTTGACATGCCGGGCTGCGGCACTGTCGCGGCTATCAGGGCCGTCAATCCGAAATTCGAGGTGACACTGAGTAGCCGCTCGCACACCTCAGCCGCCGTGCCGGCACGCTGCACCTGGTCAATATATTCCAGTGTCTGGTCAAAATGACCCATCGCAACATCAACCCCATGTTGCCTACTGCTCTTGAGACTGATGTTACGTGCCTGATCCGCACTTTGCCATCAACCCCGGATTGCAAGTCGCATATTTGGTTTTTCTAGCGCAGCGACCGCTTGCCCTCGGACCGAATCTGCGCAGCTATTTGCAACCTCACTAAATTATAACCCGAAAGTTGCCCCTTGAAATCAAAAACAATTGTGCCTGCACCGTTTTCGTACCAAAAGCCAATGGCAGAACGGTCGGAGTTCTTTCGTGACATTTCGCTGGATAGCCGTTGCCTTGCTGTCGCTGCTGGCCGGAGCGCAGCCGTTTGCCGGCGTTGCGCGCGCGGCGGGACCGCAGGTGCCGGTGCTTTGGGACGCCAAGGAACGGCTGCCGAAACCAGATCTCTCGGCGCTGCCCAGGCTCCGATTCCTGACCACAACCGATTTCCCGCCCTTCAATTTTCTCGACGGCGCTGGCCGGCTGTCCGGCTTCCACATCGACCTGGCGCGGGCGATTTGCGCTGAACTCGACATCGCCGACAAATGCCAGATCCAGGCGCTGCCCTGGGCCGAACTCGACGAGGCGCTGCAGAAGGGCGAAGGCGAAGCGATCATCGCCGGAATCGCCGCGACGCCGGAATCACGGGCGAAATACAGTTTTTCGCGCTCCTATCTGCAGTTTCCGGCGCGCTTCATCATGCCGAAGACCAAGGCCTTCGCCGAGCCTATCCTCGACAAATTGCGCAGCAAGCGGGTCGGCGTGCTGGCTGGCGCGGCGCATGAAAAGATGCTGCGCGATTATTTCGGCACGGTGCAGATCGTCCCCTTCAACAGCCCCGAAGACCTCTACAGCGATTTGAAAAGCGGCAAGATCGACGCCGCCTTCGGCGACGGCATGCGGTTTTCCTTCTGGCTTGGCGGCAAGGACGCGGCCGGCTGCTGCCGCTTTGCGGGCGGTCCGTACCTTGCCCCGGAATATCTGGGTTCCGGCATGACCATCGCCACAAGGGCCGGCGATCCGGCGCTGGCCGCGGCGATGGACTACGCGCTGCAGGAAATCTCGGTGAAGGGCACCTTTGCCGAATTCTATCTACGCTATTTCCCGGTCAGCTTTTTCTAGGGGCTGCTGATATTCAGAGGATGCCGGCCTGCGAACGGGCTGACACCTGCGCTTCAGGCGCTCACATACTTCAAGTACGCTCCGCTCCGGTTCTCGGCATCAGCCATTCTCGACTCGGCCTGACCTGAATTTCAACAGCCCCTACCAGCGAGACTTTCAAGTCAGCGTGCGTAGCCGCGCCTTGGCCCCGCGGGCGATTGCCGCGACGGTCAGCGTGTCGAGATCGAGTTGGCGCCGAATGAGCTGCAACACCCGCAATTCCTCCATGCGCATTTCGAGATCGACGGCGGCGACCTCGAAGGCGGCGGCATAGGCGGTGTCGTGCAGCCGCTCGGGCAAAGCCTTGCCAACACGCTCGAGAACGCCTTCCAACCCGTCCTTTTCATTCAGCATCTTCTGGCAATCCTGCGCGATGGCAATCAGCCTGTCCTGCTTGAAATCCTCGAAAACCGGCCAGCTGCGGACGACGTCGCCGATGCGCGCCAGTTCGACATCGGTCATGTCGCGGTCGGAAGCCGAGGTGATGACCATCAGGTAGATCAGGGCTTCATGCGTGGACGGCAGCGGCATTCAAAACTCCTTGATATTGGGTTTCGAAGGTAGGAACGCGGTCTCCGCGCCGCAAGGAAAAACCGCCGCGCGCGTTGACGCCCAAGGCGTGCACGCCTAGAGACCGGTTGAAAAACTCCGATCCGGCGATGCCGGTGCGTAATTTGGAAGACAGCGACATGACGGGATCAAACATCGCCGATCTCAACCCCGAGCTTGCGGCGGCAGCCGAAAGCAAGGCCTGGCCGTTCGAGGAAGCCAAAAAGATCATCGACCGCTACAAAGGCGCCGACTTTCCCGAGACCGTCCTGTTCGAGACCGGCTACGGTCCGTCAGGCCTACCGCATATCGGCACGTTCGGCGAGGTGGCGCGCACCTCGATGGTGCGCCATGCCTTCCACGTGTTGACCGGAAACAAGATCAAGACCAAGCTTCTGTGCTTCTCCGACGACATGGACGGCATGCGCAAGATCCCGGACAATGTGCCGGATCGCGCCGCCCTTGAGCCATACCTGCATATGCCGCTGTCCTCGGTGCCCAATCCGTTTGGCGGCGACTATGCAAGCTTTGCCGACCACAACAATGTGATGCTGTGCCGCTTCCTCGATACATTCGGCTTCGACTACGAGTTCGCCAGCGCGACGCAGTACTACAAGGCCGGCCGCTTCGACGCGATGCTGGTGTGCGCCGCCGAGCGCTATGACCAGATCATGGCGGTGATGCTGCCGACGCTCGGGCCGGAGCGCCAGGCGACCTACAGCCCGTTCCTGCCGATTTCGCCGAAGAGCGGCCGGGTGCTCTACGTGCCGATGAAGCATGTCGACGCCAAGGCGGGCACCATCACCTTCGACGATGAGGGCACCGAGACCACGCTTTCGGTGACCGGCGGCAGGGTGAAGCTGCAGTGGAAGCCGGATTTCGGCATGCGCTGGGCGGCACTCGGCGTCGATTTCGAAATGTTCGGCAAGGACCACCAGACCAACGCGGTGGTCTACGACCGCATCTGCAACATCCTCGGCGGACGCGCGCCGGAGCATTTCGTCTACGAGCTGTTCCTCGACGAGAACGGCCAGAAGATCTCGAAGTCGAAGGGCAACGGGCTGACCATCGACGAATGGCTGCGCTATGCGCCGACCGAAAGCCTCGGCCTTTACATGTACCAGCGGCCCAGGCAGGCGAAAAAGCTCTATTTCGACGTCATCCCGCGCGCCGTCGACGAATACTACACATTCCTCGGCGCCTATCCGCGGCAGGATTGGAAGGAGCGGCTGGGCAATCCGGTCTGGCACATGCATGACGGCAAGCCGCCGGCGATCGACCTGCCGGTGCCGTTTTCGCTGCTGCTCAACCTGGTCAGCGCCTCCAATGCGCAGAACAAGGATGTGCTGTGGGGCTTCATCTTGCGCCACACATCCGGCGTGACGCCGTCAACGCATCCCGAGCTCGACCAGCTGGTCGGCTTCGCCATCCGCTATTTCGACGATTTCGTGCGGCCGGCCAAGGTCTATCGAGCCGCCGACGCGGTCGAGCGCGAGGCACTGACGAAGCTGTCGGAGGCGCTGGCCGCCCTGCCGGCCGGTGCTGACGGCGAGGCTATCCAGAACGCTTCGCTCAACGTCGCGCGCAAGATCGAGCGCTACCAGGACCATTCCAAGCAGAGCCCGGACGGCGGTCCCGGCGTTTCCGGCGCCTTCTTCCAGATGATCTACCAGGTGCTGATCGGCCAGGAACGCGGCCCGCGCTTCGGCTCGTTCGCAGCGCTTTACGGCATTGCCGAGACGCGCGCCCTCATTGAGCGGGCGCTGGCTGGTCAGTTGGCGGCATAATTTCCGTCCCGACCGACTGCGTGTCTGTCGCCGGGGCATCGAGGATCGGTTGCGACGCCGTCGGTGCGGCAACCGGCGTTGGCGCCGGCGGCAGGCCGCCAAGATCGGGCGCGGCGCCGAAGATGCCCTTTTTGGCGTCGCGCGCCTTGTCGCCCGCTTCGACATAGGGGCCGCCCGCGACCGCACGCGCCCAGCCGTTTTCGACCAGCCATTGGCCGACATCCTGCTTGCCGATGCGGCATTCGGCGGCTACCAGCGCGCTGTCGGCCTCCGGCGGCACCTTGCACGCCACGGCCCGGCCGCGCAGGAAAGACCGGAATGCGGTGCGCGCGCGAACACCGCAAGCCCAGGACTTGCCGTCATCGGTGCAGGTCTCGTCCTCCTTGACGATGTCGATGCCGGAGACGGCCACGGAATAACCATTGGCTTCGATCAGGCCGGCGGCGGATGCGACCGGCTGGAACAGTTTTGTCCCGCCCCAGTCGTCGACTGCTTTCGGCCGGCGCGGCCTGGGCGGTCCGGCCAGCGCGAGATCGCTCAGCGGTGCCCGCGGTTCGACCCGTTCGAGCTCCTCTGGCGGCAGCGGCGGCGGCGCGATGGCCTCGGGATCGATCGCCCTCGAATGCACCGGAGGCGAAGGCAACGCAGGCTTGGCGGGCTGGGTTTCGGGAATGGCCGACGTTGCCGGCTCCTCGGGCACGGCGTCAATGCCCGGGTCGATCTGATCGACTGCGACGCTGCTCTGCTCGGGCTGCAGGACGCGGCCGCCAGCGACAACCAAGGCCACCATCGCCGGGATCGCCAGCACAGCCAAGGCCAGTTGGAGCAGCCGCACTACTGGCTTGCCCAGACGATCCGCGCCACCCATTCGACATCGCGCATCGCGATGTCGCGGTCCGGGTGGTCGGGATTGAGCGAGATCAGCACGATCGACTTCGTCGTCTGACGGTCGAGCACCTTGGCCATGACCTCGCCGGCATTGGTCTTGACGACGACGCGGTCGCCCTTACGGGTGGCGGCGCCCGGCTCGACGATCAGCACATCGCCATTGCGGTAGAGCGGCAGCATGGAATCGCCCTGCACCTTCAGCGCATAGGAGGTTTCCGTCGCCCGCGCCGGAAGCTCGACCAGATCCCAGCCCTGGCCGGAGGGATAGCCGGCATCGTCGAAGAAGCCTCCGGCGCCGGCCTGGGCAAAGCCGAGCAGCGGCACCGCTGAACGCTGCGCGGCTGCCTGGCCTGAAGCGGTCTTGGCGCGGCCTTCGACCAGCCCGGTGAATTCGTCGAGCGAGGCACCGGTCGCCTCGATGATCTTGGCCAGCGATTCGGTCGAGGGCCAGCGAGGCCGCCCATCCGAGGACAGCCGCTTCGACTTGTTGAACGCGGTCGAATCAAGCCCGGCACGCCTGGCCAGACCCGAGGCCGACAGCGAATAACGCTCGGCGAGAGCGTCGATGGCGGCCCAAACACGATCATGCGAGAGCAATCCGCTCTCCCTCGAAACAGGAAAAAATACCTTTTCCTTCTAGCGCTCGGCCACGGCTTTGTCCACCGGCGGTTCAGTCGCCCGACTTGGCCAGGCTGCGCAAATTTTGGTGAGAGGTCATGAAAATCCGCTCCACCTCCGTCGGCGGGCGCGGTGCTGTCGAATGGCCAAGTGCCGCCACGACTTCGTCTATGTCAACAAAGCGACGGCCGCCACGGTCGTAGACGCCGCCCGTGGTCATAATCAGCGCGGCCGTCTCGCCATTGTCGAGGACAAACCGGTGCCTGCCGATGACCTGCGTGCCCTCCCAGGTTTCGATCGAGGACACCACTTCGAAGCGCCGCCACAACCTGATCTCGCGCACATAGGCCACCTGCAGCCCGCCGATCATCGGCGCCCAGCCTTTCTTGCGCGCCAGCGCGATGAGGCCAATGCGCAGGAAGATGTCGATGCGGCCAAGATCGGCCAGCATCATGTAGCGGGCGTTGTTGAGATGGCTGTTGAAGTCGATGTCGGTTGGCAGGCAGCGGAAAGCCAGCCGGCTTTCGCTACCGACCACATAGGGGCCACGGCGCCTTGCCGTGGCCATCATGCGCGCCAGACGCCCCCAGACGTACATGGGGCGCTAGATCAAGCGGCCTTCTTCACCTCACCCTTCGCATAGGGGTCGAAGCGCTGGTAGAAGGTCTCGCCTTTCTCAGCCAGGTCGAGCAGCAGCTTGGGCGCCTTGAACTCGGCGCCGTATTTCTTCTGCAGGCCCTTGGCGATCCTGACGAACTCCTTGGCGCCGATGCCGTCGATATAGGACAGCGCGCCACCGGTGAACGGGGCGAAGCCGAACGCCAGGATGGAGCCGACATCGGCCTCACGTGGATCGGTGACAATGCCTTCTTCCATCACCCTTGCTGCTTCCAGCGCGATGGTGACCAGCAGGCGCTGCTGCAGCTCGTTATAGTCGACCTTCTCGGCCTTCAGCTGCGGATAAAGGTCTTTCAGGCCCGGCCACAGCTTCTTCTTGGCGGGCTTCGCCGGATAGTCGTAGAAGCCCTTGCCGTTCTTGCGGCCGAAGCGGCCATGGGTATCGACCAGCGTGTTGATCAGCGCCATCTGCCTCGGATCGACGGCCTTGTCACCGAGGTCCCTGATGGTCTGTTTCATGATCTTCTGAGCCAGGTCGATCGCCGTCTCATCGGTCAGCGCCAGCGGACCGACCGGCATGCCGGCGGCCTTGGCGGCATTCTCGATCATCGGCGCCGGAACGCCCTCGATCAGCATCTTGTAGGCTTCCGACATGTAACGCAGCACGCAGCGGTTGACGTAGAAGCCGCGCGTGTCGTTGACGACGATCGGCGTCTTCTTGATGGCGCGCACGAAGTCGATGGCTGTGGCAAGCGCCTTGTCGCCGGTCTTCTTGCCCAGAATGATCTCGACCAGCATCATCTTGTCGACCGGCGAGAAGAAGTGGATGCCGACAAAATTCTTCGGCCGCGTCGAATTCTTGGCCAGCGCGGTGATCGGGATGGTCGAGGTGTTGGAGGCGAATATCGCCGACGATTTCAGCACCGCTTCCGCCTGTTCGGTGGCAGCCTTCTTGACGGCTGAATCCTCGAACACCGCCTCGACCACCAGATCGCAGCCGGCGAGGTCAGCATAGTCTGCCGTCGGCGTGATCAGCGACAGGAGTTTGTCCTTATCCGCGGTCTTGGCGCGGCCCTTCTTGACCTGATCCGAGATCAGGCTGTCGGAATGCGCCTTGCCCTTTTCGGCCGAAGCCATGTCGCGGTCGAGCAGCACGACCGGGATACCTGCCTTGGCGGTGACAAAGGCGATGCCGGCGCCCATGAAACCGGCGCCGAGAATGCCGATCTTCTTGAACCTGGTTTCCGGCACGCCGGCCGGACGGCGGGCGCCCTTGTTGAGCTCCTGCAGCGACACGAACAGCGAGCGGATCATCGCCGCCGCTTCCTTCGACTGCATGATTTCGGTGAAATAGCGCTGTTCGATCCTCAAGCCGGTGTCGAACGGCACCAACAGGCCTTCATAGACGCATTTCAGGATGGCAGCGGCGGCCGGATAATTGCCATAGGTCTCGCGGCGCAGGATGGCGATGGCCGGCGGCCACAGGTTGAAGCCGGCGGGCGAATAGATCTGGCCGCCGGGCAATTTATAGCCCTTCTCGTCCCAGGGCTGGACGGCTTTCAGGCCGTTCTTGATCAATGCCTTGGCGGTCTCGATCAGCTTCGCCGGTTCGGCGATTTCGTGGATCAGGCCCATCGCCTTGGCTTTCTGCGGCGACAGGTTCTGGCCGGTGGTCAGCATCTGCAAGGCCTGCTGCTGGTCGGTCAGGCGCGGCACGCGCTGGGTGCCGCCGGCGCCCGGGAAAATGCCGACCTTGACTTCCGGCAGGGCCATCTTGACCTTTTCGGAGTCGGCGGCCACGCGGCCATGGCAGGCCAGCGACAGCTCAAAAGCGCCGCCCATGCAAGTGCCATTGATCGCCGAAACCCAAGGCTTGCCCGAGGTTTCGAGCTTGCGCCAAAGGGCACCCATGCGGCCGGCGTTTTCGAACAGCAACTTTGCCGCTTTCTCCGGATCCTTGGTCTTCTCCTTCGCAAAGACCGTCAGCATCTTTTGCAGCATGGTGAGATCCGCGCCGCCGGAGAAGCTGTCCTTGCCCGAGGTGATCACTGCACCCTTGATGCCGGCATCGGCCACCACCTGATCGATGATCTTGTCAAGTTCGTTCATCACCTCTTCGGTGAAGACGTTCATCGAGCGGTCCGGCATGTTCCAGGTGACCAGCGCAATGCCGTCGGCGTCGGTGTCGACCGTGAAGTTTGTGTAGGTCATGTCTCTCTCCTTCCGGCCGAAAATCAGACGCGTTCGATGATCGTTGCGGTGCCCATGCCGGCGCCGATGCAGAGCGTCACCAAGGCGGTGTTGAGGTCGCGTCGCTCCAGCTCATCCAGAACCGTGCCCAGGATCATCGCTCCGGTGGCGCCGAGCGGATGGCCCATGGCAATGGCGCCGCCATTGACGTTGATCTTGTCGTGCGGAATGTCGAAGGCCTGCATGTAGCGCAGCACCACCGAGGCGAAGGCTTCGTTGAGTTCGAAAAGATCGATATCCGACAGCTTCATCTTGGCGCGCTTCAACAGCTTTTCGGTGACGTCGACCGGACCGGTCAGCATCAGCACCGGCTCGGAGCCGATATTGGCGAAGGCGCGGATGCGGGCGCGTGGCTTCAGGCCCATGGTCTTGCCGGCCTTCTTCGAACCGAGCAGCACGGCGGCTGCGCCATCGACGATGCCGGACGAATTGCCGGCATGATGGACGTGGTTCACTTCTTCCACTTCGGGATGCTTCTGCACGGCAACGGCGTCGAAGCCGCCCATTTCGCCGGGCATGACGAAGGACGGGTTGAGCGAGGCCAGCGACTGCATATCGGTCGTGGGCCGCATGTGCTCATCATGATCGAGAATGGTCAGGCCGTTCTGGTCCTTGATCGGGATGACGGAGTTCTTGAAGCGTCCGTCGGCCCACGCCTTGCCGGCGCGCTTCTGGCTCTCGACCGCATAGGCGTCGACGTCGTCGCGCGAAAAACCGTATTTGGTGGCGATCAGGTCGGCCGAAATGCCCTGCGGCACGAACCAGCCGGGCAGACCGACCGACGGGTCCATGAACCATGCGCCGCCGGAGGCGCCCATGCCGACGCGCGACATCGATTCGACGCCGCCGGCAATGACGATCTCGTCGGCGCCCTGCGCGATCTTGGCGGCGCCGAAGTTGATGGCGTCGAGACCCGATGCGCAGAAGCGCGAGATCTGCATGCCAGGCGCCTTGTTGTCGTATCCGGCCTCGAAGGCGGCGGCGCGCGGAATGACGGAGCCGGCCTCGCCGACCGGATCGACGCAGCCGAAGATGATGTCGTCGACATTGCCTGTGTCGAGCCCGTTGCGGTCGCGCAGCGCCTCGAGCGTCCTGGCGGCGAGCCGCACCGCCGGCACTTCGTGCAGCGAGCCATCCTTCTTGCCCTTGCCGCGCGGCGTGCGCACGGCGTCGTAGACATAAGCTTCGGCCATTTTCTTGCTCCTTGGGTTTGCCGGTCGTGGCTCTCAGAGAGAGCGGCCGATCAGCAATTTCATGATCTCGTTGGTGCCGCCGTAGATGCGCTGAACGCGGGCGTCGCGGAACATGCGGGCGATCGGATATTCATTCATGTAGCCATAGCCGCCATGCAATTGAAGGCATTCGTCGACGACTTTGCCCTGCAGGTCCGAGAGCCAGTATTTCGCCATCGAGGCGGTGACCGGGTCGAGGCCGCCATTGATATGGCGGGTGACGCAGTCATTGTAGAAGACGCGGCCTATGGTGGCCTCGGTCTTCAATTCGGCGAGCTTGAACTGGGTGTTCTGGAACTCGATGATCGCCTTGCCGAAGGCCTTGCGATCCTTGACGTAGTCGATGGTCAGCGCAAGCGCGCGTTCGATCATGGCAATGGCGCCGGTGCCGATCTGCAGCCGCTCCTGCGGCAATTGCTGCATCAGCTGGATAAAGCCCTGCCCCTCTTCATGACCGAGCAGGTTGGAGGTCGGCACCCGAACATCGTTGAAGAACAGTTCCGACGTGTCGTTGGCCTTCAGCCCGATCTTGTCGAGGTTGCGGCCGCGCTCAAAGCCATCGACCGCGTCGGTCTCGATGACGATGAGCGAGGTGCCCTTGGCGCCCTTGGCCGGATCGGTCTTGGTGACGACGATGATGAAATTGGCCAGCTGGCCGTTGGTTATGAAGGTCTTGGAGCCGTTGATCTTGTACTGGTTGCCGTCCTTCTCGGCCCGCGTCTTGACGCCTTGCAGGTCGGAGCCGGCACCCGGCTCGGTCATGGCGATGGCGCCGATCAGTTCGCCGGTCGCCAGTTTCGGCAGCCACTTCTTCTTCTGCTCTTCGGAGCCGTAGTGAAGGATGTAAGGGGCGACGATGGCATTGTGCAGGCCGATGCCGAACCCGTCGACGCCGACATGGCCGATCGCCTCGATGATGGCGCTCTCATGCGCGAACGTGCCGCCGGAGCCGCCATATTCCTCCGGCATCGAGGCACAGAGCAGGCCGGCGGCACCGGCCTTGCGCCAGCTCTCGCGGTCGACCATTTCGTTCTTCTCGAACTCGTCGTAGCGCGGCGCGATCTCTTCCAACATGAAGCGATGCGACATGTCGTAAAGCATGCCGACCTCTTCCGCCGCCCAGGCAGGCTTCGGCAAAGAGAGCACTTCGGCTGGATTTGTCGCCACGATTTCCTCCGCGTTCCGACAATGTGGGCCGGCGATGCCGGCCCGACAAACCTAGAACGCTTCCGCAGGCAGCGCCATTAGCGTATCCGCACCACTGGAAATGCGGGCGAGATGTGCCGACGTCTCGGGCATGATCTGCTCCATGAAGAAGCGCGCCGTCACCACCTTGTTGTCGTAGAAGGACTGGGTGCCATTGGCGCCGGTTTTGCCGACAGCCGCCTTGGCCATCTGCGCCCACATATAGCCCAGCGCCACAAGGCCGAAGAGATGCATGTAGTCGGTAGAGGCGGCGCCGGCATTGTCGGGCTTGGCCATGCCGTTCTGCAGCAGCCACATGGTGGCCGCCTGCAGGTCGTTGAGGCCCTTCTTCAGGGCCTTGGTGAACGGCGCCATTCTCTCGTCGGCACGGTTCTCCTCGCAGAACTCGCCGACATCCTTGAAGAAGGCCTGGATGGCACGGCCGCCGTTGAGGCCGAGCTTGCGGCCGACGAGATCGAGGGCCTGGATGCCGTTGGCGCCTTCATAGATCATGGCGATGCGGGCATCGCGCACGAACTGGCTCATGCCATGCTCTTCGATATAGCCGTGGCCGCCGAACACTTGCTGCGCCATGACGGCGTGGTCGAAACCCTTGTCGGTGAGCACGCCCTTGATCACCGGCGTCAGCAGGCCGGTGTAGTCGTCGGCGGCCTGGCGGTCCTTGTCGTCGGCGGAGCGGTGGGCGATGTCGGACTTGATCGCCGTCCACAGCGCCAGCGCGCGGCCGGCCTCGTTGAAGGCCTTCATGGTCATCAACGAGCGTCTGATGTCGGGATGGACGATGATCGGGTCGGCCTTCTTGTCCGGCGCCTTGGCGCCCGACAGCGAACGGCCTTGCAGCCGGTCCTTGGCATAGGAGACCGCGTTCTGGTAGGCGATTTCGGACAGCGACAGTCCCTGCAGACCGACGCCGAGGCGGGCTTCGTTCATCATCGTGAACATCGCCTTCAGGCCGCCATTTGCCTCGCCGAGCAGCGTGCCCTCGGCCTCGTCATAGTTCATGACGCAGGTCGAATTTCCGTGGATGCCCATCTTCTCCTCGATCGAGCCGCAGGAGAGCGTGTTCCTGTCGGCTGGATTGCCCGAAGCATCGAGCTTGAGCTTCGGCACGATGAAGAGCGAAATGCCCTTGACGCCTTCCGGCGCACCTTCGATGCGCGCCAGCACGAGGTGGACGATGTTGTCCGACATGTCGTGCTCGCCGGCCGAGATGAAGATCTTCTGGCCGGAAATCTTGTAGGTGCCATCGCCGTTCGGCACCGCCTTGGTGCGCAGCAGACCGAGATCGGTGCCGCAATGCGGCTCGGTCAAGTTCATGGTGCCGGTCCAGGAACCCTCGACCAGCTTCGGCAGCCAAGTCGCTTTCTGCTCGTCGGTGCCATGGGTGATGATCGCCGCGATCGCGCCTTGGGTCAGGCCAGGATACATCATCAGCGCCATGTTGGCCGACACCATGTATTCGGCAACCGCGGTGTGCACCGCATAGGGCAGGCCCTGGCCACCGAATTCCACCGGCGCCGCCAGTCCCATCCAGCCGCCTTCGCGATACTGGTCGTAGGCCTCCTTGAAGCCTTTCGGTGTCGTCACCGAGCCGTCGTCGTGGCGCACGCAGCCTTCCATGTCACCGACACGGTTCAAGGGATGCATGACGTTTTCGGCGAGCTTGGCGCCCTCGGCGAGGATGGCCTCGACCACATCGGGCGTCGCGTCGGCAAATCCTGGAAGATTGGAATAGCGCTGGTAGCCCAGCACCTCATTGAGCACGAACAGCGTGTCCTGGACGGGAGCCCTGTAGATCGGCATGTGTTTCCTCCACCATGCGGGTCTTGGTCGCGGGATAAAGCCCCGAAAATGAGCTCTGGGCAGCATGCAGACCAATGTTGAAAGCGGGATAGCAAAAATTGACGTTTGCGTAAACGTCAATTTTATTGCCGCGACAAAATTTCCTTGTGCCAGCCTATCGGCACGAGGTGGCGGACACCAGCGGCGCATGGGTTGCGCAAGCGAGTATGATGGCAAACGAAAAGAGCCGCGCGGCTGACCGCACGGCTCTTGTTCATCGAAGCTTGCGCCGTAAATGGCGCAGCGAGTTCAGCTCGCGGCGCTGGCTGGAGCTGAACGCTCGGACAGCATCTGGCGCACGGCCGACATCGAGCCGCTCAGCTCGTTGATCGCGTCGTCGATCAGCGCGCGCTGCTTCTGCAGGCGGGCAAGCTGCTTCTCCGACTTGTCGAGAGCCAGCCGCAGTTGCTTGGTGTTGGATCCGGTCGGATCGTAGAGATCCATCATCTGCTTGACGTCGCGCAGCGAGAACCCGACCTTGCGGCCGAGCAGGATCAGCTTCAGCCGCGCCTTGTCGCGACGCGTGTAGAGGCGCGTTGCCCCGTCGCGCTTCGGATTGAGCAGGCCCTTGTCTTCATAGAAACGCAGCGTGCGCAGGGTCACGCCGTATTTCTTGGCCATCTCGCCGATGCGCACGAGCTCCTCGCCGGCTTCGACAGAGATATTGTTGGTGTTGGCCGCGGCTTCGCCGGGCGAAACAAGTTTCATGGTCACTGGCTTTCCCCTGTAGTGGCGTCGCGGTCTCGGACCTTGCAACGCCTGAGTGGAAGCGGGGGCATGCTTCCAGTCGTGGGTTTCAACTAATTCATCGCAAAAGGCACGAAAAGCGCCCCTCTTACGTTTACGTCAATTCTATATCGATAGCCGCCTCATGACGCAAGGGCGTTCTGGGATTGCGAAACCTTATGCCGCACCCCCCGTGCAGGTCCGAACGGGCGCTGCCTGTATTTCAGCAATGCGGTAACTTCTTAAGCTTGGTTAACGCCTTGTTTACCACGATGGGTGAAATGTGCGCATGTCGGTCATCCGTGTTTATCCTGTAGCGAATTTTTCACGGTTTTTCGGAGCGCGGGCCTGGCCCGGGAAGCTCGTCTTCCGCCGCAGCATAGCCGCGCGGCCGCCTTCGTTCCCGACAGGGACTTTGGGGAAAACTGGCAGCAAGCCGGCCATTCTGAAAAACGGGCGCATCGATGAACAGCAAGCGGTCCTATCTCGATACACTCAACGCCGGCAGGCCACGCAGGCCGAACACCACGCTTGATGAATTGAACCGCTCGCTGGAAACGCTGGAACAGCGGCTGGAGCGCAAGCGCGAGGACACGGGAGAGCGCTTCGATCCGCGCCGGCCACCGGTCGAGCCGCGCTACGCCAGCGCGCAGCCCTACGCCCCGCCGCGCTGGTATGAGGATCCGCAACCCGCGCCACGGCCGAAGAGCTCGGCGCAGGCCGGATTCGACCAGAACTATCAGGCGATCGCGCGCGACATAGACCGTGTGCGCGGCCAGGAAGACAGCGTCGCCGTGGTCGGCAAGATCGCCGGCGAATTGCGCGGCTTGCGCGAAGAACTACGCCATCAGATGACTGCCGGCCTGCAGCGCGAATTTGCCGCCCTGCGCAAGGATATCGAGCGGGCATTCCAGGCGGGCAACCAGTCAGGCGGCTTGCCCGGCAAGGGCAGCGCGGAACTCGGCCTCGAATTCGAGCGGCTGTCCGGCGCCATCCAGACGCTGGCCGAAAAGAGCGACGACAGAAGCGTCAACATGCTGCGGCTCGAACTCGAGCAGGTGAAGACCGCGCTCGACACGCTGGCGCGCGAGGAAAGCGTGCTGAAGGTCGATCGCCGCTGGGACGATTTCGACCGCCGCTGGAGCGCGTTCGAGGACCGCGTCGACGCCGATCAGCGCAACCGCGCGGACGGTCCCGGATTTTCGGCTCTGACCGACCGGCTCGAGCAGATCAGCAATGCCGTCAACAATCTGCCGGAATCGCTGTCGCTGCGCTCGATGGAGGAAAAGGTCCGCACGCTTGCCGGCGCCGTCGATCACTTCGTCAGCCAGCAGAACAACCGCGGCGGCGACACGCTCGGCCTGATCGACGAACGGCTTGACGAGATTACGCGCGCCATCGTCGCCTCGACCGTCGCCGCCCAGGCCAATTCCTTCGACCCCGAGCCGTTCGAGCGCATCGAGAAGCGGATCGCCTCGCTGGCGCAGCAGATCGAGGAAGTCATGCAGGTTCGTCCGAGCGGCGAGGTTCTCGACCGTCTCAGCATGCTGTCGAACCGGGTCGACGACCTCGCCGGCCGCGCCAATCTGCCGGAACAGGCGATGGAGCGCCTCGGCAAGCAGATCGCGATGATTGCCGACAAGATCGACCGCGCCCCGGCCATGCCCGACGCCGACTATATCTTCCAGGGTCTGGAACAGCGCTTCGACGTGCTGTCGGGCATGATGGAACGCCGGCAGGGCGACGCCATCGACCAGGGCAACATGCTGTTTCGCGACCTCGAGCGGCGGCTGGACGAGGTCGCCGACCGGCTGGACCAGCGTCAGCCGCAAGCCGACAACACCGAAATCATGGACGCCATCGACGCCCGCTTCACCGCGCTTGCCAAACGCATGGAGACGCGTGTTCCCGATCCTGCCAACGAGGCGGCGATCCGCGGCCTGGAAAGCCGGCTCGAAGACATTTCAAGCCGGCTGGACTCGTCGGCCGCGCAGGTCGCCGGCATCGATCCGGCACTGATCCGCAGCCTCGAGGCTCAGGTCTCCGGCCTGTCGGCGCATCTGTCGAAGCCCGGCACGCCGCTGCCGGAATTCGAGGACATCAGCCCGCGACTCAACGAAATCGAGAAATCGCTGGCCGGAACCCGCGAGTCCATCATGGGCGCGGCACGCGAAGCGGCCGAGAGCGCGGTGCGCTCGCTGGCCGATTCCAATGCCAACACCGCGGCCGTCACCGGCCTCGCCCAGGATCTGAAGACGCTGGAAGCGCTGACGCGCCGTTCGGACGAGCGCAATTCGCGGACATTCGAGGCCATTCACGACACGCTGCTCAAGATCGTCGACCGCCTGGGTTCGCTGGAGACCAGCGAACCGGTCGAGGCGGTGAGCGAACTCCTGGATACGCCGGCGGAACCGGCACGGCGGGCCCGTGCGGCCCGCGCCTCCAAGATCGCGGTGCAGGATGCGCCGTCGATGGACATCGACCAGCCGCTGCCGCTGACCGGAGACATGGCCGACCTCGACGGCCGCGCCGCCGCCATCATGCGCAACGAGCCCGATATGCGCGCCGAACCAGACATGCGCAGCGAGCCGGTGCGGCGCTCGCCGGCCGAGGCTGCCGCGGCCGCTGCCCAGGCGGCGCTCGGTTCCGATGCGATTACCGAGAAGGGCGAAGGCACGGCCAAGAAGTCGCTGTTCGGCGGACTGGCGCGCGCCTTCAGGGGCAAGAAGCCGGCCGACTTGCCGCCGCTTGCTGGCTCTGCGCCCAATGTCGACATGCCGAGCGTCGATCTCGACGAGCCGCTCGACCCGAAGCTCGCCAACCGGCCGCTGGAGCCAGGCTCAGGCGCACCCGACCTCAACGCCATCATGAAGCGCGTGCGCGATGAGCGCGGGCCGCCGGTGCGGCAAAGCACCGGCGATGCATCGAAATCCGACTTCATCGCCGCCGCCCGGCGCGCGGCGCAGGCCGCTGCCGCCGAGGCCGACGCGCTGAAACGCCAGTCCACCATGAAGGGCCCGGTGAAAGCGCTGCGGATCGGCGACCTGCTCAAGGCGCGTCGCAAGCCGATCCTGATGGGAGCGATCGCGATCATGCTGGCGCTTGCCGGCCTGCAGTTGGGCAAGGCCTTCTTCGCCGACCCGGTCGAGGTCGCAAGCAACGATACAGCGCCGATTGTCGCATCGCAGCCGGTCGAGATTGCCTCGGTCAATGCTGCCAGCCAACCCAAGGCAGACGCGCAGCCAGCCGTGCAGGACACGCCGGCTCGCATCGTCAGGCAGGCGGAGCCCTCGCAGCCGACAGCTGGCAACGATGCACCGATGGATGCAGCCTCGGTCACCGCTCCCGAAGTACCGCCCTTCGAACCCGCGTCCGCGCCGATGGCTTTGGCCGATCCGGCCCCGACGCCAGACGCAATGCTGCCGACGACCGCCACTGCGGAACCGGCGGCGGCTGACGCGCAGCCTGCGGCTGCTGTCACGGCGCCCTCGGCATCGGATACGACCGGCGCCGTTCCACCCGCTGACACCGCGGCAACCCCTGTCGTCGCCAAGATCGACATTCCGACCGATGCCGGCCCACAGGCTTTGCGCGACGCGGCCGCCGGCGGCGACGCCAAGGCGCTGTTCGAGCTCGGCTCGCGCTATGCCGAATCGCGCGGCGTGAAAGAAGACATGACGGCGGCCGCCAAATGGTACGAAAAATCGGCCGAACTGGGCTTCGCACCGGCCGAATACCGCATCGGCAATTTCTACGAGAAGGGCATCGGCGTCACGCGCGACATCAAGAAGGCGAAGACTTTCTACCAGCTTGCCGCCGCGCAAGGTAACGCCAGCGCCATGCACAATCTGGCCGTGCTCTTCGCCATGGCCGCGGACGGCGTGACCGACAATGAATCGGCCGCGCACTGGTTCCAGGCCGCGGCCGATGTCGGCGTCAAGGACAGCCAGTTCAATCTCGGCATCCTGGCGGCCAAGGGCGTCGGCATGAAGCAGAGCCTGGAAGAATCCTACAAATGGTTCGCGCTTGTCGCCAAGACCGGCGACAAGGATGCCGCGGCCAAGCGTGACGAGGTCGCCAGTGCGCTGAGGCCCGAACAGCTCGAGCGGGCGCGCGCCGCCACTGAACTGTGGAAGCCGAAGCCGCTCGACCCGGCGTCCAACTCGGCCGACATCCCTGAATCCTGGCAGGAAGGCACGCCGCAGACGACCGCCAGCATCGACATGAAGAAGGCCGTCAAGAACATCCAGCTCATCCTCAACAAGAACGGCTACGACGCCGGCGGCGCCGATGGCGTGATGGGCGGCAAGACCAAGACCGCGATCATGGCTTTCCAAACCGACAACAAGATGCAGGCGACCGGCGAAATCGACGAAAAGCTGGTGAAGGCGCTGCTGGCGCACAAATAACGGCAGATGCGTCGCTAACACGACGCCCTTGCCACACATTTGCCTGTTAACTGATTGAGATGTTTTTTGTTTCGGCAGGGCGGCGGGGTTTGACCCGGCCGCCTTGGCGGCGCAAGAAAAAATTGGCTTTTCGGTGCGACAATGCCCGCGAATGGCTGCAATCGCCGACAGGCAAACTGATCGAGACTGACGGGTGGGCATCTATCTCCCGATCGCGGAAATCTCCGTCAACGTCTTCGTCCTGCTGGCGATGGGCGCGGCGGTGGGTTTCCTGTCGGGTATGTTCGGGGTCGGTGGCGGCTTCCTGATCACGCCGCTCCTGATCTTCTACAACATCCCGCCGGCGATCGCGGTTGCCACCGGCGCCAACCAGGTCATCGCCTCCTCCTTCTCCGGCGCGCTGTCGCACATGAAGCGCGGCACGCTCGACTTCAAGCTCGGCGGGGTGCTGCTGGCCGGCGGCATTGTCGGCTCGACCGGCGGCGTCTTCGTCTTTGCCTTGCTGCGCCGGCTCGGCCAGCTCGATTTGTTCATCTCGCTGCTTTACGTCGTGCTGCTCGGCACCGTGGGCGGGCTGATGCTGGTCGAAAGCGTCAATGCGCTACGCGCCACGCGCAGCGGTGCCGCCCCGGTGTTGAAGAAATCCGGCCAGCACAACTGGATCCACCGGCTGCCGCTGAAGATGCGGTTCAGGGCTTCGAAGCTGTTCGTCAGCGTCATTCCGGTGCTTGGGCTCGGCGCCGGCATTGGCTTCCTGTCGTCGATCATGGGCGTCGGCGGCGGCTTCATCATGGTGCCGGCCCTGATCTATCTCCTGAAAGTGCCGACCAATGTCGTCATCGGCACCTCGCTGTTCCAGATCATTTTCACCTCGGCCTACACGACGCTGGTGCACGCCACCACCAACCAGACGGTCGACGTCATGCTTGCCTTCCTGTTGATGGCGGGCGGCGTCGCCGGTGCGCAATATGGCGCCAAGGCAGGCCAGAAGCTGCGCGGCGAACAGCTGAGGGCGCTGCTGGCGCTGCTGGTGCTGGCGGTTGCCATCCGGCTGGCCATCGATCTCTTCGTCACGCCGCCTGACCTCTATTCGCTGACCGCCGCAGGCCTGAACTGATGCGGCGGTGGAGCACGTTCGCGACCGCCGCTTTGCTGTTCGCCCTCGCCCTGCCGGCGACAGCACAGTCGCCGAACCCGCTGCCGGAAGGCATCCAGATCGGTCTTTCCACGGACGCCGTGTCGATCACCGCCGGCTTTTCCGGCGCCGACCTGACCATTTTCGGGTCGCTGGAAAACCCCGACCCGCTGGTCGCGCGGCAGGGGCGCTATGACGTCATCGTCGTGCTCGAAGGGCCGCCGCGGCCGGTGGTGGTGCGTCGCAAGGACCGGGTGCTCGGCGTCTGGGTCAATCTGGAATCCGAGACCTTCGAGAATGTGCCGGTGTCCTATTCCGTCGCCACGACGCGGCCACTGCAGGACATCACCGAACCCAACAGCTACAAGCAGCTTTCGCTCGGAGCCTCCAGCCTTTACATGAAGCCGGCCGACGCCACCGACAGCCCGGCGACGATCGACGAATTCACCGTAGCGCTGCGCGAGCGCAAGGCGGCGACCGGCCTCTACAGCGAGAATGTCGGCGGCGTGCAGTTCCTATCGCAGAACCTGTTCCGCGCCACCGTGCGGCTGGCGCCGAATGTCCCAGTTGGAACGCATAAAGCCCGCGCGTTCCTGTTCAAGAGCGGCTTGTTCCTCAAGGAAAGCTCGGCCCAGCTCGAAATCCGCAAATCGGGTTTCGAACAGTCGATCTTTCGCGTCGCGCACGATTATTCCTTTCTCTACGGCGTCTTCGCCGTGTCGCTGGCCATGATCACCGGCTGGCTTGGCAGGCTGATCTTCCGCAAGGACTGACGCTCCCGGGGGAAACGGAAAGCCCATTTCCCGGAAAAACAGGGTTCCCCTTTCCCCGTTTATGGGATAGATCGCCGCCTCCCAACCCTCGGGCAAATACGTACAATCAATTCGGCAAGCGGTTCGGACATCCGGATGACAGTGCTCTTCGGCGCTGGCCACCGCGACCCAATGACAGGAGGCTGCAATGCATCAGGCATTTGGCGGCATCGATTTCGGCACGTCCAATTCCACGGTGGGCGTGATCCGCAACGGCCAGGCACGGCTGGTGGCGCTGGAAGGGGAACAGCCGACATTGCCGAGTGCTGTTTTCTTCAACTTCGAGGACGGCCACACCTATTTCGGCCGCCGCGCGATTGCCGACTACACCGACGCCATAGAAGGCCGGCTGATGCGGTCGCTGAAGAGCGTGCTCGGCAGTTCGCTGGCGCATGAGAAGACGCGCATCAAGGCGCGTCAGATCGGCTTCATCGACATTGTCGGCATGTTCGTCGGTCATTTGAAGAAGCGGCTTGACGAAGATGCCGGCGCTCCGGTGGAGAGCGTCGTGCTCGGCCGTCCGGTGCAGTTCGTTGACGACGATGCGGAAGCCGATGCGAAGGCGCAGGGCGAGCTTGAAAAGGCTGCGCGCGCGCAAGGCTTCAAGCACATCGCCTTCCAGTTCGAGCCGATCGCCGCGGCGCTCGACTATGAGCAGACCGTGAAGCGCGAGGAGCTGGCGCTGATCGTCGACATGGGCGGCGGCACGTCCGACTTCTCGATCGTGCGGGTGTCGCCGCAGCGCGCCCGCTCAAGCGACCGCAAGGACGACATCCTTGCCAATCGCGGCATCCACATCGGCGGCACTGATTTCGACCGGCTGCTCAGCATTGCCCATGTCATGCCCAAGCTCGGCTATCTGACGCCGACCAAGGACGGCAAACGCAATCTGCCGGCAAGCTATTTCATCGACCTGGCGACGTGGCAGCGCATCAATCTCGTCTACACCGCCAAGGCGATGACGGACCTGAGGCAAATCCGCTTCGAGGCCAAGCGCGCCGATCTGGTCGAGCGCTTCATCCACATTGTCGAGCACCGCTACGGCCATGCGCTGGCCGGGCTGGTCGAACGAGCCAAGATCGCGCTGACGGATCAGGCTTCGGCCGATGTGACGGTGGCGCTACCCGATGCACGCTTTGCAGCCGAGATCAGCCGGGGCGGTCTGGAGGAGACGATTGCCGCCGACATCGAGCGGGTGTCCGCGACCGTGCGGCGCACGATTGCCGATGCCGGCGTGACGGCCTCTGAGATCACCGCCGTGTTCCTCACCGGCGGTTCGACCGCCATCCCGCTGGCAAGACGCGAAATCCTGTCGCTGGTGCCGCAGGCGGCTGTCATCGAGGGCGATATGTTCGGCTCGGTCGGCCTTGGCCTGGCGCTGGATGCCCGGCGCAAGTTCAGCTAATCCCTCAACCGTGATCTGTGGAGGCGCCGAGATGCGCCTTGAGCGCCATCTGCGCCAGGCTGGCCTGGCGGTCGCGATGGGTGATCATGGCGAAGTCGCGCTTCGGCAGCTCGAGCGGTACCGACCGGAGACTGCCTTCGGCCACGGCGCGTCCGATAACGAGGTCGGAAATAATGGTGGCGCCGGCGCCCGCCTCGACCGCCTGGCGAACCGCCTCGTTGCTCGGCAGCACCAGGAATATCTGCAGGTCGGCAAGTGAAATCCCCTCGCGGCGCGCCAGATCTTCCAGAACCTCGCGCGTGCCCGAACCGCCCTCGCGGATTATCCAGCGCAAGCCCCTGATATCAGGGCGGCCCGGCGCGATTTCGGTGATCTCGGGATGCGAGGCGGCGACAACCAGCATCAATCTGTCGACGTCGACCTTGGTGCGGCGAAGGATATCGGATTCGGTGCGCCCCTCGACCAGACCGAGATCGGCAGTACCGTCCAGCACATTGGCCTCGACCTGCCTGGTGTTGCCGATGGTGACGCTCAATCGCACCGCCGGGTAGGCCTCGTGAAAGGACGCGAGACGGCGCGGCAGCCAGTAGCTGGCAATGGTCAGGCTGGCGGCGATCGACAGGCTGCCGGCGACCGTCTGCGAGACATGCTCCAGCACATTGCGGGCGGCGGCGGCGCGCTCGAGCACGGCCTTGGCCTCCGGCAGGAAGCGATGGCCGGTCTGGGCCAGCTCGATGTTGCGGCCGACCCGGTTGAACAGATGAACGCCATGCTGCTCTTCAAGCGCGCGGATGGCGGCCGAGGCAGCCGACTGGGAAATGCCCAGAAGCTCGGCTGCCTTGGTCATGTGGCCGCGTTCGGCGACAGCGACGAAAATGCGCAACTGGTCGAGGGTCATGCGGTCATTAAGAACCAATTTCGATCGAATTTACAAGAACAACTGATTAGACAGATCGATAGCTTTATTCTACTTTTTCAAGCGAAGTTAGAAAAAATTCGCCAACAGATCGCAGCCAACAAAATGATCGGGCGGTTCAGATCCCTGCTTGCGCATTGGACCCGTGGCCTCAAGCGGCGGCTGGCCGGCGACCGCTATCACCCTGAAGAGCATTATATGCGCGGCCCCGGACCGAAAACGCGGGCCAAATTCGCGGACCGCAAAAGCACTCCTGGCCTATGAACCACACAGCGCCGCGCGGGGCCAATTCCGCACCGTCGCAACAGCCGTTGGCCAACACCCGCGCGCCGGATGAAGGCGACGGCGTCGACACTTCGCCCACCGTTTCCGACAGTATCGCCAAGACCACCTGCTATATGTGCGCCTGCCGCTGCGGCATCGACGTCCACATCAAGGACGGCAAGGTGCGCTACATCAACGGCAACAAGGACCATCCGGTCAATCGCGGCGTGATCTGCGGCAAGGGCAGTTCCGGTATCATGCAGCATTACAGCCCGGCGCGGCTGAAGAAGCCGCTGTTGCGCAGCGGCCCGCGCGGCTCCGGCGAGTTCCGCGAGATCGAATGGGAGGAGGCGTTTGCGATCGCGACCGAGCGGCTTTCCAAGATACGCCAGACCGATCCGAAGAAACTCGCCTTCTTCACCGGGCGCGACCAGTCGCAGTCGCTGACCGGCTGGTGGGCGAGCCAGTTCGGCACGCCGAACTTCGCCGCCCATGGCGGCTTCTGCTCGGTCAACATGGCGGTTGGTGGACTCTACACGATCGGCGGCTCGTTCTGGGAATTCGGCGAACCCGACTGGGACAACACCAAATACTTCATGCTGTTCGGCGTCGCCGAGGACCATGATTCCAACCCGATCAAGATCGGGCTCGGCAAGCTCAAGGCTCGCGGCGCCAAGGTGGTGTCGATCAACCCGTGCCGCACCGGCTACAATGCCATCGCCGACGACTGGATCGGCATCAGACCGGGCACCGACGGCCTGTTCGTGTTCGCCCTGATCCACGAACTGCTCAAGGCGGGCCGCGTCGATCTCGATTATTTGCTGCGCTACACCAACGCGCATGTGCTGGTCATCCAGGAGCCGGGCGCGGCCGATGACGGGCTTTTCCTGCGTGACAGCGACAACAATCTTCTCGCCTGGGACAGAGTGGCAAAAAACCCCGCCAAGGCGGAGGATGCCGATGCGAAACCGGCGCTGACCGGCAGCTACACTGTCGCCGGCCGGCGTTGCGTGCCGGTGTTCCAGCTTGTTGCCGACCGCTACATGGACGACAGCTACGCACCCGATGCGGTCGCGGCACAATGCAGCGTTCCGGCCGACACCATTCGCCGCATCGCCGCCGAACTCGCCCATGCTGCTTTCGAACAGACGATCGAACTGCCAGTGGCGTGGACCGACTGGGCCGGCAGACGGCACGAGACGATCAAGGGGCGGCCGGTGTCGATGCACGCCATGCGCGGCATTTCGGCCCACTCCAACGGTTTTCACTCCTGCCGCGCTATCCACCTGCTGCAGGTGTTGCTCGGCACGGTGGATGTTCCCGGCGGCTTCCGTTTCAAGCCGCCCTACCCACGCTCGGCAACGCCGGGACCGAAGCCTTGCGGCAAAACCGCAAAGCCGATGACGCCTCTCGATGGCATGCCGCTCGGTTTCGTATGCGGGCCGGATGATCTGCTGGTCGATGAGGCCGGCACGCCCTTGCGCATCGACAAGGCCTATTCCTGGGACGCGCCGCTCGCCGCCCACGGGCTGATGCATACGGTGATCCGCAATGCCTGGGCCGGCGACCCGTACCCCATCGACACCCTGATGATGTACATGTCGAACATGGCGTGGAATTCCTCGATGAACACCGTCGAGACCATTGCGATGCTGACCGACCATGACGAGGCGGGCAACTACAAGATCCCCTTCATCATCTATTCGGACGCCTATTATTCGGAGACGGTGCCGTTCGCCGATCTGGTGCTGCCCGACACCACCTATCTCGAACGTCACGACTGCATCAGCCTGCTCGACCGGCCGATCAGCCATGCCGACGGACCGGGCGACGCCATCCGCCATCCAGTGGTCGAGCCGGATCGCGACGTCAGGCCGTTCCAGTCGGTGCTGATCGAGCTTGGCGCGCGGCTCGGTCTGCCCTGCTTCGTCAACGACGATGGCTCGGCGAAATACCGCGACTATGCCGATTACATCGTCAATCACGAGCGCACGCCGGGCATAGGCCCGCTCGCCGGCTGGCGCGGCAAGGACGGCACTTGCGTCGGCAAGGGTGAAGCCAACCCCGATCAGCTACAGCGCTACATCGACAATGGCGGCTTCTGGCATCAGGATTTTGCCGCCGACCAGCGCTACTACAAGATGGCCAACCGCTCCTATCTCGACTTCGCGAAGCAGATGGGGTTCATCCCCAAGGCCGAGCCCATCGTCTTCCAGCTCTACTCCGAACCGATGCAGCGCTTTCGCCTCGCCGCGCGCGGCCATGGTCGCGTCCAGCCGCCCGACGGCGAGCGTCACCGCATCGAGACCTATATGGACCCACTGCCGTTCTGGTTTACGCCCTTCGAAGAGGCCGCCGTCGATCTCGAAAAATATCCGCTGCATGCGCTCACGCAGCGGCCGATGCACATGTATCATTCCTGGGGCTCGCAGAATGCGTGGCTGCGGCAGATCACCAGCCAGAACCGGCTATTCGTGCATCGTCAGACCGCGGCAAAGCTTGAGCTGATTGACGACGACTGGGTGTGGATCGAAAGCATCAATGGCCGTGTGAAGGGGCAGATCAAGCTGGTCGACGGCGTCAATGCGGATACGGTGTGGACCTGGAACGCCATCGGCAAGAGACGCGGCAGCTGGGGGCTGAAGGACGACGCCGCCGAGAGCAATCGCGGCTTCCTGCTCAACCACATCATCGGCGACCAGACCTCGGCTGACGCCAACGGCAAACGCTATTCGAATTCGGATCCGGTCACCGGACAGGCGGCATGGTTCGATTTACGCGTGCGCATCGTCAAATGCGCTGCGGAAGAAGCCGGCTTCACCGAGCCGCAATTCGAGCGCTTCAGTCAGCCGCCGCGCTTCCAGCCCTCGCCCGACATTCTTCGCTTCGGCGCGGAATTCCGCGCAGCAAGGGAGCCGGCCGAATGACCTGCCTTCCCGCCCATACCGACAAGAAGCTGGGTCTGGTCATCGACCTCGACACCTGCGTCGGCTGCCAGGCCTGCGTCACCGCCTGCAAGGAGTGGAACACTGGCGGCCACATGGCGCCGCTGACCGACATCGACCCCTATGGCGGCGATGTCGACGGCGTCTGGTTCAACCGCGTGCACAGCTACGAACACACGACCGAGGCGGGCGGGCGCACAGTCAACTTCCCGCGCTCCTGCCTGCATTGTGAGACGCCGGCCTGCGTCACCGTCTGTCCGACCGGCGCGTCCTACAAGCGGGCATCGGACGGCGTCGTGCTGATCGACGAAAGCAAATGCATTGGCTGCAAATTGTGTAGCTGGGCCTGCCCTTATGGCGCGCGCGAATTCGATACCGACGTCGGCGTGATGAAGAAATGCACGCTCTGCGTCGACCGCATCTACAACGACAATCTGGCGGAAGAGGACCGCGTGCCGGCCTGCGTTGCCGCCTGCCCGACCAGCGCTCGGCATTTCGGCGATCTCGGCGATCCCGCCTCGGCGGTGTCGCAACTGGTCGCCAGGCGCGGTGGCGTCGACCTGATGCCGGAGATGGGCTACAGGCCGACCAACAAATATCTGCCGCCACGCGCCCACACCGAGCATGCAGCTTCAGTGCCGGCGCCAAGGCTCGAGCCGGTCAAGGCCGAAGGCGGCTTCCTCGGCTGGGTCGACCGCATGCTTTCGAACTGACCAATGCATCCAGCCTTCTCCGTCGTCTTCTTCACAACTGCCACAGGAGCGGGCTACGGCCTCCTGGCGCTGCTTGGCGTGCTTGCCGGGCTAGGGTTCATCCCGGCCGATTTCTGGCTCGGCCTCATTGGCATGGGCCTGGCGCTCGGGCTGATTGCCGCCGGCCTGTTGTCCTCGACCGGCCATCTCGGCCGCCCCGAACGGGCCTGGCGCGCCTTCTCGCAATGGCGCAGTTCCTGGCTGTCGCGCGAGGGCGTGGCCTCGGTGGCGACCTTCATTCCGGCCGGGCTGTTCGGCATCGGCTGGGTGTTTTTTGGCCGCACCGGCGGTTGGGTGGCCATCGCCGGGTTTCTCGCAACGATCGGCGCAATCGTCACCGTCTGCACCACCGGTATGATCTATGCCTCGCTGAAGCCGATCGCGCAGTGGCATAGTCCCTATACTTTGCCGGCTTATCTTATTTTCTCGACAATGACAGGTAGCGTGCTGTTGAACGCCTTACTGCTAGGCTTCGGCGTTGGTTCGATCATCGTGCTGGCTTGCTCGCTGATTGCCACTCTTGCCGGCTGGGGCTGGAAGCTCGCGACCTGGCGGTATAATAACCGGCTCGAGATCCCGACCACCGCCAATACAGCCACGGGTTTGGCCGGCGGCACGGTGCGGTCGCTGGAGTGGCCGCATACCGAGGAAAACTACCTGCTCAAGGAAATGGGCTTTCGCATAGCGCGCAAGCACAGCGCGCGGCTGCGTCAGATCACGCAATTGCTGGCCTTCGCCCTGCCCACCCTGCTTCTCGCCGCTATCTTTGCCTTGCCCTGGCCCTTGGCGGCGGTACTGTCGGTGGTCGCCGTGATCGTCCAGTTCACCGGCATGCTGGTCGAGCGCTGGCTGTTCTTCGCCGAAGCCAAGCACACGGTCACGCTCTACTACGGCAGGTAGGGAACGCCAAATTGCGATCGCAATTGCTGGGTGTCAGTTAGTGTTGTCGTAAGTTGTGGCTCGGAGTAATGTGTCGTAATTCTTGGATCCGCATCTTCGGATTGGCAAAGCAGACAATGATCCTCACTCCCTTCAAGTTAGCATCGCATCTCGCACGAGGGGTTTGCGTTGCGGGCAGTTTGGTTTTTGCTTCCCACGATTTAGTAGCAGGCGCGCTCGATGCCGAAGCTGCCTTTCAGGCGAAGAATTACACGCAAGCGTACAAAGAATGGATGGCTCTTGCGCAAAAGGGCGATGCTGCCGCGCAATTTAATGTCGGGTTTCTGTATTCTAGCGGACTTGGTGTTCCATTGGATTATTCCAAGGCTGCCGAGTGGTGGGACAAGGCGGCGGATCAGAACATGGCAGTGGCTGAGTTGAAACTTGGACTTTTATATTCCTGGGGTAAGGGCGTTCAACTGGATGACACCAAAGCGGCGGAGCTATGGCGCAGGGCGGCGATCCAAGGCTTGTCCGAAGCTCAGCAATACCTTGGATATGTGTATTCCGTCGGGAAGGGAGTACCCAAAAGTGGGGCCGACGCGACTCTTTGGTTAACCAGAGCAGCGGACCAGGGCAACGTTGACGCACAAATTAATCTAGGTGCCGCTTACCTGACCGGCGAAATCGTAGATAAAGACCCCAAGCTGGCCTTTCATTGGTACGAAAAGGCTGCGCAACTGAACAATGGCAAGGCCCAATTCAACGTGGGATTGATGTATCTCAAAGGCGTTGGGGTTGAGCAGAATGCAGTCGTTGCGGTTCAATGGCTAAAACGCTCGGCAGCCCAGGGATACCATGGCGCGGAAGAAGTTCTTGATCGCATCCAAGCTGCGCTTAAGAAGACTTGAGCTGACGGCGATCTCAGCCTGGCCGCAGCATCGAGCGCGAGATGGCGAAGATGCGGTCAGTGCCCATCATATAAGCCATCAGCGTTTCCGGCCGGAACAGGCCGGCATAGGCGCGGTCGAGCACGTTGAGCGAACCGGTATAGGCGCCGAAGGCCGGCATGATCATGCGTCCGCCATCGCCGGCAAAGCAGCGCCGCCGCACCGAGCGGCCGCGCTGGACGATGCGCGCGCAAGGGTGAAGATGGCCCGCGACTTCGCCCTCGGCTCTCACCTTGGACGGCTCGTGCCGAAACAGCAGCGAGCCGATAGCGAGTTCGCGCACCGTCTCTCCGGGCAGATCGGCCGGCGCTTCCGGGTCATGATTGCCGGCGACCCAGAACCAGTCGCGGCCGGCCATCAGCGCTTCCAGGCGCTCGCGGAAGGACTGGTGCATGCGCTCGGCGCCACCGCCGTCATGGAAGGAATCGCCCAGGCTGATGACGATCGAAGGCTGGTAGTCCGCGATCACCGCCTGCAGCCGCAGCAAGGTGGCGCCGGTATCGTAAGGCGGGATCAGGGCGCCGCGCCGGGCGAAGGACGAGCCTTTTTCCAGATGCAGGTCGGACACCGCAAGTAGCCTGAGATCGGGGAAGTAGAGCACGCCGCGGGGATCGCAAACCGCGCGCTCGCCGGCGATGCCGACCATGTCGGCCTCGGCGATCAGTGTTGCGCGCGCCGGCGAAAAATTCATTCCTCGATCATCCCGGAGCCCATGGCTTCCTCGACCAGTGTCGCCGCGTCCATCAGCAGCGTTTCGTCGGCCTCGCCGTTCACCGGCATCTTGCCGATCTCGAGCATGATCGGCACGGCAAGCGGCGATATCTGTTCGAGCGCCTTATGCACGATTCGACCCTGGATGCGCGAGAGCATGTCCGCAAGTCTGCTGACATCGAGCAGGCCAGCCGCCGCATCGGCGCGCGTCGCCTGCAGCAATATGTGGTCGGGTTCATGGCTGCGCAGCACGTCGTAGATCAGATCGGTCGAGACGGTGACCTGGCGACCGCTTTTCTCCTGGCCGGGGTGGCGCTTCTCGATCAGGCCCGAAATCAGCGCGCAATTACGGAAGGTACGCTTGAGCAGCCAGCTGTCGGCCAGCCATGCTTCGAGGTCGTCGCCCAGCATGTCCTGGTCTAACAGCGCTGCGAGCGACGGCTTCCTCGCCGTGAACATCGCCCCCATATCGCCCAGCGACCATATGGCCAGCGCATAATCGGTGGCGACGAAGCCGAGCGGCCTGGCGCCGGCCCTGTCCAGGCGGCGGGTGAGCAACATACCGAGGGTCTGATGCGCCAGCCTGCCTTCGAACGGATACGCCACGAGATAGTGGCGATTACCACGCGGGAAGGTCTCGATCAGCAGGTCGCCCCGTTTGGGCAATACCGATTTGTCGGCCTGGAAGCGCAGCCAGTCCGAAACCTGCTCGGGCAGTTTTTTCCAGCGCTGCGGATCGTCCAGCATGATGCGGACCTGTTCGGCGAGATAGGTCGAAAGCGGAAATTTGCCGCCGCCATAATAGGGCACCTTGGCATCACTTCCCGGGGCGTTCGAGACGAAGCATTCGTTCTCGCGAATGCCTTCGAAACGCAGCACTTTGCCGGCAAACATGAATGTGTCGCCATGCGTCAGTGTCTCGAGGAAGGCCTCCTCGATCTTGCCAAGAACCGCGCCGCCACGCGAGGCCGAGCCTTTGCTGCCGGCCTTGACGTAGCGCACATTGAGCGCCGGCACTTCGATGATCGTGCCGACATTCAGCCGGTATTGCTGCGCGACGCGCGGATTGGAGACCCGCCACATGCCGTCCTTGTTCAGGCGGATGCGGGCGTAGCGCTCATAGTTCTTGAGCGCATAGCCACCGGTGGCGACGAAATCGATGACGCGGTCGAATGTCGGCCGATCGAGGCTGGCATAGGGCGCCGCTGTCAGCACTTCTTCGTAGAGATCATCGGCGCGGAACGGACTACCGCAGGCGCAGCCCAGCACATGCTGCGCCAGCACGTCGAGCCCTCCATCGACCAAGGGCGGCGTGTCCTGCGCGCCGAGATAGTTGGCGTCTAGGGCTGCCCGGCATTCCAGCACTTCGAAGCGGTTGGCCGGAATGAGGATCGCCTTGGATGGTTCGTCCATGCGGTGGTTGGCTCGGCCGATACGCTGCGCCAGGCGGCTGGCCCCCTTGGGCGCGCCGACATGAACGACGAGATCGACATCGCCCCAGTCGATGCCGAGGTCGAGCGTCGAGGTGGCGACGATGGCGCGCAAAGCGTTTTCGCCCATCGCCTTCTCGACGCGCCGGCGCTGGCCGACATCGAGCGAGCCGTGATGCAGCGCGATCGGCAGAGTGTCCTCGTTGACCCGCCACAATTCCTGGAACAAGAGCTCGGCCTGGCTGCGGGTGTTGACGAACAGCAGGGTCGTCTTGTGACGCTTGATCTCGCGGTAGATCTCCGGCGTGGCATAGCGCGCCGAATGTCCGGCCCATGGCACGTGCTCCTCTGAATCGAGGATGGAGATTTCCGGCTTGGCGCCGCCCGTGACGACGATCAGCTCAGACATGTCGGGGCTTGTCAGACCTTTGGGTGGATTCTGGCTGACCAGCCATCGCCGCAATTCGTCGGGCTCGACCACTGTCGCCGACAGGCCGATCGTTTGCAGGCCGGGCACAATGCTGCGCAGCCGCGCCAAGCCGAGCGCCAGCAGATGGCCGCGCTTCGAAGTCACCAGCGAATGCAGTTCGTCGAGCACGACATAGCGCAGATCTTCGAAGAAGCGCCTGGCATCGGGGGCAGCGATCAAGAGCGCCAGCTGCTCTGGGGTGGTTAGCAGGATATCGGGAGGCACCAGCTTTTGTCGCTGGCGCTTATGCGAGGGTGTGTCACCGGTGCGCGTCTCAATGGTGACTGGAAGCCCTATCTCTTCTACCGGCTTGCCGAGATTGCGTTCGATGTCGACGGCCAGCGCCTTCAGCGGCGAGATGTAGAGCGTGTGGATGCCGCGATGCGCCTGGCCGGGCTTTCGCCTGGGTCGGTTGGCCAATTCAGTCAGCGAAGGCATGAACCCGGCCAGCGTCTTGCCGGCCCCGGTCGGCGCGATCAGCAGCACCGATTGTCCGGCCTGCGCCTTGGCCAGCAGCTCGATCTGATGGGCGCGCGGCGACCAGCCTTTCTCACCGAACCATTTGATGAATGGCTCGGGCAGGGAGACTGTGGCATTGTGTTCTGCAAGGCGCGGCTGCTCGGTCACGCGAAAGAGGTAGCGCGACGACGCGCGAACGCCAAGGAAAATCGGAACAAAAGGTGATCGAGGTGAGCTTTCCCTTCCCCCCTTGTGGGGGAAGGTGGATCGGCGCGATAGCGTCGAGACGGATGAGGGGTGTTCCAGCGGAGTGAGGCGTTGGCGTTCCCTGGAACACCCCTCATCCGACCTCGCTTCGCGAGGCCACCTTCTCCCACAGGGGGAGAAGGACAGGCGCTTCCGCTACGGCCGCCGAAACCCAGTCGGCCCGCCATACAGATACCCAATCCGATCAACCGCCTCCTTGAGCCCTTCGCGCGAGACCAGCATGGTGTGGCCGTTGGCGTGGATCATGTCGTTGATGTCGGTCATGATCGCGACGTGGCCCTTCCAGAACACCAGATCGCCGCGCTCCAGCCCGGTGAAATCCGGGCCGGGATCGAGCGGCGCGCCGAGGCCTGCCGCCTGCATGTCGGAATCGCGCAGCACATTTTTGCCGGCCATGCGCATCGCCAGTTGCACCAGGCCCGAACAGTCGATGCCGAAGCCCGAGGTGCCACCCCAGAGATAGGGCGTGCCGAGAAACATCTCGGCCACTGAGACATAGTCTGCAGCGACATCGCCGAGCGGCCGCACGTGGCCGGCGATCAGCGCCTCGCCGGAGGGCAGAAGCACATAGTGAGTGCCGCGCGTTTCGGCGGCGCCGGTCACTGTCACCGTCGAGCCCATCGACAATTGCCCGCTGATCGGGAAGCGCAGATCCGGGCCGGGATAGAGGAAGGTGCGCGGCGCCGTGACGATGTGGGTCGGCGCGTGCTCGCGCGTGCCCAGCATGGTCGCGCCGACGTAGCCGACATAGCCGTCGCGTTCGGCCTGGACCCAGGCCCAGCCCTCGGTCTCCTCGAAGACCAGCACATCGTCACCGAACAGAACCTGCGTGTTGACGCCGGCGTCCGGGCGCGGCGCCTTGCGGATATCGGCCACGGAGGCAGCGATGCGCGCCGGGCGGCCGGTGACGAAGCGATCGGCCGACACCTCGCCTTTCAGCCTGGCATCGGCGAGGTCGGAACGGAAGGCGTGAAGGCGTGCATCCCTTGCGGTCAAATCATCAATCCAGCTAAATGGGTAATCGGTCAGATAGGCAGTTCGTGACCCTTGGCAACGATACCATCGCCGAAGCGCTCGACAAAGAGCGCGCCTTCGACGGTGCGCCGGATCAGCACATTGCGCTTGTCGAGCTCGTCGCGGTGGCGCGACACCAGCTTCAGCGCACCCATCGTGTCGAGCGCGCGGGTGATGACCGGCTTGGTGACATTGAGGCGGGCGGCCAGGCCGCGGACGGTGTGCGGCGGCGGGTCGAGATAGATGGTGAACAGGATCGCCGTCTGGCGCATGGTGAGATCGGGCGCATCATCGCGCACCTGTGACAGCATCACCTGCTGCCACAGCCGCATCGCCTGGCTCGGACGCATCGAAATCGACATCGCCCAAGCATGACGGCAAATTGTTTCGGTTCCGTTTCAGTTTTGGCAGCCGGCGCAGTGGCCGGACAACCCTACCCAAAGCGTTTCGAAATAACCCGTTCCAGCGCACGGATGCCTTGCGCCTCGCCGCCCGCAGGGCCGTGGGGGCGGTCGGACGGGTTCCAGGCAAAGATGTCGAAATGGGCCCAGCCCGCCGTCCGCTCGACAAAGCGCTTGAGGAACAGCGCCGCGGTGACCGATCCGGCGAAGCCGTCTGTGGTGACGTTGTTGATGTCGGCGATCTTCGACGCCAGCTTGGCGTCATAGGGCCGCCACAGCGGCATGCGCCACAGCGGATCCTCTACGGCCACCGAGGCCGCCGCCAGTTCGGATGCCAGCGTCTCGTCGCCGGTGTAGAAAGGCGGCAGGTCTGGCCCGAGCGCGACACGCGCGGCGCCGGTCAGCGTTGCCATGTCGATCAAAAGGTCAGGTTCTTCATCATCGGCCAGCGCCAGCGCATCGGCGAGCACCAGCCGCCCCTCGGCGTCGGTGTTGCCGATCTCGACGGTGATGCCCTTGCGGCTCACCAGCACGTCGCCAGGCCGAAAGGCATTGCCGGCAATCGAATTCTCGACCGCCGGTATCAGGACGCGCAGCCGCACTTTCAGCCCGGCGGCCATGATCATCGAGGCAAGGCCCATCACATTGGCGGCGCCGCCCATGTCCTTCTTCATCAACAGCATGCCCGATGAGGGCTTGATGTCGAGGCCGCCCGTGTCGAAGCAGACGCCCTTGCCGACCAGCGTGACCTTCGGCGCGCCTTCCGGTCCCCAAATCATGTCGATCAGGCGCGGCGCGCCGACCGAGGCGCGGCCGACCGCGTGGATCATCGGGAAGTTCTGTTTCAACAGATCGTCGCCCTTGATCACCGATACTTCGGCATTGTGTCCGGATGCCAGCGTCCGCACGGCCTTCTCCAGCTCGTCTGGCCCCATGTCGCTGGTCGGCGTGTTGACCAGATTGCGCGTCAGGAAGACGCCGTCGGCGATGCGGTGGACACGGCCTGCATCGACGCCGGACGGCAGCATGAAGCGCAGCGCCTTGCCTGGTTTCTTGCCGTAACGGGTGAAGAAATAGCCGCCGAGAACCAAACCTATTGCCGCGAGCTCCGGCTCGGCGGGCGCAGAGGCAAGGTGCCAGTCGCCTTCCGGCAGGGCTCTCGCCAGCGCACCGATGGCAAGCGCCCCCTCGCCATCGCCGATGCCGAACAGGGCGCCGGCGAGCGCGCCGTTTTCGCCGGGCACGACGAGCGTCCTGCCGGCTTCGCCGGAAAAGCCGTTGGCGCCCGCCCATGCGATCGTGGAAGGCGAAAGCCCCAAGGCTTGCAGTCCATCCCTAGCGACCAGATGGACCGGCAAGGCTCTGTTTAGTGTCTCGACGAGTTCGACGGGCATTCGATGGTCTCCGGCGCAGGCTTGCAAGTCGTCCCCAGTCACCTGACAGGGACGTCGAACGATTTCAACATCTATGCACAGAGGCCAGGCATAGGAAAATGCCAAGCCAATGGCTTCCGGCGGGCCGCGTAACGATCTCAACGGGACGCTTTTTAACTATCCGTTAGGGTTAACAGAATATTTCTGGGGGAATGAAGATGGCCACGCAATGGCCACCCGCAGGAATGGAGAGCCCCGTGCCGATGCCGACCAACCGCAGGATGAACGTTACGGGCAAACGGTTGGTCACCGCGGCGTTGCTTATGGCGCTCGCCGCCGGTGTTGCCGGGTGCGGAACCAGCAAGCTCACGACCGGCTCGATCGGGCGCACCAGCGGCAAACCGCTGGAAACCATGTCGGCCAGCGAGTTGCACAGCGCGACCACGCGGCTCGGCGAATCCTACGCAAGGAACCCCAACGACAAGCGGCTGGCGACAAATTTTGCGGCGGCACTGCAGATGGACGGCGATGCCGACCAGTCGCTTGCCGTGATGCGCAAGCTGGCGATCGCCTACCCCAAGGATCGCGACGTGCTTGCCGCCTATGGCAAGGCGCTTGCAGCCAATGGTCAGTTCGAGCCCGCGCTCGACGCCGTGCGCCGGGCGCAGACGCCGGAATATCCGGACTGGAAGCTCATGTCGGCCGAAGCCGCCATCCTCGACCAGATCGGCCAGAAGGATGAAGCACGCCAGAACTACCGCAAGGCGCTCGACCTCAAACCGAACGAACCCTCGATCCTTTCAAATCTCGGCATGTCCTATGTGCTGGAAGGCGACCTGCGCACCGCCGAGACCTATATGCGCTCGGCCGCCCAGCAACCGAATGCCGACAGCCGGGTGCGCCAGAACCTGGCGCTGGTCGTGGGACTTCAGGGCCGTTTCGACGAGGCCGAGAAGATCGCCTCGCAGGAGCTTTCGCCCGATCAGGCGCAGGCCAATGTGGCCTACCTTCGCCAGATGCTTGCCCAGCAGAACGCCTGGAGCCAGCTCAAGGATCAGGACAAGGGCAAGCCGGCGACCAACTGAGCGCCGCATAGCCGCTGAACGCATCCTCCGCGCTGGGCAAGATCTATCCACACACCAAAGCTGAAAAACCAGGAGCCGCATTGCCTTAGCAGTGCGGCTCTTTTGTCTGGCTGCGACAAGCCCGTTACTGGCTTGAGGAATTGTGCTGGTCGCCGAAGATGCCGCGCTGGCTGACCTGCATGCCGGCCGGTCCAAGAATGATGGCAAACAAGACCGGCAGGAAAAACAGGATCATCGGCACGGTGAGCTTCGGCGGCAAGGCGGCGGCCTTCTTCTCGGCGGCATTCATGCGCATGTCGCGACTTTCCGAGGCCAGCACGCGCAATGCGTGCGCCACGGGCGTGCCGTAGCGCTCGGCCTGGACCAGCGCCTGGGACACTGACTTCACCGATTCCAGGCCGGTACGAGCCGAGAGGTTTTCATAAGCCTGCTTGCGCTCCTGCAGATAAGAGAGTTCGGCATTGGTCAGCACGAACTCCTCCGCCAACGCCACTGACTGCGAACCGATCTCATCGGCGACCCTGCGCATTGCAGCCTCCACCGACATGCCCGACTCAACGCAGATCAGCATCAGGTCGAGCGCATCCGGCCACGCCTGCTGGATCGACTGCTTGCGCTTGGCGGCACGGTTGTTGACGTAGAGGATCGGCGCGTAGAAACCGGCATAGGCCACAAGGATGCAGACGAACAGTTTCACGAAAGCCGGCCGGTCCGGCAGCCCGCCGAGCACGAACAGATAGATCGCCGCCAGCGCGAAACCGACAAAAGGCAGGACCAGGCGGAAAAACAGGAAGCGCGTCAGCGGGTTCTGGCCACGAAAGCCAGCCACTTTGAGCTTCTGCAGCGTGCCTTCATCGGCCAACGCCCGCCGCAGGTCCAGCCTGTCGACGATGTTACGCATGCCGATCGACTGTTCCTCGCGCAGGCCCTTGCGGCGGCGATCGGCTTCGTTGGCCAGCCGTGCGCGCTGCTTGGCGCGCAGTTCGTCACGCTCCAGCGCCACTGATTTCATGCGTGCCTTGAGCTGGTTGCCACTCAGGGCCGGGAGCAGCGTGAAGACGGTTGCGAATACCGCGATGCCGACCAGCAATGCGATCAGGAAGGCAGGATCGGTCAGCGATTTGACGACTTGGTCGGTCATTCGTTTTCAGTCTTTTCGTTCGAGCTTTCCGAGGTCGGGCCTAAACCTCAAAGTTCATCATCTTGCGCATCACCAGAATGCCGATCGACATCCAGACACCGGAACAGCCGAGGATCAGATTGCCGGTGCTCGTGGTGAACAACGGCATGATGTAATTCGGGCTCGACAGGTAGACGAGAAGGGCGACGACAAAAGGCAGGGCGCCGATGATGACGGCCGACGCCTTTGCTTCCATGGACAGCGCCTGGACCTTGGCCTTCATCTTCTTGCGATCGCGAAGCACGCGCGAAAGGTTGCCCAGCGCCTCGGAGAGGTTGCCGCCGGCCTGCGACTGGATCTGGATGACGATGCCGAAGAAGCTTGCCTCGCTGCACGGCATGGTTTCAGCCATGCGCAAGGTGGCATCGGGGATGGACATGCCAACCTGCTGTGAATCGACGATGCGGCGGAACTCGGTCTTGACCGGCTCCGGCGATTCATTGGCGATCAGGCGAATGGCGTCGTTGAGCGGCAGGCCGGATTTGACGGCGCGTACGATGATGTCGAGGGCGTTGGGAAACTCGTTGAGGAACGCCTTGACCCGGCGCGCGCGGCGAAACGAGACGAACCAGCGCGGCAGGCCGAGCGCGCCGGCCAGCAGGGCGCCTGGCAGGACCAGCATCGGCGCGCCGGCGAAATAGGCAAGCGCCGTCAGCGCGATGCCGCAAAAGACGGAGTAGAGATAGAAACGCTCCATCGAGACCTGCATGCCCGCCTGACGAATCTGGGCCTTCAGCGGTGGCTTCTTGACAACGCGTTCGTTGGTCTTCTGCTTTTCATCGAGCTGTTTCAGCGAATCCTGAACGGATTTGCGCCGCTTGACCGCCTCCGCGGCACGGTCGCGTGAAGCCTTGACGACCGAACGATCGGTTTCGGCGGCCTTGATCGTCTCGAGCCGCTTGCCTGCCTGCTTCTCGTTGTTCATCCGGGTGAACAGGAATGCATAGGCGACCGCGCCGGCGCTGAAGCCGGCGAGCACGATGAACGCCAGTACGGTGGTATCAATTCCGAACATCAACCTCGGTCCCCACGCCTACAGATGCGTCAGTCAGCGCGTTTCTCCATCGATTCCAGCGCATTGGCGAGGCGCTGTTCCTCGCCATAGTAGCGGGCGCGATCCCAGAAATGCGGTCGGCCGATGCCGGTCGACACATGCTCGCCAAGCAGCCTTCCGTTCGAGTCCTCGCCCTTGATGTTGTAGAGCACGATATCCTGCGTGATGATGACGTCGCCTTCCATACCGATCACCTCGGTGATGTGGGTGATGCGGCGCGACCCGTCGCGAAGGCGCGCCGCCTGGATGATGACATCGATCGAACCGACGACGATTTCGCGCACGGTCTTCTGCGGCAGCGAATAGCCGCCCATGGCGATCATCGATTCGATGCGGTTCAGGCATTCGCGTGGGCTGTTGGAGTGGATCGTTCCCATCGAACCGTCATGGCCGGTGTTCATCGCCTGTAGCAGGTCGAAAACCTCCGGTCCGCGTACTTCGCCGACGATGATGCGTTCGGGCCGCATGCGCAGGCAGTTCTTGACCAGGTCGCGCATGGTCACCTCGCCTTCGCCCTCCAGATTGGGCGGGCGGGTTTCGAGACGCACCACATGCGGCTGCTGCAGTTGCAACTCGGCCGAATCCTCGCAAGTGATGACGCGTTCCTCGCGGTCGATATAGTTGGTCAGGCAGTTGAGCAGCGTCGTCTTGCCGGAGCCGGTGCCGCCGGAGATGACGATGTTGCAGCGGACGCGCCCGATGATCTTGAGGATCTCGGCGCCCTGCGGCGAGATCGCGCCGAACCTGACCAGCTGATCGAGCGTCAGCTTGTCCTTCTTGAACTTGCGGATGGTGAGCGCGGTGCCGTCGATTGACAGCGGCGGAGCGATGACGTTGACGCGGGAGCCGTCGGGCAAGCGGGCGTCGCAGATCGGGCTCGATTCGTCGACCCGGCGGCCAACCTGGCTGACGATGCGCTGGCAGATATTGAGCAGCTGCTGATTGTCGCGGAAGCGGATGCCGGTCTGTTCGACCTTGCCGTTGACTTCGATGTAGACGTTCTTGGAGCCGTTGACCATGATGTCGGCGATATCGTCGCGGGCGAGCAAGGGCTCCAGCGGACCGTAGCCCAGCACGTCGTTGCAGATGTCTTCGAGCAGCTCTTCCTGCTCGGCGATCGACATTGCGAAATTTTTGATGGCGATGATGTCGTTGACGATATCGCGGATTTCTTCCCGGGCGCTCTCGGGATCGAGCTTGGCGAGCTGCGACAGGTCGATGGTGTCGATAAGCGCGGAGAAGACCTGGCTCTTGGTGTCGTAATAGGTCTCGCTGCGCTCGCGCTGAACCTTTCTTGCCGGCTCCGGCGCCATCGGCGGCGCCTCAACGGCACGGCGAGCGGGCGGCATTGCCGGCGCAGCAGGCGGCGGCGCTGCGGCGGGCCGGGCAAGAACCGCCGTGTCCGCAGGCTTCGCACCCGCCGGGGCCGCAGGCGGCGGTGCTGGCTGACGGAATTCCGGGGTGGACCGGCCGCCGTCGTCGGAGCCTCTTTTACCAAACATGATCGACTACCAATTCCGCTTGAGAAGCGTCATTTCTTGTTACGCGAGAGCTTGCCGAGCAGACCGCCAAGGCCTGCCTTCTTCTTGGCCTTGATTTCGCTGCGACCGGTCAGCACATGCGCGATTTCATTGATCATGCCGACGACCGGGCTCTTGGCATCCATCTCGCCCAGCATGCGGCCGTTGTTGGCGGCGTTTCCAAACAGCAACGGGTCGAAGGCGATAACCGACATCGGCGTGATGCCGAGCGGTTCGGCGAAGTCGGAAGCGGAGATCTCGGGGCGTTTCGGCACGCCGGCCTGGTTGATGATGAGCTTCGGCGGCGGATCGTTCGGGCGAAGCCGGTGCAGCATATCGACCATGTTCTTGGTGTTGCGCAGATTGGCCAGTTCCGGTGTCGCCGTGATGACAATCTCGTCGGCCTTCATCAGTGTGTTCTTGGTCCAGCCGGTCCAGACATGGGGGACGTCGAGCACCAGCAGCGGTACGCTGCGCTGCGCGGTGTCGATGAGTTGCGTGAAGGCATCGGGATCAAAGTCGTAGACCCGTTCGAGAGTGGAGGGCGCAGCAAGCAACGATAGGTGATCGGCGCACTGGGCAAGCAGCCGGTCGAGATAGACCTCGTCGACCCGTTCGGGCGAAAACACGGCCTCGGCGATGCCTTGCGCCGGGTCCTGGTCGAAATTTATGTTGGCCGTCCCGAAAGCCAGGTCGAGATCGGCGACGACCACTTCCGATTTGAACAGCGATGACATCGCCCACGCCACATTATGGGCGATGGTCGACGAGCCGACGCCGCCCTTGGCGCCGACGAAGGCGATCGAGCGGCCGATCGGCTCGGATTCCGGATCGACGAAGATCGACGACACCACGGAGACGACATCGGCCATCGACACCGGCGCGATGACATATTCGGAAATACCGAAGCGGATGAGTTCGCGGTAAAGCCCGACATCGTTGTAATGGCCGATCACCACGACTTTCGAGGAGGGATCGCAATATTCGGAAAGCTGGGCAAGCTGCTCCAGCAGCTGCTTCGGTTCGCTGCGCGATTCCAGCAGGATCAGGTTCGGCGTCGGCGCCGACTGGTAGAATTCGATCGCCGTGGCGATGCCGCCCATATGCACTTTCAGATGCGCCTTCGCCATGCGGCGATCCTCGGCGGCCCGCTCGACCGGATGCGCGACACCTTCCGTCTCGCAAAATGCCTGTATCGAAATACGCGGGACCGGCCGCAGCGCCTGCATCGCGGCAATATCCGTTTGCGAGCTGTCGCCGCCGTCTACGGGCGTGTCGTAGGCAAGATTGCTCATCGTCATGCTCTTTCCGTGACTTCTCTTTCCAGTCTCTACGCGGGGCTGGCGCTCCTAGTACGTCACTTCCGAATTGCCGAGGAACTCGTCCGAAATACCTCTGCCGCGATAGACGTCGATCACCGCGCCGCGGTTCTCGGCGTCGATATCGGACGGCTTTCTTGGCCCGAGCAGATCGGCCGGATTGGCGAGCTGCGCGGCGAGGTTGTTCTGGGACGAGCAGCCGTAATCGGCGTAGTGCTTGTTTTCCGAGGTCTCGAACAGGTCCTCGGGCCAGCGCCCGCATTTGTCGGTCTGGGCTCTCACCGAAATAAAGGAGACGCGGATAGGCGCCGAGGCTTCCGGGGAAACCGACTGATAGGAGGTCACGACGATCCGGTTTCGCTTGATGCCGCTGGCAATCGCCAGCCTGGCGAAATCGCGCGCCGCGGCAGTCGCTGCCACCTCATTGGCCGAGCCGATGGGAGTTGCGATCGTCAGCGCCGGGGCGGCGCTCTTGTCGTAGCCGTCTAGGAAGCCCAGAAGCGTGTCGCGCTGCGAGCCCGTCATGCCGCGATCACCGGCGCCGACCGGAAGGTCGATCTTCTGGTTCCTCTCGGCAATCACGATCGGATGCGTGGTGCGATAATCGTCGGGGATTGCCCCAACCGTGATACTGTCGCGCTTGGCGCAACCGGCGAGCGAGGCCGCGATCGCGATCGCCAGGATCGGCATTGCCGATCGGCGGATCCGGGCACCACCGGACCGCACTGTTGCGGCGACCGCCATTGCCTTCGATGCTGACTGAGACATGTCCGCTCCCCGCTTACTTGTAGATGAAGCCGACAACGCCGTGGTAGCGGCCGTTGGGCTTGTCGGTCTGCATGGTGCCGTACACGCGGTTGACGCGGCCAAGGAACATGGCCGGGCCATCGCCGGCGGCATTGAAATTGTCGTCCGGCTTGGCCAGGTCGTTGCGCGCCACCGGCCGCGCCAGATAGGGCGTGATGATGACTACCAGCTCGCTTTCGTTGCGGACGAAATCGCGGCTGCGGAAGAGCGTGCCGAGCACTGGGATCTTGGCCAGGCCGGGCAGACCCGATACAGCCTGGCGGACGTCGTCGCGAACCAGGCCGGCGATCATCATCGAGCCGCCTGACGGCAATTCGACGGTGGTGTCGGCAAGCCTCTTGCGGATTGACAGGAGCGTCGTGCCGGGCAAGTTGGCGGCGCCTTCCAGGGTGGTCGCACCTTCCGTGGTCGGCTCCGACACGGAGGTCCTGACCTTGAGGCTGATCCGGCCCGCCGACAGCACAACCGGCTGGAACTCGAGGCCTATGCCGTATTCGAGCTTTTCGTTGGTGTAGGTTACCTGGCCAGTCTGGTTATCGGTCGAAACGTTGTTCGTACGTGCGGTGATAAGATTGAATTCGCCGCCGGCCCTGAACGTTGCCTTCTCGCCCGAAACCGCCGTGAGGGTCGGTTCGGCAAGCGTCTTCATGACGCCGCTTTGCTCCATGGCGTTGATGTAGGCCTGAAGGCCATTGCCTTTCCCATCACCCAGCAGATTCAGCGCCGAATTCTGCGAAAGCGGTTTGCCCAGCCCGTAGCTCGGCGAACTCAGCGCACCGTAGGAAATGCCGTCGATGCTGCCGTTGCCGACCATATTGACGCCGAGTTGCTTCATCACCGAGCGGCTGACTTCGGCCACGGTCACCTTCAGCGTCACCTGGTCGTCGCCGATGATCTGCAGCAGGTTGACGATCTTCGAGACCCGGCGCTCGGCGTCCGGATTGTTGATGTCGACGCCGCCATTGGCATTGCCACCGGCCGCGGTCTGCGAATACTGGCCGGTCGTCGCTTCACCGCCTGACACGAAGATGGTTGCCAGATCGACGGCGCGCTTGGCATCGAGCGGCGTATCCACGGTGCCGGTCAGGACGACGTTGTCGTTCAGCAACTCGACCTTGATGTCGGCCGTCGGCAGAAAGCGCTTGAGATAGTCGTCCAACCCGGCGACGTCGCGTTCGACGGCCAGATCCAGACTGACGATCTGCTCACCATTGGGACCGAAGACGAAGATGTTGGTTTCGCCCACGGCCTTGCCGAACAGATAGATGCGCCTTGCCGTGCGGGTCACCGCATCCGCGACCGCGGGGTTGGCGACAAGAATGTCGTAGGCGTCGCTTGGCAGGTCGATGACCACCGATTTGTTGAGGCCGAGCTTGACGCGTTGCGTGGCAGTTGAAGCCGTGACTCCGGCCCTCTTGCCGGCGGCCTTGGCCTCGAGGAGGCCACTTGCATTGGCGCCGAGGAAAAGCAGGCCGATTGCCGCAGCCATGGTGACCGGCAGTTTAGCGATTAACCTCATTTCCTTGCCCCTACTTCGGAAACTTCGCCCGATTTGATCAACCGCACCGTTCCGCGCCGCCCATTGCCGGAAACGAGGTAGTCGGCTTCATCGGTCCCTTTTTCCTTGTTGTCGGTGATCGAGCGCAGCGCCAGCGTCAGGCGATCGGCCATCTGCTGTGCGACAGTGATGATCTCGGCCTGCTGCGGCGTCAGCTCCAGCGTCGCTGTCTGTCCGACCCTGGTCTTCTTGCCTTCCTCGTCCTCCTGGATGGTCTGGTCGATCGCCAGGACGCGGATGTTCTTGAGGATGGTTTCTGTGGTGAATCCGCTGCCGGCATTACCCGTGTCGGATCTGCGGGTCATGATGACGTCGACGAAATCGTTTGGCAGGATAAAGCCGCCTGCCGACGTATCGGCCGAGATCGCGGTGGCGACGGCACGCATGCCGGTGGGCAGGATCGACGACATGAAGCTCTGCCCTTCGCCGATCAGCTTGGAGCGCCGCAACGGCTCGCCGGTGTACATCGCAACGCGGGCGACGGAGCCTTTCAGCTTGTCCAGCGCGTCGGGTTCGGCGGCACGGGTGATGAAATTCGCGTTGATCCCTTCGGCCGGCCAGGACTCCCAGCTGATGTTGTTGTCAAGCGGGCTGCCCATGGCGACGTCGCCGGAGAGCACGAGCACGTCCTGCAAGGCGATGGCCGGCGCCTGAGGCGCGTCGACGACGACCTGCTGGGGCGGCGAGACCGCCACCATGTTCTTGGCAACGTAACCTGCACCACCCGCCGCAGCCACCGCTACGCCCAGAATGATCAGTCGGGATGCTGGCATCTGTCCGAACCCTCGCCTTTAGGCAAACCACCTAGCCAGGCCGGACTTTGCAGCGGCAATCGTCAAAACAAGGTTAATGTAATGCTTACGATCGTGATTAATTTAAGGTTTACATAAATTAGACGCATCCAACGCTGCGACAAAAAAAGGCGGCCAAGCCGCCTCTTTGTCATTGATGCCGGAGCGGCAAAGGAGGTTCGCTTTATCAGGTCGCCAGCTGTGCCAGTGCCCATACCATTAAAGGTGAATCCGGATAGGTCAGTAGCCCGCCAATGCCGAGTGCAATGCCGTAGGGAACCCCAGTCGTGTCGTCGGCGAAATGGCGCAGGAACGGATTGTGGCTGGTGTACGTCGCCAGCGGCGATTTCCGATAGACGAGAATGGCGAGCGTCAGCAGGCCACCGATGAATGTCGAGATCACGAGATACTCGACAAGGTGATTGTTGAACCCCATCCAGACGGCGGTACCGGCGAGCAGCTTGGCGTCGCCACCGCCCATGCCGCCAAGCGCGAACAGACCGAACGTCATGGCCAGCACCAGGGCGCCGGCAGCGAAATGCCAGCCATAGGTTGCCCAGTCCATGCCCGTCAGCGGCGCAACCAGGGCAAACACCGCCAGCAACAACACCGGCACGCGGTTGGCGATCGTCATCGACAGCATGTCGGAGATCGCGGCAAAGAGCATGCAGAAAGGAAAGACGACGAAGATCAGCGCTTCAAGCATCGGCGCGGCACCCTGTTGCCAACTGAATCCGACTTCAGCCTAGACATATACGATTAACGATCGATGAGGACGGGAACTCAAAATCGCCCGAGACGATGAAATAAGGGCCGCCAATGAGGCGGCCCTTAGCTCTAAAGCAACCAGGTTGCTTGGATATTACGAACCATTCACCGCAGTGGCGATGGCCGTGAACTTGTTGTTCAGCGCATTGCCGAGCGAACCAGCACCGACCATGATGGCAAGTGCGATGAGAGCGGCGATCAGACCGTATTCGATAGCGGTCGCGCCGGACTCGTCCTTCACGAAACGTGCGATCAGATTAGACATTCGAGAGCTCCTACTCCACGTGTTACAGCACTTCCGTCAACTTCTGTGGTGGTTGATCGGATGCTGCCAATCTAGGGAGAAGCTCTTTCAATCGGCTTAATAAACAGCCTTACCGATTCCTTTCGCGCCCCGAACAGCTTGCGTGGTTAACCGTAAACTAAACGCCAGACGGCGGCTCGCCTGCCCATGAAAAGGCCGCGAAAGCTGGAACTTCGCGGCTGTCAGCAGGACGCTCTTATATTAGCCGAGGAAAAAATGCGCGCGGATATCCCAGGCCCGGTCATCGGCTTAACCGTTGGTTCACCAATCTCGTTCATGTTCCGTTGAACAAGTTGCCGCCTTGGAGCGCCTCGATGACCGTCGTGAAATCGTCATTCCTGCTTGCAGCGCTTCTCGCCGTCCCGGCTTTTGTGCTGCCGGCCAAGGCCGGAGCCGGCATCGAAGTGACGATGAACCAGGCCAAGATCGTCAAATTGACGCGTCCGGCCGACACCATCGTCGTTGGCAATCCGGCGATTGCCGACGCTTCCGTCCAGGATGCATCGACGATCGTGCTGACGGGCAAGGGGTTCGGCGTCACCAATCTGGTTGTGCTCGATCAGGATGGCAGCCCAATCATTGACGAGCAGGTAACCGTGGTGCGCCAAGACGCATCGTCGGTGCGTATCTACAGGCGCGCCACGGTACAGACCATGTCCTGCACGCCCTACTGCGAAAGCTCGTACAAGAGCGAGTCCGAGAAGTCGTCCGAAGCCGAGATGAACGCCGGGCAGTAAGTGCCTGGGTGACTGACGGTCTTGATAAAAAAGCCGACTCGGTTAGCGGCCGGTTAATGCCTTCCCGCCAAATTTAGCGGTCCTCCAAACCGGACCTCAATGGGTTCTCGCTAGTGTTGCTGACGGCACCGCAACGGGATCGGCAGGGGCGAGACATGGGCGACGTTTTGGACGGGCGTGTGGACAAGGATTCAGGACGCGAGATCGCGCAGGCCAAAGCTGGACGCGTGACGTTTACCCGCCGCTTTCTTGGCGATCGTCGCGGCAGCACGGCGATGGAATTCGCCATGCTGGCGATCCCGTTTGCGCTTCTCGTCTTCGCCATCCTCGAGAGCTGCATTTCGTTTGCCGGACAGGAAGTGATGGCCAACATCACCGACGATATCGCCCGCCAGGTGCGTACCGGCCAGTTGAAGCCGGCCGACCTGACCGGGACCAAACTCAGGGACCGCATCTGCGGCAGACTGGAGATCATGGTCGCCAAGACCTGCCCGGGGTTGCTGGTGGATCTGCGCGAATATCCGACCTTTGCCGATGCCGCCACGGCTGGATTCAAGATCGTCAATGGCGAGATCGTGCTGACGCAAGGCACGAATTCGATGAGCTTCGCGGTGACGCCGGGTCTGGCGGAATCGAAGAACATGCTGAGGGTCTTCTACAAATGGCCGGTCATGACCGATTTCATGGCCAAATCGATGGCCAATCTGAAAGACGGCAACACGCTGCATTTCGCATCGGTGACCTGGCAGAACGAACCGTTCGACGACTGAGAACGCAGCGTTATTTTGGCTTAAAAGGGAAACAGGCATGTATCGTGCGGGGGCACATCAGGGATTTTCGGGTATCTGGGCAAGAGCGATGCGATTTTGCTCGGATCGCCGCGGCGTCGCGGCCATCGAGTTCGCCTTCATCGTGCCTGTGCTCCTGGTCATGTATTTTGTGACCATGGAGGCCTCGCAGGCCATCGAGACCAGCAAGAAGGTCAGCCGCATCGGCTCCATGGTCGCGGACCTGGTCGCGCAGCAAACAAGCGTCGTGGCTGCCAATATCGACGCGATCATGAAGATCGGCACCTCGACCCTGCAGCCTTACAACCGTTCAACGCCGACGATCGTTGTCACCGCGATACAGGTCACGACCGAGACGCCGCCGAAGGTGAAGGTGGTGTGGTCGCGCAAGGTGGTCGCTGGCGCCTACAGCGTCGACGCCGCCAAGGACACCATCACAACGGTTCCCGCCTCGCTGAAGACCGCCGGCACGTTCCTCATCCGCGTCCAAAGCAGCCTCGGCTACAAGCCGATCATCACCTGGTCGGCAGACAGCGAAAAGCGGCTTGGCCTGACCTCGGCCTTCGACACGATAACGATGGGCGAGACCTATTATCTCAGGCCACGCCGGGTCCTGGAGCTGCCCTGCAGCGACTGCTGAAGCGCCGGACCTACTGGCCGCTGCCTGCCGACAGCAGGCGCACGATGGCCGTTGCCATCGCATAGTCGTCAGAGGCGGCTGACACGAAGCCGCCGGAATGTTTCGATTCCACGAGATCATAGATATCAGGCGACTGCGATCTGAGATTGGTGAGGAACACGGTCAACCGGCGCTTGGCCTCGGGGTCGAGATCGCTGCGGACGGCATGGGGACCGTACCGCAGCAGGCCTGAGGTCCAGACGATTTGGAGCGAGGTCTTCGGAATTCCCGCCGCCTCCAGCCTCGCCTCGGTGCCGTCCGGGTCAGCCAGCTGATCCGCGGTAATCGCCGTCCGGTTTTCCGCGACAGCCCTCTCCCAGCCAAATACGGCATCGGCTTGGCCATCGACCAGCATCGCTTCGGCAGCGGCGGCCGAGCCGGCATGAGTGAGGAATGGCGCATCCTGGCTGATCTTGACGCCGTCGGCCGCCAGCCCGGCGAGCGGCAGAAGAGAACCGCCGACATTATCGGAAGGCGCCATCGCTATGCGGTGCGTTTGCATGGCTGCGAGATCGGGAAGTTTGCTGTCGCGCGTCAAAAGCACGGAGCGGATGCCGGTGGCACCGTCGGCATCGACCGGCGCGACCAGAGGTTCGACGCAGCCGCAGCGCTCCGAAGCGGTGGCGTAAGCGGTCGACGAATAGACCGCGTACTGGATCCTGGCATTGGCCTGGGCCTCGATCAGCGCCGCATAGTCATGCGCGACGACGAATTCCACCTTCATGCCGAGCGCCTTGCCGTAGGCGTCTGTCAGCAGAGCCAGACCCGGAACCGTGTTGCCGGCGCCCGCCTCGGCAACAATGCCAATCCGAAACGTCCCGATCTGGTCGCGCCAGTCGGCGTGCGCGGCGTGCGGCAAGGCCAGCAACGCCACGGTGGTCGTCAATGCCCTCCAACCCGGCCCTATCGCGAGATGCGCCCGTCTCATCGATCCATGCCTCGTACCGCCGTTCCTCGAAGCACGTCGCACCCCGCAAGGATGCGTACAGTGCACCAGGCCATTGCCGCCTGGTTTGCGATTTGCCAATGCCGCGACGGGACCTTATGTCTGGTCACCCAGACTGGCAATGACGGCACCTATGGCGCGCGCTTTCCTCTTCGTTCTTGATTCTTTCGGCATTGGCGGCGCCGCCGATGCCGAACGCTATGGCGACGCCGGCTCGAACACATTCGGACATATCGCTGAAGGCTGCGCGGACGGCCGCGGCGATCGCGACGGCCTGCGCAAGGGACCGCTTCTGGTACCCAACATGGTTTCGCTCGGTCTCGGTCGCGCCGCGCAAACCGCAACCGGCTTCCGGTTCGACAGCAAGGCCGGCGCTGTATCAGCCTCCGCCTTCCATGGCGCCGCGCAGGAGATTTCGAGCGGCAAGGATACGCCGTCGGGTCACTGGGAAATCGCCGGCCTGCCGGTGCGCTTCGACTGGGGCTATTTCCCCGATACGGTGCCCGCCTTCCCTGCCGAACTGACTGAAGCGATGATCCGCGAGGGCAAGGTGCCGGGCATTCTCGGCAACTGCCATGCGCCGGGTACGGAGATCATCGAGCGCTTCGGCGAGGAGCACATCCGTACCGGCAAGCCGATCTGCTACACCTCGGTCGATTCTGTCCTGCAGATAGCAGCGCACGAGGTTCATTTCGGCCTGGAGCGGCTCTACGAGTTCTGCAGGACGGTGCGCCGGCTGGTCGACCCGCTGAAAATCGGACGGGTGATCGCACGGCCTTTCCTTGGCGAAACAACGGCCACCTTCGAGCGCACCTACAACCGCCATGACTACGCCGTGCCGCCGCCCGAGCCGACGCTGCTCGACCGGCTGACAGCGCGCGGAAGCCGGGTGATCGCGGTCGGCAAGATCGGCGACATCTTCGCCCACCGCGGTATCTCGGAAGTGCGCAAGGCGCCCGGCAACATGGCAATGTTCGACAAGGCGCTGGGCGCGATGGACGATGCCGGCGACGGCGACCTGGTGTTCGCCAATTTCGTCGACTTCGACACCGAGTTCGGCCATCGCCGCGACGTCGCCGGCTATGCGGCGGCGCTCGAAGCCTTCGACCGCCGGCTGCCCGAGGCGCTGGTGAAACTGAAGCCAGGCGATCTGCTCATCCTCACCGCTGATCATGGCAACGATCCGACATGGCGAGGCACCGACCACACGCGTGAACGCATCCCGGTTATTGGCGTCGCACCGGGTCTGACCGGCGGCGACATCGGGCTCAGGACCACCTTCGCCGATATCGGTGAGACCGTGGCCGAACATCTCAAGCTGGCGCGTGGCCGACACGGTACCTCCTTCCATGCGACGATAGGCAACCATGCCTGAACTACCTGAGGTCGAAACGGTCCGGCGTGGCCTTCAGCCGGTTCTGGAAGGCACGCGCATCGTGCGTGTCGAGGCGCGCCGGCCTGATCTCAGATTTCCATTTCCGGCGAAGTTTGCGCAGCGGCTGACCGGCAAGACCATTACCGCGCTTGGCCGCCGCGCCAAATATCTGACCATGCATCTGGACGGCGGTCCGGTGCTGATCTGCCATCTCGGCATGTCGGGCTCGTTTCGTATCGAAACCGCTGGCGACAGTGCGACGCCGGGCGCGTTCCATCACGAGCGCTCGAAGGATGCCAAGCACGACCATGTCGTGTTCCAAGTCGTGTCGCCAGCCGGCGTCCAATCCCGCGTGATCTTCAACGATCCGCGCCGCTTCGGCTTCATGCTGTTTGCGGAAGGGGTGGCCGACGCGCATCCAATGCTGGCGGGACTGGGTGTCGAACCGACCGGCAATGCGCTGGACGGCGTCCTGCTCGCCTCGCTGCTGAAGGGCCGCAGATCGCCGTTGAAAGCGGCTCTGCTCGACCAGAAGCTGATTGCCGGGCTCGGCAACATCTATGTGTCGGAGGCGCTGTGGCGTGCCGGCCTGTCGCCATTGCGCGAGGCGGGCACCATCGCCGGAACCGGCAAGAAGGCCAGGGAACAGAGTGACCGACTGGCCGAGGCAATCCGTTCGGTCATCGCCGATGCGATCGCCGCCGGTGGATCGTCGTTGCGCGACTATGTACAGACAGACGGGTCGCTGGGCTACTTCCAGCATTCTTTCGCGGTCTACGATCGCGAGGGTGAGCCCTGTCCGACGGCTGGCTGCCGCGGCCACATCGAGCGCATCGTGCAAACCGGCCGCTCGACCTTCTATTGCCGGACCTGTCAGCGGTGAGCTAGACCGGTCTCTTCAATGCGGAACGTGGAGGCCAGCCCATGAGCTATGAAACCATTATTGTGGAGACGCGCGGCAAGGTCGGCCTGATCACGCTGAATCGGCCCAAGGCGCTCAACGCGCTGAATGCCCAGGTGCTGTCGGACATATTGGCGGCGGCAAAGGGCTTCGATGCCGATCCCGACATCGGCGCCATTGTCATCACCGGTTCCGAGAAGGCCTTTGCGGCGGGCGCCGACATCAAGGAAATGCAGACCATCGCCTACGCCGACGCCTATGTGCAGGATCTTTTCGTCGGCTGGGAGGAATTCGCACGCACGCGCAAGCCGATGATCGCGGCTGTCGCCGGCTATGCTCTGGGCGGCGGCTGTGAGCTGGCGATGATGTGCGATTTCATCATTGCCGCCGACACGGCCAAGTTCGGTCAGCCCGAAATCACGCTCGGCGTCATTCCCGGCATGGGCGGGTCGCAACGGCTCACCCGCTTTGTCGGCAAGTCGAAGGCGATGGACATGTGCCTGACCGGGCGGATGATGGATGCCGCGGAGGCTGAGCGTTCCGGCCTGGTGTCGCGTGTCGTGCCGGCCGCCGAGTTGGTCGAGGAAGCGCTGAAGGCCGCGGCCCGGATCGCCGAATTTTCCCTGCCCTCGGTGATGATGGCCAAGGAGGCCATCAACCGCGCCTATGAGACGACGCTGGCCGAGGGTCTGCGCTTCGAGCGCCGGCTGTTCCACTCGCTGTTTGCGCTCGACGACCAGAAGGAAGGCATGGCGGCCTTTGCCGAGAAGCGGAAGCCGAATTTCACCAACCGCTAGCGTCAATGCGTTGGAGCGTGATGCCTGGACAAAACTTTCCCGTTTGTCCGAGAAAGCCGCTTCACAGGTTTCGGCATCATGCTCCGGCGGCAGAGGCCAAAAAGAAGCCAAAGCGGCGTTGACGTGCCGGGAAAGCTGAACTATAAGCCGCTCCAACCGAGGCGGCCGTTGGCTGCCCGTTTGTTTTTTGCGCCCTGCGGCATCCCGCATGCGCTCACCAGATCAGAAGAGAGGCACCATGGCCAATACCTCCTCGGCCAAAAAGGCAACGCGCAAGATCGCCCGCCGCGCAGCGATCAACAAGAACCGCCGCTCGCGCGTGCGCACCTATGTCCGCCAGGTCGAAGAGGCACTGGCTGCCGGCGACAAGGCAGCCGCGCTGGAAGCCTTCAAGACCGCAGAGCCGGAATTGATGCGCGCCGCGACCAAGGGCGTGATCCACAAGAATACGGCATCGCGCAAGGTGTCGCGTCTGGCTCACCGCCTCAAGGTACTTTCGGCCTGATCGACCGTTCCTGAACTGTCGTTCTTTCAAACCCGGCCAATCGCGCCGGGTTTTTTCGTTTGCCGGCAAGCACTTAAAAAAGAACGCCCGCAAACCGCGCCCGGCCTGTATTCCAGAGTTCGGAATGGTTTGCCGGCACATACACTGCCAGTGATCTTCCAATCCGCCGAAACGGCCCACGCCAATAAATTTGGCTGTCACAAATTACTGATATTTTTCAATGACTTGCTGGAAGTGATCCACAGCTTGTTCACATCGCCTGTGGGCGACAGGCGGCAAGTTGGTGTCAAGCGAATTATTTCAGAAAATTTCAAACCGCACAGCCATTTTCATATTCGCGGCAAAAGGGTTTGAATCACAATGGCTTTGTCAAAATCTGCGGTTCCAGGACGGGACCCGAACCCTTCATCAGTAACCAGATTCCTTAAAAATCCGTTAGACGTGGCCTTGCCCTATCCACAGCGATTTCGGTAAGGTCTGTCCATCGAAAGGGACGGGCCATTAGCCCATAACCCAGCCTGAATCGGCCAGCTCACAGTGGCGGAATTCATGACGCGGATCAATTCCGCGAACGGGTATGGTTTGTCTTTTCGATACGGTAGGGGACTGGCGTAATTTGTACATGGCAGATCGATGGCGCACCGGCGTTTTCGCCGGGTGGTGTCGCTTTGCCCGAACATGTCAGACGGACTGGCTTTAAGCAGCCGGGACCGATCCCTTGCTGACGAGGCAACGTCATCGCCGGCGGCGGCGGTGGTGTTGTAGCGAAGATACGGTCGTCGGAAACATGGGTGCAGGAGGCGCACTCCCGGCGGAAAAAGGTACAAAAGAACAAGGGACGCACAATCATGCAGAGCGGCATCGAGCGGGATCTTACGGGCGACCTGCCATTTCCTGGAACATTGGTCGGAGCGCACGACATGGCGGCTTCCAGCGACGCGGACCAGAAGTTCGACCGGGTCAGGGCCCAGTTGAAGGCGCGTCTGGGAACCGAGGTCTATTCGAGCTGGTTCGGGCGGATGAAGGTGGCGGAGGCTTCCCGGGGCATTGTACGCATCTCAGTGCCCACGGCCTTCCTGCGCTCGTGGATCAATGGCCACTATCTCGATCTCATCGCCGATCTGTGGAAGCACGAGGATCCAGAGGTCCTGAAGATCGAGATCGTGGTGCGCACCGCGACCCGTCCGGCACGCAATGGCGTCGAGCCCGAAGCCGTGCCTGCGCGCAAGATGACCAAGCAGACGCAGACCGCACTGGCGGCCGGAACGGCGGGTCCGGGCCGGGTGGAGCGGGCGCCCGCCCCTCGCCCCGGTACGCCGATCGAGGCCGAGTTCCGGCACAATGTGCTGGGGTCCCCGCTTGATCCGCGCTACACGTTCGGTTCCTTTATTGAAGGCCCTTCGAACCGGGTGGCGTTCGCTGCCGCCAAAGCGGTGGCGGAATCGCAGTCGAGCGCGGTGCGCTTCAATCCGCTGTTCCTCCATGCCACCGTCGGGCTCGGCAAGACGCACCTCTTGCAGGCGATCGCGGCGGAGTCGCTCAAACAGAATCCGAAATCGCGCGTCGTCTACCTGACGGCCGAATATTTCATGTGGCGCTTCGCCACCGCGATCCGCGACAACAATGCGCTGACGCTGAAGGAACAGCTGCGCGACATCGACCTGTTGATCATCGACGACATGCAGTTCCTGCAGGGCAAGTCGATCCAGCATGAATTCTGCCATCTCATCAACATGTTGCTCGACAGCGCCAAGCAGGTGGTGGTCGCCGCCGACCGGCCGCCGTCGGAACTGGAATCGCTGGAGCCGCGCGTGCGTTCGCGCCTCAACGGCGGTGTAGCGCTCGAAATGTCGGCGCCGGACTTCGCCATGCGCATCGGCATGCTCCAGCTGCGGCTTGCGACAGCCAAGGTCGACGATGCGTCGCTCGATATTTCTGAGGAGATCCTCAACCATGTCGCCCGCACCGTGACCGGCAGCGGGCGTGAACTGGAAGGCGCGTTCAACCAGCTTCTGTTCCGTCAGTCGTTCGAGCCGGCGATCACCATCGACCGCATCGATGAAATCCTCGGCCACATCTATCGCTCCGGCGAGCCGAAGCGGGTGCGCATCGAGGACATCCAGCGCATCGTGGCGCGCCATTACAATGTGTCGAAAACAGAGCTTCTGTCGAACAGGCGCACGCGCACCATCGTCAAGCCGCGGCAGGTCGCCATGTATCTGTCGAAGGTGATGACGCCGCGTTCGCTGCCGGAAATCGGCAGGCGTTTCGGCGGTCGCGATCACACCACGGTGCTGCATGCCGTGCGCAAGATCGAGGACCTTTCCGGCGTCGACAACACGCTGGCGCAGGAACTGGAACTGTTGCGCAGGCTGATCAACGACCAGGCCTGAGCGGCGCGATAGTACCCGGTTGGCAGGGTTCGCCAGCTTTATCCCCAGAAAGCCTGCGTAACCGGCGCGAACCGGTGGCGCAGGCTTGCGTTTATTGGCTTTTTCCTGTCAGTTTGCGTAGATTCTGAGCCTGTTCAGACCTTTCGCGGGGCGCCGCCCACTGGTGACCCGTTCATTCATTCAAGCGAGCCTGTTTCGTCATGCGTGTTATCCTGGAACGGTCAAATCTCCTGAAGTCGCTCAACCACGTTCATCGCGTGGTCGAACGGCGCAACACCATACCGATCCTGTCCAACGTGCTGCTCAGCGCCGAGGGCGCCAGCCTTGAAATGAAAGCCACCGACCTCGACCTCGAAGTGACCGAAGCGACACCAGCAAAGGTCGAGCGCGGCGGGGCGACGACGGTTCCGGCGCACCTGCTCTACGACATCGTCCGCAAGCTCGCCGACGGCGCCGAGGTGATGCTGAAGACCGACGAGGACGGCAACGCCATGACGGTGACGTCGGGCCGCTCGAGCTTTCGTCTGCAATGCCTGCCGCAGTCCGATTTCCCCGAGCTTTCGGCCGGATCCTTCTCGCATATCTTCCGGCTCGATTCCGTCGCCTTGAGAGGTCTGATCGAGAAGACGCAGTTCGCCATCTCCACCGAGGAGACGCGCTATTATCTGAACGGCATCTATCTGCACACGCATGAGACGGGCGGCAAGCTGAAGCTGCGCTCCGTGGCGACCGACGGCCACCGCCTGGCGCGCGCCGAAATCGACGCCCCGGCGAGGTCCGAGGGCATGCCGGGCATCATCATTCCGCGCAAGACCGTCAGCGAGTTGCAGAAGCTGGTCGACGATCCAGATGTCGCGGTGACCACCGAATTGTCCGACACCAAGATCCGCTTCACCATCGGCAGCGTGGTTTTGACCTCGAAGCTGATCGACGGCACCTTCCCAGACTATCAGCGCGTCATCCCGACCGGCAACGACAAGAAGCTGATCATTGACCGGCAAAGCTTCGCCGCCGCCGTCGATCGCGTCTCGACCATTTCCTCCGAACGCGGCCGCGCGGTGAAGCTTTCGATCACCGAAGGCCAGATCACGCTTGCGGTGAACAATCCGGATTCGGGCAGCGCCACCGAGGAACTGGCGGCCGATTATTCGTCCGACCCGATCGAGATCGGCTTCAACGCCAAATATCTGCTCGACGTCGCCGCGCAATTGACCGGCACGGAAGCGAAGTTCATGCTGGCCGATGCCGGCTCGCCGACGCTGATCCACGACATGGCCGACGAGACCGCACTCTACGTGCTGATGCCGATGCGGGTGTAGCCGCACTGCGGCTCAGCACTGCGCAACGATTGCGGCGACTTCTACAGGCGGATAGCGGTTGCCTCAGCCCAGCCATATAAGTAAGCTAACACTTACCAATTTCCGCAACTATGCGGCGCTGTCGATCGACCTTTCCCCGGGCGCAGTTGTATTTTCCGGCGACAATGGCGCCGGCAAGACCAATCTCCTGGAAGCCATTTCCCTGCTGACGCCAGGCCGCGGCCTGCGCCGCGCGCCCTATGCCGACGTTGCGCGCGAAGGTGGCGATGGCGGTTTTGCACTGCATGCAAGGCTAGACGGGCCTGAGGGTCAGGTCGAGATCGGCACCGGCATCACCGGTGGGGATGCCGCCGGTGAGGGCGGCCGCAAGGTGCGCATCAATGGCGCGCCTGCTCGCTCGGCCGACGCCATGCTGGAGTGGCTGCGCGTCGTCTGGCTGACACCAGCCATGGACGGCCTGTTTCCGGGACCCGCCGCCGACCGGCGGCGCTTTCTCGACCGGCTGGTGCTGGCGATCGATCCCGGCCACGGCCAGCGGGCGCTCGACTATGAAAAGGCGATGCGCGGCCGTAACCGTTTGCTTACAGAAGGCTCGCGTGACGGCGCATGGTTCGAGGCCATCGAGACGCAGATGGCAGAGACCGGCGTGGCGATCGCCGCCGCGCGTGCCGAACTTGTGCGCCTGCTCGCCGCCATGATCGACAGGCTGCCGTCCAGCGGGCCGTTTCCGCAAGCCGATATCAGTCTGTTCGGCGACCTGGAAAGCGATGTGGCCACTTCGCCAGCCGTCGACGTCGAGGAACGCTATCGCGCCGCCCTCGCCGATGGCCGCGAGCGCGACCGCGCCGCCGGACGCACGCTGGACGGTCCGCACCGTTCGGATCTTCTCGTGCGCCACCGCCCCAAGGCGATGCCGGCCGAACTCTGCTCGACCGGCGAGCAGAAGGCGTTGCTGGTGGGTATGGTGCTGTCGCATGCGAGGCTGACCGGCGAGATGTCGGGGATGACGCCGGTCCTGCTGCTCGACGAGATCGCCGCGCATCTCGACGCGGGCCGGCGCGCCGCGCTGTTCTCGATCCTGGAAGACCTGAATTGCCAGGCCTTCATGACCGGAACCGATGCGGCGCTGTTTTCCAGCCTGAGGGGACGCGCGCAGTTCCTCACGGTCGACCATGGCACGGTTGGACCAACAGTCTAAACCTTTGTTTATGCATGTCGTTGTCCCAAAACCGATACACACTTTTGGGCGACATGCATTAGGACCTGACAAGGTTTTTTACCCGCTATATGGTTCGGCAATGACCCCTGCCGCCCTGACCGACGAAGAGCTTGAGCGCTATGCGCGCCACATAGTGCTGCCCGAGATCGGCGGCGCCGGCCAGCAGAGGCTGAAGCGGGCTCGGGTGCTGGTCATCGGCGCCGGCGGCCTCGGCGCGCCGGTGCTGGAATATCTTGCTGCCGCCGGTGTCGGCACGCTCGGCATCGTCGACGACGACACCGTCTCGCTTTCCAATCTGCAACGGCAAGTAATCCACGCCACCGACACGATCGGCACGGCCAAGACCGAAAGCGCCAAAGCGGCCATCGCCCGCATCAATCCCCATGTCGCGGTGGAGCCGCACGATTTCAGGCTGACGGCCGACAATGCCGCTGCCCTCATTGCGCGCTACGACATCGTTGTCGACGGCTCCGACAATTTCGAGACGCGCTACGTCGTGGCCGATGCCTGTGCGGCGGAAAGGCGGCCGCTGGTGCATGCCGCCGTCGGCCGCTTCGACGGCTCGGTGACGGTGCTGATACCGTTCGAGACCGGCGCCGACGGCAGACCGAACCCGGGATATCGCGACCTCTTTCCCGAAGCGCCGCCGGAAGGGCTGGTACCCTCCTGCGCCGTTGCCGGCGTCGTCGGCGCGCTGACCGGCGTCATCGGCACGCTGCAGGCGATGGAAGCGATCAAGCTGATCACCGGCATCGGCGAACCGCTGGTCGGTCGGCTGCTTCTCTACGATGCGCTGTCGGCGCGTTTCGACACGATCCGCTACAAGAGAAGCTGAGCGCATGGATCAGTCCGCCGGTGTTTTGGTCACGCAGCCTGGCCCCGGCTTCGATCGCTGGGACGAACTGCTTGGCCTGATCATGCGGGCCTTCGCGCCGATGGACGGTGTCATCGACCCGCCCTCCTCGGCGCATCTGCTGAACGTAGAAAATCTAAGGGACAGGGCTGGCCGCGAGACGGTGTTCCTGGCTCTGCGGGACGGCCGGATCGCCGGCTGCGTTTTCGCTCTCGAGAGGACCGCCGATGTCTATGTCGGCAAGCTCGCCGTCGAGCCTGAATTTCAGGGGCAAGGCATCGGCGGGCAACTGATGCAGGCTGTCGAGGAATTTGCCGGCGGCCGCAACAAGTCCGCCATCGAACTCCAGACAAGGATCGAACTCACGGCAAATCACGCAACCTTTGACCGTCTCGGCTTTCGCGAAACCGCGCGCACCGCGCATCAGGGCTATGACCGGCCGACTTCGATCACCATGCGCAAGGAGCTCAAGTGAGCCTCGCCCTCAGCGCGCAGGAGCAGGCCGTCGCCTCCGGCCATGACGGGGCGGCGATGGCCATGCGCATCGTTGCCGAAAGTGCCGCGCTTCTCGGCGCGCCACGGCTTATCCCGATCGCCTCGGCGCACATAGACGGCGCGCTCTATCACGGCGATTCCGGCACGCTGTTTGCCGAAAGGCTGGTCGCGGGCGGCGCGCGCGTCGCCGTGCGTTCGACGCTCAATGTCGGCGCACTCGATTTAATGGGCTGCTCGCGCGTGCGCCTCGAAGAGCCGGCGCGCGGCATGGCGCGGCGGATGATGGAGGCCTACCGCAAACTGGGCTGCGAGCAGAGCTGGACCTGCGCGCCCTATCAGGCTGGCCATAGGCCAGCCCAGGGAACTGACGTCGCCTGGGGCGAATCCAACGCCGTTGTCTTCTGCAATTCGGTGCTGGGCGCGCGCACCAACCGTTACGGCGATTTCCTCGACATTGCCTGCGCCATATCCGGCCGCGCGCCGGATTGCGGCCTGCACCGCGTCGAGAACCGGCAGGCGCGGCTGGTGTTCGACGTCTCCGGCCTCTCCGTCTCTTTCCTTGGTTCGGAGATCGTATGGCCTGTGCTGGGCAGCCTCTATGGCCGCGAAGCCGGAAATGCGGTCGGCGTCGTCACCGGCGTATCCTGTCATCCCGGCGAGGATGCGCTGAAAGCTTTTGGCGCGGCGGCGGCATCGTCTGGCGCCGTCGGCCTGTTTCACATTGCCGGCGTGACACCCGAGGCGCCCGACGCTGCGACCATCCTGGCCGGCGGAAGGCCGGAAACGATGATCCGCGTCACGCCGGAAATGGCCACGAGGGCCCGTGCCAGCCTGTCCACAGCAGCCACGCAGACCGCCATCGATGCGGTGGCGATCGGCAGTCCGCACCTGTCTTCGGCCGAATTCGAAGCGCTGGAGCGGTTGATCGGTGGGCGGCGGCTTAGCGTGCCGATTTATGCCTGCACCGGCCGCCATGTGCTCGCCACACTGGAACAGAACGGCCGGCGCAAGACGCTCGAGGCAAGCGGCGTCCTCATCGTTGCCGACACCTGCGTGGTGGTGACGCCGATCCTGCCGGACCTAGCCGGCGGCGTGCTGATGACCAATTCGGGAAAATTTGCGCAATACGCGCCGGGCAATACTGGCTACGCCGTGCTTTATGGCTCGCTGGCCGACTGCGTCGAAAGCGCGGTTGCCGGCAAGCCACGATTTACGGATATCGCCGCATGAGCACCGTCGCCGAAATCCTGGTGCCGGGCAGCGGTGGCGAAGGCGAAGCACTGGTGCTGACCGCGCCGATCAGCTTCTGGGGCGGCGTGGACCCGATGAGCGGTCACATCGCCGATGTCCGCCACCCGCAGCATGGCGAGCCCGTTTCGGGCCGCGTGCTGTTCCTGCCGGGCACGATCGGCTCGTCCTCGGCCTCCGCTGTGCTGCTGGAGCTCGTCCACAATGGCCATGCGCCGGCTGCACTCGTGCTGCATGAGCCGGACGCCATCCTGCTGCTCGGTCTTATCGTCGCCCGTGAAATGGGCTGGGAAACGCCGATGGCAGTGCGGCTCGGTCGGGATCAATTCGACCTTTTTCGAGGCGGCCGAGTGGCTGTCGGCGATGATGGGTCGATCGCGCCACGCGCCGGCATCCCGGAGGGAACGGCATGAGCGTCCTCATTCGCCCGGCGGCCAAAAACGACGCGCTCCATGTCGCCGCTTTCGTCGACATCGCCGGCCATGGCATCGATCTCGACAGTTGGATCAGAAACAGCGGCGAGGATCATGCGGTACTGGAGGCGGCACGCCAGGCCGCATCCGCCGACGCGAACTCGCCATTCCATTTCTCCAAGTCCTGGCTGGCCGAGGTCGGGGGGACGGTAGCCGCCGGATTGGTCGGGGAGTTGCTTGAAAAGAACGAGGACTATCCGGCGCAGATCTCGCCAGCCCTCGTGCCCCTGATCACCCTGGAAACACGACTCATCGGCTACTGGTCGATCCTCGCGATTGCCACCTATCCGGAATTCCGCGGCGAAGGCCTGGCAACGCGACTGCTTTCCCATGCCGGAGACCTGGCCAGCTCAGTCGGAGCAAAAGGCTTGTGCCTGACCGTCGAAGACGCGAACATTGCCGCGATTGCTATCTATGAAAGGCTCGGTTTCCGTGTCGCCGACAAGCTTCCCTGGGTTGCCTATCGCGGCAGGAGCGGCCCGCGCGAATGGGTCATGATGAAGCGGGATTTCTAGGTCCTGAGCGGCAACACGCGGTCCGGCGGGCGGTGGCCGTCGACGAAGGCGCGGATGTTGATGATGACCTTCTCGCCCATGTCGATTCGGCCTTCGAGCGTCGCCGAGCCCATATGTGGCAACAGCACCACTTTGTTCTTGGCCGCCAGCTTCAGCAGTTTTGAGTTCAGCGCCGGTTCGTGCTCGTAGACGTCGAGCCCCGCGCCGGCGATCTTGCCGTCCTGGATCAGCTTGACCAGAAACTCCTCGTCGATGATGTCGCCGCGCGCGGTGTTGACGATGTAAGCGGTGGGCTGAAGCAGCGCCAGCCGGCGCGCCGACAGGAGATGAAAGGTCGCCGGGGTGGACGGGCAATTGACCGAGATGATGTCCATGCGGGCAAGCATCTGGTCGAGGCTTTCCCAATAGGTCGCCTCCAGCTCTTCCTCGACCGCCGGCAGCACGCGATGGCGGTTATGGTAGTGGATCGACAGGCCGAACGCCTTGGCACGCCTGGCGACGGCGGTGCCGATGCGGCCCATGCCGACAATGCCAAGCCGCTTGCCCCAGATGCGTCGGCCGAGCATCCATGTCGGCGACCAACCGGCCCATTTCTTGTCGCTGGTCAGCACGGCGGCGCCTTCCGCCAGCCGGCGCGGCACCGCCAGCATCAGCGCCATGGTCATGTCGGCGGTGTCTTCGGTCAACACGTTCGGCGTATTGGTGACGGTGATGCCTTTCCTGGCCGCCGCCTCCACGTCGATCTTGTCGACGCCATTGCCGAAATTGGCGATCAGCTTGAGATTGTCGCCGGCCTGGGCGATCAGCGCCGCGTCGATCTGGTCGGTGATGGTCGGCACCAGCACGTCGGCTTCCTTGATCGCCGCGACCAGCTCCGGCTGTGTCATCGGCCTGTCCTCGACATTCAGCCTGGCGTCGAAGAGTTCGCGCATGCGGGTCTCGACCGGATCGGGGAGCTTGCGTGTGATGACGACGAGAGGCCGTTTTTTGCCTGCCATTGTTTCCTCGAACCCGATCTCGTTGAGACCTCTTTAACCAAGACAGGCGAAACTGAATACCGGTCGCGGTGCCTGCCACTCCTGTAACAAGCGGTGCCGCCGAAGACAAAGAAAAAGGGGCGCCGAGGCCAAAGGGCACGCGCCGAAAGGAACGAAAGTGTCTGGTTTCGCGTCGCTTCGCCTGGTCCTCAGCGCAGCGCTTCTCGGCGCTCTCCTGCATTCCCCGCACGCCGCGGCGCAAGGTGCCGCGGCACCTGTGCAGACGGTCACGCTCGGCCCGAGCGGCCTGCCGCTGCCGCGTTTCGTCAGTCTGAAATCGGCCCGCGTCAACTCGCGCGTCGGCCCCGGCGCCAACTATTCCGTCGACTGGATGTACACCAAGGCCGGCCTGCCGATGGAAATCATCCAGGAATTCGACACCTGGCGACGCGTGCGCGATGCCGACGGTTCAGAAGGCTGGATCAACCAGTCGCTGCTGTCAGGCCGCCGCACAGCGATCGTGGCGCCCTGGCAGCGCGGCAAGGGTGGCCGAATCAATTTGCTCGACGATGCGGACAAGGACGCCAGCGTCGTCGCCATCATCGAGCCCGGCGTGACGGGCACGATCAAAACCTGCGACGGTCAGTGGTGCGAAATGACCTTCGACGGCCATACCGGCTGGATCGCCCAGTCGCAGGTGTGGGGCGCCTATCCCGGCGAACACGTCAAGAACTGAGATTGCTGGAAAGGTCGCCTAACGGCCAATGCGGCCGAGATGGGTGTCCTGGAAGCCGCTCGCCAACTTCAAGCCGTAGCCGAGCGCGCGGTCGACGGCGATGTGAATGATCCAGATCAGACCAATCGCGATCGCCGTCGAGTTGGCAAGGATGTGTCCGGCGAGCGCCAGCAGCAGCGGGACAATCAGGATGTGCAAGGCATTGTAGGCGATGGCGCCGACGCGCGGCCCGGCAAAGTAGCCGAGCATCGACAGGTCAGGCGCCAGGATGAGCAGGGCAAACAGCCACCAGGAAACACCTGAGACGGCATAAAAGACAACAGCCACCGCGGCGATCGTTATCCATTCCAGCCGGACCGCCAGATCTAGTGCTTTCATTGAGGTGCTGCTCAGATGCTGCGTTTCGGGCGCAGCCGCACCACGATGTCGACATTGGCAATTTCCATGCCTGCGGGTGGCTCCGGCAGGTTGGAGACTGTCACCGGGCCGCTTTCGATGTCGAAAACCCGGTTTTCACCTTCGATGTAGAAATGATGGTGATCGGAGGTGTTGGTGTCGAAATAGGTCTTGGAGCCCTCGACCGCCAGGATGCGCAGCAGGCCGGCCTGGGTGAACTGGTGCAGGGCGTTGTAGACGGTGGCAAGCGAGACCGGCACACCGGCAGCGATCGCCTCCTCATGCAGCTCTTCGGCCGACAAATGGCGGTCGCCCTTGGCAAACAGCAGATCGGCCAGCGCGATGCGCTGGCGTGTCGGCCTTAGGCCGGCTTCGCGAACCCGCTTGTCCACAGCGACATTTTCCTTCCGGCAGCCCAGATCCATCAATCCGTCCAAGCCCACAGTTCTGCCTCAAGACACGCCCAGAGTGGCAAAAAAACGTCAACCGCCGAAACTGGATGCCTCTCGACATATATTCTGTTGGCCGAATGCGATCAATAGCGCGCATTGACCCGGGCAGACGGGCGGGTTAAGCGCAAACGCCGGTTTCCGGCTCGAAATGGATTGTGTTAGGAAACCAACGACAAGGGCGCCCACCGCCCTGGACTATCATGGGGACGAGATTGATGGCGGGTTCAAAATCCAGCTACGGTTATGAGGAATTGCTGGCCTGTGCCCGCGGCGAGCTGTTCGGGCCCGGCAACGCCCAGTTGCCCTACCCGCCGATGCTGATGTTCGACCGCATCACCGAAATCAGCGAGACCGGCGGCGCCCACGACAAGGGCTTCATCCGCGCCGAATTCGACATCAAGCCGGACCTGTGGTTCTTCGCCTGCCATTTCATCGGCAATCCGATCATGCCGGGGTGCCTGGGCCTCGACGCGATGTGGCAGTTGACGGGGTTCTACCTCGGCTGGCTCGGCGAACCAGGCAAGGGCATGGCGCTGTCGACCGGCGAAGTGAAGTTCAAGGGCATGGTGACGCCGTCGGTCAAGAAGGTCGAATACGGCATCGATTTCAAGCGCGTCATGCGCGGGCGCCTGGTGCTCGGCATCGCCGATGGTTGGCTTAAGGCCGACGGCGAACCCATATACGCGGCGACGGACCTCAAGGTGGGGCTGTCCAAGCAATCGGCCGCCTGACCGGCGCCACTGCAGCAGGGCGTTTCCCGAAACGCGCAATGACGCTGCAGCACTTTGATTTTGCGTATGATCGCCGACGAAAACCGACTACGGTTTCGGGATCATCCGCTGGAAGGAGTTGCGAATGAGAAGGGTCGTCGTCACAGGCCTCGGCATCGTATCGTCGATCGGCAACAATGCCAACGAGGTGCAATCCTCGCTCTACGATGCCAAATCCGGCATCAGCTTCTCCGATTCCTTCGCCGAACACGGCTTCCGCTGCCAGGTCTGGGGCGCGCCGACGCTCGACCCGTCGGCCATGATCGACCGCCGCGCCATGCGCTTCCTGAGCCAGGGCGCTGCCTGGAATCATGTCGCAATGGACCAGGCGATCGCCGATGCGGGGCTTGACGAAAGCGACGTCACCAATGAGCGCACCGGCATCGTCATGGGCTCGGGCGGCCCCTCGACCCGCACCATCGTCGAGGCGGCCGAGATCACGCTCAAGAACAAAAGTCCGAAACGCATCGGTCCGTTCGCGGTGCCGAGGGCGATGTCGTCGACCGCTTCGGCGACGCTCGCCACCTGGTTCAAGATCCACGGCGTCAATTATTCGATCTCGTCGGCCTGTTCGACCTCCGCGCATTGCATCGGCAATGCCTACGAACTGATCCAGTGGGGCAAGCAGGACGTGATGTTTGCCGGCGGCCATGAAGACCTCGACTGGACGATGTCGGATCTGTTCGATGCCATGGGCGCGATGTCGTCCAAATTCAATGACAAGGCGTCAACCGCGTCTCGCGCCTATGACGCCAATCGCGATGGCTTCGTCATCGCCGGCGGCGCGGGCGTCCTCATCCTGGAGGAACTCGAACACGCCAAGGCGCGTGGCGCCAAGATCTATGCCGAGATCGTCGGCTACGGCGCGACGTCGGACGGCTACGACATGGTGGCGCCGTCGGGGGAAGGCGCGGTTCGCTGCATGCGCCAGGCGCTGGCGACCGTGTCGACGCCGGTCGACTACATCAACACCCACGGCACCTCGACGCCGGTCGGCGATTCCCGAGAGATGGGCGCCATCCGCGAGGTGTTCGGCGACAAGATGCCGTTCATTACCTCGACCAAGTCGCTGACCGGCCATTCGCTGGGTGCGGCCGGCGTGCAGGAATCGATCTACTCGATCCTGATGATGCAGGGCGGCTTCATCGGCGAGAGCGCCCATATCGAAAACCTCGATCCGGAATTCGAGGGCATGCCGATTGTGCGCCAGCGTATCGACGACGCCAGGATCGACACGGTTTTGTCCAATTCGTTCGGTTTCGGTGGCACCAACGCAACGCTGATTTTCCAGCGCTATTCCGCATAAGGATTTGCCGGGCATGGACGGACTGATGAAGGGCAAGCGTGGGCTTGTCATGGGCGTCGCCAATGATCATTCGATCGCCTGGGGCATCGCCAAGAAGCTGTCCGAGCATGGGGCAGACCTCGCCTTCACCTATCAGGGCGACGCCTTCGGGCGCCGCGTCAAGCCGCTCGCCGAGAAGCTCGGGGCGTCACTGGTCGTGCCATGCGACGTCGAGGACAGCGCATCGGTCGTGGCCACCTTCGAGACACTCGGCAAGGAATGGGGCGGGCTCGACTTCGTCGTGCACGCCATCGGCTTTTCCGACAAGAACGAGCTCAAGGGGCTCTACGCCGATACCAGCCGCGACAACTTCGTCCGCACCATGGTCATCTCCTGCTATTCCTTCACCGAGATCGCCCGCCATGCTGCCCCGCTGATGAGCGACGGCGGCGCGATGATCACGCTGACCTATGCCGGCTCCGTCCGCGTCATGCCGAACTACAACGTCATGGGAGTCGCCAAGGCCGGGCTGGAAGCCAGCGTGCGCTATCTCGCCAATGATTACGGCCCGCGCGGCATCAGGGTGAACGGCATATCGGCGGGGCCGGTGCGCACACTGGCCGGCGCCGGGATTTCGGACGCGCGGCACATGTACTCCTACCAGCAGCGAAACTCGCCGCTGCGCCGCACCGTGACCATCGACGAGGTCGGCGGCTCGGCGCTCTATCTTTTGTCCGACCTCTCGTCAGGCGTCACCGGCGAGATCCATTATGTCGATTCCGGTTATCACATCGTGTCGATGCCAACACTCGATGAGTTGAAGCAGACCGACAGCGGACGCGATTAGAGCTGTTCCATCCCGATGGGATCGGGGTGGGCTCTATCTCTTTGGTTAAGCATGATCTCCGGACAAACGGTTCCCGCTTGCCCCGGGGAAAAGCTGAGACCGCCTTTCGCGATAAAGCTCTGGTTTCTTCCGGTAAAATTAGATGCATTGGCGGAAACCCATTTTAAGGAGATACGTGCTATAAGTCCTATGGCTAGAGCATTGTGCGTTCTTTCTGGGCGCAAGGGATGCTTTAGGATTCATGAATTCTCGTGTGATCTTTCCGGAAAAGTCGTGTTGATTTTTGGGATCATGCAACAGGGACTGAGCAATGCCTGCTGTCAGCAACCCGAAGCGAACACCTGTGTTCCGACTGCTCACCGTCGCCGCCTCGGGCCTTGGCAGTTTCGTTCTCGGGCTCTGGGGTCTCAAGTTCGGTTTCGGTGACGGCTTTGCCGGCATGCAGGCGGGAACCATGGTCGGCATCGCGTCGGCCCTGTGCGCGCTAGCCGCCGCCGGTGCGGCCCTGTCCTTCTTCGCCGGCGTCGATGAATCGGTGGATTACGTCTTCAACGAAACCCATTTCGACAAGCTGACCGGGCTTTTGTCGCGGCCGGCCATGGTTGGCAAGATTGCCGACGCGGCGTCGGCGACGATAAAGACCGGCGAGCCGGTGTTCCTCATCGATATCGACATCGACCGCTTCAAGCAGATCAACGACGCTATCGGCTACAGCCATGGCGACGAACTGATAAGTGCCTTCACCAAGCGGCTGAGGGCCTCCATGCCTGAAGGCACGGTGATGGGGCGCATCGGCGCCGGCGAATTCGCCGTCCTCGTGTCGGAACATGAGATCCAGGGATCGATGGAAGCCACTGTCGAAACCCTGATCGAGGAGATGCTCAAGCCCTATCAGCTCGATTCCCACCTGCAATCGATCGGCCTGTCAGTGGGTATCGTGGCGATGCCGAAGGACGGCATCGATCCGGTCCTCATCCTGCGTCGTTCCAACCTGGCGCTGCAGAATGCCCGCGCGGGCGGAGTGGGCAACTGGTCGGTCTTCCATTCCGACATGGGCCAGGTCGCCGACTACCGCCACTGGGTCGAATCCGAGCTGCACATTGCTTTCGACCGCGGCGATTTCGACCTTCACTACCAGCCGCAGCTCGACCTGCCGAGCGGCCGCATCGTCGGCTACGAGGCGCTGATCCGCTGGAAGCATCCTGAACGCGGCATGATCCCGCCGATGGAGTTCATTCCGATCGCCGAAGAGACCGGCATGATCCACCCGATCGGCAATTGGGTGCTGCACAAGGCCTGCAGCGACGCCCGCCATTTGCCCGAGGACTGTTTCGTTGCCGTCAACATCTCGCCGGTCCAGTTCATGACCAAGGATTTCGTCGGTATCGTGCGTGACACTATGGCCAGCACCGGCATCAAGCCGTCAAGGCTGGAGCTCGAATTGACCGAGACGGCGATGATGCAGGACCGCGACCGCGCCGCCATCATCCTGCAACAGCTTGCCGACATGGGCATTTCAGTGGCCGTCGACGATTTCGGCACCGGCTATTCCAACCTGAGCTATCTGATCGACTTCGCCTTCGGCAAGCTGAAGATCGATCGCTCCTTCATCAGCCGCATGGACACTGATTCCAATTCGGGTGCCGTCGTCTCGACCATCGTCGGTCTGTCACGGGCGCTTGGTGTCGGCATCATCGCCGAAGGCGTCGAGACCGAGAACCAGGCGACGCTCCTGCGGGCGGCCGGCTGCGAGATGGTGCAAGGCTATCTGTTCGGCAGGCCGGCGCCACTCAGGATCAAGCCCGGCGAGATCAGAGCGACCATTCCCGTCCACGAGCCGGCGCGCATCGTCAGCATGCATTGAGGCAGGCTGGCGTCTCAACGGCGCGCGGCAAAGACCTTGAACATGCCATCGCGGGCAAGTTCGGCATGGCTGGAGAAGACGGCCTTCAGAACCGGTTCGTAAGGCAGCTGACGATTTGCCACCATGAACAGCCGCCCGCCAGGCTTCAGCGCTTTGCCCGCCGCCTGGATCATGCCGGCGCCGATTTCGGGCTCGGCAGCCCGGCTGCGATGAAAGGGCGGGTTCATGACGATGGCATCATAGCGCCGCTCGACCGGCTCGTTCAGCAGATCTATCCAGAAGAAGCCTGGCTCGAAGCCGGTCTGGCCGACATTGCCCTTCGCCGCCTCCAGCGCGTCGAAATCCGCTTCGTAGAGGTCGAGCCCCGTGACACCAGGTGAGCGGGCTGCAACTTCGACTGCGAGATAGCCCCAGCCGGCGCAAAAATCGGCGATGTGGCCGTGCAGGTCTTTGGGCAGGTTATCGACAAGAAGTTTCGAACCGGCGTCGATGCGGTCGAAGGAGAACATGCCGGGCGCTGTGCGGAAGCGGCCCTCGATCAGCGCGGCAGGGTTGGCGGTCCGGAGTTTTTCCGCAGCGGCCACATCGACAGGACGGCGAAGCCAGAAGGCAATGCCGTGATGCTTCGGCATATGCCCTTCGAGCGGGACAAGCTCGTCGATGCGCTTGCGCAGGCTGTCGATGCCGTCCTCTTTTCCACCGGCGATGACGATGAGCCTCCCGGGTGCGACGCGTGCGATTGCCTCGGCAAGGCGCATCTCGTTCTGGCCGCGATGGCGGCCGGCAAGCACGAGGGCAGCATCGAATGCATCGCCTTCAGGCTGCGGCGTCACCTTGTGGCCGGCACGCTCCAGGGCGCGGAAATGCGGCCGGAAACCTTGCACGAGATGGAGCGCCGCCTCGAAGCCTTCAGGCAAGCGGAAACCAGGTTCCGCGCCCAGGAACAGGACACGTTCGCCCTTTTGCGGCAGAGGGAGCGCCTCGGCTTCGAAGGGATGGAACAGTGTCTTCAGCGGCTCAGCGGCCATTCTTGCTCTCTTTGTTTTGACGCAAATTCCCAAGGGAAAGCGCGACGCGCTTTTCCCGGGAAAACCGCTCACACTTTTCCTGAAATTGCTCCAAACGAAAACGGGCGCGACCTATGCCGCGCCCGTTTCAATGTCACTATCAGACCGCTCAGGCGGCGTTTTCTTCGCCTTCGGCCTTCTTGTCGCGGGCGATTTCCTTGCCGGTGGCCTGGTCGACGACCTTCATCGACAGGCGGACCTTGCCGCGCTCGTCGAAGCCCATCAGCTTGACCCAGACCTTGTCGCCTTCCTTGACGACGTCCGAGGTCTTGGCGACCCGGTCGTTGGCAAGCTGCGAGATGTGGACGAGGCCGTCACGCGGACCGAAGAAGTTGACGAAAGCGCCGAAGTCGGCGGTCTTGACGACCGTGCCTTCGTAGATCTCGCCGACTTCCGGCTCGGCGACGATGGTGTGGATCCACTTCTTGGCCGCCTCGATCTCCTTGGCGTTGGCCGAAGCGATCTTGACCGTGCCGTCATCCTCGATGTTGATCTTGGCGCCGGTCTTCTCAACGATCTCGCGGATGACCTTGCCGCCGGAGCCGATAACGTCGCGGATCTTGTCGGTCGGGATATGCATGACCTCGATGCGCGGCGCGAACTCACCGAGTTCGGGGCGGGCGCCGGTCAGGGCATGCGCCATCTCGCCAAGGATATGCTGGCGGCCATCCTTGGCCTGATCCAGCGCGATCTTCATGATCTCCTCGGTGATGCCCTCGATCTTGATATCCATCTGCAGCGAGGTGATGCCATTGGCAGTGCCGGCGACCTTGAAGTCCATGTCGCCAAGGTGATCTTCGTCACCCAGGATGTCGGAGAGGACCGCGAAGCGCTCGCCTTCCTTGATCAGGCCCATGGCGATACCGGCGACGGGCTTGGCCAGCGGAACGCCGGCATCCATCAGCGCCAGCGAGGTGCCGCAAACGGTCGCCATCGACGACGAGCCGTTGGACTCGGTGATCTCCGAGACGACGCGCAGCGTATAGGGGAACTGGTCAGCGCTCGGCAGCATCGGGCGGATGGCGCGCCAGGCGAGCTTGCCGTGGCCGATTTCGCGGCGGCCCGGCGAACCCATGCGGCCGGTCTCACCGACGGAATAGGGAGGGAAGTTGTAGTGAAGGAGGAACTTCTCCTTGTACATGCCGGTCAGCGAATCGACATACTGCTCGTCCTCGCCGGTGCCGAGCGTTGCAACGACCAGCGCCTGGGTCTCGCCGCGGGTAAACAGCGCCGAACCGTGGGTGCGCGGCAAAACGCCGACTTCGGAGACGATCTTGCGGACCGTCTTGAGGTCACGGCCGTCGATGCGCGAGCCGGTGTCGAGGATGTTCCAGCGCACGACCTTGGCCTGCAGTTCCTTGAACACCGAGCCGATCTGCTCGGACGTGTACTTGACGTCTTCGCCTTCGGCCGGGGCAAACGCTGCCTTGACCTTGGCCTTGACGGCGTCGACGGCGGCGTAGCGCTTCTGCTTGTCGACGTTCTTGTAGGCGTTGCTAAGCTCGTCGCCGACGATCTTCAGCATCTCGGCTTCAAGCGCGGAATAATCCGGCGCAGTGAAATCGCGCGGCTCCTTGGCGGCAACTTCGGCCAGCTTGATGATGGCGTCGATAACCGGCTGGAAGCCCTTGTGGCCGAACATGACGGCGCCGAGCATCAGCTCTTCGCCGAGTTCCTTGGCTTCGGACTCGACCATCAGAACGGCGTCGGCGGTGCCGGCGACAACGAGGTCGAGCTTGGATTCCTGCATCTCGTCGACATGCGGGTTGAGCACATATTCGCCGTTGATGTAGCCGACGCGGGCGCCGCCGACCGGGCCCATGAAGGGGACGCCCGAGAGCGTCAGAGCGGCCGAGGTGGCGACGATCGACAGTATGTCCGGATCGTTTTCGAGATCATGCTGGACGACGGTGACGACGATCTGGGTGTCGTTCTTGTAGCCGTCGGCGAAGAGCGGGCGGATCGGGCGGTCGATCAGGCGGGAAACCAGCGTTTCCTTTTCGCTCGGACGGCCTTCGCGCTTGAAGTAGCCGCCCGGGATCTTGCCGGCGGCATAGGTCTTTTCCTGGTAGTTGACGGTCAGGGGGAAGAAATCGAGGCCTGGCTTCGGCTCCTTCATCGAGACGACCGTGGCGAGAACCTTGGTCTCGCCGTAGGTCGCGAGCACCGCGCCGTCAGCCTGACGCGCAATCTTGCCGGTTTCCAGGATGAGCGGACGGCCGCCCCATTCGATTTCCACTTTGTGGTGATTGAACATGTCTTGTCCTTAATAAGCGGAAAGGGCCGCGCCGTTTCACGGTGCGGGGATGCCCTTTCCCTGGCTTCCTTTCTCGGGCAGCCACGGGCAAGACAACGGGAAGCTCGGGTAAATTTCGGCGCTGGTCAGCGCACGAGCGTCCTGCAATCCTGCCCCATGACCGTCCATGGGCGGTTTCGAGTGGCCCTCTGCACGCTCGAAACCGGGTCTGGCCAATCGATACGACTGGCAGAATGCGCGACCGGCGGGCTCTCCCAGGGAAAGCCCGCCGGTCAATTCGTCAACGGCGCAGACCGAGCTTCTCGATCAGCGTCTGATAGCGCGCGTCGTCCTTGCGCTTGAGATAATCAAGCAGGCTGCGGCGCTGGGAGACGAGAGCGAGCAGACCACGGCGGGAATGGTTATCCTTCTTGTGGTCCTTGAAGTGGTCGGTCAGGTTCTTGATGCGCTCGGAAAGGATGGCCACCTGGACTTCCGGAGACCCGGTATCGCCCTTGGCGGTTGCGAATTCACCCATCAATTCCTTTTTGCGCTCGGCAGTAATCGACATCGTGTTTTTCCTTATCTGTTTGAGGAAACGGGTCGCCCTCAGCCGGGATGTCGTCCAGCAGGGGCCGGTGCAAGCAACGCGACATGGCGCGATGCTGCGGCGCATATAGGGCAATTCCCCGGAAAACACCAGCCCGATTCATAAAGCCGGCTTGTCGCAGGCTTTTTGCTGGGGAATCCAAGATTTCCCTGATGCTGGACGCCTATAACCACTTCTTGCTTTTGAAGAAGACGATCAGGCCGGCAGCAACGGCCAGCATGAACAGCAGCGAAGCCGGGTAGCCATAATAGGCTTTCAGTTCCGGCATGTTCCATGGCGAGCTTTCGGGGTCGAAATTCATCCCCCAGATACCAACCAGGAAGGTGAGCGGCATGAAGATCACCGAGACGATGGTGAGATAGGAAATGACATCGTTGGTGCGCGCCTGGCTCAGCGACAGATGCATTTCGATCAGGCCGGTCAGCATGTCGCGCTGGTTCTCGACCAGCTCGATCAGCCGCAATGCGTGGTCGAGCGTGTCGTTGAAGAAGATCTTCGTCTCGGCCTTCACGTAGGGCACATCATTGCGGATCAGCGTCGCCAGCGCATCGCGCATCGGCCACAGCACGCCCTTGAGCACATTGGCATCGCGCCGCAATTCGTGCAGCTGGCGCATCTGATGCTTGTGCGGCGTGTTGAGCATCTCGTCCTCGATGCCATCGACTTCCTCGCTAGCGGCCTCGATCGGCGGGAAATAGCTGTCGACGATGGAGTCGATGAGCGCATAGGCCAGATAGTCGGCGCCGCGCGACCGCAAGCGGTTGGGCAGCGCCGCAGCGATGCGCTTGCGCACGGGGTCGAACGGATCGCCTTCGCGCTCCTGGAAGGTGACGACGAAATTCTTGCCGAAGAACACCGCGATCTGCTCGTAGCGATGCACCTTGACGTCGTCGATCATGCGCATGACGACGAAGGCGTGGTCTTCGAAGAAGTCGACCTTCGGCCGCTGGCCGGTGTTGACCACGTCTTCCAGAGCCAGCGGATGCAGGTTGAAAATCCTGCCGATCTCCTCGATCAGCTGGATGTTGGCGAGCCCGGTGCAGTCCAGCCAGACGACCGGCCAGTTGTCGCAATGGGTGTTGAGATCATCGATGCTGGCTTGTTCGATGGTCTTGTATTTTTCCGGCGAGATCAGTGTCAGCCGGAGCTCGGAGCGGCGCGCCGCCGGATCGGCAATCAGCGTGCCCGGCGAGGCGCCGACCGGCGGCCGCCGCGTTTTCACCGGCGCCCGCTTCTCCACCGCCTCAGCCTTTGCCATCTGCCCCTCGGATGTAACCTCGACGTAAAACTAGACGAGAGTGGTCAGCCGGCAAAGACCCGCTTCGGCTTGAACATGCCTTGTTCGATGGCGCCGATGGCGACCAGCTTGCCTCGCGCGGTGGCGCAGGCTTCCTCGGCTTCCACGGGTGCGTCGCGGCCGCGGATGATGACTGGATTGCCAAGGCGGATCTTGGTCGCCGCTTCGTCGCTGATGGCGATCTGCGGCAGGCAGTCGAGCGCCGCCGCCGTATCGACAAGCAGCGCATCGATGGCGCCGAAGTCGATCGGCGCATCGGCAGCGCCTGCGTCGGCATCGCCGTCAGCTTCGCTTTGTTCGCCGAAACGGGCGGCTTCCAGTTCAGCGACGGTGACGAAATCTTCCTGGGTGAAGGGCTCGACCTCGACCCGGCGCAATTCGACGATGTGGCCGAAGCAGCCAAGGTCGCGGCCCATGTCGCGGGCCAGCGAGCGCACATAGGTGCCCTTGCCGCATTCGACTTCGAAAAGCGTGCGATCGGCGGCGTGCTCGACAATATCGAGGCGGCCGATCTCGATTTCCCGCGCGGGTATGTCGACCGTTTCGCCCTCGCGGGCAAGGTCATAGGCACGCTCGCCAGCGATCTTGATGGCCGAGAATTGCGGCGGTGTCTGCATGATGACCCCGGTGTAGTTCGGCAGCAGCGCCCTGACGTCGGCCTCGGCCGGACGCCGGTCGGAATTTTGTGTCACCGGGCCTTCCAGGTCGTCGGTCGAGCGCTCCTCGCCCCACGCGACGGTGAAACGATAGATCTTGGCGCCGTCCTGGACATAAGGCACGGTCTTGGTGGCCTCGCCGAGTGCGATCGGCAGCATGCCGGAGGCCAGCGGATCGAGCGTGCCGGCATGGCCGGCCTTTTCGGCCTGGAACAGCCATTTGATCTTGGAGACAGCTTCGGTCGAACCCATGCCGACCGGCTTGTCCAGCACCACCCAGCCGGAAATCGGCCGGCCCTTCTTCTTGCCGCGGCGCCCCACTATTTCTCGTCCTTGTCGTTTTGATTGTCTTCAGGTCCGAGATCACGCGCCACTTCGGGCGACTTCAAGAGGTCGTTGATCCTGGCGAAATTGTCGAAGGACGTGTCGAGCTTGAAGCGAAACTCAGGCATGAATTTCATCTGCCGTAGCGCGCCGGAAACCCGGCCGCGCACGAACTTCGCATGCTTGTTCAGCGCATCGATCACCGCGCCGGTATCCTTGGCGCCGAGCGGAGACACGAAAGCGGTGGCTACTCTCAGGTCAGGCGACATGCGCACTTCGGAGACCGATACCACAGTATTCTCGATCAGCGGATCGATGATCTCGCCGCGCTGCAAGGTTTCGGAGAGTGCATGGCGCACCTGTTCGGCGACGCGCAACATGCGCTGGGATGGGCTGGAGACAGTTGGACGGGGCATTTTTCTCAATCCTGAAAGCGTGAGGCGCGGGATGGGACCGTGCCGCATGTCTCATAAAGTTTGGGCGGCGGCCTTTCGACCACCGCCCGGTCGTATCAACAGTATACGAACTCAGAGCGTCCTGGTCACCATCTCGACGCGGAAGCACTCGATGATATCGCCGACGCGCATGTCCTCGTAGTTCTGGAAGGCCATGCCGCATTCCTGGCCACCCGGGACTTCCGCAACTTCGTCCTTGAAACGCTTGAGCGTCTTCAGGGTGCCTTCGTGGATGACGACGTTGTCGCGGATCAGGCGCACGCCCGCACCACGCTCGACCTTGCCTTCGGTGACACGGCAGCCGGCGATCTTGCCGACCTTGGTGATGTCGAAGATCTCGAGGATCTCGGCATTGCCGATGAAGGTCTCGCGACGTTCCGGCGAAAGCAGGCCCGAGAGCGCCGCCTTCACGTCATCGACGAGGTTGTAGATGATCGAGTAGTAGCGGATCTCGATGCCCGCGGCCGCCGCGGCCGCGCGTGCTTGCACGTTGGCGCGGACGTTGAAGCCGATGATTGCGGCACCGGAAGTTTCCGCCAGCGACACGTCGCTTTCGGTGATGGCGCCGGCGCCGGCATGAACGATGCGCGCACGCACCTCGTCGGTGCCAAGCTTGTCGAGAGCGGCGTTGATCGCCTCGATCGAGCCCTGCACGTCGCCCTTGATGACCAGCGGGAATTCCTTCAACCCGCTCGTCTGCAACTGCGACATCATCTGTTCAAGCGAGCCGCGCTGGCCGGCATGGCGAGCCACTGCCTTCTCGCGCGCCAGACGCTGGCGATACTCGGTGATTTCGCGGGCGCGGGCCTCGTTGTTGACCACGGCGAAGCGGTCACCGGCTTGCGGCGTGCCCTGCAGGCCAAGCACCTCGACCGGCATGGCCGGAGGCGCTTCCTTGATCTGCTCGCCGCGGTCGTTGACCAGCGCGCGCACCCGGCCCCATTCGTTGCCGGCGACGAGAATATCGCCCGGCATCAGCGTGCCGGTCTGCACCAGCACTGTGGCGACGGGGCCGCGGCCCTTGTCGAGCTGGGCTTCGATGACGACGCCCTCGGCGGTGCGGTCCGGATTGGCCTTGAGGTCGAGGATTTCGGCCTGCAGCAGGATAGCTTCCAAGAGCTTGTCGAGATTGGTGCCCTTGGTCGCCGACACTTCGACGTCCAGCACTTCACCGCCCATGGATTCGACGAACACCTCATGGCGCAGCAGTTCCGAGCGCACCTTCTGCGGATCGGCACCGTGCTTGTCGATCTTGTTGATCGCCACGATGATCGGAACGCCGGCCGCCTTGGCATGGCTGATCGATTCGATGGTCTGCGGCATGACGCTGTCGTCGGCCGCCACCACCAGGATGGCGATGTCGGTGGCCTGGGCGCCGCGAGCGCGCATCGCCGTGAAGGCGGCGTGGCCAGGCGTGTCGATGAAGGTGATCTTCTGACCGTTCTTCTCGACCTGATAGGCGCCGATATGCTGGGTGATGCCGCCGGCCTCGCCGGAAACGACATTGGCGTTGCGGATAGCGTCGAGCAGCGAGGTCTTGCCGTGGTCCACGTGGCCCATGATGGTCACGACCGGCGGCCGCGACACAAGGTCCTCGGCATTGTCGGCGATGTTGAACAGGCCTTCCTCGATGTCGGACTCGGCGACGCGGCGGACCGTGTGGCCGAATTCGGTGGCGACCAGCTCGGCCGTGTCGGCGTCGATGATGTCGCCCGGCTTAAGGATCTGGCCCTGCTTCATGAAGTACTTGACCACATCGACGGCGCGCTCGGACATGCGCTGCGCCAGTTCCTGGATGGTGATGGTTTCGGGCAGGATCACTTCGCGCATAACCTTTTCGCGCGGCTCATTGTGCATCGCGCGCTTGAATTTTTCCTGGCGCCGGCGCATCGACGACAGCGAGCGGGCGCGCGCATCCTCGTCGGAAAGCGCCGTGTTGAGGGTCAGCTTGCCGCGACGACGGTCTTCCTCTGCCTTGGTCGGCTTGGCCGGGCGCGCCACTTCGGGCGTGACCGGACGGCGAACCGGGACGCCGACGCCGGTGCGCTTCGGCTTGACCTCTTCCTCGTCGTCCGATGCCACCAGCTCGGCAGCCAGCGGCGCACGGCGGCGTGCCTCTTCTTCGGCACGGCGGCGGGACTCGGCCTCGGTCTGCAGGCGGGCTTCTTCCTCTGCCTGACGGCGCGCGGAGTCCTCGCGCTCGCGCTTGCGGCGCTCCTCGTCCTCAGCGCGGCGCTTGGCGTCTTCGGCGGCGCGCTGGCGATCCTCGACTTCGCGAACCTTGGAGCCTTCGAGCGCCCTGCGCCGGGCTTCCATTTCGCCGCGCGACAATTCGTTCAGCACCATGCCGCTGCGTTCGACCGGCGGCGGCGGGGGCGGCGCCTTGGGCGCTTCCTGCACCACGGGGGCCGCCACAACCGCGGGCTTGGGCGTCAAAAGGGGTGCAGCCACCGGCTCCGGCTTGTCGCCGGGCATGGAGAACTTGCGCTTCTTGATCTCGACCTGGACCTGCTTGGTGCGGCCATGCGAGAAGTTCTGGCGCACGACGCTCTGCTCGGTACCGGGGCGCTTCAGCGTCAAGGTCTTCTTCGGTGTAACACTCAACGTCTTGTCGTCGCCCGATTTCGTATCGTTCATTCCATATCCTCTGCAGCATCATCTTCGTCAGCAACGGCCGCAAGCATTGCCAGATCGTCGGGGGTTCCGCCCCGATATCGGTCGAGCGCAACCATGCGCTTCTCAACCGCCTTCCCCGCGTCTCCCGCGAGAACGGCAGCATGTATCACATTTGTGCCCCCCAATGCCAAGCTCAACTCGGCCTCGGAGAAAAGTTTGTAGGCAAGAACCGCGGGCCCGCCGAGGTGGACAGTTGCCCGCCGCGCCTGGCTGATCTTGCGCACGCCGTCGTCGGACGCTTCGGTCGCGTGGAGCACGAAAAGCGCCAGCCCGCTGCGCACCGCGCTCTCGACCTTGGTGGCGCCGAGAGCGATCGCGCCGGCCTTGCGGGCAAGGCCGAGCATGCCAAGAGCGGATCGTGCGAGCAGTCCGTCGACCATGCCACCGAGATCGGGCGGCACGGTCACTTGCGCCTTGAAGGCGCGGGCAAACAGGTTCTTCGCCGCCGCTTTGTCGATATGTAGGCGGTCGGCGCTCACCCAACAACCACGGCCGGGCAGGTTTCTCTTGATGTCCGGAACGACGGCCGAATCCGGGCCGACGACGAAACGGATCAGCTCATCCGGCTCGGCTTGCCTGCGGGTAACGATGCAGGTGCGATCGTTCATCTCGTCCTGGGGCGGGTTGTGTGCGATGCGGTTTCACCTCACGCACCAACAGCTTCGTCAGCCGGGACCTGTTCGGCTGCAAGCTCGTCTTCGGTGATCCAGCCGGCCTTGAGGCGGGCTGCCAGAACCATCTGCTCGGCATCGGCGCGCGACACGCCGTGATTGGCGAGAACGCCCGGATAAACCTTGGTCTCGCCGTCCTTGCGTTCCTTCCAGCCGGTCAGATCGTCGGCGGCATAGCCGGCGAAATCCTCGATAGTCTTCACGCCATCCTCGCCGAGCGTCACCATCATCGCGGTGGTAACGCCGGGGATCTCGCGCAGCTCGTCGGCGACGCCCAGCGCCTTGCGCTTCTCGTCATGCTCGGCTTCGATCTTCTCCAGGTACTCGCGGGCGCGGGTCTGGATCTCCGAAGCGGTGTCTTCGTCGAAGCCGTCGATCGAAGCGATTTCGCCCGAATCGACATAGGCGACTTCCTCGACACTGGTGAAGCCTTCGGAGGCCAGCACCTGGCCGACCATCTCGTCGACATCGAGCGCTTCCATGAACAGCGACGAACGCTCGACGAATTCCTTCTGGCGACGCTCGGATTCCTCGGCCTCGGTCAGGATATCGATGTCCCAGCCGGTGAGCTGCGAGGCAAGGCGCACGTTCTGGCCGCGGCGGCCGATGGCAAGCGACAGCTGGTCGTCGGGAACCACCACCTCGATGCGCTCGGCATCCTCGTCGAGCACGACCTTGGCGACTTCCGCCGGCTGCAGCGCATTGACGATGAAGGAGGCGGCCGAAGGCGACCACGGAATGATGTCGATCTTTTCGCCCTGCAATTCGCCGACCACCGCCTGGACGCGGCTGCCGCGCATACCGACGCAGGCGCCGACCGGATCGATCGAGCTATCGCGCGAAATGACGGCGATCTTGGCGCGCGAGCCGGGATCGCGGGCGACCGACTTGATCTCGATGATGCCGTCGTAGATTTCCGGCACTTCCATGGTGAAGAGCTTGGCCATGAACTGCGGATGGGTGCGCGACAGGAAGATCTGCGGGCCGCGTTGTTCGCGGCGCACATCGTAGACATAGGCGCGAACGCGGTCGCCATATTTGTAGTTTTCGCGCGGGATCAGCTCGTCGCGGCGGATAATCGCCTCGCCACGGCCGAGATCGACGATGACGTTGCCATACTCGACGCGCTTGACGGTGCCGTTCACGATTTCGCCGATGCGGTCCTTGTATTCGTCATACTGGCGGTCACGTTCGGCCTCGCGCACCTTCTGCACAATGACCTGCTTGGCCGACTGGGCCGCAATGCGGCCGAAATCCATCGGCGGCAGCTGTTCGGCGATAAAGTCACCGAGCTGGGCGTCGGGATTGCGCTCGCGGGCCGAGGAAATGGCGATCTGGGTGGCGTAGTCATCGACCTTCTCGACAACTTCCATCAGCCGCTGCAGCTTCATCTCGCCGGTGGTGGCGTTGATGTCAGCGCGGATGTTGGTTTCCTGGCCGTAGCGCGAGCGTGCGGCCTTCTGGATCGCATCGGCCATGGCGGCGATGACGATCGACTTGTCGATCGACTTTTCACGCGCGACCGCGTCGGCGATCTGCAGCAGTTCAAGTCTGTTGGCGCTTACAACCATGTCTTTATCTCCCGAACTCAAGTGCCGGACCTTAGGCCCGGCAGCTCAATCGTTATTCCTGTTCGTGTTCTTCCGTGGCGTCTTCGGAAACATCGTCTTCCGGCTCGCCGCGGCGTTTCTTGGCTTCCTTGCGCTCCCGATTGTCCTTCGACAGCGCGTCGCGGATGAGGTCGTCGGTGAGGATCAGCCGCACATCGGCGATCGCGTCATAGGGAACACGCACCGTCGGCTCTTCGCCATAAGCGGCCTTGTCCCGCTCGATCAGCACATCATCTTCGGCGGCTTCGGCGATCTTGCCCTTGAAGCGCTTGCGGTCAGCGACCAGCACCGAGGTCTCCATCTTCACCAGATGGCCGGTCCAGGTGACGAAATCCGACTTGCGCACCAGCGGCCGGTCAATGCCTGGCGACGACACTTCGAGATGATAGGCCTTCTCGATCGGATCGTCGACATCGAGCGCCGGCGACACCGCGCGGCTGACCTCTTCGCAATCCTCGACGGTCATGGTGCCGTCCTCGCGCTCGGCCATGATCTGCAGCGTCAGGCCGTTCTGGCCCGACAGATGCACACGCACGAGGCGAAAGCCGATGCCGTGCAACACCGGCTGAACGATCAGCGCGATGCGCGCATCGATGCCGCTTTCGCGGATGATGCGGTCGTCGGCTTCGCTTGCCGTTGCAGTCATGAGGTTCCTGTCGTTGCTTGCCGGAGCATGATCTTTTCCGAAAACCGGGTCCCACTTTTCGGGATCATGCTCTGATACTGAGCGGCAGGTAATAAAAAAGAGCGGGACCGGGTGGACCCACTCTTCGTCATACCGACCAAGAATTTGAGGCTGATATAGACGATCCCGGCCGGTGTTTCAAGTCTGTTAACGGGCCGGGCAATGCACGGCCGAAGGCAGCCAGGCAGGATTGCACCGAGCGCATGCAGCCCATGCGGTAACGGCACTGTGATTCCCGGCATGGCGTCCCTATCTATGTTGCATCGCACAAACAGAGATAGCGCGCGGTGAAGCGCGAAAGGTCAAGACAATGAACAACCGCAATGTGTTTTCCGCCATAGGCGATGCCTTCGCCCTGTTCGGCAGCGCCGTTGCCGCCTCGCGCGCCGTCGAAGCCGGCCGCAAGCCGCGCGCCAACGATCTGCGCAAGCTTGGCATGGACCCGACCGCCTTCGACAAGATGGGCCGTTTCTAAGGCTGCCAGTGATGCGGGGATCATTACCCCCCGCATCTGTGTTATTTTCTGGTGAAGGTGAGATAGGCCGGCCGCCGGCCTTCGCGAGCAGCCTTCGCCTCATAGCGTGTGCCCGGCCAGCCCTCATAGGGCCGGTGCCAGTCTGCAGCGTCTTGCGCCTGCCATACGAGCGCGCCATGCGCCCGGCAGTGCAACAAGGTCCAGGTCACATAGGTGTCGATGTCGGACGCGAAGCGGAATTTTCCGCCTGGCTTCAGGACGCGTGCGAACCGATCGAGATTGAGCCGACTGACGAAACGCCGCTTCCAGTGCTTCTTCTTCGGCCAGGGATCGGGATAGAGCAGGTCGATACCGTCGAGCGAGGCCTGCGGCAGCCAGTCGAGCAGGCGCGTGGCGTCGTCATTGTGGACGCGCAGATTGGCGAGCGGCTTTTCCCGCACCGCCATCATCAGCTTGGCCATGCCGTTGACGAACGGCTCGACGCCGATGAAGCCGGCCGCCGGGTCCTCCGTGGCGCGATGCAGCAGATGCTCACCGCCGCCGAAGCCGATTTCCAGCCGAACCGTTGAAACATCCGCGGCAAACAGCGTACGCAACTCTGCCGGTGCTTCCGTGGAGAGGTCGAGGCCATGGGCCCCAAGACCGCTTTCCAGCGCTGCCGCCTGCTGCGGGCGAATGGTCTTGCCGTGCCGGCGGCCGAAGAACCCTTCGGTCGCGCGGCTCCGCCTGTCCTGTGGATCCATGGCCGGGTCGCGCGCCGCCCTCAGGCGGCGACCGCGTCCTTGAGTGCCTTGGCGAGATCGGTCTTTTCCCAGGAGAAAGACCCGTCGCGACCGGCTTTGCGGCCGAAATGGCCATAGGACGAGGTCTTGGCGTAGATCGGCTTGTTGAGGTCGAGATGACGGCGAATGCCGGACGGCGACAGGTCCATCACGGTGCGCAGCGCATCCTCGAGCCTGGCCTCGTCGACCTTGCCGGTGCCGTGCAGGTCGACATAGACCGACAGCGGCTGGGCGACGCCGATGGCATAGGAAAGCTGGATGGTGCAGCGGTCGGCGAGCTTGGCCGCCACGACATTCTTGGCGAGGTAGCGCGCCGCATAGGCGGCGGAGCGGTCGACCTTGGTGGTGTCCTTGCCGGAGAAAGCGCCGCCGCCATGCGGGGCCGCGCCGCCATAGGTGTCGACGATGATCTTGCGGCCGGTCAGGCCGGCGTCGCCGTCCGGGCCGCCGATGACGAACTTGCCGGTCGGGTTGATGTACCACATGCAATCGTCGGCGATCTTGAGGTCGCCGAGCGCCTCGCGGATGTAAGGTTCGACGACCTTGCGGACCTTCTTGGAATCCCAGGACGAATCAAGATGCTGCGTCGACAGCACGATCTGTGTCGCTTCGGCCGCCTTGCCATCGATGTAGCGGACGGTGACCTGGCTCTTGGCGTCGGGGCCGAGCTTGCCGGCCTCGCCGTTGTTTTCGTGACGGGCGGCGGCGAGAAGTTCGAGAATCTTGTGGCTGTAATAGATCGGCGCCGGCATAAGATCCGGCGTCTCGCGGCAGGCATAGCCGAACATGATGCCCTGGTCGCCGGCACCTTCTTCGCCCTGGCGGTCGGCGGCGTTGTCGACGCCCTGGCCGATGTCGGGCGACTGGCCGTGCAGGAGAACCTCGATCTTCGCCGTCTTCCAGTGGAAGCCGGCCTGCTCGTAGCCGATTTCGCGAATCGCCTTGCGGGCGACCGACTTGAACTTGGCCGGGTTGACGACAGGGTGGCCGGCGGCATCCATCAGGATCTTGCCGGCCTTGTCCTTCTTTAACAGTGTCTCGGGAACACGGACCTCACCTGCGATGACGACACGGTTGGTGGTTGCGAGCGTCTCGCAGGCGACGCGGACTTTCCACGGGTCCATGCCGGTCTTCTTGGCCTCGCGATAGACCAGATCGACGATCTCGTCGGAGATGCGGTCACAGACCTTGTCGGGATGACCCTCAGCAACGGATTCCGAGGTGAAGAAGTAGTTCTGCCGCGTCACGGGTGTCCCCTCTTGAAAAAACGATCGGCAGGGCTGCCGATTTTGGCGCGCCACGTGTTAACGGTGCCGGGCGCCGCTCGTCAAGCGGTGCAGCGGCTTTGGAATGAATGTTGCGGCAATATATCATGTACCACCGGCGGCACGTGCCGCCGGCAGTCTCGCCTCGGGGCTACTCGGGCCAATGGGTCAATTGACCCACCGAATCACTCGGCATCTTCGGCAGAAAGGGATTTCACCAGATCGATGATCCGGCGGCGCACCTTCACATCCGCGATCTTGACGAAGGCGCGGTTGAGCTGAAGTCCTTCCGGACTGCCGCAGAATTCGACGGCGAAAGCCATCGAAGCGTCCTCGGCAAATCCTCTGTTACCCATCGGCTCCTGCCCTGGCGCATCTTCGAAAAAGAAGGCGACAGGCACGCTGAGTATCGAGGCTATTGCCTGCAGACGGCTGGCGCCGACGCGGTTCGTTCCCTTTTCATATTTTTGGATCTGTTGAAACGTAATACCGAGATTTTCACCCAGCTTTTCCTGGCTCATTCCAAGCATATTGCGCCGAAGCCGCACGCGACTTCCGACGTGGATGTCGATCGGATTCGGTTTTTTCTTGTTTTCTTCTGTCATTTTTTCCTCGCCGAATTTTTCCGGCCTTTTCTATTTTTCTTGCCCAAACGAAGCCGGAGCCAACTGCCCCAACAGAAACACCAACCGACTTCGAGAAAATTAGGCGATAACAGTATGAGTTTCTAATGTGTCGACTGTCAATTCACCCGTAGCCGTTGCCTTACGTTCGAGCTGAGGGCGATCGCGGCAAACAGGAACATGATCAGCATTCCGTTAACGCGGCGTCGAGCGGCGGAGATGAAAGCCTGGCCGGAGATGGGCACCCGCACGTCGATGGCGCCGCGCGCATCGACCGCCAGGGCGTCAACGATGCGTCCCCGTGTATCGACAACGGCCGAAATGCCGTTGTTGGCTGCGCGCAACAGGGGCAATCCATTTTCCACCGCGCGAATCTGTGCCTGCCTGAAATGCTGGTACGGCCCGGGCGTGTCGCCGAACCATGCATCATTTGTGACGTTCACAATAAGCTGAGATGACGTAGCGTCAACTGCCACGAGATCGGGAAAGATCACCTCGTAGCAAATAAACGGCAAGGCGCTGATGCCGCCGGGCAAAACGATCGGGTGGCGCTCATTGCCGGCGGCGAAATTCATCGGCCCGGCGACCAGCTGTTCGATGCCGAAACGGCTGAGCAGGCCGGAAAACGGCAGATACTCGCCGAAGGGCACCAGATGGACCTTGTCGACGGCGTCGGCAAGCTCACCCTTGTCGTCGATCGCCACCACCGAATTGTAATAGCGGCTGCCGGCATCGGCCCCCGATCCGCCTTCCTCGCGCACGACGCCGGCAATCAGCATCTGCCCGGGTTGCAGCATGTCGCCGAGCGCCGTCAGTGCATCTGGGCGCTCGGTTAACAGGAAGGGCACCGACGTCTCCGGCCACAGGATCAGCTGCGGTTTGTTATGACCGGGATCCGGCGCTGCGGCCGACAGGCCCATCATGGTGGCAAAGATGCGGTCGCGTACCGAGGCGTCCCACTTCTCGCCGAGATCGACATCCGGTTGTACTATGCGGACATCGAGATTTTGCGTTGCCGGCTTGTCGGGGGTCGCCAACCTGAAATAGCCGAAGCCGGCATGGGCGGTGACGAGCACGGCAAGCAATGCCAGTCCGAGGCGCAGGTGCCGGCGCGCGGCGAGCAGAGCCGGCATGGCAAAGACAAAGACCGCCAATGCGTTCATGCCGATCATGCCCGTGACCGACACGCTTTGCATCAGCAGCGGCACGGGCATCGCCGCATAGCCAACGGCATTCCAGGGAAAGCCGGTGAACAGGAAGCCGCGCAGCCATTCCGTCAGGCCAAAAGCAAAGGCAAGGGCGGCGATGCGGCCGATGTCGTTGGTCCATAACAACCGCGCGACGACGGTGGCGAAGCCGTAGAAAAATGCCAGCGCCAAAGGAATGCCTACGACCGCGAAGGGCAAGGCCCAGGCGAAGCTGTCAGCCTCAACCAGAAGCGCCTCGCCGATCCACCACAGGCCGGCAAGGAAATAGCCGAAGCCGAACCACCAACCAATGGCAAAAGCCGGCCGGAGGCGCCGCAGCCAGCTGTCGGATGCCTCGCCGGTAGCGCCGTCAAGCAGCCAGACCAGCGCCGGAAACGAGACGAAACAGACGGCAAAGAAATCGTAAGGCGCCTGGGCGAGCACCGCCAGCGCACCTGCGAGAAACGCCACCAGCGCGCGCCGCCAGCCCCAAAGCAGAATTATCCGGCCGGCCAGGCGCTCCATGCAGACTTCCCAAGTCGTGCGAATCAGAAGCCAAGATTTATCAGATTTATTGAAACGCGACTCGCTGCGAACCGGCCAATCGCAGCGCTATCGGTGCCAGCCCTCGATGCTGAAGCCGCTCAGCTGTTCGGCCTCCTGGCGCGGAACGGCGCGCAGGGTCTGGGTGAAGGTCCAGACATGGCCTTCGGGATCGCGCGCCCGATATTGCCTCTCGCCGTAGAACTGGTCGGCAGGCTCCTCGACGATCTCGGCTCCGGCCGCCCTCGCCTGTTCGCAATGCGCGTCCAGGCCGTCTTTCAGTCGCACACAGACCGACTGGGTGTTCTTGCCGACGACACTTGCCGGACTGGCGACGTGATCGGCCCATTCGGAATCGACGATGATGTAGCCGTCGCCGAAACGCATTTCGGCATGGACAAGCCGTCCGTCGGCGTCGCTGACCACCATGCTCGGCTCGAAGCCGAACGCCGCCTGAAGCCAGATCAGTGCCGCCTTTGGATCCCGATAGAAGATCCCGGAACCGAAGGTGGCGTGTTTGAACGGATCGTCGACCGTCATCCGGCGCGAGATCAGGCCTGCTCGGTGCGAGCGGTTGCGCGGCGGCGGCGCTCGCCCTTCTGGTTCTGGACGATGCGCACGCGCTTGACGCGGCGCGGATCGGCATCCAGCACGTGGAATTCGAAGCCGGGTATCGCCTGCACGACTTCGCCGCGTGCGGGCACGCGACCGAGCGTGTTGAAGATCATGCCGCCGATGGTGTCGACATATTCGCCATGCTCGCCGGCGGTAAAATCCTCGCCGATCATCTTGGCGACCTCGTCGATCTCGGCCTTGCCGTCGACGACGAAGACGCCCTCGCCGGTCTGGGTGATCAGAGGCTCGTCCTCGTCATGCTCGTCCTCGATGTCGCCTACGACCATTTCGACGATGTCTTCCAGCGAGGCGAGACCATCGGTGCCGCCATATTCGTCGATGACGAGCGCCATCTGGGTGCGCGTCGTCTGCATGCGGCCCATCAGGTCGGAGGCAAGCATGGAGGGCGGCACGAACAGCACCGGGCGGATCAGATTGAGGTCGCCGATGGTGCGGCCAAGATCGACCTGGGCAAGATCAAGAAGCGTCGTTGCCGGCGTCTTCCTCGATGTCCTGCCCTTCTTGACCCGGGCGACCTTGGTGATGTGCGCCAGCACGTCGCGGATGTGAACCATGCCGCGCGGGTCATCGAGCGTCTCGGAATAGACCGGCATGCGGGAATGGCCGGACTGCTCGAACAGGCCGAGCAGATCGCCCAAAGTCGTGGTGATCTCGACCGCTTCGATGTCGGCGCGCGGCACCATGACATCCTCGACGCGCACTTCGCGCAGGCGCAATATGTTATTGAGCATGGCGCGTTCGCCGGGCGAAAACGATTCGACATCGCTGGTGGTTTCGGCAAGCGCGCCGGCGATTTCCTCGCGCAGGCTGGTGCCGTTGCGCTGCCGGAACAGGCCCAAAACGCGGTCGAACAGGGATGGACCGGCAGGCGTTGGCTCGCTGGCAATGCTGCCAGAAGCGGGGCTGCCGGAACTGGTACTCGGACTCGATCCCTCTTCCGTCGTATCGGAAGGCTTGGGCGCACTGCCAGCCTCGGGGCGGGCGGCAGTTTCTGGTTTGTCGTTCATCGTCGTCCGGTCAATTGGTCTTTTGTCATTACGTGTAGGGATCGGGAATGGCAAGCCTTGCCAGCGCCGCGCGCTCGATGGCTTCCATCTCCTCGGCCTCTTCGTCGGTCTCGTGATCGTAGCCCAGCAAATGCAGCAGGCCGTGGATAACGAGATGGGTGATATGGTTCTCGAATGGCATCTCTTCCAGGGCCGCTTCACGCGTCACCGTCTCGGACGCGAGCACGATATCGCCAAGCATTGGCGGCAACTTGCCGCCCTTGGGGAAGGGAAAAGCCGGGAAAGACAAGACGTTGGTCGCCTTGTCCTTGCCGCGCCAGCCGGCGTTGAGGGTGCGGATATGGGCATCGTCGGAAAAGACGATGCTTAGCTCGGAATGGCCGGCAGCAGCGGTTTCGGCAAAGGCGGCCGATACGGCGCGGTCGACCAGAAGGGTCAGCGCCGCCTCGTCGGGCCAATCGCCGGCATCGACCGACAGGTCGATCTCGACGGGGATCGAACTATCCCCGCCGCCAGGTTTTATGTCTTCAGGCATGAGCCCGCATCGTCATGATCAATTCTCGGCGCCGAGGCCGCGCGCCAGCTTGGCGTCGCGGTCATAGGCCCTGACGATTTCCGCCACGAGCGGATGGCGCACGACGTCGACATCGTTGAAGCGCACGGTTACCGCGCCGGCCACGCCGTCAAGGACACGCAAGGCTTCGACCAGGCCGGATTTGGTGCTTGGAGGCAGATCGATCTGCGTCGGATCGCCGGTGACGATCATGCGCGAATTCTCGCCGAGGCGGGTCAGAAACATCTTCATCTGCATCGGCGTGGTGTTCTGCGCCTCGTCGAGGATGACCGCGGCGTGTGCCAGTGTTCGTCCACGCATGAAGGCCAGCGGCGCGATTTCGATGACTTCGGCAGCGATAGCGCGCTCGACCTTGTCGGCCGGCATCATGTCGTAGAGCGCATCATAAAGCGGCCGCAGATACGGATCGACCTTTTCCTTCATGTCGCCGGGCAGGAAGCCCAGCCGCTCGCCGGCCTCGACCGCCGGTCGCGACAGGATGATGCGCTCGACCATGCCGCGTTCAAGCAGCATCGCCGCATGCGCCACAGCCAGATAAGTCTTGCCGGTGCCGGCCGGTCCGATGCCGAACACCAGTTCCGACCGCTCCAGCGCCCGCATATAGGCGTCCTGGTTGAGCGAGCGGGCATAGATCGTCTTCTTGCGGGTGGAGATCTGGGCGGCCGAGACCTTGCCCTTGCGCTCCAGCGTCGGCAGCGTCAGCTGGTCGTCGGCTGCAATCGCCATGCGCACCGCGCCGTCGACGTCGGACTGGCCGATATCGGTGCCCTTCTGAAGAATGCCGTAGAGATTGTCGAGCGCTCGGCGCGCCTGCTCGGCCGCGGAGGCCGAGCCCTTGATGGTCAGTTGGTTGCCGCGCGAGCGGATGTCGACGCCGAGCTTCTGCTCGAGCCGCGCCAGGTTCTCGTCGAACTGGCCGTACAGGGCGCTGGCAAGCTTGTTGTTGTCGAAAGTCAGAACGATGTGCGCCATGTCAGAGGCCCCGGATGCTTGATTCTGGGGCAGAGTCTTCACTTCAGCAGCGCTCAACCGTCTCTCCTCATCTGCCGAGGTCATCAGACCCGTTCGGCGAACAAGCTATTGTAGCCTGTCCTTGTGATTCGCACTTGAATAATGTCACCGATTTCGCCGGCCTTTTCATCAACAATAACCGGCTGCAGCCATGGCGACCTGCCGACCTTCTGGCCGGGCTGACGACCGGGCTTCTCGATCAGCGTATCGATGGTGCTGCCAACCAGGCTCGAGCCGAAATCCTGCTGCTGTTTGAGCAGCAGGGCCTGCAGGCGCTGCAGACGCTCGTCCTTGACCGCCTCCGGCACGTGATCGGGCATCTCGGCGCCCGGCGTGCCGGGACGCGGCGAATATTTGAACGAGAAGGCCGAGGCGTAGTTGACCTGACGCACCAGTTCCATCGTCGCCTCGAAATCCTCTTCGGTTTCGCCGGGAAAGCCGACGATGAAGTCGCCGGAGAGCGCGATGTCACCGCGGGCGGCGCGGATGCGTTCGAGCAGCGCCAGATAGTCCCTGGCTGTATGCCTGCGGTTCATCGCCTTGAGGATGCGATCGGACCCCGACTGCACCGGCAGATGCAGATAAGGCATCAAGGCCGGCAGGTCGCGATGGGCAGCGATCAGTTCGTCGTCCATGTCGCGCGGATGGCTGGTGGTGTAGCGCAGCCGCGCCAGGCCGGGGATCTCGGCCAGCCGGAACAGCAGGCGGCCAAGCCCCCATTCCGTGCCGTCTTCGCCCTTGCCATGCCAGGCATTGACGTTCTGGCCAAGCAGCGTCACCTCGCGCACGCCGGCATCGGCCAGCCGCTCGGCTTCAGCGACGATCTGCGCCACCGGCCGCGACACTTCGGAGCCCCTGGTGTAGGGCACGACGCAGAAGGTGCAGAATTTGTCGCAGCCTTCCTGAACGGTGAGGAAGGCGGTGACGCCGCGCTTGATCACCTCGGCGCGCTTCGGCTGCGGCAGATGCTCGAACTTGTCCTCGATGGCATATTCGGTCTCGACGATCTTCTCGCCGCCGCGAGCCCGCGCCAGCACGTCTGGAAGACGGTGATAGGTCTGCGGGCCAATGACAAGATCGACGGCCGGCGAACGGCGGATGATTTCCGCACCTTCGGCCTGGGCGACGCAGCCGGCGACGCCGATCAGCATTTCGCGCCCGGCTGCCGCGCGTTCGGCCTTCACATCGCGGATGCGGCCAAGCTCGGAATAGACCTTTTCCGCCGCTTTTTCCCTGATGTGGCAAGTGTTTAGCAACACCAGGTCGGCCTCGGCGATGATGTCCGTCGCCGTGTAGCCGTCGGCGGCCAGCGCATCGGTCATGCGCTGTGAATCATAGACATTCATCTGGCAGCCATAGGTCTTGACGAAGACCTTCTTGGCCGGGTCAGACGCCACGCCAGCGGTTTGCGCGGCACTATCGGCGTCGTTGCGCTCTATCGTGTTCAAATCCATCCGGCGGCTTCTAACGCCTTTCCGTGACAAAAAACAGACGATTCTGGGCATGGGCCTGAGGCGCAGCCCGGGGCTACCGGCTCGGGATCGGGTCGGCGAGTGCGGCTTGCATCATGGCGCGCACCTGGCTTTCCATCAGCCTCGACGTTTCCTTTCGGTTCGAGCCCTTGGAGAAAGCGATGGGCTCGCCGAAATGCACCTCGACGTCGAGCGCCCCTTCGGCCATCAGCACCTTGAGATGCGGCATCAGGTCCTGGTCGCCGATCCAGGCGGCGATTGACCGGTGCCGGCGGCCGAGCGGCACTCCGTGCACCCGTGTGTAGGCGATCGCTACCGGCTGGATGAAGACCTGTTCGGCGGCGCCTTCCGAAATCGCCATCGAGGCGGCGCCGAACAAGGTGCTCTTGAACGGCAGGATGGTATTGCCGTCGCCGGTCGAGCCTTCAGCAAACAGCACCATGGCGTCGCCCTTGGCCATGCGGCTGGCGATTTCGGAAGCCTGGTCGCCGGCTGTGCGCTTGCGCTCGCGTTCGATAAAGACGGTGCGCTGCAGCTTCGACAGCCAGCCGATCAGCGGCCAACCTTCCATATCCGCTCTGGCGATGAACGTGACATCGGCAAAGGAGCCGAGCACCATGATGTCGGTCCAGGAGATATGGTTCGAGGCGACCAGCAGCGGGCGCTTTATGGACAACGCGCCTTTGACATGGATGCGCAGGCCGAGCGTCCGCACGATAAGCCGGTGCCAGACCTTCAAGATGACTGTCTCGCGCCAGATGCCGGTCTTCATCGACAGAAGCTGCAGCGGCACAAGCGCAAGCGAGCCGATGACAACGAGGCTCAGCGCCAGGAAAATCCTGATTTTTCCGATCATGCGCCTAGCAGCCCTATTCCGCTCTCGCTAACGAAGATCGCGGCGCATGACAAGCGCGCCGGTCGGGCCATGTTCGGTCGAGCGGTAATAATTGGCGCGGTGGCCGACCTGGCGGAAGCCGAGCCTGCGGTAGAGTGCGATCGCCGCGACATTGGTTTCGTCGACCTCGAGGAACAGCGCCTCGGCGCGCTGCGCATGCAATTCGCGCAGCACCGCGTCCATCAACTGCCAGCCGAGCCCCTGGCGGCGGTGCGAGCGCGCCACCGCCACGGTCAGGATCTCGCCTTCGCCGGCAGCGAGCCTGGCCAGCACGAAGCCGACCGGCGGCTTGGCGCCCTGGCCGATCTCACGCGCGGCATAGCCGAACACGGTATCTTGCTCGAGCAGCGCGGCGAACTCGCCATCGGTCCACGGCCGGACGAAATCCTCGCGATGCAGCACCGACACCGCCGGACTATCGGCGATAGTCAGCGGTTCGAGCGCATAGTCCCTGCGGCGCGGCTGGAGGAAAGGAATGCGCATTATTTGTCCTGCCTCGACAGAATGAACCCTGCCTGCGGCTTGGCGTCAGCGCCGCGCAGATAAAGTGGTTTCGGCTTTTCGCCCTCGCCATTTGCCGCAGCCAGCCGAGCGTAGACGGCAATGTCGGCAGTGGCCGATGTCGGACCGACATCGAAATCGCGCCCGACCGTGGCCGCGATCTGCACGGCCGCAGTGCCGGCCAGTACCGGAAAATTGTCAGCCGCCATTCCCGCGGCTTGCGCAAGTGTGGTCACCGCCGGACCATAGCGCAAAATCGCTTCCCCATCGTAAAGAGCGGCATGGATCTCCTCGCGGCCGGCGTCGAGCACGGAAAGGACAGGGCGGCCAGGAAATGCCGAGCTCGTCTCAGCGGCCAGCGCCTCCAGCGTCGTCACGCCGATCGCCGGGATCTTCAACGCCAGCGCCAGGCCACGCGCCGCCGACACGCCAACGCGCAAGCCGGTGAAGGAGCCGGGGCCAACGGAGACCGCGACGGCGCCAAGACCGGTATAGGAAGTCCCGGCCGCCTTCAGTGCCTGATCGATGACGGCCATCAGATGCTCGGCATGGCCCTTGCCGAGCCTGAGCACGGAGCGGCCGAGCTCTTTGCCGGCCACTGCATCAAAGACGCAAGCGGCGCAGAGATTGGCGGCACAGTCGATGGCGAGCAGTTTCATGGGCGACCGGTTCGAAAAACAGTCTCCCTCTGCCCGCCATGGCGCGCCGCCGCAAGAGCCCAGCGCATAAATTGTTAAGCGGCTTTGCTTCGAACCTTATGCCACTTGCTCAATGCGCAGCATGTGGTTGTCCCAGACATAGTCGGGCTCGGAGCGCGTCGTGCCGCTGCCTTTTACGATTTCGCCAGCACCCGTGGTTGCCATGAAGTCCGATCCGTCGGGCGCGAGGCCGCAGACCTCGACCAGCGCCTTGGTGGCGACGATCTTGCCGCTGGCGGCGTTGATCACGGCCAGCGAATTGCCTTCCGGCGAAGACACGGCGACGGTTCCGGCTGCCGGATTGGCAGCGACCGAGCCGATGTAGTTTCTGAAGCCGGACAGCACATCCTGCGGCATGTCGAGCAGCTGCAATTCCTTGCCGCGGGCGGCACGGCCGACCAGCGGCGGACGGTCGGTGCCCGGTCCGCGATACTGGCAGCCAAACCAGATGGTACCTGTGGGGTCAGCGCCCATGTGGCGGATCGACAGTTGGTGGAGGGCCGCCGGCAGTTCGTGCTTTTCGATGAGGTCGCCGGTCACGCGGTCGACCAGCACATAGGACGGCTTCATGGTCGCGATGTTGAGCTCGGCGCGGCCATAATCGGGATGGGTCTCGATGCCGCCATTGGCGATTGCGATCGTCCTGTCGTCGCCGAGCAGGAGAAGCTCGTGCGGCCCCATGCCATAGGTCGGGAACTCGCCGATACGGTTGAATTTGGCGCGGGCGTCGTAGATTCCGACCACACCGGCGGCATTGTCGAAATCGTTCTCGGTGACGTAGAGCAGCGCACCGTCGGCGGAGAAAACACCGTGGCCGAAGAAATGCCGGCCGGTGATGCTGGCGATGGTCTGCGGAGCATTGCGGCCGGTATGGTCGAAGACCACCGCGAAGGTCCCGGGCTGCCTGGCAAAGACCACCGAGCGCTTCGATACCGGATCGAAGGTGACATCGTGGCCACGCTCGGGCAGGTCGATTGCATGCAATACTTTGCCGGCTTCCGACAGCACAGCCGCGCCGTAGCTGCCGTCGCGCTTGACGAAGGCGGTGGCAAAGACGGCGTCCGCGGCCAGCATATCCGCCCAGGCTCGGGGCGCCATCGCTACGACAAAGCCGGCGCCGGCGGCCCTCAGAAAGTCGCGGCGGTCGATCAGCGGTGTGCGTATCGCAACCAATGCTCAGTCCCCGTCCAGCGACGAAAAGCCAGCGGTCAGGCCGAATTCGGCGGTCAGCCTGGTGCCGATCAGGCCCGACAGGCTGGAGGTAATCAAAGCGAAATGCTCGAATTTCTCACGCTCGGCCGGATCGGCGAGCGCCTTGTTGATCGGGCCCTGGATGGATTTGGCGGTGGCAATGCCGTTGGTGAGCTGGATATGGATCGATTCCGCCATCCAGCGCGCATCCTCGGGCAGTGCGTCGCCGAGCTTTGACGCCCCAAACAGCGTATCGATGCCGGAGAGATTTCCAGCCAGCGAGAGGCCCGTGTTTTGCGAGCGCCAGTAGATCGCCTGCCTTGGCTTGTCGCCCTGCGGCTTGACGCCGAGGAAGCCTTTGATGCGCACGTCGCGGACCATTTCGAGTTCATTGATGAACACGCCGACCAGTTCGGTCACCGCTTCGGTGCCGTCGCGATAGAGCGCGTTGTCGGGTCCCGGATTGGCCCACAGGGCCGCAAAGCCGTCCGGCTTTTTCCAGGCCGCATCGACATCGGCCGCCATGGTCTCGATGTTCCTGGCGACCGCCGCGCCATAGGCGCAGCGATAGGGATCGTCCTTGTCGGCCAGCGCCTCGGCACCGTCGCCGTAAAGCACGAATTCCAGCGCCCCGAACCCCTGCATGGCGACGCTCTTGCCCGCCAGCAGCGCCGGATCGGTGGCGGTCGGGTCCTTGCCGGCGAGCGCCGCCTGCACCTGCTTCAGGCCGATGCTCTTGCGGTCCGGCCAGTAGAGCATGCGCTCCAGCTGGTTGTTTTCCTTGATCGGCCCGAAGCCAATGATTTCGGCCGACGACCAGGCTGCGACCGTGGCCGAGAATTCGGCGTGCGCGGCATCGAGATTGCCCTGTGATGGCGACTGGCAGAGCGTGTCCATGGCCTTGGTGAGGCTACCGGTGTGGTCATGCAGCCTGGCATAGGCGGGGCGGACAAAGCCGTCGATCGCTCTTTGGATCACGTCGGACGCTTTCACCGACGCCGATGCCGGGGAGGACATGGTCAGCGCAAGAGCGAGTGCAGGCAGAAAACACTTGAGCATCAAAGTGACTCCAGGAACTTGATGAGGGCATCGCGGTCGGCCGTATTGGCGGCGGCAAACCGGTCGCGCGCCTTCTGGCCCTCGCCGCCATGCCACAGGATCGCTTCGGTAAGCGTGCGCGCACGCCCGTCATGCAGGAAGAAAGTGTTGCCGTTGACCGTCCTGGTCAGGCCGATGCCCCATAGCGGCGGGGTGCGCCATTCGCTGCCCGTGGCATCGCCTACCGCCTGGCCATCGGCGAGGCCGGCCCCCATGTCGTGCAGCAGAAAGTCGGAATAGGGCCAGATCAGCTGGAAGGCCTGCGCCTTGTTGGGGGTACCGCGCATGGTGACGAATTTCGGCGTGTGGCAGGCAATGCAGCCCAGCTCGTAGAATAGCTTCTTGCCGGCGAGCACGCCGGCAGCGCCAACACCGCGCCGCGCCGGCACGGCAAGGTTCTGCGAATAGAAGGTGACGAGATCCATCACCGGCGGCGGCGCCTCGACGGCGCCGAGCCGCTTCTGCACTCCGTTCGGCATGGCAAGGCACGCCTTTTCGGCGGCAGTGCAATCGCCCCAGTGCCTGGGCACTTCCGGCGTCGAAATGCCGATATCGCCGGCAAAGGCATCCGCTGCCTGCTGGCGGATCGAGGCGGTCTGAGCCTTCCAGCCGAAACGGCCGATCGTCAGTTCGCCGCTGCTGACATCGCGCACAATGTTGGGCCGGCCGGAAATGCCGTCGCCGTCACGATCGTCCGGATCGGCATGGGCAAGGATATCGGCCGGCGCGAGCTGTTCGATCAGGCCAAGCCCGATCATTGGCGGCGTCAGGCGCGGCGACAGCGTGGTGCGCGGGTCGAGCCGCCCGTAGCCAAGGCCGTCGGCCGAATAGCTTGGCCTGCGCAGCGAAACAGCGCTGCCGTCGCCAAGCGTCGCTTTTTCCTCGTAATAGTCGACATGCATGCGCCCTTCGCCCTTGAGGCCGGGCACCGCCAGTTCCTGCAGTTGCGTGCCGTAGACCGGATCGGGGAAGTTCAGCACCGTCTGCGCGGCGATCTCGGCCTTCTCCTCAGCCGTACTTGCATCGCGCGCAAGCCGCAGGAACATCGAGGTGGTGCGACTGTCGGCAGCAGGAGGACGGCCGCGGCCGTCCTTCAGATGGCAATTCTGGCAGGCCCGCTCGTTAAACAGTGGTCCGAGGCCGTCCGAAGCCTGGGTCGAGGACGGCGACGACACCCAGTTCTTGCGAAACAGCGCATTGCCAAGCTTGAAATTGCCCTCTTCCTCGAAGGTGATGTTTTCAGCGGGTTGCGAGAAGGCGTCGCGGTCGACCTGCTTGCGCGAGGTGCCGGCGCCGCCTTGCATCGTTTCGAAGGCTTCGGGTTTGGAGAAATCGGTGGTCGGCCTGGTAACGGCAATGACGCGAGCCCGATCCTTCGGCGTCAGGTCGGTGCGGCTGGCGGCGAGGCCGACCGGTTCCGACGATCCGGACGAGGCCGGGGCCGAAATTGCGGCCAGGATTACAACCGAAAGCCCGCGAAACGCCTGATATCGCGGGTTTTTGAGGAGCAGCGGGCCGGCGGCCCGCCGCAAGCGGCGCAGAAGATCTAGGGGGCGCCGCATTCCTGCATGGTCCTATTCCGCCTCGTCCGCCGATGCGGCGTTGAGCTGGCCGTACTTTTCCTCGCCGATCGAGGCCAGCAGGTCGAGCTGCGTCTCGAGGAAGTCGATATGACCTTCCTCGTCGGCGAGCAATTCCTCGAACAGCTTCATCGTCACGTAGTCGCCTGCTTCTTCACAGATCTCGCGCGAGCGCTTGTAGGCGGTGCGCGCGTCATATTCGCCGGCAAGATCGGATTCGAGCACTTCCTTGACGTTCTGGCCAATGCGCAACGGCGCCACCGACTGCAGGTTGGGGTGCCCTTCGAGGAAGATGATACGGGCCACCAGCCGGTCAGCATGGTGCATCTCCTCGATCGATTCGGCGCGTTCCTTCTTGGCCAGCTTGGCGTATCCCCAGTCCTCGAGCAGGCGGAAATGCACCCAGTATTGATTGACCGCTCCGAGCTCCAGGAACAGAGCCTCGTTAAGCCGCTCGATGATCTGTGGTTCGCCTTTCATGGGTTCTGCTCCCGTATTGGACGCGCAGGCCTCTAACGCGATCCAGATGTGAAACGATGTCCACGCCGCTCGCCTCCGAGCGGGCGTGGTAATTCTCGGTGACCCGAATGATCGTTTCGACCACATTTGGGAAGCAGCCGCAACAGCGACCGCGCTTGTGCATGGCGTGGTAGACCTTCGCCGGCACGATGAGCTGCCAGGGGTCCTGATCCAGCAGATCGACGATCGTCTGCTCGATCTCCTTTTCGGTGATGATGTTGCAATGGCAGATCAGCATGGATTGGCCCTGGCTGACGGCGCCTCCTCCGCGCCGTTTGGCTGGTGGTTGGTTGGGGTGCTACTTGAACACCTTGTCCGGTGCGTCGAGGCTGTCGGAACCCTCGAAGGCGATGTTGTTCAGCTTCAGGGCGCCGACGGCGCGTTCGATCGACTTGGTCTGGTCGACAAGCGCGTCGATTGCCGCCTGCACGGTGGCGTTGCCTTCGGTATTGCCCTCGGCGATCTGCTGGTCGTAGGCCTCACCGGCCACGGCCCGCGCCTTGATCGCCTCCATCCTGGCGACCGAGACATCGAGCTTGTCGGACAGTTCCTTGTCGATCGCCGGATCGGCCGCCTTGACCATATCGTGTGCCGACGGGCCCGAAACGACGGTGCCGTCGAGGCGCGTGTAGCTGGCGAGATAGGCAGCGCGGATGCCGATGGCGTCATTGAGATGGGAGTTGTAGGTGTTGTCGGAGAAGCAGTCGTGCTCCTCTTCCGGATCGTGCAGCAGCAGGCCGAGCTTCATGCGCTCGCCGGCCAGTTCGCCGTAGGACAGCGAGCCCATGCCGGTGAAAATGATCGAGATGGCAGTGTTCGGCTCGCCGTCGACAAGGTTCTTGCGCGCGGCGCCGTCTTCCTTCCAGTTGCCGACCATCTCCTGCAGATCGGAAACCAGAAGGTCGCTGGCCGACTTCAGATATTGCGCGCGGCGATCGCAATTGCCGCCGGTGCAGTTTTTGAGATCGTAATCGGTGTAGGGCCGGTCGCCGGCACCCGCGCCGGTGCCGTGCAGGTCCTGGCCCCAGAGCAGGAATTCGATGGCGTGATAGCCGGTCGCGACATTGGCCTCGATGCCGCCGGCTTCCTGCAGCGTGCCGGACAGGAATTCCGGCGTCAGGTTTGAGGCGTCCACCTTCTTGCCGTCGATCTCGATTTCCTTGTTGGCGATCACATTGGCCGTATAGAGCGCGTTGGCATCGGACTCGGCGCCATAGCTCTTGGCGACATAGTCGATCAGGCCTTCGTCCAGCGGCCAGGAATTCACCTTGCCTTCCCAGTCGTCGACAATCTTGTTGCCGAAGCGGTAGGCCTCGGTCTGCTGGTAGGGCACGCGCGACGCCTTCCAGGCTTCGCGCGCGGCGTTCAGCGTGTCCACGGAAGGCGTGGCGAGCAGCGCGTCGACGGCCTTGTCCAGCGCCTGTGCCGTGGTCAGCGAATCCTCGTACTTGGCCAGCGCGATGTCGGAGTAGGTCTTGATGACCGCCTTGGCATCGGTCTCCGCCGCCTTGGCCGGCAGTATGAAAACCGCAGCCGTCAGCATAGCCGTGGCACCGATCGCAGCCAGCCTGCTGCCATATCGTGCTGTCATCATCATTCTCCAGTTCAAAGGAAATTCGGTAAAAGGCGCGCGTGCCAAACTGTGCCTGGACATAGGCATGCCGTGGGACACAACGGATGCCGCGCAGCTGCGCGGTTCACGGAAGAAAGACACCAAATGCCTCCAATCGAACGGGTTCAAGGCCCAAACATCAAAGGGATGCGCTGACGCGCGAGGCTCCATAAAGCGACGGCGGCGCCGGAAGTCAACTGGTGGACTCCAAAAAATTCAATTGAAACAACACTTTAGAATTATTCTAAACTGCAACTATCAACTTTAAATCCGCACTGCGGCGCGATGGGCCCGGTGACAGACGGATTGACAGGCGACCATTCCGGGTGCGACCCGGAACGGGCTTGTTGCGGCGGCGGCAGACAATTGCCATGTACCGAGACAGCCTAGATTTAAAAGCGGAATTCGGGTTTGCGATGAAGAACGGTGTCGTCATTGTCGGTGCGGGTCATGCGGGCGTGCAGGCGGCTGCGAGCCTGCGCGAAGAGGGTTACGATGGCCCGGTCGTGCTGATCGGTGACGAGAGCGAACTGCCCTACCACAAGCCTCCGCTGTCGAAGACCTTCATCAAGGATGCCGAGGCCAAACCGCAGCCATTGCGCGGCGAGGCTTTTTATATAGGCAGCACCATCGACTTCAGGCCAGGCATCCGAATCGACAGCATCGATACGGCAGGCCACAGGCTGGAAATAGCAGGCGGCGGCGCGCTTGCCTTCGACCGCCTTATCCTCGCCACCGGTTCGCGGCCGCGGCTTCTGCCACTGCCGGGCGCCGACCTTTCCGGTGTGCTGTCGCTGCGCTCGATCGCCGATGCGCGACTGATCCGCGAACTCAGCGTAGAGAGCGAAGACGTCGTCATCCTCGGCGGCGGCTTCATCGGGCTGGAGATCGCCGCGACGCTCAGAGCCGCCGGCCGCAACGTCACCGTGGTGGAAGCGGTCGAACGGCTGCTCGGCCGGGCGGTGGCGCCGGTGGTGGCGAGCCATGTCCGCCAGCGGCTGGAAACAATCGGCGTGCGCATCCTCACCGGCACCACGATTGCAAGGCTGGAAGGTGAAAACGGCCATGTCTCGGCTGCCGTCACCTCCACCGGCGAAAGGCTGCCGGCGCGCATGGTCATTGTCGGCATCGGCGCGGTGCCGAATGTCGAACTGGCGCAGGCCGCCGGGCTGACGGTCGCCAATGGCGTCCGCGTCGACCAGCAGATGCGCAGTTCGGTGCCTGATGTTCTCGCCATCGGCGACGCCGCCTCATACCGCCACTGGCTGACCGGCGGCGACGTGCGGCTGGAATCGGTGCAGAACGCCACCGACCAGGCGCGGCTTGCGGCGCGCACTATCACCGGCCACGCGGACGCCTATGCGGCAGTGCCGTGGTTCTGGTCGGACATCGGCGACATGAAATTGCAGATGGTGGGGCTGACCTCGGGCGGCGACAGCCATGTGGTGCTGGGCGATCTGGCTGAGAACAAGTTCTCGATCTACCACTATGCCGGAAGCCGGTTGCTCGGCATCGAATCGGTCAATCGCCCGGGCGACCACATGCTCGGCCGCAAGATGCTGGGCGCCGGGTTTTCGCCGACGCCGCAGACGGTGGCGGAAGGTCCGGAAGGGCTGAAGGCTGCGCTGGCGGCGTTTCAGACGATGGAGCCAGTCAAGGCTGCGGGCTAGTTGGAGGATCGTGTCCGAGTAACCACGAAGAGGAGCTACGCCGTGAGCAGCGAATATTTCCGTGAGTTGATCCGCCGCGATCAAGACCGTCAACTACTTCGACGTCTACTCCTTGAGGGCGCGTCATCCGAGCCGGGTGCTCCGGTTGATGATGGCTATTTCGCTGAATTGCGAAAGCGAGCGTAGAGCAAAAAGGCGTAGTCTGCTGGTCGAGACGAGGCGGTAGTGGCGATAGGCGTCAATTTAGACGTCTGCTCCGTCCCTCATCCGCCTGCCGGCACCTTCTCCCCGTATAGGGACGGGGAGAAGGCAAGCGCTCGTCAGGCCGCGCAGACTTCGCGGATCGAGCTTTCCAGGATGTCGAGCGCCTCGTTCATGACGTTGTCCTGGATGGTGATCGGCGCGAGGAAACGGATGACGTTGCCGTAGACGCCGCAGGTCAGCAGGATCAGCCCCTTGTCGAGCGCCTTCAGGCGGATTGCGTTGGCGATCTCGGCTGACGGCAGGCCTTTTTTGACGTCGTTGAACTCGACCGCGTTCATGAAACCGAGACCACGGATATCGACAATCTCGGGAACGTCGTCACGGATCGCCGACAGGCGCTGCTTCAGCCTGGCGCCGAGCGCATTGGCGCGGTCGCAGAGCTTTTCGTCCTCGATCACATCGAGCACGGCGTGTGCTGCAGCGACACCGATCGGGCTGCCGCCATAGGTGCCGCCGAGGCCGCCGGGGCCGGGCGCGTCCATGATTTCGGCGCGGCCGGTGACCGCCGACAGCGGGAAGCCGCCGGCCAGGCTTTTCGCCATGGTGGTGATGTCGGCCGCGACGTCATGGTGGTCCATGGCGAACATCTTGCCGGTGCGGGCAAAGCCGGTCTGCACCTCGTCGGCGATCAAAAGCATGCCGTGCTGGTCGCAGAGCTTGCGCAGCGCCGTCAGAAATTCGCGCGGCGCGTCGTAGAAGCCGCCTTCGCCCTGTACCGGCTCGATGATGATGGCAGCGACACGGGCCGGATCGACATCGGCCTTGAACAGTCTGTCGAGCGCCGCCAGCGAATCCGCAACGGAGATGCCATGCAGCGGCACCGGGAACGGCGCATGGTAGACGTCGCCCGGCATGGCGCCGAAACCGACCTTGTAGGGCACGACCTTGCCGGTCAGCGCCATGCCCATGAAAGTACGGCCGTGGAAGCCGCCGGCAAAGGCAATGACGGCCTGGCGGCCGGTGGCGTTGCGGGCGATCTTGATGGCGTTCTCCACCGCCTCGGCGCCGGTGGTGACGAAGATCGTCTTTTTCTCGAACTTGCCGGGCAACATGGCGTTCAGCCGTTCGGCGAGCCGGACATAGCTCTCATAGGGCACCACCTGATGGCAGGTGTGAGTGAAGCGATCGAGTTGCGCCTTGACCGCTTCGATCACCTTGGGATGGCGATGGCCGGTGTTGACGACGGCGATGCCCGAGGAGAAGTCGATATAGCGGCGGCCCTCGACGTCCCAGATCTCCGAATTCTCGGCGCGGTCCGCGTAGATCTGCGTCGTCATGCCGACGCCGCGCGAAATCGACTGGTTCTTCCGTTCGGAAATGGCTGCGTTCTTCATTTCATCCCTCATCGGGCCGGCGCCCGTTCTCGTTTGATGATTGCCAAGGCCCTTCTGACCTTATTTCACGTTTTGCTCAAGTTGGCACGGTCGCCCGGCGATTGGGCCTGTCACCTGTGCGGGGTGCTTCGACAGCCGGATACACGTACGAGACAGGTTTCCTTTTCCTTGGGATCGATTATCCTCCTGACGTCTGTGACAGCTCACCCGTCATGAGCGGTTCGGATCGGTGAGGGACCCATGAGCAGGAACGTGACTTCGTCCGCCCCGCAGCCCCCGGCCTCCGGTTTTTTTTTGTTTTCCCCAATCCTTTTCATCTGTGCGATCGCGCCGCTCATTCTGGCCGGCTGCCAGAAGCAGGAGGCGGCCGCCAAGAAACTGCCGATCATGGTGCGCACCGAGACGGTGGCGGTGGCCGACTATGCGCCGAGGACCTCGCTGACCGGCGTGATCGCGGCGCGCACGCTGAACAACCTGTCGTTCCGTGTCGGCGGCCGCGTCGCCGAACGTCTCGTCGATGTTGGTCAGCATGTCGACAAGGATGCCGTGCTTGCCCGTATCGATCCGCAGGAGCAGGAATCCGATTTGCGCTCGGCGCAGGCCGACCTCGATGCCGCGCAGGCGCAGCTGACCCAGGCCGCCGCCGCCTTCGAACGGCAAAAGACGCTGCTTGCTCAGGGCTTTACCACAAGGCGCGACTATGATTCGGCCGACCAGGCGCAGAAAGTGGCGCAAGGCAGTGTCGAGCAGGCGCAAAGCGCGCTTTCCAATGCCAGGGAAAACCTCTCCTTCACCGAGCTGAAGGCAGGTGCGGCCGGCGTGATCACCGCCCGCCAGGTCGAGGCCGGGCAGGTGGTGCAGGCGGCGCAGACCGTCTTCACCATCGCCGAGGACGGCGACCGGGACGCGGTGTTCAACGTCCAGGAAACGCTGGTCGCCAAGACAGCGCCATCGCCTTCGGTGACGATTACACTGCTGGCCGACCCGCAGGTAAAGGCGACAGGCAAGGTTCGCGAAGTCTCGCCGGCGGTCGATCCGGCTTCGGGTTCGGTCCGGGTCAAGGTCGGCATTGCCGACACGCCGGCCGGCATGCCCCTCGGAGCCACCGTCATCGGCTCGGTCAACGCCATACCGGCGAAAGCGGTCATCCTGCCCTGGCAGGCGCTGACCTCGATCGAGGGCAAGCCGGCCGTCTGGGTGGTCGATCCCTCGACCAAGGCGGTGGCAACAGCCCTGGTCAATGTGCTGGCTTTCGATTCCGGCGTGGTTGTCGTCGACAAGGGATTGGAGGCCGGGCAGAGCGTCGTCACCGCCGGCGGCCAGCTGCTCAGCCCCGGACAGACGGTCGAGATCTCGGGAGCAGCACAATGAGGCGGTGTATCCTGTCTTTTGTACCTGCCCTGGTTGCACTGGCGACACTCACTGCCTGTTCGAAGTCGGAGGAAAAGCCGCCCGAGATCGTCCGGCCGGTGCTGTCGATGGTGGTCGAGCCGCAGACGACGCGGACCTTCGGCTTTGCCGGCTCAATCGAGCCGCAGGTCCGCGCCGATCTCGCCTTCCGCCTGCTCGGCCGCGTCGTCTCGCGCGACGTCAAGGTCGGCGATATCGTCAGCAAGGGCACGACGATCGCCACGCTCGATCCGACGGCGCTCGAACTTGCGGTACAGGCGGCCAAGGCCGAACTCTCCAATGCAGAGGCGCAATTCGCCAACGCCGCCGCCAGCGAGGACCGCCAGCGCCAATTGCTTGCCGCGGCCAACACCTCGCAGGCCGTGTTCGATGCCGCGCAGCAGGCGAGGCAAGCGGCTGAAGCCGGCGTCGAGCGGGCCAAGGCGGCCCTTGCCAAATCGCAGGAGCAGTTGGGCTATGCCCGGCTGTTCTCGGACTTCGACGGCGTCGTCACCGCGACCGGTGCCGAGGTCGGCCAGACGGTTTCGGCCGGCCAGACGATCGTCACCGTGGCGCGTTCCGACCTGCGCGAAGCGGTGGTCGACATTCCCGACCAGCTGACCGGCGATCTCGCCGTCGGCACGCCGTTCGAGGTCATCCTGCAATCGCTGCCGTCCATCCAGACAAAGGCGACATTGCGCGAGATCGCGCCGCAGGCCGATGCTTCGACCCGCAGCCGTCGCGTCCGGCTGACGCTCACCGATCCGCCGCAGGCCTTCCGGCTCGGCTCGACGGTGACGGCGACACGCGTGGCAAAAGTGGCGGCAACGATTGAGCTGCCGCTGTCGGCGCTGCTGCAGAAGAATGGCGGCGACAAGGTCTGGATCGTCGATGAGAAGACATCGAGTGTCTCGACGCGCGACGTCAAGATCGCGTCGAAGAACGGCGCCAGCTTCATCGTCGCCGAAGGGCTCGAAGCGGGGATGCGCGTCGTCACCGCCGGTGTCCACAGCCTGGTGGAGGGCCAGAAGGTCAAGATCCCGCAAGGAGGAGCGTCATGAAGGGGTTCAACCTCTCCGACTGGGCGCTCAACCACCGCTCGCTGGTGTGGTACTTCATGCTGGTCTTCGTCGTCGCCGGCATCTTCGCCTACCTCAATCTCGGCCGCGAGGAAGATCCGAACTTCACCATCAAGACCATGGTCATCCAGGCCAACTGGCCGGGCGCATCGGTCAACGAGACGGTACGGCAGGTCACCGACCGCATCGAGAAGAAGCTCGAAGAACTCGACAGCCTCGACTTCACCCGCTCGGTCACCACGGCGGGCAAAACCGTCATCTTCGTCAACCTGAAGGACACCACCAAGGCGCGCGATGTCGTTGCGAACTGGACCCAGGTTCGCAACATGGTCGACGACATCTGGGCGCAGTTTCCGCAAGGCGTGCAGGGGCCATTCTTCAACGACCGCTTCGGCGACGTCTTCGGCAATATCTACGCCTTCACCTCGGACGGGCTGAGCCCGCGCCAGTTGCGCGACTATGTCGAGGATGTCAGGACCCAGATCCTGACCGTACCCAATGCCGGCAAGGTCGATCTGGTCGGCGCGCAGGACGAAGCCATCTATCTCGAATTCTCGACCCGCCAGATCGCAGCCCTCGGCCTCAACCAGCAGGCGATCGTGAAGAGCCTGCAGGACCAGAACGCCATCACGCCATCGGGCGTCGTCGAATCCGGGCCTGAGCGCGTCTCCGTGCGCGTCGGCGGCCAGTTCACCTCCGAGGAGAGCCTGCGCAGCATCAATCTGCGCGTCAACGACCGCTTCTTCCGGCTGAGCGATGTGGCGACGATCCGGCGCGGCTATGCCGACCCGCCAACGGCGCTGTTCCGCTTCAACGGCCAGGACGCCATCGGACTCGCCATCGGCATGAAGCCCAATGCCAATCTGCTCGAATTCGGCGCCGCGCTTGAGAAGAAAATGGATCAGGTGCTGGCCGACCTGCCGGTCGGCGTGGGCGTGCATCTGGTCGCCGACCAGCCGGTGATCGTGGAGGAAGCGGTTTCGGGCTTCACCCAGGCGCTGTTTGAGGCTGTCGCCATCGTGCTCGCCGTGTCCTTCATCAGCCTCGGCATGCGCGCCGGCTTCGTCGTGGCGCTGTCGATCCCGCTGGTGCTGGCCATTACCTTCACGGTCATGGCCTATCTCGGCATCTCGCTGCAGCGCATTTCGCTCGGCGCACTGATCATCGCACTCGGGCTGCTGGTCGACGACGCCATGATCGCAGTTGAGATGATGGTGGCGCGGCTGGAGGTCGGCGACAATCTGCGCAAGGCTGCGACCTACGTCTACACCTCCACCGCCTTCCCGATGCTGACCGGTACGCTGGTGACGGTCGCTGGCTTCATCCCGATCGGCCTCAACAACAGCGCCGCCGGCGAATACACGTTTACGCTGTTCGTCGTCATAGCGGTCTCGCTGCTGGTGTCATGGATCGTGGCGGTGCTTTTCGCGCCGCTGCTCGGCGTCACCATCCTGCCGGCGACGATGAAGCAAAAGCACGAGCAACCGGGACGCTTCACCAGTCTGTTCCGGCGTGTGCTGGTTGGCTCCGTGCGGTATCACTGGCTGACCATCATCGTCACGATCTTGTTGTTTGCCGGCTCGATAGCCGGCTTCGGCCTTGTCCAGCAGCAGTTCTTTCCGCCTTCGGACCGGCCGGAATTGATCGTCGACTGGAACCTGCCGCAGAATTCGTCGATCACCGAGACGCGCGACCAGATCGAGCGTTTCGAAGGCCGCGCGCTGGCCGGCAATCCCGACATCGACCATTTCTCGTCCTATATCGGCCAGGGAGCGGTGCGCTTCCTGCTTGCCTTCGACGTGCAGCCGGCCAATCCCTATTTCGGCCAGACCGTCATCGTCACCAAGAGCATCGAGGCGCGCAACCGGCTCAAGCCGCAACTGGAAAAGCTGCTGCGCGAGGAATTCGTCGGCACCGATGCCTTCGTCAAGCCGATCGAACTCGGGCCGCCGGTCGGGCGCCCGGTGCAGTACCGTGTCGGCGGACCGGACATCCAAAAGGTGCGCGACCTGGCGCAGCAATTTGCCGGCCTGATCTCGGTCAATCCGAAGCTGGCGGCGCCGACCTTCGACTGGAACGAGCCGCAGCGCGTGCTGAGGGTCGACGTGCTGCAGGACAAGGCGCGGCAACTCGGCATCACCTCGTCCGACATCGCTAGCGCGCTGAACAGCACGGTCGGCGGCGCAACCATCACCCAGGTGCGCGACGCCACCTATCTGATCAATGTCGTCGCCCGCTCGCGCGAGGCCGAACGCGGCTCGATCGACACGCTGCAGAACATGCAGCTGCCGACCGGCAATGGCGAGGCGATCCCACTCGCGGCGGTCGCCAACTTCCGCTACGACCTCGAACAGCCGACAGTGTGGCGCCGCAACCGCATTCCGACGATTACCGTGCGCGCCGGGCTGGTCGGCGACGTGCTGCCGGCAACCGTCGTCAACGAATTGAAGCCGTCGGTCGACGCCTTCATCGCCAAGCTGCCGCCAGGCTATTCGGTCGCCACCGCAGGCTCGGTCGAGGAAAGCGCCAAAAGCCAGGGACCGATCGCCGCCGTCGTGCCGCTGATGCTGTTCGTCATGGCGACCATCCTGATGATCCAGCTGCAGAGCTTCCAGCGCCTGTTCCTGGTCGTGGCTGTAGCGCCGCTCGGCCTGATAGGCGTGGTCGCGGCCCTGGTGCCGAGCGGCGCACCGCTCGGCTTCGTCGCCATTCTGGGCGTGCTCGCGCTGATCGGCATCCTGATCCGCAACTCGGTCATCCTGATCGTGCAGATCGAGGATCTCGTCGCGGAGGGCAAGGACCGTTGGGCGGCGGTGATCGAAGCAACCGAGCACCGCATGCGGCCGATCGCGCTGACCGCAGCTGCCGCCAGCCTGGCGCTGATCCCGATCGCGCGCGAAGTGTTCTGGGGGCCGATGGCCTACGCCATGATGGGCGGCATCATTGCCGGTACGGCGATCACGCTGCTGTTCCTGCCCGCGCTTTATGTGACCTGGTTCAGGATCAAGGAGCCGAGGGAAGAGATCCCCATTTTTGAGAGTGGCGAAACAGTGGAGAGTCCGACTTAGGACGTTGCCGGGTCATTCGTTGTCGTTGAAGGCTACCGGCCGCGACTCGGCGCGTTGCCAGGGTGACGATTTCGAGCTGCGCCAAGCATGCCAGCCTTCCGGTAAGTCGGCTAATTCCTGGATGCTTTCGTCCCGCTGAACCACCTCTTGCAAGCCCACCAGCATTACGTCGCGTTCATCCCAATCCCGATTGTCGCTGCTGTAGAACAGCCAACTACCGTCATCATTCTCATGCGAAACGTATGCGATCCAATCGTCGCTTGAAAATATGCTTCGATCAGAAACCACCGCCACATTGGGTGGGTCTTCGAACTTCCATTCGTCCATGAGATTCCCCTGAAGCCAACGGTTCAACGTACAGTGAGAGGGAATTCTAATAAACGCAGACGGTTCGCACAAACCGGCCGCTTGTCCGGCATAGGCTTTGCTAGATCAGTCGTTGTCGTTGAAGCCCACGGGGCGAGACTTGGCACGTTGCCATGGCGACGATTTTGAGCTGCGCCAGGCGTGCCAGCCTTCGGGCAAGTCGGCCAATTCGAGGATGCTCTCATCTCGCGTAACCACTGTCTGCAGGCCGACGATCATTATGTCGTCATCATCGACAGGGCCGGGCCCGCTGTTGTGAAATTGCCAGCTGCCGTCTTCATCGTCATGCGACACATAGGCGATCCAATCATCCCGGCGGAAGATGCCCCTGTTTACAAACACGGCGACATTCGGCGGATCTGAAAACTTCCACTCGCGCATAATAATATCGCCTCCCAACAGTCCGAGCGCGAACTCACGCCGTCCGCACAAACCCCTCACTCGCCCTCAGCAAATTGCGCGTGTAATCCTTCTCCACGCGGTGCCCGATCAGCTGGCTCGCCGTGAGCTTCTCCACCGCTTCGCCGTTCTGCATCACCATCAGCCGCTCGCACATATGGGTGATGATGGCGAGGTCGTGGCTGACCATCAGGAAGGTCAGCTTGCGGCGGCGCCGCACCTCTTCCAGAAGGTTCAGCACCTCCGCCTGCACCGAGGCGTCGAGCGCCGAGGTCGGCTCGTCGAGCAGCAGGATCGAGGGTTCGAGGATGAGTGCGCGGGCAATGGCGACGCGCTGGCGCTGGCCGCCTGATAATTGGTGCGCGTAGCGGAAGCGGAAACCGTTGCCGAGACCGACCTCGTCCAATGCACGCTGGATGCGCAGTTCGCCGTCGGGAAAGCCGTGAATGGCGAGCGGTTCCTGCAACAGGCGGTCAACGGTTTGGCGCGGATGCAACGAGCCATACGGGTCCTGGAAGACCATCTGCACTTCGCGATAGAAGGCCTTGTCGCGGCGGGCGCCGAGTGTCTTGCCATTGACGGTGATGGTGCCAGACGCGGCCGGTACAAGGCCAGCGATTGCTTTCAGGAGCGTCGACTTGCCGGAGCCGCTCTCGCCGACCAGGCCGAAGGATTCGCCTGACTTCACCTCAAGGCTGACACGCTTCAGCGCGCGAAAACGGTCGAACACCACCTCCAGCCCGTCGATGGAAATGGCTGGCGTCATGCCGCCCACTCCGGCTTGCGGTCGAGCACCGGCAGTGGGTGGCGTTCGTAGCCGATCCTGGGCATGCAGTTGAGCAGGCCGCGCGTATAGGGATGCTGGGCGTCGCGCAGTTCCGAAGCCTTGAGTTGCTCAACCACCTTGCCGGCATACATGACGACAACCCGGTCGCAGAAGGAGGCAACCAGGCGCAGATCGTGCGAGATGAAAATCAGCCCCATGCCGCGCTCGCCGACCAGCCGGTCGAGGATGCCGAGCACGTCGAGCTGCACGGTGACGTCGAGTGCCGAGGTCGGCTCATCGGCAATCATCAATTCCGGCCCGGCAATCAGCATCATGGCGATCATGGCGCGCTGGCCCATGCCGCCGGAGACTTCGTGTGGATGGAGGTCGAAGACGCGAGCGGGATCGCGGATCTGCACGGCTTCCAGCATAGCAAGCGCGCGGTCGCGGGCTTCGGCCTTCGAGACCTTCTCATGCGTGCGCAGCGTCTCCACGATCTGGCGGCCGATGCTCATCACCGGGTCCAGCGAGTATTTCGGGTCCTGCAGGATCATGGCGATGCGGTTTCCCCGCAACGCCCGGCGCTGGCGGGCCGGCATGGCCAACAGGTCGGCCCCGTCGAAGGCGAGTTTCCTGGCCGAGACACGCGCCTGCGGCGGCGTCAGGCCCATAATGGCGCGGCCGGTCTGCGACTTGCCGGATCCGCTTTCGCCGACAATGCCCAGCCGCTCGCGGCCAAGGGAGAACGAGACGCCGCGCACCGCCTGGACCAGTCCGGTGCGGGTCGGGAAATCGACGCGCAGGTCGTCGACGTCGAGAAGCGGGCCGCTCATTGGTCACCACTCCGGGGATCGAGCGCATCGCGCAGACCGTCTCCGAGCAGGTTGAAACCGAGGCTGACGATGAGGATGGCGAAGCCCGGCGCGCCGGCCACCCACCATTGGTCGAGAACGAAGCGGCGGCCGGACGCAATCATGGTGCCCCATTCGGGCAGAGGCGGCTGCGCGCCGAGGCCGAGGAAACCGAGGCCGGCGGCGGTCAGGATGATGCCGGCCATGTCGAGCGTCACCCGGATGATCAGCGAGGAGATGCAGAGCGGCATGATGTGGCGCAGCACGATGCGGAAGGGTGAGGCGCCCATCAACTGCACTGCCTTGATGTAATCGGAATTGCGTACCGTCAGCGTTTCCGCGCGCGCGATGCGGGCATAAGGCGGCCAGGAGGTGATGGCGATGGCGAGCACCGCGTTCTCGATGCCGGGCCCCAGTGCTGCAACGAAGGCCAGCGCCAGGATCAGCTTGGGGAAGGCGAGGAAGATGTCGGTGATGCGCATCAGGATGGCGTCGGTCCAGCCCCCGGCATAGCCGGCGACGGTCCCGACGAGGAGGCCGATGGGTGCGGCGATGATGGCGACGAGGATGACGACATAGAGCGTCCAGCGCGAACCGTAGAGAATACGGGAATAGATGTCGCGGCCGAGATCGTCTGTGCCGAACCAGTGGGCGCCGCTCGGTGCCGAAAGGCGCGCATTCTTCAGGTCGCCGATGGTTGGCGAATAGGGCGCCAGCACATCTGCAAAGGCCGCCACAACCAGCAGCGCGATGATGATCAACAGGCCGAGGAACGCCAGCCTGTTGGCGGAAAAGCGCCGCCAGGCAACATAGGCGCGGCCGAGCCTTGCCTGCATGCGCGAGGCCGGCCGCTCGCTGAGCAGCCACTCGCGACGGCTCTGGATGGTCTGGACGCTCATCGCACCTTCGTCCTCGGATCGAGCACCTTGTAGAGCAAGTCGGACAGGAGATTGATGCCGATGAACACCGAGCCGATAACTATGGTGCCGCCGAGCACGGCGTTCATGTCGGCGTTCTGCAGCGAATTCGTGATGTAGAGGCCGATGCCCGGCCAGGAGAACACCGTCTCGGTGAGCACCGAGCCTTCGAGCAGCCCGGCATAGGACAGCGCGATCACCGTGACCATCGGCACGGCGGCGTTGCGCAGCGCATGGCCCCAGATGATGCGGGTCTCGGACAGGCCTTTGGCGCGCGCGGCAACGATGTATTCCTGCGACAGCTCGTTCAACATGAAGGAGCGCGTCATGCGGCTGATATAGGCAAGCGAGAAATAGCCGAGCAGTCCTGCCGGCAGGATGATGTGGCGGTAGGCGTCGTAGAAGACGTCCCACTGGCCCTGCATGGCGGCATCGAGAAGATAGAAGCCGGTGATCGGCGTGAAAGTGTATTCGTAGACGACGTCGAGACGCGCCGGGAACGCCACCCATTGCAGCTTGGCGTAGAACAGCACGAGCCCCAGAAGCCCGATCCAGAAGATCGGCACGGAATAGCCGATCAGGCCAATGACACGCACGATCTGGTCAATGAGACTGCCGCGTTTAACCGCGGCCAGCACGCCGAGCGGCACGCCGATGACCGAGCCGATCAGCGTGCCCAAAGTCGCGAGTTCGATGGTTGCCGGAAAGGCGCGACGGATGTCGGTCATGACCGGATTGGTAGTCAGTACCGAAGTGCCGAAATCCCCATTCAGCGCATTCTTCACGTAGATATAGAACTGCTCGATCAACGGCAGGTCGAGGCCCATCTCGCGGCGCGTGCGCTCCACGACATTGGCGGGTGCCCGGTCGCCCAGAACGGCGAGCACCGGATCAATCGGGATGACGCGGCCAATGAAGAAGGTGACCGCGAGAAGACCAAGATAGGTCGTCACCGCAATGACCAGGAAGCGGCCGATCGCTGATGCAAGGGCGACGGCGCGGGCGCTGCCGCGCCCGCTTTCGTTTTCAATCGCGCTCATGCGGCGTGTCCGCGAACGCTATTCCTTGGAAACCGGTCCGACAAAGTTGGTGTCGAAGCTCGGACCGAGTGCAAAGCCCTTGAGGTTCTTGCGCAGGCCCGCGACTTCCAGCTGCTGGTGAATGATGACGAAGGGGCTGGTGTCGAGGATCTTCTTTTCAAGGTCCTGATATATCGCAGCGCGCTTGCCCGCATCCTTTTCCAGCAGGGCTTCTTCCGTCTCCTTCGTCAGGTCTGGAATGTCCCAGGAATTGCGCCAGGCCAGCGTGTGCGACTTGCCGGCATCCGAATTGTCCGGGTTCGAGGCGAAGGTCTGGGCATTGGAATTCGGATCGAAATAGTCCTGGCCCCAATTGCCGATATAGATGTCGTGGTTGCGGGCGCGGTATTTGGTCAACGTCTGCTTGCCGTCGCCGGGGATGATCTCCAGCTTGATGCCGGCCTGGCCCAGCGTCTGCTGGATCGATTCCGCCATGCCGGTGGTAGGCTGGCCGGTGCGCACATCCATGGTGACGCTGAAACCATCCGCCAGGCCGGCCTTGGCCAGCAGGTCCTTGGCCTTGGCGACGTCGAGCTTGAACGGATTTTCGTCCAACTCGCCCAGCACGCCCTTGGGCAGGAAGGTCTGGTGGATCTCGCCGATGCCCTTGAGGATGGTCGAGCCGAGCGCGTCGTAGTCGACCAGATACTTGAACGCCTGACGCACCTCGGGCTTGGCGAGGTTCGGGTTCTTCTGGTTGAGACTGATGTAGTAGACTGTGCCCTTCGGCGCGCTGGTGGTGGTCAGATCGGCGTTTTTGGCGATGGCGTCGAGGTCGTTCGGCTCAAGGTTGCGGGCAACGTCGATGTCGCCGGCTTCGAGCGCCAGGCGTTGGGCCGAGCTTTCCTTCATGTTGCGATAGATGACGCGGGCAAGCTTGGCCTTTTCGCCGTAATAATTGTCGTTGCGCTCCATGACGACGGCTTCGTTGGCGCGCCATTCGCGGAGCTTGTAGGCGCCCGACCCGGCATAGCCGGTCTTCAGCCAGGCATTGCCGAAGTCATTGTCCCATTTGTAGTCGGCGCTCGGCGTAACCGCGGCGACATGTTCCTTGACCAGCTTGGCGTCGACGACCGAAGCAACGGTTGCCGACAGGCAGTTCAGCACGAAGCTTGGCGCATAAGCCTTGTCGACGGTGAACTGGAAGGTGGTGTCGTCGACGGCCTTGGCCTTGTCGGTGACGTTGTCGCCAGTGATGCCGAACTGGCCGATGATGAAGGCCGGGCTCTTGTCCAGCTTGACGGCGCGCTCGAACGAGTAAGCGACGTCAGCCGCGGTGACGGGATTGCCGGAGGCGAATTTCAGACCCGGCTTGAGCTTGAAGGTGTAGATCAGGGCGTCGTCGGAAACGCTCCAGCTTTCGGCGAGGTCGCCCTTGACCTTGGAGGTGTCGCTGAGGTCGAGGCGGACCAGCAGGTCATAGGTGTTGCCGGTGACCTCGGCGGTCGACAGTTCGAACGCCTCGCCCGGATCCATGGTGATGATGTCGTCGATGGCGAAACCTTCGACCAGCGTATCGGCGGGGGTAACCGCAAAGGCAGGCGCGCCGGCCAGAAGCAGCGCCGACATGGCCGCGCTCGCAAACCATAGGCGAGAGCGTAGAACAGACTTTTCCATCATCATGTTGATTGTTCCCTGTTTTGTTGACCTGAGTTCCCGGCTCAGGGTTGTGGCGATCTTTTTCAGGGCCGAACGACGGCCCCTCTACCCACTAGCGTCGTGGCTTTTGTCCAATTGGTCAACACCATATCCGGCGGCCCGCGGGCCGGCAACGAGCATTTGCGGGCCAACATATTGGACCACAGCTGGCTACGGGAGCCGAGGTAAAAACCGGCCAACAAATGCCGCCCATCGGAAAAAATCTGCCGACGTCCTGATTATTTCAGCGCGGCGACCAGGTCCGCGTCGGGAAAGCAGGTGGCGGCGCGGCCGTTCTTTTCCTGCCAGCTGCCGATCGAACGGCGGGTCTTGAAGCCGGGCAGGCCGTCGGCGCTGCCGACGTCGTAGCCCTTGGCCTCCAGCGCCCGTTGCAGCGCGGCGATGTCGGAGCGGTGCAGGCCACCGACCGGACCCCAACTGCCGGCGAAGGTCGCATCGCCATGGGCGATGCGGTCGGCGCCATGGCCGATGAATAGGGCGTAGAGGTCGCTGGTGTTGTACTCTTTCAGCACATAGAAATTGGGCGTCGCGATGAAGGCCGGTCCGCTGCGCCCGGCCGGCATGATCAGAAAACCTTCGGCCTTCAGTTCGCTGGCCGGAAATGCCTTGCCGCCGACACGGCTGATGCCCATCGCCGCCCAGGCTGAGATTTTCTTGCCCTGGTCGGGACCTTCGAGCGAGCAGGAGACGCTCTCCGGCACCGTCACTTCGAAACCCCAGCCACGCCCCTTCACCCAGCCATAGTGGACGAGATAGTTGGCAATCGAGGCCAGCACGTCCGGGGTCGAATTCCAGATGTCGGGGTGGCCATCGCCGTCGAAATCGACGGCATGCTTCAGGAACGACGTCGGCATGAATTGCGGCTGGCCGAGCGCGCCGGCCCAGGACGATTTCATGGCGCCGACCGGCGCCAGTCCACGCTCGACGATTTCGAGCGCGGCCAGGGTTTCGGTGCGGAAGAAGTCCTTCTTGGTCGACATGAACGCCTTGGTGCCGAGCACTTCGAAAGCGTCGTAAGGCATCTTCGCCGCGCCAAAGCCGGTTTCGCGACCCCAGATCGCCAGCAGCACCTCGCCCGGCACGCCGTAGCGTTTCTCGATGGCGGCCAGCGTCTTGGTGTTGGCCGCCTCGCGCGTGCGCCCACCTGATGTGACGGCACGAACCGTCTTTTCGGCGAAATAGGCGCCGGGCGAACCGAACTCGGCCTGATGCTGCTTCTGCGGGGTTTTGGGCTTTTCGCCAGGTTGGACGAGGTCCGGCAATTTGAGGTTCGGCTTCACACCGTCGAAGGCGGCGTCGAAGGTTTTCCTGGAGATGCCTTTGGTCTGGGCTTCCGGCCAGAGATCGGTTTGGAGCCACGCGCGGAACTGGTCGTCGATTTTTGTGGCCGAGGCGGGCGAGAGGAAGGAAAAGCTTAGTGCGGCAAAGAGAAAGAGAAAGCCGAGCACACCAAGGTGGCGTTCCTGCACACCCCCCTCTGTCCTGCCGGACATCTCCCCCGCAAGGGGGGAGATAGGCAAAATTGATGTCGCGCTCTTTCTTGCAACCGTGGAGATTGGAGAAAGCGGCGATGACATCTGATCTCCCCCCTTGCGGGGGAGATGTCCGGCAGGACAGAGGGGGGTGTGACGGAACGCGATCATTTCAGAAGCATCTCCGCCAATCGCGTCAAAACGCCGTCCGAGAGCGCAGAGCCGCTGCAAGCGTACCCTCATCGAGATAGTCCAACTCACCGCCGACCGGCACGCCGTGCGCCAGCCTTGTCACCTTGACCTCAAACCCTGAGAGCTGGTCGGTCAGATAGTGCGCGGTCGTCTGGCCCTCGACCGTGGCGTTGACGGCGAGAATGACCTCCTTGACCTCGCCGCCGGCAACACGGTCGACCAGCGAGCGGATGTTGAGCTGTTCGGGGCCGATGCCGTCGAGCGGCGACAACGTGCCGCCGAGCACGTGGTAGCGCACGTTCATGGCCGCCGCCCGCTCCAGCGCCCAGAGGTCGGAGACGTCCTCGACGACGATCAGCGTCGAGGCATCGCGACGCGGATCGGTGCAGATCATGCAGGGATCTGCCGTATCGACATTGCCGCAGGTCGTGCAGATGCGCACCTTGTCCGCCGCCTCGCCCATGGCGGCGGCGAGCGGTGACAAAAGCTGCTCCCGCTTCTTGATCAGATGCAGTGCAGCGCGCCGCGCCGAACGCGGCCCGAGCCCCGGCACCTTGGCCAGGAGTTGGATCAGGCGTTCGATCTCGGGACCGGCGATTCGCTTGGACATCGCATTGATCTAGGATTTTTCGACGCGCTTTGAAACACGCCACACATGCAAACGGCCCACCATGCTGCCATGGCGGGCCGTGAGACGCTCTTTGTTCTAAAACCTCAGTAGGCTGAAGCCGGCCGGGTCTGGTTGGCAATCATCGCGCCGATGGCGTCGGTGTTCTCAGGTGTCGACTGGAAGCCCATCGACGCTTCCTGCGACGCTGACGGCACCGAGGTGATGTAGCGGACGTTCAGCGTGCCGCCGAAACGCGAGGCATCCGGCTCGGCCATCGGCTCCTGCATCGCCACTACCGTCTGCTTGGCAGCGACGCGGCCGCTCTTGGCCGGCATTGCGGCAGCCGTCACATAGGTCTGGTCGGCGGGAGCGGCGATTGCCCTGGCTGTAAGAGAAGCTGCGGCCTGCTTGGCAGGATCGGGACGGACAATCGTCTTCACCACCGGCTCGGCATAAGCCACCTGCACCGGCGCTTCAGACACAGGCGCACGCGGCGCCGCGGAGGCAACCATGGTCGTGGGTTCATCGGGCAGCGGCTGCCAGTTGCGGCCGCGCTTCTCGTAGAAGGCGTTGCCGCCGGCAACCATGGTGTAATGCATGTTCTTGTAGGGGAACTTCAGGCCGGCGGTGTGGAAGTACATCGTGTTCTTCAGCTTGGCCTTGCGCTCGCCCTTGAGTACGGCTTCGGCGGCTTCCTCGACGTCGGGCATCGCCTTGGAATTCATCGGCCGCGTCATCACACCTGGCGCGAACTGGCCCGGTTCGCCGACGACCTCGCAAATGGTGCTGCCATGGTTGCCGGAGCGCAGCCGGTTCATCACCACTGTGCCGACGGCGATCATGCCGTCGCGGCTCGAGCGGTTGGATTCGAAGAACATCGCCCGTTCCAGGCATTCCTTCTCCTTCGGCGTGTGGCCATAGGCGCGCGTCGAGAGGAAGCTGGGGGTGATGGCGTCAGTCAGGCTGGCGACCGACATGCCGTGGGAAGAAGTGGTCTGGCTGCAACCCGCCAGAAACAGGGGGGAAGAGATGATGCCGAGCAACAGCGGCGTCTTCCATCGCGTCGCGATCAACAAAAGTGCCTCATTTTCCAGATGCCACCCGTCCCGAGATGTGGCAAGAATGAGACTCTTAAAGGCAAAAAGATGGCTAAAGGATTAGCATTCGTGCAGCATGGGTAAAACTTTATAAATGCCCGGATATGTCCGCGTGAGCAAAGCCGGGGAAAGTCTAAACAATAGCCCCTGCAGCCGATTTCCGTTCATAATCAATTAACTGGTGAAGCCGGCTCAGAACGGCAATTTCATTCCGGGCGGGATCGGCAAGCCTGCCGTCAGCGCCTTGGTCTTCTCCTGCATAATCTGCTCGACCTTATTTTTGGCGTCATTGTGCGCGGCCAGAAGCAGGTCCTCGAGGATCTCGACGTCGTCCTCCTTGAATAGCGATGGATCGATCTTCAACGACTTCATCTCGAACTTGCCGGTCAGCGTGACGTTGACCAGGCCGCCGCCGGCCTGCCCGCTTGCTTCAAGCGTGGCGATCTCGTCCTGCATGGCCTGGAACTTGGCCTGCATTTCCTTCGCCTTGCCCATCAGGCCGAGTAGATCTTTCATGGTCGGGTCCTTTTGCGGATTCGTGATGTGGTCAGTTTTCGTCGTCGTCGCCCGGTGACTCGACCGGCACTTCTGCCTTGTCCGTATCGAGTTCCGGCGCATCGGGAATGCGCACGTCGATGATCTTGGCACCGGGAAAACGCGCCAGGATGGCGGCCACCGTCGGATCGCTTTTCGCATCGGAGAAAGCGGTCTCGCGCTTGGTGGATTCCATCTCGGCCAGAGTCTGGCCGCCCTCTTCCTTCGACAGCGACACCAGCCAGTTGCGGCCGGTCCAGGCGCGCAGCTTGGCGGTCAGCTCGTTGAGCAGCATTTTCGGCGCATCGTCGGTCAGGCTGACGTCGATGCGCCCAGGTTCGATGCGCACCAGGCGCACGCAGCGCTTGACCTGTACCTTGAAGGCCATGTCTCGCTGTTGGTCGGCAAGGGCGACGATGTCGGCGAGCGATTTCACCGGCACCGGCGGCGTTTCGACCACCGGCTCGGGTGCTGCAACGAAGCTCGCCGGCAACGGTTCGGGCTCGACCAGCCTCATGGTCTGCGCGCCGCTGCCCCCGGAATTCGGCATACGCGACTGGGCCACGGCACTTGCGCCGCCATTGCCTGGTGTTGCCGGGCCGGGGCTAGCCGGCGCTCCGTTCGGACGCGGCGTGCCGCTCGAAACGGAGGCACCGCTCTCCAGCGATTTCAGCGCCTCGTCCAGCGTCGGCAGGTCGGCGGCATGGGCCAGCCGGATCAGCACCATTTCACCGGCACTGACCGGGCGGTTGGAAGACTGCACCTCTGGGATGCCTTTCAACAGCATCTGCCAGGTCCGCGACAGCACCTTGACCGACAGCGTCCTGGCGAAGTCGGCGCCGCGCCGGCGCTCGTCCTCGGACAGAGAGGCATCGTCGGCGGCTGTCGGCACGAAGCGCAGCCGGGTGACGAGATGGTTGAATTCGGCCAGATCGGTGAGCACCGCGGCCGGATCGGCGCCGGTGTCATACTGGGCGCGGAATTCGGCCAGCGCTGAGGCGACGTCGCCTCTCATCACATGTTCGAACAGGTCGACGATGCGGGCGCGGTCGGCCAGCCCCAGCATGGCGCGCACCGCCTCGGCACTGACGGCGCCGCCGCCATGGGCGATCGCCTGGTCGAGGATGGAGAGCGAATCGCGAGCCGAACCTTCGGCGGCGCGTGCGATCATCGCCAATGCGTCGTCGTCGACCGAAATGCCTTCCTTGCCGGCAATCGAGGAGAGATGCGCAACCAGCGCGCCGGCATCGATGCGCCTCAGGTCGAAGCGCTGGCAGCGCGACAGGACGGTGATCGGCACCTTGCGGATTTCGGTGGTGGCGAAGATGAATTTGACGTGCGGCGGCGGCTCTTCCAGCGTCTTCAACAGGCCGTTGAAGGCCTGCGTGGAGAGCATATGCACTTCGTCGATGATGTAGACCTTGTAGCGCGCCGACACCGGGGCATAGCGCACGCGCTCGATAATGTCCCTGATGTCGTCGATGCCTGTGTGCGATGCCGCGTCCATCTCGATGACGTCGACATGGCGGCCTTCCATGATCGCCTGGCAATGCTCGCCCAAAACGGCAAGGTCGACCGATGGCTGGTCGACCGTCGGCGTCTTGTAGTTGAGCGCCCGCGCCAGGATGCGCGCCGTCGTCGTCTTGCCGACGCCGCGCACGCCGGTCAGCATCCAGGCCTGGGCGATGCGGCCGGTGGAGAAAGCGTTGGTGAGGGTGCGGACCATCGGCTCCTGGCCGATCAGTTCGGAGAAATTCGACGGGCGGTACTTGCGCGCCAGCACACGATAAGCGGCGGCCTTTGCTATCTCCAGGCTTTTTGGTCCCGAATTTCCGGCTTCGCTCATTCGCCCGTAAAGCTCCAAAGGCCGCGTCCGAGGCTGGCCGATTCCTGCTAGAGCGTTTCACCGTTCCTGGAAACGGCGAACCGCTCTATCTCTTTGCTTTAACGCAATTCCGAACGGGAAACCGCTCACACTTTCCCTGGAATTGCTCTGATAGTCTCGCCCGCGCTGCAATGCGTCGTCAATGTCGCGAGAGTGGCCGATGAGGTGGGAGGCTGGAACAATGACCCGTTCCGGGCTCGTTAGGGCTGCTTCCTTCCGGACCTGACCCGGTTGGCGAGTGGATCGTCCACCACCAACCTCCCGGGTTCCATATCGGCAATTCAGCGATGAAATGCAAGGGTGCATTGAGAATCGGGCACCCTCGAGCTCCGCCGCTCAATGAATCGCTTGCAGCCCCCGTGCAGCCGCTCTAGCGTTCTGAGTTTGGGAAATAATGCGAGAAACGCAAGGAAACGCCAATGCTGCCGGGCCTCAAGGCCGGATTCACGCTCGACTCCAGGCTGGAGGCGGACAGCGAGCAGCTGATGTGGCTCGGCCTGTGCGAATTGCGCGTGATGAACGACCGCCGCTGGCCATGGCTTGTCCTGGTGCCTCAGCGCCCCGGCATCGAGGAAATCCACGACCTGACACCGCTCGACCAGGCGATGCTGACCTTCGAGACCAATATGGTGGCGCAGGCACTTAAAAGAACCACCGGCTGCGCCAAGATCAATACCGGCGCGCTCGGCAACATCGTGCGGCAATTGCATGTCCATGTCATCGCCCGCTCGGAAGGCGATCCGGGCTGGCCCGGCCCGGTCTGGGGCCACGGCTTGCGCGAACCCTATCAACGCCCCGACATCCGCCGGTTTGCGCAACAGATAAAGGCGGCGCTATAAACCGCGAGTGTCCATCCCTGGAGCCGGATGATTTCAGGTCCGTTCGACCTGAAATCTGAATCCGCCTCCAAATCAAAGAAAGAGAGCATGATGTCGTCCGAAAACCGCTACACACTTTTCGGCATCATGCTCTAGACGTTTTGAGCTTCCATGACCTTTCGCCTGTTTGACGCGCCCTTGCGCGAGCCGAGCCACTTCGTCGGTTTCGCCGGCAACACGATCGATCGGCAATCCGAAAACCGCGCCGACGATTCCGTCGAAAAGGCGCTCGCCGATCCTGCCGCCAGGCTATTGCTGATGCATGCTGGCCGTCTGCACCTGAAGTTAAATGACGGCAGCTTCGACCCATGGTTCGATCTGGCCGAAAGCCAGTCGCTGCAACCATCACTCGCACAAGGCGTGCTGCTCGGCTTTTCCGGGAGCGGCCCGGTGTTGGCTGTGCCGGTCGGCATCGAGCCAGAGCAGTTGCCGGAGACCATCAAGGCCATTGACTATCGCTCGGTCTATATGCAGGGGCTGATCGATGAGGCGGCGGCGGGCGCGCTGGCGCAAGGGGCGGCGCTGCTCGCCTGGCATGCCAGCCATCGTTTCTGCAGCAAATGCGGTACCGAGTCCGAAATGCGTGCCGGCGGTTACAAGCGGCACTGTCCGAACTGCGGCACCGAGCATTTTCCGCGCACCGATCCGGTGGCGATCATGCTGACGGTGACAGGCGAAAAATGCCTGCTTGGCCGCGGCCGGCATTTCGGCCCCGGCATGTACTCGGCGCTCGCCGGCTTCATCGAGCCGGGCGAGACAATCGAGGCTGCGGTGCGCCGCGAGACCCTGGAGGAAGCCGGCATAAGGCTCGGCCGCGTCGTCTACCATGCCAGCCAGCCTTGGCCGTTCCCCTATTCGCTGATGATCGGCTGTTTCGGCGAACCGCTCAACGAGGACATCCAGGCCGACCTCAACGAGCTGGAAGATTGCCGCTGGTTTTTCCGTGACGAGGTGCGCTCTATGCTGGAGAGGACGCACAAGGACAATCTGGTCACGCCGCCGAAAGGCGCGATCGCGCATCATCTGATCCGCGCTTGGGTCGACAGCGAGTAAGTAGGGATAACGGGAGCAAAAAATGATCCGTCACACCGTGGTTTTCACGCTGAAGCACCCGCAGTACTCGCTGGAGGAAAAGAGATTCCTCTCCGACGCCAAGCGGATCCTCAGCGCCATCAAGGGCGTCACGCATTTCGAGCCGCTGCGGCAAGTCAGCCCCAAGAACGACTACCATTTCGGCTTCTCGATGGAGTTCGCCGATCAGGCCGCCTACAACAGGTACAATGAGCATCCCGACCACGTCGCCTTCGTGCGCGACCGCTGGATCCCGGAAGTCGAAACCTTCATGGAAATCGACTACGTGCCGCTGACCCTTCTTGTTTAGTCGGCGACCTTCCACTGCTCGCGCGACTCACTGGCCGGATAGACGCCCAGGATGCGCACTTCGCGCGAGAAGAAGCGCAGTTCGTCCAGCGCCAGCTTGACCAGCGGATCGTCGGGATGGCCCTCGATATCGGCGTAGAACAGCGTCGCCGTGAAGGCGCCGAGCTGGTAGCTCTCCAGCTTGGTCATGTTGATGCCGTTGGTGGCGAAACCGCCCATGGCCTTGTAGAGCGCGGCCGGCACGTTGCGGACGCGAAAGATGAAGGTCGTCATCATCTTGGTGTCGGCCGAGGGCCGTTCGGCCAATCGCTTGTCCTTGGTCAGGACGACGAAGCGGGTGACGTTCGAGTCCGTGTCCTCGACATTTCTCTCGATGATGTCGAGCCCATAGAGTTCGGCGGCGAGCGCCGGCGCAAGCGAAGCCATGGTGCGGTCCTTGAGCTCCGAAACCAGCTTGGCGGAGCCCGCCGTGTCGCCGGCGACGACCGGCTTCCAGCCATTCTTGCGGATGTATTTGCGGCATTGGCCCAGCGCGTGGATGTGGCTGTGCACGGTCTTGATCTCTTCGCGCTTGACGCCCGGCAGCACCATCAGCTGGAAATGGATGGGCAGGAAATATTCGCCGACGATGTGCAGCTTCGATTCCGGCAACAGATGATGGATGTCGGCGACACGGCCGGCGATGGTGTTCTCGATCGGGATCATGGCGAGGTCGGCCTTGTTGGTCTCGACCGCGTTGAAGGCGTCCTCGAAGGTCGGGCACGGCAAAGGTTCCATCGAAGGGAACATGTTGCGGCTGGCGGTGTCGGAATTGGCGCCGGGCTCGCCCTGGAAGGATATTCTGTTGGTCTTTTCAGGCATCCGATATCTCAGGTTGAAATGGTCTCAGGAAAGAATTTGTCTGGCGCGTTCGAGGTCTTCCGGCGTGTCGACGCCGAGCGGCAGCGATTGCACGATCTCGGCATCGATGCGCATGCCGGCCTCCAGCGCCCGCAACTGCTCCAGCCGCTCGCGACGCTCCAGCGGCGACGGCTTGAGCGCCACAAAGCGTTCAAGCGCCGCGCGCCGATAGGCGTAGAGGCCGACATGGTGATAGAGCGGCCCCTCGCCCCAGGGCGCGGTGGCACGAGTGAAATAAAGCGCCCTGAGCCGCGTCGCAGTAAGTGGCGAACCGACGATCTTGACGACGTTCGGGTTGGTCTTCTCCTCGTCACGCACGATCTCGACGCCGAGCGTGGCGATGTCGACAGCGGTGTCTTCGAAAGGCCGTAGCGCCGCCCCGATGATCTCCGGATCGATCGTCGGCAGGTCGCCCTGGACGTTGACGATGGTTTCGACCCTGTGGCCGGGATCGAGCGCGGTCAGCGCTTCGAAAATGCGGTCGGAGCCGGATTCGTGATCCATGCGCGTCATCACCGCCTCGAAACCGTGCACGCGCACCGCCTCAGCCACGCTTTGCGTATCGGTTGCCACCACCACGCGGCCAAGCCCGGCCTCGGCGGCGCGGCGGGCGACATGCACGATCATCGGGGCGCCGGCTATGTCGGCCAGCGGCTTGCCCGGCAGGCGTGTCGAGGCCATGCGGGCCGGGATCAGGATGAGCGTGGACATTAGGGCTGCTGGCGTTTGAAAAGACGATGGGAAAAGTGGCAAAAGGTCTCACTGGAAGCGCCCTTATAGGTGTTGCAACGCCGGAGCAAAAGACCTAGTTTCCGCCCGATTTGACCGGCTCGACGGGGCGGTCAGGATACCGACGGACGGAGTGGACGATCGGTCCGCCGGAAAAGGGAGCAAGGGGCGCATGGATTCCAACGAAGTCAACAAGCTGCTCGCCGGATTGCTCGGAACCTGTTTCGTCGTTTTCTCGGTCGGTCTGGTGTCTGACGCGCTGTTTGCCTCGCCCGCTCCGGAAAAGCCCGGCTACGCCATCGAGGCGACCGAGCCTGCCGAAGGCGGCGGCGCCGGCCCAGCCGTTGAAGCCAAGCCGATTGCCGACCTGCTCGCCACCGCCAATGCCGAGGCGGGTGCTGCCGTGTTCAAGAAATGCCAAGCCTGCCATTCCGGCGAAAAGGGTGGCCCGAACAAGGTCGGCCCGGATCTCTGGGACATCGTCGACCGTCCCGTCGCCGAGCATGAAGGCTTTGCCTATTCGGCCGGCATGAAGGACTTTTCCAAGGGCGGCGCCGAGCACTGGACCTACGACAATCTCAACCACTTCATCACCTCGCCGAAGAAATTCGTGAAGGGCACGGCGATGGGCTTTGCCGGCCTGCCGAAGGACGAGGACCGCGCCAACGTCATCGCCTATCTGCGCACGCTGTCGGATAGCCCGAAGCCGCTGCCGACCCCAGGTGCCGCCGCTGATGCAACGGCGCCGGCAAAGCCCGCTGAAGGTGCGGCTCCTGCCGCTCCGGCAGCGCCTGCCAAATAACCAAATTGTCATCTCGATGACCTCAGAAAAGCCGGGTTCAGCCCGGCTTTTTTGTTAGGAAAATCGCATATGCGGCGACAAAGCCGGCGCATGGCGGTTTTCACCGGCGTCAAATCATCTAGGATCGCCGGGCATCGCGAAGAGGAGAACGCATGACGGTTGGCCGAACACTTCTGAGGTCCATGCTTGCAGCAGTCGTTGTGGCTGCCGGGTTGCAGGCGGCCGCTGCGGATGAATGGCACACCACCTCTTCACTGATCGGCCCTTCCAAATATGGCGAGAATTTCCAGCGCTACGATTACGTGAATCCGGACGCGCCGAAGGGTGGCACCTACAATTCGGTGGTTTCCGGTACATTCGACAGCTTCAATCCCTACATCGTGCAGGGCTCGCCGGCGGCCGGCTTGCAGCCATTTGGCGGCGGCCTGCTCTACGACACGCTGATGGACCAGGCTACTGACGAAGGCAGCGTCAGCCACCCGCTCATCGCCGACGCCTACAAGTACCCGAACGACTATTCCTCGGCCACCTACCGGCTCGATCCAAGGGCCAAGTGGCATGACGGCCAGCCGATCACCGCCGACGACGTGATCTGGTCGTTCCAGGTGCTAAAGGCCAACAGCCCGATGTACAGCCGCTATTTCGAAAATGTCACCGATGCGGTGGCCGTCTCCGACCGCGAGGTCGAGTTCCATTTCAGCCAGAAGGGTAACCGCGAACTGCCCAAGATCCTCGGCGATCTCGTCGTGCTGCCCAAGCATTGGTGGGAAGGCACGGACGCCAACGGCAAGAAGCGCGACATCACCAAGGGGACTCTGGAACCGCCACTGGGCTCGGCTGCCTATAAGATCGCAAGCTTCAAAGCCGGCTCGGAGATCGTCTGGCAGCGCGTGCCCGACTATTGGGGCGCCAAGCTGGCGGTGAAGATCGGCCGCGAGAATTTCGACACCCAGCATTTCACCTACATTCTTGACGACAACGCCTCCTGGGAAGCGTTCAAGAAGGGCGGCCTCGACGACATCAAGCCGGAAAACAGCTCGAAGCGCTGGGCGACGTTTTATGATTTCGCGGCCATCAAGGCCGGCGACGTGATCAAGCAGGAGTTCAAGACCACCTCGCCTGAGCCGATGCAGGCCTTCATGCTCAACCAGAGACATCCGCTGTTTGCCGATCGTCTGGTCAGGGCCGCGCTCACCTACCCCTTCGATTTCGAGTCGATGAACCGCACGCTGTTCTTCGGCTTCAACACCCGCACCCACAGCTATTTCCAGGGCACGGAACTGGCCTCGAGCGGCCTGCCGCAAGGCAAGGAACTGGAAATCCTGGAAAAGTACCGCGACAAGCTGCCGCCGGAGCTATTCACGCAGGAATTCAAGTTGCCGGTCTACGATTCGCCGCAGGCCGAGCGCAAATATCTGAAGCAGGCGGTCGACCTGTTTGCCCAGGCCGGCTGGGTGATCAAGGGCGGCAAGATGGTCAATGCCAAGACCGGCGAGCCATTCAAGTTTGAAATCCTCGGCTCGGGTGAAACCGACCAGGTCATCTCCAGCCCCTGGATCGCCAATCTGCGCAAGATCGGCGTCGATGCGACATTGCGCATCGTCGACCCGAGCCAATACACCAACCGCGTCAGAAATTTCGATTACGACGTCATTACGGGGCAGCTTCAGCAGTCGGAATCGCCCGGCAACGAGCAGCGCGACTTCTGGAGCTCCAAGGCCGCCGACACACCGGCATCGCGCAATTATTCCGGCATCAAGAACCCGGTCGTCGATGCCCTTGTCGACCGCATCATTTTTGCCACGGACCGCGATGACCTCGTCGCCACTACCCATGCGCTCGATCGCGTGTTGCTGTGGAACTACTATGTCGTGCCGCAATACTACCGCGCAGTGGTGTGGCTGGCGTACTGGAACAAGTTCGGCATCCCGGAAAAGCAGCCCGGCTACCGTGGCGCCGACATCGATTCCTGGTGGATCGATATGGACAAGGAAAAGGCGCTCGCAGCCAAATACAAGGGCAGCAATTAATGGCTGCGGTTCCTCGCCGCGATTTCCTGGCGCTCGGCGCCGCAGCGACCGCCGCTGCGCTGTTGCGCGGCAAGGCCTTCGCCGCCAGCCCAACGGGCGTGAAACTGCATGGATTGTCCGCTTTCGGCGACCTTAGATACAAGCCGGACTTCACCCATTTCGACTACGTCAATGTCGATGCGCCGCAAGGTGGCACTTTCAATTTCCTGCCACGCACCTGGGGCTCCAACCAGACGCCCCTTACCTTCAACACGCTAAATTCGTTCGTCCCCAAAGGCGATTCGCCGCAGCGCATGGAAATGTGCTTCGACTCGCTGATGGTGAGGGCGCTCGACGAACCTGACGCCGTCTACGGGCTGGTCGCGGACGGGGTGACGATTTCCGACGACCGCAACGGTTTCACCTTCTCGCTGCGGCAGCAGGCCCGTTTCCATGACGGCACGCCGCTGACGGCTGAGGACGCCGCCTTCACTTTCAAGCTGCTCAAGGACAAGGGACATCCCGACTATTCGCTGCCGTTGACGCATCTGGATGACGCGATCGCCGTGGACGCCCGCACGGTGCAGCTCAAGTTCTCGGGCAAGCAGACAAGCCGGACCATCCTCAACGTCGTCGCGTTCCCGATCCTGTCAAAGGCTTTCTATACGGCCAACCCGTTCGATTCCTCGCAGATGAACCCGCCGCTGGGGTCAGCCGCCTACAAGGTCGGCCGCTGGTCGGCAGGGGCGTGGATCGAATATGAGCGTGTGGGCGACTATTGGGGCAACGACCTTCCGGTCAATCGCGGTCAGAACAATTTCGGTCGCATCCGAGTCGAGTTCTACCAGGATCGCAACGCATCCTTCGAGGCGTTCAAGAAGGGAGAGATCCTCTACAAGGAGGAAGCCGTGTCTCGCATTTGGGCGACGGGTTACGACTTCCCCGCTTTCATTGCCGGCAAGGTGGTGAAACATGAATTCCCGGCCGAAACGATGCCATCCATGCAGGCCACCGCCGTGAACCAGCGGCGCGAGCAATTCCGCGACCCGCGCGTGCGCCAGGCGCTGGGACTGTGCTTCGACTTCGAATGGACGCGGCGCAATTTCTTCTACGGTTCGTATGAGCGCTCGCAATCCTGCTTTGAGCAATCCGATTTTCGCGCCGAAGGTATGCCGTCACCGAAAGAGCTGGCTCTTCTCGAACCACTGCGTGACCAGATTCCGGTCGAGGCTTTTGGCGAAGCGGTGATGCAAGACGTGTCGAACGGCTCCGGCCGCGACCGTCAGTTGCTTGGCAAGGCGGCCAGGCTTCTGGCTGACGCCGGCTGGAAACGCTCAGGCAATTTCGCCGTGAACGACAAGGGCGGTCAGTTGTCGGCGGAGATCCTTGTCGACGACGAAGTCTTCGGACAGGTTTATTCGCCCTGGGTCGAAAACATGAAGGCAGTCGGCATCAATGCCTCGATCCGGCTGGTGGATGCGGCGCAGTATCAGCTGCGGCAGAATTTGTTCGATTACGATCTTATCTCGGTTGCGGCCCGGTTTCCGGCGACACCAACCCGTGACGATCTCGAAACCTTTTTCCACTCGCGAACCGCTACCCTGTCTGGCACACGCAATCTGCCGGGAACATCGAGCCCGGCCATCGACGCCCTGGTCGACGCCGCGGGCGCCGCCGAGGATCGCGAAAGCCTGACAATTGCCATGCGCGCGCTCGACCGGGTCTTGCGTGCACGGCGCGATTGGATTCCAAGTTGGTTCCTGGCGAATCACCGAAGCGCCTACTGGGACATGTTCGGCTTTCCCGAGCGGAAACCTGATTTCGACTTTCCGGTCGAAGCGCTGTGGTGGGTCGACAAGGGCAAGGCGGCAAAAATTGGCAAAGCCTGACATGACCGTTCGCGCAGGATTGGCGGCCTGATGGGCGCCTACATACTGCGACGCATCCTGCTGATGATCCCGACCCTGTTCGGCATCATGGCAGTCGCTTTCGTCGTCACCCAATTTGCACCGGGCGGGCCGGTCGAGCAGGTCATCGCCAGCCTGACCAACCAGGGCGGCAGCGACCGCCTCGGCAGTGGCGGCGGCGATGCCGGCGGCGGCGGCAATTTCGATGTGGCCGGCGACACCGGTTCGAAATATCGCGGCGCGCAAGGGCTCGATCCCGAATTCATCAAGAAGCTGGAAAAGCAGTTCGGCTTCGACAAACCGCCGCTCGAACGCTTCGGCATGATGATTTGGAACTATGCCCGCTTCGATTTCGGCGACAGCTATTTCCGTGACATCTCGGTGCTCAACCTGATCCTGGAGAAAATGCCGGTATCGATTTCGCTCGGGCTGTGGATCACGCTGCTGTCCTACCTGATCTCGATCCCGCTTGGCATTCGCAAGGCGGTCAAGGACGGCTCTGCCTTCGACGTCTGGACCAGCGGCGTGATCATCGTCGGCTACGCCATACCGGCTTTCCTGTTCGGCATAATGCTGATGGTGCTTTTCGCTGGCGGCTCGTTCTGGGACTGGTTCCCCCTGCGCGGCATCGTGTCGGATAACTGGGACCAGCTTTCGTGGCCGGACAAGATCGTCGACTATTTCTGGCACATGACCTTGCCGCTGACGGCGCTGGTGCTGTCGGCCTTTGCCACGACGACGCTGCTGACCAAGAACTCCTTCCTGGAAGAGATCCGCAAGCAGTATGTGGTGACGGCCCGGGCCAAGGGCCTGTCGGAGCGGCGGGTGCTTTACGGACATGTGTTCCGCAACGCCATGCTGATCGTCATTGCCGGCTTTCCCGCTGCCTTCATCTCGGCCTTCTTCACCGGCTCGCTTTTGATCGAGAACATCTTTTCTCTCGACGGTCTCGGGCTGCTCGGCTTCAGGTCGGTGTTGGCGCGCGATTATCCGGTCGTGTTCGCCAACCTCTATATATTTTCGCTGCTTGGCCTGTTCGTGACGCTGCTGTCCGACCTGATCTACACATGGGTCGATCCGCGCATCGACTTCGAGCGGAGAGACGTCTGATGACGCAGGCCGCAGCCGAGACGACACCGACAAGGATCGCGCGGCCCTGGCTGTCGCCGCTCAACAAGCGGCGCTGGCAGAACTTCAAGGCGAACCGGCGCGGCTACTGGTCGTTGTGGATATTCCTCGCCCTGTTCGTGCTGTCGCTGTTTGCCGAACTGATCGCCAACGACAGGCCGATCGTCGCCTACTACAAGGGCGAGATCCTGTTCCCGGTGGCGGTCGCCTACCCCGAGGAAAAATTCGGCGGTTTCTACGCCGTCACCGACTATCGCGACCCGGTCATCCGCGACGAGATCAACGCCAATGGCTGGATGATCTGGCCGCCGATCCGCTATTCCTATCGCACCGTCAACAATGCGATCCCCGACGCCGCTCCGGCAAAACCGTCATGGGAATACGACGCGCAGAAGCGATGCAGCCAGTATCCACAGGGCGCCGCCGATCCTGACTGCATTGTCGGCAACTGGAACTGGCTGGGCACCGACGACCAGGCGCGCGACGTGCTGGCGCGCATCATCTACGGGTTCAGGATTTCCGTGCTGTTCGGACTGATCCTGACCGCGGGCTCGTCGGTGATCGGCGTCGCGGCCGGCGCGCTGCAAGGCTATTTCGGCGGCTGGACCGACCTCCTGTTTCAGCGCTTCATCGAAATCTGGTCGGCGATACCGCTGCTCTACCTCCTACTCATCGTCGCCGCCATCCTGCCGCCGGGCTTCTTCATCCTGCTCGGGCTGATGCTGCTGTTTTCCTGGACGTCGCTGGTCAGCGTGGTGCGCGCCGAATTCCTGCGCGCCCGCAACTTCGAATATGTCAACGCCGCCCGCGCGCTTGGCGTGTCCAACCGCACAATCATGATGCGCCATCTTCTGCCAAACGCCATGGTGGCAACGCTGACCTTTATGCCTTTCCTGGTCAGCGCCTCGATTTCGACGCTGACCTCGCTCGACTATCTCGGCTTCGGCCTGCCGCCAGGCACCGCGTCGCTCGGCGAATTGCTCAAACAGGCACAGAGCAATCTCAATGCTCCCTGGCTTGGCATATCGGGCTTCGTCGTCATCTCGCTGATGCTGTCGTTGCTGGTCTTCATCGGCGAGGCGACACGCGACGCTTTCGATCCGCGCAAGGCGTTCCGATGAGCGAGCCGCTGCTCTCCGTTCGCGATCTCAGCGTTGCCTTCACACAGGGCGGCAACCAGTCGATTGCGGTCGACCATATCTCCTTCGACCTCGCCAAAGGCGAGACGGTGGCGCTGGTCGGCGAATCCGGCTCGGGCAAATCGGTCTCGGCGCTGTCGGTGCTGAAGCTCTTGCCCTATCCGACGGCCAACCACCCCTCGGGCAGGATCCTGTTCCAGGGCGCCGATCTGCTGGCCATGAACGAAAAGCAGCTGCGCAGCGTGCGCGGCAACAAGATCACCATGATCTTCCAGGAGCCGATGACCTCGCTCAATCCGCTGCACACGATCGAGCAGCAGATCGTCGAGATCCTGGCGCTGCACCAGGGCATGGGCGACCGCCAGGCCAAGGCGCGCACGCTGGCGTTGCTCAACGAGGTCGGCATTCGCGAGCCGGAAAAACGCCTCGACGCCTATCCGCACCAGCTGTCCGGCGGCCAACGCCAACGCGTCATGATCGCCATGGCGCTGGCCAATGAGCCCGAACTGCTGATCGCCGACGAACCGACGACGGCGCTGGACGTCACCGTGCAGGCACAGATCCTCGAATTGCTGGCGGGACTAAAGAGCCGCAAAGGCATGTCTATGCTGTTCATCACCCATGATCTCGGCATCGTCAGGAAGATCGCCGACCGGGTCTGCGTGATGACCAAAGGCAAGATCGTCGAGACCGGGCCGACGAAGGAGATCTTCGCCAACCCGCAGCACGCCTATACCAAGCACCTCCTGGCGGCCGAGCCGAAAGGCAGGCCGCCGGCCGCCAACGACGCCGCCAAGCCGGTGATGACCGGCAAGGACATCAAGGTCTGGTTTCCGATCAAGAAGGGGTTCTTCCGCACCACCGTCGACAATGTGAAGGCGGTGGACGGCATCGACGTTACCGTGCGCGCCGGCCAGACGCTGGGCGTTGTCGGCGAATCCGGTTCCGGCAAGACGACGCTCGGCCTTGCGCTGGCCCGGATGATCTCGTCGACCGGCACGATCCAGTTCAACGGCAGCGACATCAACCAGCTTTCCTTCAACGCCATGCGACCGCTGCGGCGCGAACTGCAGATCGTCTTCCAGGATCCGTTCGGCTCGCTCAGCCCACGCATGTCGGTGTCGGAGATCATCGAGGAAGGACTGAAAATCCACGAACCGAAGCTGTCGCCCGACCAGCGCGACGACAAGGTGGTCGCCGTGCTGAAAGAGGTCGGGCTCGACCCAGCCACACGCAACCGCTATCCGCATGAATTCTCCGGCGGCCAGCGCCAGCGCGTCGCCATTGCGCGCGCCATGGTGCTCAATCCGCGCTTCGTCATGCTGGACGAGCCGACCTCGGCGCTCGACATGAGCGTGCAGGCGCAAGTGGTCGACCTGCTGCGCAATCTGCAGGCCAAGCATGACCTTGCCTATCTGTTCATCAGCCACGATCTGAAGGTCATTCGCGCCCTTGCCAACGACGTCATCGTCATGCGCAATGGCAGGATCGTCGAAGCCGGCCCGTCCGAACAGATTTTCGAACGGCCGCAGACCGATTATACCAAAGCGCTGATCTCGGCCGCGTTCAGGATCGAGACGGCGCCGGTCGGCATCGTCAGCGAATAGATATTTTGTTTTACGCAATTCCGGACGGAAAACCGCTTCACACTTTTCCTGGAGTTGCTCAGGCCGGACTAACAGGGAAGAAGAATCCGCAAATGGAAAAAGGCAAAATCCTGCTTGCCGTCACCGGCTTTCATCCGCAGCGCTGGCGCGAGCTGCTGTCGGCCGAGCGCGAGGTGGTGCTGGAGCCGGCCGGCGCCTCTGATCCATCGATCACCTATGCGGTGGTTTGGAAGCAGAAGCCGAACCTGCTGAAGTCGCTGCCCAATCTGCGCGCCATCTTCTCGATCGGCGCCGGCGTCGACCACATCTTCGCCGATCCCGGCCTGCCCGACGTGCCGATCGTCAAGATCGTCGCTGACAATCTCACCGAGCACATGACCGAATATGTCGTCTGGCGGGTGCTCGATCACCACCGCCAGGGCATGCTCTACCGCGCGCAGCAATCGAAAAAGTCCTGGCACGAGCCGCCGCAGCGGCCGGCAAGCGACATTTCGGTCGGCATTATGGGGCTCGGCAATCTCGGCCGCGCGGCGGCGTCGGTGCTGTTGTCACTGGGCTTTGCCGTCAATGGCTGGTCGCGCAGCGACAAGGCCATGAAAGGCGTTTCGACCTATGCCGGAGAGGCCGGGCTGATCCCCTTCCTCAACGCCACCGACATATTGGTGGTGCTGTTGCCGCTGACGCCGGACACGCAAGGCATCATCAATTACGGCGTGCTGAAGGAATTGCGCAAGCGCAACGGCCTCGGCGGCTCGGTGCTGATCAATGCCGGACGCGGCCGGCTGCAGAAGGACGCCGACATTTTGCGCGCACTCGACGACGGCACGCTGAAGGAGGCGAGCCTCGACGTGTTCGAGGTCGAGCCGCTGCCGAAGACAAGCCCGCTCTGGGGCCACCCCAAGGTGTTCGTGACGCCGCATGCGGCGGCAACCTCGGACCCTGTCCACCTGGCGCCGATCATGCTGCGCCAGATGGATGCTTTCGAGCGCGGCGAAAAGCTCGACAATCTGGTGGACCGCAAGGCAGGGTATTGAGGCCGGTGCGCCGGTTCAACCCGGCAGAGCGAACTTCTTCTGCCTGTTGGGCTTGCCGCAGTCGCGACGTTCCATCGAGCGGTTCATGGCGTCGATCTTGCCGCTGGCCATGTCAGTGTCGCGTTTGCTCTTGGAGCGGACGTCCGGCGTGAACGGGCCGAAGCCCATGGCCGGGTTGGAGAAGCTCGGCTTAGCGGTCGTCGACAGGTTGTATTGCTGTGCCAGCCCGTTGCGCTCAGCCAGCAATTGATCGCAAGGCACGCTGTCATATTGCAGCGAGGACTGGACATTCGCGTCCTGCCGGTCGGACATCGAACTGCCGACGCAGCCGGCCATTGCCAGGCAAGATGCCAGCACCACCATGTTGCGTCGCATGTGCTCCTCCTCGAGGCCGACCTGCCGACCAAGCATTTTCTCGATCGGCATCCTATCTGATGCCGCGCCGGATGAAAAAATCCTAGTCACATTTTCGAACAGGACGAGACATCAGCCCTCGGACCAAGGCATCGCCAGCACGGCCAGTCCATCGACCGGCTGGCGCCGGTCCCAGCGAATGACGGTCGGCTGCATCGACAGGACCGACAGGTCGTTGGCCGCAAGCACCCGTTCGACATAGGCTTGGGAATGGGCGTAGCGGCGCGATGGCCGCAGCGCAAAACCGGCTTCGCCGGCCGCCTCGCCTTCGGCCGGCGTCTCGACGGAAAAGGCAAACAGGCCATTGCCGGCCAGAATGCCGGCGACGGTCTTCACCACGCCATCGAGTGCGCCGACATAGATGAACACGTCGGCCGCCACCACCAGATCTGCTTTCGGACCGGCATAGGCAAAATGCTGCAGATCGGCCTTGGCGAGCAGGTCGTAGACGCCCTTGGCGCGGGCCTTCTTCAGCATGGCGGCGGAGATGTCGTAGCCCTCCAGCCGGTCGGCGACCGGCCGCAGTCTTTCGCCCATCAGGCCGGTGCCGCAGCCGAGGTCGAGAGCCAGCGAAAAGCGGCCGGGCCTCGCCGCTCGAATGGCGCGATCGAGAAACTCCGGCAGCCGGTAGCCGAGCTTGTCGACCAGCTCGCCCTCGAAGCTTTCGGCATAGTAGTCGAACAGCGTTTCGACGAAGGCGCTGGGCGGTGCCGCGGCGGCCGGCGCCTCGCCGATCAGCTGCAGCTTCAGCACCGCACCCAGGCAATCCGCCGGGTCGAGTTTCAGCGCCATCGCCCAGGCCTGCGCCGCCAGGTCAAGCTGCTCCATTGTCTCCTGCATCTCGCCGAGGCGAAACCAGCCCGCCGCCCATTGCGGCGCCAGTTCCAGCGCGCCGAGCAGCAATTCCGCAGCGGCCGCTGGGTCGCCCGAGCCGAAAAGCATCTCGGCATAGTCGGCACGGCGGTCGGCGGTCAGGTCGCCGGACGAGGTTTTCAGCGTTTGCATGGCGATAGGCCCGCCGGCTGATGCGGCCGGTGGCTGGCTGTAGGACGAGTCAGCAGTCTCTTGCAACAGGCTTCCCGCGCCGGAATTCGCCACTATCTTGACGGGATGCGTGCCAGCGACCTGCTTCACCCCCGGCCCGAAGGCCTTTATTGCCCGCCCGGCGACTTCTTCATCGACCCGGTGCGGCCGGTCAACCGGGCACTGATCACGCACGGCCATTCCGACCATGCCCGCTCCGGCCATCGCTCGGTGCTGGCCACGCAACAGACGCTCGACATTATGGGATTGCGTTACGGCGAGGATTTTGCCGGGACGACGCAAGCGGCGACGCTCGGCGAAGCGATGGCGCTGAACGATGTCACCGTCGTCTTTCATCCAGCCGGCCATGTGCTGGGCTCGGCGCAAATCGCGGTCGAGCACAAGGGCAAACGCATCGTCGCTTCCGGCGACTACAAACGCCAGAAGGATGCGACCTGCGCGCCGTTCGAGCCGGTCCAATGCGATGTCTTCATCACCGAAGCGACCTTCGGCCTGCCGGTGTTTCGCCATCCGCCCGACACGGAAGAGATTGCCCGCCTGCTCAAATCGGCGGCGCAGTTTCCCGAGCGCTCGCATCTGGTCGGCGCCTATGCGCTGGGCAAGGCGCAGCGGGTGATGCGGCTATTGCGCGATGCCGGCTACGACAAGCCGATCTATATCCACGGCGCGCTGGCCAAACTCAGCGAGTACTATCAAAGCCAGGGCATCGACCTCGGCACGCTGGAGCCGGCAACCGTCGATAGCGGCGGCAAGCAGGATTTCACTGGGGCCATCGTCGTCGGCCCGCCATCGGCCTTTGCTGACCGCTGGGCGCGGCGCTTTCCTGACCCGATCTCGTGCTTCGCCTCGGGCTGGATGCGCATCCGCCAGCGCGCCAAGCAAGGCGGCGTCGAACTGCCGCTGATCGTTTCCGACCATGCCGACTGGGACGAGCTGACCGACACCATCAAGGAGACGGGTGCGGGCGAAATCTGGGTGACGCATGGCCGCGAGGAAGCGCTGGTGCGCTGGTGCGAACTGGAAGGCATCGCCGCGCGGCCACTGCATCTGGTTGGCTATGAGGACGAGGGCGATTGAGTTGAACCGCTTCGCCGAACTCCTCGACCGCCTGGTGCTGACGCCGTCGCGCAACGGCAAACTGACGCTGCTCAGCGATTATTTCCGCAGTGTCGAGGACCCCGATCGCGGCCTGGCGCTGGCGGCGATCACCGGCGATCTCAACATCGCGGCGGTCAAGCCGGCGATGCTGCGCGCGCTGGTCACCGAGCGCATGGACCCGGTGCTGTTCGGCTATTCCTACGACTATGTCGGCGACCTCGCCGAAACCGTGTCGCTGGTCTGGCCGCAAACGCCGGGACATATCCCCAACCGGGAGCCGACGCTCGGCGATGTGGTGGCGAAGTTGCAGGCGGCAAGCCGCTCCGATGGGCCGAAGGTGCTGGCCGGGCTGCTCGACAGTGCCGGTATCTCGGCGCGCTTTGCCATCATCAAGCTGGTCACCGGTGGCCTGCGCATCGGCGTTTCGGCGCGACTGGCCAAACAGGCGCTGGCCGATTTCGGCAAGGTCGATGTCGCCGAGATCGAGGAGTTGTGGCACGGGCTGACGCCGCCCTACATCTCGTTGTTCGCCTGGCTGGAAGGCAAGGCCGAAAAGCCGCAGCGGACGGCGCTCGCCCTATTCAGTCCGGTTATGCTGTCGAACCCGGTCGGCGACGGCGACCTCGAAAAGCTCGATCCGGCCGACTATGCGGCGGAATGGAAATGGGACGGTATCCGCGTCCAGGCGGTATGCGAGGGGGGTGTGCGCCGGCTCTATTCGCGCACCGGCGACGATGTCTCAGGCGCCTTTCCGGATCTCGCCGAAGCGATGAATTTTTCTGCCGCCCTCGACGGCGAATTGCTGGTCGGCGAGCCCGCTGCGACCGGCACGTTTTCAGACCTGCAGCAGCGGCTGAACCGCAAGAGCGTGACGCCGAAGATCCGGCAGCAGTACCCGGCTTTCATGCGCTGCTACGATGCGCTGCAGATCGGTGGCGAGGATTTGCGCGCGCTGCCGTTCCGCGAGCGGCGGGCTCATCTGGCGGCCTTCATCAAAACGCTCGACCCCAGCCGCTTCGATCTCTCGCCGCTGGTCGACTTCGCCGACTGGCAGGCGCTGGAAGAATTGCGCCGTGCGCCACCGCATCCGATCATCGAAGGCGTCATGCTGAAGCGCTGGGATTCGCCCTATCTCGCGGGACGGCCGAAAGGCCCGTGGTTCAAGTGGAAGCGCGATCCGCACACGGTCGACGCGGTGCTGATGTATGCGCAGCGCGGCCACGGCAAGCGCTCCAGCTTCTACTCCGACTATACGTTCGGCGTCTGGGCGGGGCCCGAAGGCGCGGAGGAACTGGTGCCGGTCGGCAAGGCCTATTTCGGCTTCACCGACGAGGAGCTGAAGCAGATCGACAAATTTGTCCGGGACAACACCGTCGAGCGCTTCGGCCCCGTTCGCTCGGTGCGCGCCGACCGTAAGCAGGGTCTGGTGCTGGAAGTGGCGTTCGAAGGTCTGAACCGTTCGACCCGGCACAAATCGGGCGTCGCGATGCGCTTTCCGCGCATTTCCCGGTTGCGCTGGGACAAGCCGGCAGCCGAAGCCGACCGCATCGAGACGCTGCAGGCGCTACTCGATCGCTAGAGCGATTCACCGTTTCACGGAAACGGCGCGCTATCTCTTTCGTTACGCAATTCCGGACGGAAAACTGCACACACTTTTCCTGGAATTGCTCCAGGCGGCGATTACGGTTCGATCGAGACGCGGATCTCGTAGATATCGACCGCCTTGCCCTGCTTGTCGAAGTCGGAGTTGATGGCGATGCTGCCGGCCGCTCCCGGGGGCTTGTCGGGGAACTTCACGTCGAACAGATATTCGTTGCGCTGCTGGCCGACCGCATAGCGCTTGCGGCCACAATCGCCGAGATCGCCGAAATTGCAGTCGATGGAGATTTGCGTGTCCTTGCCGTCCTCGGCGCGGGCGACGATGTCGAAGACGGCATGCTTGCCGGCAAGCTTCTCGAGCACGCCCTGCCCGACATCGAAGCTGATGGCCGAGCCGGAAGCGCCGGAACGGATGCGCAGGAAGGAGCCGGTATCGTCCTGCACGACATCGGCCTTGGCGTCGGACGGCGTCGCCACATGCGTCGGATCGGTGGGCGTAAACACGTTGATCCAGTCACGCGTCTCTTCGGCCGCACCAGGCTGTTGCGGCACGCCAGGCTGCTGCGGTGCGTTGGTATCGGCGGGCGGCGTGAAATCATCATCGTCGACCGTCGGCGGCGCCTCGGGCGGGGCCGTGTCGAGTTGCGCCGGCGTCTTGAAGACGCCAGTCTGGACGGCGAAATAGAGGCCGATGCCGGCTGCGGCGAGCAGCGTCACGCCGAAGAAGATCGCCGTCAGCGGCAGGCGGCGGCCCCTTATCCGTCTTTCGTCGCGGTCAGGCGCAACTTCCGTCGCGACCTCGGCCGGCGTAGAATCAGCCATATCGATCGCCGGGGCGCCAGGCAGCGTGGCGTCAGGCATGATGTCGGGGACGACCGGCAGGACGCGCGAGCGTGGCGCGTCGGATGCGTCAGGCTGCACAGGTCCGTCAACGACGATCGCCGGCGATGGCCCGGCTGCTACGCCTGTCGGGGCGTCGATTGCGGGCGCTTCGGCGGCGCCTGGCGCCTGTGCGGCATCTTGCGTCTGCGCGGGGCCTTGCGTCTGCGCAGCGACATCAGGGACCGCCGGCAGGAATTCGGATTCGATCTCGGTGATCTTTTCCTGCACCGCCTTGCGGCGCTTGATGGCGGCTTCCACCGTCACACCAGGATTGGCCTGGAGGACGCGGTCAAGCGCCGCAAAGGCCGATCGATAGACCCTCTCGCGAAACGCCCGGTCCTCGGCATTGCCTTTCTCGAAGGCGTTGCGGATCGCTTTTTCGATCGCGTCCAAGCGAATTTCCCCTGTCCGTTCGCTCACATTGCCATGATCGTTAGCCGCAGGCGACCAATCAATCAACGGGCGAGCGTCCGCATTCTGCCTTGGCAGGGCATCGAAAGCCAGTTTAGCGGGTTTTTGACAATAAAATCAGCTTGTTTCACCATCTTCCCGGGCAATTGCGCGCAGACCGCCGATACACCCCCGCGCCATTGAAAACCGAAACGAGACGCGGCTCATTTCCGCGCCAGCGGGAAACGCCGGGACGAATTGCCGGATACCGCCTTGAAATCGCGGTTGCCCATCTTGAATTAGCGGCCGGTTGAGTCTATCACCCAGCCGATCTTGGAAGCCTCGCGCTTCTCGGGCCGCTTTAGCTCAGTTGGTAGAGCACATCATTCGTAATGATGGGGTCAGGTGTTCGAGTCACCTAAGCGGCACCAGTTCTCCATTCGACGCAACCGCGCGGCGGCCGGCTCGACCGTCGGTCATGTTGCATTGCGCAAAACTGGGGGTTTCGATTTTTGTCGATTATTCGACAATATAAACATTGACTATAAAATACGCTACCTACAATCTTGATCTACCTTATTAAATCTCCGATGATAATCAGGACGCTCTCGGTTCGAATTATGCAACTAAATCGCATCTTTCCCGATGCGGTACAACTCATCCGATAGCATGGCGCGCGAGGGAAAACCGTCAGCGACGCAACGCATCTGCAAATCATATCCATTTTTAACGTTCAAACACATAAACATTACAGTTCGATAGATATTTTGTGTTGCACCGCACCATTGCCCGGCTACACCATTTTCTGGGGGATTCAAGACCGGGATGTGCGCCGTGGAGGATTCCGCCAAGTTGACCAGCTTGCGTTTTTCGCTGGCCGCTGACGATTTCGAGGCTGCCTCGCGCACAAGGTGCGGCTTTGATGCTGTCGGCGCGCTTGCAGGCCTCGACCTGCGGCCCTCAATGCCGGGCCGTCGGCTTCATCGGAGATATCAGACCGGCGGAAATGGCTGATGGCGGTCGCGCGCGACAATCAGCTGGACGCGCTGCGCGCCATCGCTGTCACGATGGTTCTCTATTCTCATTTCCTGGCACCCAACGGGTCCTCCTTTTGGGGCCATATCGGCGTGCGGCTGTTCTTCGTGCTGAGCGGCTTCCTGATCACCCGACTGCTGCTCGAAGCCCGCGCTGCGGCCGAATTCGAAGCCGGCCCTGCATTGAGATCGTTCTACATCAGGCGCGCGCTGCGCATATTCCCGCCCTATTTCGCCGTGCTTTGGTTCGTCTGGCTGACCGATCTGGAGCAATCCAGCGGATCGCTCGCCTGGCATGCGCTTTACCTGTCGAATTTCTGGTACGCGCTGCGCAATGAATGGACGCCCTGGCTACTCTGCCATTTCTGGAGCCTGAGCATCGAGGAGCAGTTCTATATCGCCTGGCCGCTGGTGGTGCTTATCGCACCGCGCCGACGCGTGGAAGTGATCACTATCGGCGTCATCCTGTTGTCGCTGGCCTATCGCTTCTACTGGCCGATCACCGCCACCCCGGCGCTGGCGCGCGATCTGCTGCCGCCTGCGTCGATGGATGCGCTGGCGCTGGGTGCTTTGCTTGCCTGTCGGCGGACCAGAGGCGTTGGCCTGCCGCAGTGGATTCGGCTAGGCTGGCCAGCCCTTGCGGCCATCTTCCTGGCGATTGAGTGGCTTGTCCCGGCGCCGGCCGATCCCATGCTGGAATGGGCCCGCTGGGCGCTGCTGCAGATCCTGCCCCTGGTGCCGCTGGTGGCCGTTGTCGCCGCGTGTTCAGCCGGCCTTGGCGGCGCGCTAGGCAGGGTTTTCGAACTGCCGCCGCTGCTGTCACTGGGCCGCATCAGCTATGGCGTCTATCTCTACCATCCGATCCTTCTGTCGCTCGCCGTCAAGTCACAGCCCTGGATTCCACTCAATGTCTCGGAGCAGGGGCCAGGGCGGTTCCTGGTCGCGAGCGCCGCCACGATCGCCGTCGCTTCGATCTCGTGGACGGTTTTCGAAAGGCCGCTCAACGGCCTCAAGCGCCGCTTCCCCTATGTCGCGCGCCGCCGCTCCCAGGCACGCGCCGGCGATGCCGGCTGGCTCGGCAGGGCGGCGGACGCCTATGCCAGCCCCGATGGCCGCGCCGCGCTCGATCTCCCGCGAACGGATGCACACAGATGACCGCCGCGCCGCTCGTCTCCGTCCTGCTGCCGGTCTACAATGCAGGGCCTTATCTCGCCGCTGCACTGGGGAGCATTCTGCGGCAAGACTACGATCGCCTCGAGGTCATCGCTATCGATGACGGGTCGACTGACAATTCGCTCGAGATCCTCGAACGATACCGCCGGGCCGACAATCGCGTTTCTGTCATCTCGCGTGAAAACCGCGGCCTCGTCGCCACCCTCAATGAAGGGCTGCGACTGGCCCAGGGCGAGCTGGTTGCGCGAATGGATGCGGATGATGTCGCCTATCCCTGGCGCCTCTCGCGCCAGGTGGCACTGTTCGAGGGGCGGCCCGAGCTCGGCTTCTGTGGCGCCTGCGTCGATACCTTGCTTCACGGCCGTATCGCCAAGGGCAGGCTCGACCCGGTGTTCCGGTTCGGCCGGCTCGATATATTGTCGATGTTCTTTACGATATTCATGCATCCGACGGTGGTCTACAACAGAAAGGTCATAGGGAACGACGATCTCTATTACGATCCCAGATACAGGCACGCCGAGGATTTCGATCTCTTCAGGCGGCTTGCTGGCCGTTTCCCGGCGACCATGTCGCCCGATAACCTGCTCATCTATCGCATCCATGCGGGAAGCGTGACCATGCGGCATGCCAAGGAAATGCGCAGAACGCATTTGCGGATCGTGGCCGAAAATCTCGAGGGTGAGGGGCTCGCGGAAGCCACCGCAGATTTGCGCGACATCGGCGAGGCGGTCTCGTTCGACACGGTTGCGCGCGCAGCCGATTTCATCCGTGCGCTGGAAGAGCGGATTTCCACACTGCCGCCCGGCACGCGGCCAATCTTCGCGGCCGGCGCACTGAACCTGTTCTATTTCCTCTACCAGCTCGTCAGCGACGAAGGAGAACCGCCGCTGACGCACGAGTTGCTCACGCGGACAGCGAGATGGAACTTCATCCGGCGCCGCGAAAAATATGCGCTGCGTCCCGGCGTCTGTGCGCCCTGGCTCAGCCTGGCCTCGATAGCGGCCGGAAAGCGGGCGGACGCGGTGGAGTACTTCTTCAAAACCACACCGGCCGAAACGGTGCTTGCGCGTTATCAGCGGGGACAGGTATGACCGACAGGCCCCACCCGCTCCTGCGCGAGCACCCGTTTGCGAGCGCGCCCGTGCCGACAGCTCCGCGGTCGGAGCGGCCGTCGCTCGAGGTCAGCTTCATCGTCTGCACGCGCGACCGCGCCGCTGTGCTGGAGGCCTGCATAGCGTCGATCCAGGCCGCATGCCGGGCGCACGCCGCCTTCGCGGCCGAGTTGGTGGTGGTCGACAATGGTTCACGGGACGGCACGGCAAAGCGGCTGGCCGGTATCGCCGAAGCATCAGACATCCCAGTCACAGCCGTCTCGGAGCCGCGCCCCGGACTGGCCACTGCCCGCAATGCCGGATTGGCGCGAGCGCGAGGCCGCGTGCTGGTGTTCATCGACGATGACTGCAAGCTCGATCGCGACTATCTCCGCGACCTCGAGCGCCACTACCGGAGCGGCGAGAAGTGGCTGATCCGCGGCGGCCGCGTCGAGCTCGGCGATGCCCGGGACCTGCCCTTCACCATCAAGCGCTGCGAGGCGCGCGAACGGCTGACCCCGGCGGTCCACCCGGGCGGCTTCGTGCTCGGCTGCAACATGACCATGCACCGCGATGTCGCGGCCCGAATCGGGTCGTTCGACGAACGCTTCGGCGCTGGTGGCCCCCTACGCTCTGCTGAGGATACGGATTATCTGGTACGGGCAATGCTGCTCGGCATGCCGGTCGAGTATGTGCCCGACATGACGGTCCTGCATCATCACGGCCGGCGAGACCGCAAATCGATCGACAGGCTGCACCGCGACTATAGCCTCGGTAATGGTGCGCTGTGCCTGAAACATGTCCGCCACGCCCCTTGGCTGCTTCGCCATGTCTTTTGGTCCGCGCGGGCCGCGTTCAAGGAACTGGCGGGCCGTCCTCGCTTCGACCGCGACCTCGATCTGTCGCACTGGCCTATTGTCGTCATGAATCTGGCAGGTGCCGCCAGATTTGCGCTGCTGGTCATGATGGGATTGCCAAAACGGCAGCCGCTGCGCCAAGACCTGCAAGCCAGCGAAGCCAATGCGGAGGCCAGGGCGCGATAATGTCACTGATTCCGTCGGCCCTGCCAATGCTGCGCCGCGCGCTTGGTGGCAGGCTGTTGCGGCTCGTTCCCGTCGTGGTGGGGCTCGGGCTTGCGGGCGCCGCGCTGGAAGGCCTCGGCATCGGCCTAATCATTCCGCTGCTCGGTATCATTATGGGGCGTGGCGAAACATCAGGCATGGCCGGTTTCTCCGCCCTCCTCCAGCAGGTTGGAGCGGACCTCGGAGAGCGCGAGCGGCTGATTGCCATTTCGGCCGCGATCCTCGGTTCGATCGTGCTGAAGAATGTCTTTGCCTTCGCTAACACGCTGCTGACCAGCTTCATCTACGGCAAGGCAGGTTATGCGATCCGCAGCGCATTGTCGGAGCAGTTGCTCAGGGTCGGCTACCCCTTTTTCCTGCAGCAAAGCCCCGGACGGCTGCTCAACATCATCTCCAACGAATCCTGGCGAGCGTCCGACGCTATCCAGGCCCTGCTCGGCGCGATCGTCAGTGCCTCGGCCGCCATCATCCTGCTCACCTTCCTCCTGCTCCTGTCCTGGCAGATGACGCTGCTGGTGACGCTGGGGCTGGCGCTTATCCAGTTGGCGCACGGGATTTTGTCGTCCAGTCTGAAGGCGCCGAGCCGCAGCGTCGTCTCGCGCAACAGTGCACTCGCTTCGCAGATGCTGCATCTGGTGCATGCTGGGCGCCTGATCCGCATCTTCGGGCAGGAGAGCCGCGAAAAGGCGATTTTCGCCAAAGCGTCCGACGGGGTGCGGCGGGCGGCTTTCGTGCTTTCAATCCGCCAGGGCGTCTTGCCGCCACTGACCGAGGTGCTGCACGCGATGCTGTTCCTGGCGGTGGTGATCGGAGCCTGGCTGGCAAATATAAGCTTCCCGCTGACCGTCGCCTTCCTCATCCTGCTCTACCGACTGCAGCCTCATATGCGCGCCTTGCAGATGTCGTGGAGTCAGCTGCAAGGCATGAGCGGCTCGCTTGAGGAGGTGCAATGGCTGCTCGATCCTTCCGACAAGCCCAAGGCGCCGCAGGGCAGCCTGCCGTTCGACGGCTTGCGCCAAGGGATCACGTTCGATGATGTGAGCTTCGCCTATTCCGGTGCCCTGTCCGGCCCCGACGCGCGCGAGGCGGTGCTGCATCAGGCCGTGTTCGACATCCGCAGCGGCCGCTCGACGGCGCTGATCGGCCGCTCGGGCGCCGGCAAGACGACGATCGTCAATCTCCTGTGCCGCTTCGCCAAACCAGATAGCGGCAGAATCCTCGTCGATGGGGCACCGCTCGATGAAATCGAGCCAGACCAGTGGCGGCGGAACATTGCCTTGGCCAGCCAGGAGCTGGAATTGGTCGACGGGACCATTTTCGAAAACATTGTCTACGGCCACGACACCGCATCGGCCAGCGACGCCATGCACGCCGCAAGGCTGGCCGAGGCACATGAATTCATCGAGCACCTGCCGCGCGGCTACGCGACACTTGTCGGATACCGGGGCGTCAACCTGTCAGCTGGACAAAGGCAAAGGATCGCCCTGGCGCGGGCGCTGGTGCGCGATCCCGATATTCTCATCCTCGACGAAGCCACCAGTGCGGTGGATGGGTTGTCGGAAGCCGCTATCGTCGAGACGCTGAAGTCGCGGGCCGGCCGCCGCACCACCATTGTCATCAGCCATCATCACAGCACCATCTCGTTCTGCGACGATGTGGTGATCTTGAGCCGCGGTCGGGTGAGGAAACAGGCTCCCTTCGCAACGCTGGCAAAGCTCAGCATGGACGAGCTTTACCAACATGGAACGGGTGAGTGATGGGGCGCACCGGATTCTGCGACACGGCTTGCGCCCGGCAGTTCCCGGATTGCGATCGATCCTGCCGGCAAAACACCGCCGCGACGCATTTCCGATTGTGCAAAAGCAATTGCCAGGAAGGTCAGGCGGCCTTCTTCTTCGCCAGCCTTGCCTTGATCGAGGCGACGTCGGCACGCGGCGTCGCGGCGAAAAGCGTCCTCGTATAGCTGTGCTTCGGGTCGGCAAAGACCTCTTCGCGCGAGCCGTATTCCACCGCTTCGCCGAAATACATCACCATCACATCGTCGGCGATGTAGCGGACGACAGACAGATCGTGGCTGATGAAGACATAGGTCAGCTGGAACTCGTCCTGCAGGTCGGCGAGCAGATTGAGCACCTGCGCCTGCACCGACAGATCGAGCGCGGAGACCGGCTCGTCGAGGACCAGCAGGCTCGGATTCAACATCAGCGCGCGGGCGATGGCGATGCGCTGGCGCTGGCCGCCGGAGAACATGTGCGGGTAGCGGTTGTAATGTTCAGTTCCGAGACCGACCTTCTTCAGCATCTTCATGGCAAGGTCGCGCCGCTCTTCAGCCGGCTTGTCGGTGTTGATGAGCAGCGGTTCGCCCAGCACATCGCCGATCTTCTGGCGCGGATTGAGTGAGCCGTAAGGGTTCTGGAAGACAATCTGTACCTTGCGGCGCATCTCCTTGGTCAGGCCGTTCCTGGCGATATCGACCTTATTGCCGTCGATGAACAGCTCTCCGGAAGTCGCCGGATCGATCAGCGTGATGATGCGCGCCAGCGTGGACTTGCCGCAGCCCGATTCACCGACGATGGCCAGCGTCTTGCCCTTGTCGACGCTGAACGAGACGCCCTTGACCGCGTGTACGGTGCGCGCGCCGCGAAAGAGGCCGCCGCCGACATGGTAGTCGCGCTTGATGTTCTTGCCTTCGACGACCTTGATGCTCATCAGGCGACTCCAGCGGCCGGTTCAAACAGCATGTCGGAGACGGTCGGCAGGCGGTCGCCGACGGCATTGTCCGGCAGCGCCGACAGAAGCGCGCGCGTGTAGTTGCTCTTCGGCGATTCAAACAGCGACAGCACGTCGGCCTCTTCCATCTTGCGGCCCTTGTACTGGACGATGACGCGGTCGGCGGTCTCGGCCACCACGCCCATATTGTGGGTGATCATGATCAGGCCCATGCCGTATTTGACCTGCAGCGAGACCAGGAGGTCGAGGATCTGCTTCTGGATGGTGACGTCGAGCGCGGTGGTCGGCTCGTCGGCGATCAGGAGCTTCGGATTGCAGGCGATGGCAATGGCGATCATGACGCGCTGGCACTGGCCGCCCGACATCTGGTGCGGGAACGAGTTCAGCCGTTCGGCCGGCTCGGCAATGCCGACCTGCGTCAAAAGCTCGATGGCGCGTTCGCGGCGCTGAGCCTTGTCCATGCCCATATGGAAGCGCAGCACTTCCTCGATCTGGAAGCCAACCGTGAAGCAGGGGTTGAGGCTGGCCATCGGCTCCTGGAAGATCATCGACATGTCCTTGCCGACGATCTTGCGCCGCTCGGCCGGACTCAGCTTCAGCAGGTCGCGGCCGTTGAAGCTCATCTTGTCGGCGGTGACCGTCGCGGTCCACGGCAACAGGCCCATCACCGCCAGCATCGACACCGACTTGCCGGAGCCGGATTCGCCGACGATGGCCAGCACTTCACGTTCGTCGACATGGAGCGAGACGCCATCGACCGCGCGGAACGGGCCGGATGCGGTCTGGAACTCGACGACGAGATTGCGGATGTCGAGCAGCGCCATCACGACCTCCTCAGCTTCGGATCGAGCGCATCGCGCAGGCCGTCGCCGACCAGGTTGATGGCCAGAACGGTGATCAGGATGGCGAGGCCAGGGAAGGTCACCACCCACCAGGCGCGCAGGATGAATTCACGGGCCGAGGCGAGCATGGTTCCCCATTCCGGTGTCGGCGGCTGGGCGCCGAGGCCGAGGAAGCCAAGGGCTGCCGCCTCGAGGATGGCGTTGGAGAAGGACAGCGTGCCCTGGACGATCAGCGGCGCAAGGCAGTTGGGCAGGATGGTGCGCAGCATCAGCCGGATATGTCCCGCGCCGGCGACCTTGGCGGCGACCACATATTCACGGCTCTTTTCGGCCATGACAGCGGCGCGCACCAGGCGCGCGAAATGCGGCTGCAGGACAAGCGCAATGGCCAGCATGGCGTTGAACAGGCCGGGGCCGAGGATGGTGACCAGAACCAGCGCCAAGAGCAACGACGGGAAGGACAGGATCAAATCCATGACGCGCATGATCGCCACGTCGACCCAGCCGCGGAAATAGCCGGCCAGCAGGCCGAGCATGATGCCTCCGGTAAGTGCCAGCGTGACGACGACGGCGCCGATCAGCAGCGAGAAACGCGCGCCATAGAGCAGGCGCGAGAGCATGTCGCGGCCGACCGCGTCGGTGCCGAGCAGATATTCGGCGCTGCCGCCCGCCTGCCATGCCGGCGGCCGCAAGAAAGCAGTCTTATCCTGGATATCGGGCGCATAGGGCGCTAGCAGTGGCGCAAACAGCGCTGCCAGCACCAGCAGGATGAAGACGAACAGGCCGATGACGGCGCCGCGGTTCACCGAGAAATAGTGCCAGAAGGTCCTGAAGCCAGTCAGGCGATCAGGATTGCCGGCGGCCATCGGGGCGATTTCGGTCGACTGGCTCATCACGCTGCCCTGATGCGCGGGTTGATGACGGCATAAAGCACGTCGACGATCAGGTTCACGGCCATGACGATAAGGGCGATCAAGAGCAAGCCCGACTGCACGACGACATAGTCGCGCTTGGATATGGAATCGACCATCCACTTGCCGATGCCCGGCCAGGCGAAGATGGTTTCGGTGAGAATGGCGCCGGCGAGCAGCGTACTGACCTGCAGGCCGATGGTGGTGACCACCGGGATGAGCGCATTGCGCAGCGCGTGCACGCCGATGACGCGGGACGACGACAACCCCTTGGCGCGCGCGGTCCGCACATAGTCCTCGCCCAGCACTTCGAGCATGGCCGAGCGCGTCTGGCGGGCGATCACCGCCAGCGGGATGGTGCCGAGCACAATTGTCGGCAGCACCAGATGGCTCAATGCCGAACGGAAAGCATCCCATTTGCCGTAGAGCAAGCTGTCGAGGGTCAGGAAGCCGGTGATCGGCTTGATGAAGAACTGCAGGCCGATGCGGCCGGAAACCGGGGTCCAGCCGAGATAGCCGGAGAAAAAGATGATCAGCAGCAGGCCCCACCAGAAGATCGGCATGGAATAGCCGACAAGGGCTGTGCCCATCAGCCCCTGGTCGAACCAGGAGCCGCGCTTGACCGCGGCGAAGATGCCCGCGGGAATGCCCAGCAGCATGGCGAAGATCATGGCGAAGACAGAGAGCTCAATGGTTGCCGGGAAGAGCGTCATAAAATCTTCGATGACCGGGCGCTTGGACGAGATCGAGACGCCGAAATTACCGGTCGCGGCATCGCGGACATAATGCGCGTATTGCTGCCAGATCGGCAGATTGTAGCCGAACTGTTCCTTCAGTTCCGCGTAGCGCTCGGGCGACACGCCATGCTCGCCGGCCATGGCCAGGATGGGATCGCCGGGCAGCAGCCTGACGAAAGCGAAGGCACAGATGGTGATGCCGATCAGCGTCGGCAGCACCAAGACGATTTTGTTGAGGAGATATCGGAGCATCTTGAAAAGGGGGCGGCGCTTGATTGCGCGCCGCCCGCCTAACAGTTCTATTCGGCCTTGTCGACGCCATCGAAGCGATGAATACCGAGCGGGTCCATCATGTAACCGCTGACATTCTTGCGCACGACTGCGTAAACCTGGCTGTGTGCCATGAGGAAGGCCGGAGCCTGCTTGGCAAAGACCACCTGCGCCTGCTCATAGAGCTTGGTGCGTTCGGCCTGGTCGCTGGTCTTCTTGGCCTTCTGGATCAGGTCCTCGAAGTCCTTGTCGCACCAGCTGGAGTAGTTCGACACGCCGATGGCCGAGCAGGCGAACAGCGTGGCGAAGAAGTTGTCCGGATCGCCATTGTCACCGGTCCAGCCGATCTGGAAGGCGCCGGGGCGTTCCTTCTTCTTGCCTTCCTCGCGATACTTCGTCCATTCGTAGCTGACGATCTCCGCCTTGACGCCGACCTTGGCCCAGTCGGCCTGGATCAGTTCGGCGGCGCGCTGGAAGTTCGGGTTGTAGGGACGGACGCGATCGGAGGCCCAGAGCTGGATCTCCTTCAGCCCGGCATCGGCCAGCACCTTCTTGGCCGCTTCCGGATCATAGGCGTCGGACTTCACGTCCTTGTCCCACGACCACATGGTCGGCGGGATCAGGTTTTCGGCCGGCGTGGCGCCGGCGTCCTGGAACAGCGACTTGATGAGCGATGCCCGGTCGATCGCCTGGTTGAGTGCGTGGCGCACTTCAGGCTTGTCGAGCGGCGGGATGGTGGTGTTGTAGCTCATGTAGCCGATGTTGAGGCCGGCCTGATCCATCAGGGTCACGTCGGCGTTGGCCTTGATCGTGCCGATGTCGGCAGGATTCGGATAGGGCGCGATGTCGCATTCGCCGGCGAGCACCTTCTGGATGCGGGCGGTCGCGTCCGGCGTGATGGCGAAGACGAGATCGTCGATCTTTTCCTTGCCCTTGAAGTAATCCGGGTTGGCCGCATAGCGGATCACCGAATCCAGCTGGTAGTCGACGAACTGGAATGGACCGGTGCCGATCGGCTTGGTCGAGAAGTCGGCCATCTTGCCGTCTTTTTCCAGCTGGTCGGCATATTCCTTCGACACGATCGAGGCGAAGTCCATGCCGAGATTGGCCAGCATCGGCGCGTTCGGCTCGGTCAGCGTCAGCTTAACGGTCAGGTCATCGACCTTTTCCCACTTGGCGACGTATTTCGGCATGTCCATGCCGGTGTAGTAGTCCCAAGTCAGGTTCGGCAGGTACTTTTCGCCGTTCCAGGGATTTTCCTTGTTGAACTGGCGATCGAAGGAAAAGACGACGTCGTCTGCATTGAAGTCACGTGTCGGCTTGAAGAAATCCGTGGTCTGGAACTTCACGCCCGGATGCAGGTGGAAAGTATAGACCAGGCCGTCGTCGGAGATTTCCCACTTGTCGGCAAGACCGGGCTCGATCTCGGTGCCGCCATGCTTGAATTCGACCAGGCGCGAATAGACGGTACGCGACGAGGCATCGAAGTCGTTGCCGCCCGTCGTGGTACCCGGGTCGAAGTTGGCCGGCGAGGCCTCCGAGCAGTAAACCAGCGTCTTGGCATTGGCCACGCCGCCGAGGACGCTTGCAGCCAGCAACGCGGCTGCAAAAGTCAGTTTCTTTTTCATTGAGCACTCCCTGATGTTCTTCCAAGCCCCTCTAGCAGGCTCGCGAAGCGCGCATATAAGCACCGTTTTTCGGGCTTTGGAACACCCTGTTTGCCTACCCCACCGTAAGCAGAAAATATTTCTCGGCTTTTGCTCGATTTCAGAAAGAAATAGCAAAATCTGCTAATCACGGGATTGTTAACGACCGCATTTTTTCATTGATTGCCGGTATCGTGAGCACAAATATCCACAGGCTCAGGTTTCGCAGCCGACATGACAGGAGGCCGTTTCCGGAGCCGGCGTCGCGAGAAGGATTTCGGCCGCAAATCTTTGCCGTCCTGCCGTTGGGGCAAGACTTGCACGGCCGCCGATAGTCGCAATAGATAGATGACACGCCGGATTTCCCGGGAATCCGCGACATCGCTGCAGCGGAGGACGCCTCACTATATTGAGGCGATGCAGCATGGAGCAGGCAACAGAACGAATGAGGGAGGCTAGAGGTGGCAAAAGCGACAAAGACAACGGCCCCGGCGAAAGCAAAAGCAGGGACTGCTTCAAAGCCGGCCGCTGCTGCCGCCAAGCCGAAAGCGCCTTCGGTCAAAGCCGCCGCCAAGCCGAAGGCGGCCAGCGCGCCGGCGACGGCAAGCGCCAAGCCGGCCGCAAAACCTGCGGCCAAACCCGCGGCCGCGAAGACAGCACCTGTTGCAAAACCCGCCGCCAACCCTGCATCGAAAACAGCGGCGGCAAAGCCGGCCTCAAAACCGGCGCCGAGCCCGGCCAAGAAACTGCCGAAGACACTGACGGCGCTTGCCGCGGGCCTGCCGGACAAGCCGTGGCTTAAAAGCTATTCGAAAGTCGTTCCGGCCGAGATCGGCACCCTGCCCTACGGTTCGATCGGCGACTTCCTGGTCGGCGCCTGCAAGCAGTTTTCCGGCCAGCCGGCATTCGTGTGCATGGGCAAGTCGATCTCCTATGCCGAACTCGAGCGGAAATCGGCCGCCTTTGGCGCCTATCTGCAATCGAAGGGCCTGCAGAAGGGCGCCCGGGTGGCGCTGATGATGCCAAACGTGCTGCAATATCCGGTGGCGATGATGGCTGTGCTTCGCGCCGGCTATGTCGTGGTGAACGTCAATCCGCTCTACACGCCGCGCGAACTGGAGCACCAGCTCAAGGATTCCGGTGCACGGGCGATCGTCATTCTCGAGAACTTCGCCAGCACGCTGGACGCGGTGATTGCCAGGACGGATGTCAAGCATGTGGTCGTCGCGGCGATGGGCGACATGCTCGGGGGCCTCAAGGGCGCGATCGTCAACCTCGTCGTGCGCCGGGTGAAGAAGATGGTGCCGGCCTGGTCGCTGCCCGGCCATGTCAAGTTCAATGCGGCCGTGAAGGCCGGCGCTGGCATCGCCTTCAAGCCGGCCAAGTTGGGAGCGAGCGACGTCGCCTTCCTGCAATATACCGGCGGCACCACCGGGATTTCCAAGGGCGCCGTGCTGCTGCACTCCAACGTGCTGTCCAATGTCGCGCAGAATACGCTGTGGCTGCAGGACGCCTACGCGATCAAGCCGAAACCGGCGCATCTCAACTTCATCTGCGCGCTGCCGCTCTATCATATATTCGCGCTGACGGTGAATGCGCTGATGGGGATGCAACAGGGCGCCCAGAACGTGCTCATTCCCAACCCGCGCGACATTCCCGGCTTCGTCAAGGAGCTGCAGAAATATCCGGCGCACATTTTCCCCGGCCTCAACACGCTGTTCAACGCGCTGCTCAACAATGAGGACTTCCGCGAGCTCGACTTCAAACCGCTGATCCTGACGCTGGGCGGCGGCATGGCGGTGCAGAAGGGCGTCGCCGAGCGCTGGAAGGCGCTGACCGGCAACTCGATCACCGAAGGCTACGGCCTTTCGGAGACGTCGCCGGTGGCCACCGCCAACAAGTTCAGCGACGGCAATTTCACCGGCACTATCGGCCTGCCTTTGCCGTCGACCGAGATCGCCATCCGCGACGATGACGGCAACAATCTGCCGCTCGGCGAAGTCGGCGAGATCTGCATACGCGGACCGCAGGTGATGGCCGGCTACTGGAACCGGCCGGACGAGACCGCCAAGGTGATGACCAAGGACGGTTTCTTCAAATCCGGCGACATGGGCTTCATGGACGAGCGCGGCTACACCAAGATCGTCGACCGCAAGAAGGATATGATCCTGGTCTCCGGCTTCAACGTCTATCCCAACGAACTCGAGGAAGTCGTCGCTCAGCATCCAGGCGTGCTGGAAGTGGCGGCGATCGGCGTGCCGGACGAGCATTCGGGCGAAGTGCCAAAGCTGTTCGTGGTCAAAAAGGACCCGGCGCTGACCGTCGAGGCGCTGATCGCCTATTGCCGTGAGAACCTGACCGGCTACAAGCGACCGAAATACATCGAGTTCCGGACCGAACTGCCGAAGACGCCGGTGGGCAAGATCCTGCGCCGGGCGCTGCGGGAATAGTGGGGGATTTGCACGACGGCCGCGGCGATGGCGGGATCGTGGACGTTGATCGACGTCTCGATCCCGAAGCGTTCATCAAGGCGAACCTGCGGCTAGCACCGTTCCCGTGCTTCCTGAAATCCAGCTCTATACGGCCCATCCCGGCAGTGGCTTGAGGCGGCTTGTCGATCCGCACCAAAGCGGCGACGCGGACGGCGATGCGCTTGAGCCAGTCGACGACGCGCCCGAGCCAGCGCCGCCTTACTGGGCCTATGCCTGGGCCGGCGGCACGGTGCTTGCGCGCTATGTACTCGACCATCCGCAAAGTGTGGCCGCTCGCCGCGTGCTCGACCTCGGCGCCGGTTCGGGCCTTGTCGGCATCGCCGCCGCGAAAGCTGGCGCCTGTGGGGTGATCGCCGCCGAGATCGATCGCAACGGCGTCGCCGCCATCGGCCTCAACGCCACGGCCAATGGCGTCGAAATCACCATTGTCGGCCAGGATATCACCACGGGTCCGCCACCGGCGGTCGACCTCGTGCTTGCGGGTGACGTGTTCTATGGCCGCGAGATTGCTTTGCAAATTATCCCGTTCCTCGACCGCTGCCTGGCGGCCGGCATCGAAGTGCTGGTCGGCGATCCCCGCCGCGCCGACCTGCCGCTGTCGAGGCTGCGGTTGCTCGCCGAATATCAGGTGCCGGATTTTGGGGATGCGAAGGGTACAGCGGCGAGGCCGAGCGGGGTGTTTTTGTTTGAGGCGGGAGAGGGCTGAAGCGGAAAAACCCAATCGCTCGGAGTGACCGGATTCGACGCAAAGCTGACTATGCCGACCCGGCATGAACGACTGCTATGCGCCTGATCTCGGTCATCGAAGTCATCCCGACCGCCCACCAAAAGCGGTCACAGCTGGTGTCAACGCCACGGAGAGTTTGCGCCGTGAGCATTTCTCTCCATAATGATCCCAGCATCGGCTTTTTCCTGCCCTGCCCACCGATCAAGTGTTTTGTGAACAGCATCGCACTTTGCTAATATTGCCGTCACTGTGCTCGGCGAGGAAATCGCAGCATGTCGGAGAAGAGTCCGGTCGCGTTGCCGGCGGCGTCGGTGGCAACAGGTTTTCTGGGCGGCAACGGCAACAATGCGTCCGAAGCCCGGCATGAGCGCCGGATCCTGACCGCGCTCTGCTACGACCTGGTCGGATCGACCGACCTTCTTGGCATCCTGGACATTGAAGAGTTCGAGGAACTGATATCAGCCTTCCAGCGGGCGGCGAGACAGGCGGTCGCGTCGTGCTCGGGTGCCGTAGAGGTCGAGGTCGGCGATGGCGGCGTTGCTTTGTTTCCTGCCGAAATAGACGCCAAGGATGCGGCATCGCTGGCGATCCGGGCCGGGCTCGAAATCATCGACGCCTGCAGGCGCGTCGGTTCGGACCAAGGCCGCGCCGATTTGCATGTCCGGGTCGGAATCGCGACATCGATGACCCTGATCCAGAAGGGTGACGCCGACACGGGTCGTGACAATGTCACCGGCCCTGCCTTCGCGATGGCCACGCGGCTCCAGGCCATCGCGCAGCCGGATACGGTGGTGGTCTCGGACGCGACGCGCAACCTGGCGCGACGGTCGCATGTGTTCAGCTGTAGGGGGACCCATGCGATCAAGGGGTTTGCCGAACCGGAGCTGGTCTGGCGCGCGCTGAGTCACAAGCGCGAGGTCGACCGCTTCTTCGCCTTCGGGCGGCTGAGCAGTCCGCTCGTCGATCGCGAGGCCGAACTCGCCACGATCGCCGAAGCATGGGACAGCGCCGTTGCAGGAAACGGCGGCATGGTGGTGATCGAGGGCGAGGCCGGGATCGGCAAGTCGCGCATTCTTCACGAAGTGCGCCGGCGCACGCGTCACCAGCGCGCGAAACTGCTGCTCTTCCAGTGCACGCCCGGCGGCGTGCGCTCGGCGCTGCATCCGCTGCTACAGAACGTACGCGGCGATCTCGCCGGCAACGAAGGACAGCTGAGCGCTGCCGCCGTGGCGGAAGTATTCCGCGATCATGACGTCCGCGATCCCGAAATCATCGACATCTTCTCGTTCCTGCTCGGCGCTGCGGGAGCCGATCCGATGCTCAAGGAAATCGACGCCGAGGCGATGCGCGCGAAAGCCAATTGGGCGGTTCGCCACTCGCTCGAAGCCCTGTGCGCCAGCGGACCGATCGTCCTGGTGGTCGAGGACATTCATTGGATCGACCTGACGTCGAGACAATTGTTGGCTGAGCTTGCACAGTCGGCCCGTCACTTCCGGGCGCTTGTCATCGTGACCACGCGCCCTGAAACCGGGAGCTGGCTGGCAGCATCGAATCCAAGGCATATCTCGCTAAAGCCGCTCAACCGCGAGCAAACGCGGCTGGCGATCGCGGCCATGTTACCGCAAGGCAAGCCGTCAACTTCCCCGGAATTGCTCGACGTGGTGGAACGCGTGACCGGAGGCGTCCCGCTGTTTATCGAAGAAATCTGCCAGTGGATGGCCGAGAACGCGGCCTCGGCAACGGATCGGCTGGCGCAGACCGCGACGCGCAGTCATGCCTCGGTGTTTGAAAGCGTGATCGAGGCCAGGCTCGAAACGCTGGGGCCTGCACACGAAGTTGCGCGCGCCGCGGCCGTCGCGGGCAATCGTTTCAATCAGGAATTGCTGCGCGCGCTGTTGCCGGAGCTCGACGACGAAATCATCGCAAACGCGCTGGATTCACTGAGCGAGGCCGGGTTCCTGATCCGCGTGCGGCCTTCCGGCGTTCCGGTCTATGGCGTGCGCCATGCGCTTATCCAGGAGACGATCTACAACGCAACGCTGCGCAAGAGACGGCAGGCCTTGCATCGCCGCCTGTTTGCCGCGGTGAGCCGCAACCGAAACCTGGCCGGGTGGCTGGGCACCGCCGAGGTCGCCGAGCACGCCGAGCGCGCAGGCCTTCTAGAGGACGCGATCGCTCAGTTCGTGATCGCAGGCACGGAAAGCTCGTCCCGCTCGGCAATGGCAGAAGCGAGGCAGATACTCGAGCATGCATTGGCGCTCTGCGAGCGAGTTGCGGCAGCCGACACGCGAGACGCGCTGCGGCTATCGGCCATGATCGTGCTCGGTCCCATCCTGACCGCTGTCGAAGGTCCGAACTCGGCGCCCGCCCGCAAATTGTACGAGGACGGCGTGGTGATGGCCCGGCGGCGGCCGGTGGCCGAGCGGGCCAAGTGGTTCCCGATCTACTGGGGCTGGTGGTTCACGGATACCGTCATGGACGGCGAGCGCGCGGAAGTCGTGCTCAGCGATCTCAGGGATGTCGAGGATGCCGAAGTGCAACTCCAGGCCAGGCATTGCGTGTGGGCAATCGACTTCAATCTTGGCCGCCACGACCGCTGCATCGCGGCCGTCGACGCCGGACTGTCGCTCTATGAGCACGGCCAGGGCAAAGCCAATGCTGCGTTGTTCGGCGGGCATGACGCGAGGGTCTGCGGGCTCGCCCACCGCGCCTTGTCGCTTTGGTTCGTCGGAAAGCCGGCAAGCGCGATCCATTCGATGTCGGAAGCTAGGAGCTGGGCGCAGCAAACCGGACATGCCGGCAGCATCGCGCATGCCTATCTCAACGAGGCGATGCTGCATTGCTATCGCCGCGATTTTTCGAGGCTACGAAGCGTGATAGCGGATCTGCGCCACTTGACGGAGCGCCATTATATGCCCGCTCTCGCCGCCGCAGCGCAAATCTTCGAAGGTTGGTGCGACGGCAACGCCGGCCAGGTCGAGAGCGGCAGGGACAAAATGCGGCAAGGCCTTGGCCTCCATGGCGAGTTCCAGACGCCTGAGGACGAACCGGTCTATTGCGGCATGCTGGCAGAGCTTTTGACACGAACTGCCGAGGTCGATGAGGCGCTCGCGCTGCTGGGCTCGGCTGTGGCGCAGGCCGAGGCCGGCGGCAGCCGCTTCTGGCTGGCAGAGCTCTACAGGCGAAGGGCGGAGCTACTTCTTCTCCAGGGCGATGCGGAGGCGGACGTAATCGCTGCCCTCGAAAAGAGCATCGCCATAGCCGCGGAGCAAGGCGCCGTGCCTTTCCTCGTCAGTATATACGAGACCCTTCAATCATCAGGCCTGTCGCCTGAACTGTCGTCGCGCTATCGCGATCGGGTCGAACGTGCGAAATCCGCTCTCGAGCCGGGCGCCGCGCTGATCGTCAATCCCGAATCGGCCGTTCGGCACTACCCGGCCCTGCAAGACATCCGCGATGCTGGAGCGATATAAACGCCTTGGTCCGCCGCCCGACGAGGCGCTGGCGAGGCTGATGAAGATGCGCGAAGGCCTGGGCATCACGCGGATCGCCGACATTACCGGGCTCGACCAGCTCGGCATCCCGGTCGTGCAGGTGACAAGACCTTTCTCGCTCTCCAACGCGGTCGCGCAAGGCAAGGGCGCCACCCTGGCGGAAGCCGCGATATCGGCCATGCTGGAATCGGCCGAGAGCTTCTTTGCAGAGCAGGTGGCGAATTTCGAACCAGTCGTCGGCTGCGCCGATCAATTGGGCATCCCGCCAGATCGTTTCGAAAAGCATCTCCAGGGGGGCACCGCGCCCGGATGGCGCGGCAGGGAGACGGCGTGGGTAGCCGCAGACAATCTTCTTACCGGCAGCCGCGACCTGGTCCCGTTCGAGCTCGTGCACACCGCCTATGTGTTGCCGTCACTGCCCCATGACGGGATTTTCACGGCATCGACGAGCGGTTTGGCAGCAGGCTTCGAGGAGCCGGATGCCATCGTTCATGGCATGCTTGAATGCATCGAACGCGACGCGATCGCCACGGCATACCGGACCCACGGGTTTTTCCACCGTCAACGCATCGATCCCGAGACGGTTGATGATCCGTCGCTCCGCGATCTCCTGGAAACTTTGGCGGCCAAGAACGTGCTGGTTGGCCTTTGGCAAGCTTTGTCGCCGTTGGGCATACCGGTGGTGTGGTGCCATCTGCTGGAAGACAAACCGACGGAAACGGTCCTTTTGGATCATCCGGCTGATGGCTCGGCTGCCGGTTTCAGTCCCGCCGGCGCGGCGGCGAACGCCATCTACGAAGCGGCCCAGGCCCGTCTGGCGGCGATCTCGGGCGCGCGCGATGACCTGACGCGCGCGTCCTATCCGAAATACCCCGATCGGCAGATGATCGCAGCGCATCGTCGGCTCCTCCGCGATGGCCCGCGCAGCGTGGATTTCCGCGCGCTCGCCGAGCAGAAGTTCAACACGGCGTCGGACGGGCTGTCGGTCCTCTTGGCAATTCTCGAAGAGAGAGGGTTCGATGCGGTTCACCTAATCCGGGTGGGAACGAAACCGCTCGACGCCCTGTCGGTTGTCAGGATTGTCATCCCTGCCTTGCAGCCGCTCATGCAGGGGTAGGGATTATGCGCCCGAAACTCGTCTTCACTGGCCCTACCGTGTCCCATTCCGACGCGTTGAAGGTCGTCGATGCGGTATGCCTTCCCCCGGCCGTGCAAGGCTCGATCGTTTCGGCCGTGCAGCATTTCGACCCGAGTGCGATCCTTCTCATCGATGGCGGTTTTCAGACCGAGCCAGCGGTTCGGCACAAGGAAATCCTGTGGGCCCTCAGCCGTGGCATTCATGTCGTCGGCGCGGCCAGCATGGGTGCCCTTCGAGCAGCCGAGCTGTTCCCCCATATGCAAGGCGTTGGGCTTATCTACCGATGGTATCGCCGCTTCGCCTTTGCACCCGACGACGCAGTAGCGGTATTGCATGGACCGGCCGAGGTGAATTTCGCTCAATTGACGCATGCGCTGATTGACCTGCGCCGGACCCTTCGCGCTGCTTGCCGGCGCGGCGTGATTTCACCCGAACAGCAGGCGAGGTTCGAGGGTGCGGCACAGGCCGTCAATTTTCGCGACCGCACCCTGGCACGGATGGTCCGTGATGCGCACGACGGCAACGACGACGTCGAGAATTTGTGCAGGGAGCTCGGCGCGGCTTTCGTCCAGCAAAAAAAGCAAGATGCCCTGCGGGCACTCGAACTTTTGCGGGAGCAAGTATTTGAAAAAGCACACCCCATGCTGGAATTACAGCTAACCTCGGCCTTCTCCAAGGATATGGATGATGCGGGGCTGGCGTTATAGGCCCTGACCTCTTGGCGGCCGACGATTTACGTGACGTAAGCGCCGTGATAGCGTGGTAGCCTAGGGGGGCCAAGCGATTGGACGCGGTCGATCGTGTCGTTGCGCAAGATCCGTTGCTGGGAACGCGGTTCCTGGTCTACCCGCAGGTCCCTCACCTTTCGGGTTACGGAACACCCGAAACAGTATGGATTTCTACTCCACCCGATCTGATCCGCTCCGGCCCGGAAGATCACCGCATCTACGTTCGCGATCCGCTCCTCGACAAGGAGCCTTACGACTACCCTTATCTGCCACCGTTTGTCGGCGAAATCTTTCCGCCTGCAGAGGCTGGCTTTGACGGCCATTTCGATCAACTTTCCCTGACCTCGCGGCAGTTCCTTTCCGCGCACGCTTTCGCCTCGGTCAGCCGCGTGCTGGACATCTGGGAAAGCTACCTCGGCAAACCGATTGTTTGGTACTTCGCCGAGACGTACGAGCGGCTCGAAATCATCCCCTTCGTCGACTGGGAGAATGCGCAATCAGGCTATGGCTATCTGGAACTCGGCCGAGAGCGCGGCATCGACGGAGGCAACTATCCCTATGCGCTCAACTTCGATGTGATTGCACATGAGGTCGGCCACGTCATCTTGTTTTCGCTGTTCGGGACACCAGCCGGCGGTCTGACTCAAGGCGATTTCGGACCGTTCCACGAAGCCAGCTCGGATCTGGTCTCGCTCTTGTCCTTCCTGAATTTTGACAGCGGCATGGACCGGCTGCTGCGGCACTGCGATGGCAACCTGCTTGTTCTCAATGAATTGAACCGGATTGCCGAGCTAACTGGCGATCGGCAGATACGCCTCGCCAGCAACGCACGCCGCATGTCAGAGGTGACGGCGGAAATCCATGACAGGTCACGGCCGTTCACGGGGGCTGTGTTCGACACGATCGTCGACGTCTACCACGCAGCACTGGTGCACGAGGGGTTGGCCGACGAGCGGCTGCTGGGGATCGACATCAAGGATGTCGACCAGTCCGATATGCAGCGCATTTCGGATTTCACGTCCCGCGCCTTTCGCGCTCGGCCCTTCATGTTCAAGAGCATGTTGATCAGAGCAAGGGACGAAGTGGCCCTCGCACTTGCGCAGGCGTGGCCACGCCTCGATGCGGATGACCTGTCGTTCGAGAATGCCGCGGCGTTGGTGGTGGACGTCAGCGATCGGGTCGCGCCGATGCTCGCGGAAAAATTCGATGAGAACTTCAGCTGGCGGGAGATCTTGTGAACTGAAGGATGCAGCAAAAAGGAGCGAGGAAAATGAGCGACGACTATCACCGACCGACACTAACGTTTCCATCAGGCGCTTACAACGCAACACAGGTCAGGCTCTATGGCTTGGGGGCGGAGATTGGACTCAGCGTGCCCGGTGCGCCGGCACCCTTTGGGGACACCGGCATGTATGTCGAAACCGCGCCTGGGCAACCCATCACCGACGAGCAACGTATCAACGCACTTGAAGTGTTGAAGAAATATGAAAGCAACAAAGGTCGCCAAGATATAATAAATGGATATATTCCATTTCCAAAAATACCAATCAGAGTCTCCTATCATTTCAAGATCGACCTGAAGAATTTTGGCACTGCGGTCCTTTCAACGGTAGGCAGTACCTTCATGCTCGGATCATCTCCAGAACAGAAAACATCGTGCGGGATAATTGTCGGTTATGCCTATGAGGGACATACCTACGATTTGCCAAAGCCCAAGATAATGATCATCCCAGCGTTTCCGGAGCCCAAGATTCCGGCGGACGATTCGGAATTTGACGCCAAGGAACCTGAAGGCTACGCGGTTTGGCTCGTCGATAAGCTCGACGAATGCGTGGAGTTGGAGATGAACCAAGGCTTTGTCGAACAGATCGTCCTCGAGGCGAACCTTCCAGGCAAGCGTTCACCGACGATGTACGCGTCCAAGATGACGATGGGACACCGTGGCGGAAAGCTGAACGACTAGTCTCTCATGTTCCCTGTCAAGGTTGAAGGCAAGAAGGCTCGCCTGCTCGGCAGGTTTGCCATGCAGTCGGATCGGCTGAAGCTGCACAGAGCTGGGGTGGAACTCAGAGACGACGGTTGATCAGACTCTCATCCGCGGGCTGGGTGCCGGCCTTCCGTGTCTTGGTCTCGGGGCGGGCGTCGGGCGCATCGGCTCGGCCACATAACTGGCGACGGGAGTTCCCCACCGGGGCCCTACTCCAAGATCGTCGAAGAAATCGACAGCGGTGATTTTTGATGGTTTCACGGTTGTACACAGGCCAAGTTCCCGGGGGAAAGTAGCGGTATCCGAGCGCAACGCAATGTTTGTCGTTGCCACCGCCGGCCGAGATCATCGAATCCTGTCGACGCGAACGCGAAAGGATTCATCACATCGATATACGAGAGGCCCTCAGCATCCTTGCCGTGTCCGGCAAACGGCATTTTAGTCGTCGCGCCAGTCAACGAGTGTGTCCGCTTTCCGAATGCTACCCGAAACCGGACAGGCAGGAAGCGGCCAATCACGGCCATTGACGGCACAGTGCCGTTTTGCCCCTTCCCCTCCCTGTCAGACCGTCTCCTTGACCCGCGCCGACAGAAAGTCGGGGAGGTCGGCAACCGAATCCAGAACGACATCGGCGATCGACGACAGCGATTCCCGCGTGCCGGTGCCGGAGAGGACGCCGACCGCCAGCCCGCAGCCGCCGGCCCGCGCCATCTCCAGGTCGTGACGGTTGTCACCGACCATGGCGATCTCGGCCGGCCGCAGCCCGGTCAGGTCGCAGAAGGCGAGGATCGTGTCCGGCGCTGGTTTCGGATTGGCCACCGCATCATAACCATAGGCGGCGTCGAAGAGCTGGGCGACGCCGAGCGTGACCATGGTCTTCTCCGCGCCGGCGGTTGAATCGTTGGTGGCGACGCCGAGCCGGTAGGATCGTTTGTGCAGCGCCGTCAGCGCTTCGACGATGCCCGGCAGGCCCACCGCCAGAGATGAACCCTGCACCGAGGTGATCTCGTTGAAGCGGGCGACGGCCAGCATCTGGTCCTCGTCGGACAGGCGCGGGAACCACAGTTCAACGACATCCATGTTGGTGCCGGAAGCGAAAATGGAATCCGGTTTGAAGCGCTTGGCGACAAAATCGAAGCCTGCCGCCGAAAGCAGCCTGTCGGCCTTCCAGCGATCGCCCTCGGCGGCATCCATGGCCATGAAATCGGCAATGCCGAGCCATGTCGCATTGAAATCGACGAGCGTGCCGTCCTTGTCGAACAATATGCCCTTGATATCCGCCGGGTTTTTCATGCCGCACCCCGCAATTGCTGGATGCGCGCCACCAGCCCGGCCGTCGAGGCGTCGCGCTTGGCGGCGCTCTCCTTGCCTTCCACGACCGGCAGCAGGCCGGTCGCCAGCTCCTTGCCGAGCTCGACGCCCCACTGGTCGAAGGAGTTGATGTTGAACAGAGTGCCCTCGACAAAAACGCGGTGCTCATAGAGCGCGATCAGCCGGCCGAAGGTGCGCGGGTCGAGCTTGCGATAAAGGATGGTCACCGACGGACGATTGCCGGAGAAGACGCGGTGCGGAGCGATCTTGTCGACATCGGCCGGCTTCATGCCCTTGGCCAGCATCTGCGCGCGCGCCTCTTCCAGCGTGCGGCCCTTCATCAACGCTTCCGACTGCGCCAGGCAATTGGCGAGGAGCAGATCGTGCTGGTGCTTCAGATCGGGCTCATGCCCGACGGCGGCGGCAAGGAACTCGACCGGGATGAAATCGGTGCCCTGATGCAGCAGCTGGAAGAAGGCGTGCTGGCCATTGGTGCCGGGCTCGCCCCAGACCAGCGGTCCGGTTGGCGTCGTCACCGGTGTACCGTCAAGAGTGACGCCCTTGCCGTTCGATTCCATGTCGAGTTGCTGCAGATAGGCCGGAAGCCTGGACAGACGCTGGTCGTAAGGGATGATGGCACGCGCCGGATAACCGCAGACCACGCGATGCCACCAGCCGACCAGTCCCAGCAGCGCCGGCAGGTTCTTCTGCAGGGGCGCGGTGCGGAAGTGCTCGTCCATCTCATGCGCGCCGTCGAGGAAGGCGCGGAAATTGCGCGGGCCGATGGCGATCATCACCGGCAGGCCGATGGCGCCCCACAGCGAATAGCGGCCGCCAACCCAGTCCCAGAAGCCGAAGACGCGGTCGGCTTCGATGCCGAACTTGGCGACCAGGTCGAGCGCGGTCGAGACGGCGGCGAAATGCTTGCCGACGGCATCCTTGCCGAGTGCCTTCTGCACCCATTTGCGCGCCGTCTCGGCATTGGTCATCGTCTCGACCGTGGTGAAGGTCTTCGAGGCGATAATGAACAGGGTGGTTTCCGCCGACAGGCCCTTCAGCGTGTCGTGGATATGGGCGCCGTCAATGTTGGAGACGTAGTGCGCGCGCGGGCCGTCATGATAGGGCGCCAGCGCCAGCGTCGCCATGGCTGGGCCGAGATCGGAGCCGCCAATGCCGATATTGACGATGTCGGTGATCTTCTTGCCGGTGGCGCCGGCGGCCTTGCCGGAGCGAATGGCATCGGCAAACGCGCCCATGGCGTCGAGCACGGCAAGCACATCTGCCTTGACGTCCTGACCGTCGACGGTGACGCCCTTGCCCGAGAGGTTGCGCAGCGCCGTGTGCAGCACAGCGCGGTCCTCGGTGATGTTGATCTTCTTGCCGGAGAACATCGCAGCGCGGCGTCCCTCGAGGTCGGCGGCGCCGGCGAGTTTTTCGAGCAGTTCCATCGTGCGCTGGTCGACCGCGCATTTCGACCAGTCGAGCAAGAGGTCGCCGTCGCTGGCCGAGAATGTCTCGAAGCGCTTGGGGTCGGCGGCAAAAGCCTCGCGCATCGTGCCCGATGCGGCTGCGCGCTCAGCGCGCAAGGCGGCAAGCTGTTTGTCGAAGGACGAGTGATCCAATGCCGGGCTCCTGACGCTTTTTCACGACATCTTATCAGACCGGATGTTTCCGGCGCGTGTCGCGCTGGAGTTATTGAGCCGAATTCCATTTGTTTCAATGCGTGGGGATGACGCAGCGCAACATTGCGGTCGCGGGACACAGCGGCGGGAAGCGATGACGCGATTGGTTGCGCGGGCGTGATGACGCAAGCGTCACCCGGGGAAAACGCGGCGCGACGACGCTGCGCGTCGCGCGAAGGATCACTGGCATAAATCCCAGCGATCAGAAAAATTGATTGGCGCAACCCCTTGTGCCACGGTTACCTTCCGCTGGTCCAGCCAAGCAAAAAAGTTTGGCCATCGAGGAACATCTTCCATGCCACAGCGTAATGACACGGCCATATGGTCCGGCCTGTTCCGGATTTCTGCGGAATCGGGCCAGACACTGCAGGCGCAGATCCGCCAGGCGATCGTCGCCGCCATCCTCGACCGGCAGATCGCGGCTTCGATGCCGCTCCCGTCCTGCCGCATCCTGGCCGAGAAACTCGGCGTCGCGCGCGGCACGGTAGTGCTGGCGTTCCAGCAGCTGGTCGACCAGGGTTTCCTGGTGGCGCGCGAACGGCGCGGCCATTTCGTCAATCCGGACGTGCTGGCCACCCCCGCCAAGCCGCACCAGAAGGCGCCGGACCAGCAGAACGAGATCGACTGGAAGGCGCGCCGGCAGATCGCCGCCAGCGACATGCCGCCGCCGGCCAAGCACGACAACTGGATCAAGTCGTCCTACCCGTTCGTCTATGGCCAGTTCGACCCGGCGCTGTTCCCGACCGCCGAATGGCGCGAGTGCAACCGCATGGCGCTGGCCGTGCTCGAGATCCGCAATTGGGCCTCGGACATGGTCGACCGCGACGATCCGCTGTTGATCGAACAGATCCAGGCGCGGCTCTTGCCGCGGCGCGGCATCTTTGCCAATCCCGACGAGATCATCGTCACGCTGGGCGCCCAGAACGCGCTCTACATGCTGGCGACGCTGCTGATGACCAAGGGCTCGAAGGTGGCAATGGAGGATCCGGGTTATCCCGATGCGCGCTCGATCTTCAGGCTGGCGGGCGCCGACATCCAGCCGGTTCCGGTCGACCAGTCCGGCATCGTAACTTCTTCCATCCCCAACGATTCCGGCTTTGTCTTCGTCACCCCCAGCCACCATTGCCCGACAATGGTTCCGCTGTCGGCGGAGCGCCGGCAGGATCTGTTGGCGCGCGCCAACCGCCACAACCAGATCATCATCGAGGACGGCTATGACAGCCAGCTTCTTGACGAGGCGCCGCAGCAGGCGCTGAAGAGCCTCGACCGCTCGGGCCGCGTCATCTATGTCGGCTCGATGTCGAAGACGCTGGCTCCGGGCCTGCGGCTTGGCTACATCGTGGCGTCCGCTGGACTAATCGCTGAGCTCAGGGCGCTGCGCCGCTTCATGCTGCGGCACCCGCCGGCAAACAACCAGCGTGCCGTCGCCCTGTTCCTGTCGCTCGGCCATCACGAGGCACTGGTGCGACGTCTGTCGTCGGCCTTCGACGAACGCCGCAAGCGTCTGGTCCATGCGATTTCCGCATTCCTGCCGGAATGGCGTTCGACCGACTCCGCCGGCGGCACATCGCTCTGGCTGGAGGGGCCGCGCGGCACCGATTCCCGCGGACTAGCCGAAGCCGCTGCGTCGCGCAGCGTCATTATCGAGCCCGGCGACCGTTTCTTCGACCTCACCGAAAAGCCGTCGCGCTTCATGCGCTTGGGCATCTCCTCGATCGCGCTGCAGCACATCGAACCAGGCATTCGCGAGCTGGCCACCGCAGCCGGACGCAGGCCGGCAGCAGCCTGATACACGGCTTGACTTTGTGAAGGGAGCCGGCGCAAGCCGGCTCCCTTTTGCTTGGCACCATCGCCCCGCTTTAGCTCTCTGGCATATTCGACCATAGCAGCTGGCCCATAGGCTGGGCCAATACCGGCGGCATAGTCGGCTGACAGAGGGGACGAAGCAGGCGACGGTGGACCAATCACCGCGTCCGGTTTCGCAAGATAAGGTGGAGTGCCTCCCATGTCAGTGGCTCTTGAGAAGCAGGATGCGCCCGAGAAGCAGGAGGCTGACCAGCGCTCGCGCCGATCCGGCGGGCGCGAAGCGCGCCGCGCGATGCGGGCCGCACCCTTGGCCGACGACATCAGGCCGGTGCGCGCCGGGCTTGAAGGCGGCAGCTACGGCCCACTCAGCCGGAACGATCAGGAGCGCATCCATGAAGCGGTGCTGACGCTGCTGGAGACCGTCGGCTTCGCCAATGCCATTCCCTCCTGCATCGAGGCGCTGACCGGGGTCGGCGCCATCTACGGCGATGATGGGCGTATTCGCTTCCCCCGCGCACTGGTGCTGGACACGATCAAAAAAGCGGCGCGGAATTTTACGCTGCACGGCCAGGATCCGAGGCATGACATGCTGATCCAGGGCAAGCGGGTGCATTACGGCACCGCAGGTGCCGCGGTGCACCTGGTCGATGTCGAAAAGCGGGAATACCGCGAGTCGCTGGTGCAAGACATTTACGACGCCGCCCGCCTCGTCGAAGGGCTCGACAACATCCACTTCTTCCAGCGGCCGATGGTGCCGCGCGACATTCCCGATCCGCTCGAGATGGACTTCAACACACTCTACGCCTGCGTGATGGGCACGTCCAAGCATGTCGGCACCTCGTTCACTGTGCGCGAGAACGTGCAGCCGGCATTGGAGATGCTCTATGCGATCGCCGGCGGCGAGGAGAATTTCCGCGCCCGGCCCTTCGTCTCCAACTCCAACTGCTTCGTCGTGCCGCCGATGAAATTTGCCGAGGACGCCTGCGGCGTGCTCGAAGCCTGCGTCGAAGGCGGCATTCCGATCCTGCTCTTGTCGGCCGGCCAGGCCGGCGCCACCGCCCCGGCGGCGATTGCAGGTGCTGTCGTGCAAGCGGTGGCGGAAGTGCTTGCCGGCCTCGTCTATGTCAACGCCATCAAGCCCGGACACCCCGCGATCTTCGGCACCTGGCCATTCGTCTCCGACCTCAGGACCGGCGCCATGTCGGGCGGCTCGGCCGAGCAGGCGGTGCTGACTTCCGCCTGCGCGCAGATGGCGCAATTCTATGACCTTCCGGGTGGTTCGGCCGCGGGCATGACGGATTCCAAACTGCCCGACATCCAGTCCGGCTATGAAAAGGGCATCACCGATGTGATGGCCGGCCTTGCCGGCCTCAACCTGGTCTATGAATCGGCCGGCATGCATGCCTCGCTGCTCGGCTTCTGCCTGGAAAGCCTGATCATCGACAACGACATGCTGGGCCATTGCCTGCGTTGCGTGCGCGGCATCGAGGTGACCGACGAAGCGCTGTCGATCGACACCATCGCTGAAGTCTGTATGAACGGCCCCGGCCACTATCTCGGCAATGAGCAGACGCTGCGCCTGATGCAGACCGAGTACTTTTATCCGGCTGTCGGCGACCGCTTTTCTCCCAAGGAATGGAACGAGAAGGGCAGGCCCGACATCCTGCAGCGGGCGATCATCGAGAAGAAGCGGGTGCTTGCCGAGCGCTTCCCTCGCCATGTGCCGAAGCTGCTCGACGACAAGTTGCGCGCCCGCTTCGGCGAGATGATCAAGTTGCCGCGCAGCGGCATGGGCGGGTAAGCCTTACCTTACGAAAATCAGTCCGCGCTTAGTCCAAAACGCTCGACGACCTCGCTGCTGATCAGCTTGCCGTGCAGCGCCATCAGCACGATCTGCGCGTCCAGGCTGTCGCCGGTCTCAAGCGCTGCTTCGATGCGGCGCTCGGCGCCCAGCCGTCGCTCCGGGCCGTTGGCCTGCCCGAATGTCTCCGGCCCGGCGACGCAATAACTGAACAGCTGCGCCACAGACCGGTAGGCGTCCGGCGGCGGCTCGTCTGGCCAATGATCCTTCATCAGGTTTACGATGGTGAGCTTTACGCCCTCGGGAACAAGGGCCGGATGAAGATCGGCGCCGCGCAGTGCGCTGTCTAGTTCCCGCAAGTCGCCCGAGCGGCCGAACATGCCGAGAAAACCGAGGGAAGAGCGCCGTTTGGCCAAGGGTCTCATCCTTTGAACAGGACGTGTCGAGAGGGCTTATCTGTAGGTCCATCTCGACCGATACAAGAGCGCCAGCATGAGAAAAGGCGGCCTGCCCGAGGGCAAGCCGCCTTTGACTTCACCAAGGTTATAGCACTCAGTGGTTGTCGCGCGGCACGCCCCTGGTGTGCGCCACATCTTGGTATTTCACCGCCGGCTTCAGCACCATTCCCTGGTCGAACTGGTCGACGATGCCGCGCTGGATTTCCTGCCATGGCGTCTGGTGCTGCGGATAGTGGAAGCCGCCATTGCCCTGGAGTGCTGCGCGCCGCTTGGCGATTTCGTCGTCGCTGACAAGGATGTTGGCGGTGCCCTTGTTCAGGTCGATGCGCACGCGGTCGCCGGTCTTGAGCAGCGCCAGGCCGCCACCGATAGCCGCTTCCGGTGAGGCGTTGAGGATCGACGGCGAGCCCGACGTGCCAGACTGGCGGCCGTCGCCGATGCAGGCCAGCGCATGGATGCCCTTCTTGATGAGGTAGGCTGGCGGCTGCATGTTGACGACCTCGGCGCCGCCGGGATAGCCGATCGGGCCGGCGCCGCGCATGAACAGGATGGTGTGCTCGTCGATGCCTTGCGCCGGATCGTCGATGCGGGCGTGGTAATCCTCCGGCCCGTCGAAGACCATGGCGTTGCCTTCAAAGGCTTCCGGGTCTTTCGGGTTGGACAGATAGCGCTCGCGGAACTCCGGCGAAATGCCGCTGGTCTTCATGATCGCCGAATCGAAGAGATTGCCGCTGAGGTTGATGAAGCCGGCATTGGCCTTGAGCGGCTTGTCGGCGCTGCGGATGACATCCCGGTTCTCGTTGGCCACGCCGCGGCAATTGTCGCCGATCGACTTGCCGTTGACGGTCACAGCGTCGGGGTGCGGCAAAAGTCCGGCCTTCAAAAGCTCGGCCACCACGGCCGGCACGCCGCCGGCATGGTGGTAGTCCTCGCCGAGATACTCACCCGTCGGCTGCAGATTGACGAGCAGTGGCACGTTGAGGCCGACCTTCTGCCAGTCGTCATTGTCGAGCGGCACGCCGAGATGGCGGGCGATGGCATTGAGGTGGATCGGCGCGTTGGTCGAGCCGCCGATGGCCGAATTGACGACAATGGCGTTCTCGAACGCATGCCGTGTCATGATGTCGGACGGCTTCAGATCCTCATGCACCATGTCGACGATGCGCTTGCCCGTCTCATAGGCTATCTGGCCGCGCTCGCGATAGGGCGCTGGAATGGCGGCCGAGCCCGGCAACTGCATGCCGAGGGCCTCGGCCAGCGAATTCATCGTGGTGGCGGTGCCCATCGTGTTGCAATAGCCGGTGGACGGCGCCGAAGAGGCGACAATGTCCATGAACTCGTCATAGTCGATCTCGCCGGCCGATAGCCGCTGGCGCGATTCCCAGACGATGGTGCCGGAGCCCGTGCGCTTGCCCTTGTGCCAGCCATTGAGCATCGGGCCGACCGACAGCGCGATCGCCGGAATGTTGACGGTCGCCGCCGCCATCAGCAGCGCCGGCGTGGTCTTGTCGCAGCCGATAGTCAGCACGACGCCGTCGAGCGGATAACCGTAAAGCACCTCGACGAGGCCGAGGTAGGCAAGGTTGCGGTCGAGCGCCGCGGTCGGGCGCTTGCCGGTTTCCTGGATCGGATGACAGGGGAATTCAAAGGGAATGCCGCCCATCGAGACGATGCCTTCGCGCACGCGCTTGGCCAGCTCGATATGGTGGCGGTTGCAAGGCGACAGATCCGAGCCTGTCTGGGCGATGCCGATCAGCGGTTTGCCCGACATCAGTTCGGCCCGCGTCAGCCCGTAGTTCAGGTAGCGTTCGAGATAGAGCGCGGTCATGCCCGGATTGTCGGGATTGTCGAACCACTCCTGCGAGCGAAATTTCTTCTTCCTGGTGGGGGCGCCTGCCATCGTGGTCTCCGTATTTGTAAGACAAATCGATATGGCAACGCGCGGAAGCAGGCAAGAGGGCGCACGGTCGCAACCGGACTTTGGTGCGATAGACATGCATCGAGCGCTGCGTTAGGCCTTTGAACAGTCTGGTGCGGGGAGGTTTGCATGGCTTTGGTGATCGAAGGCGAGGAACGCATTGTCGCACCTCTGCAGAAAGTGTGGGAGGCGCTGAACGATCCGAACGTGCTGCGGGAGAGCATTCCCGGCTGCCAGAGCCTGGAGATGAAATCGCCGACCGAAATGGCAGCGACCGTGGTGCTGAAGATCGGGCCTATCAAGGCGACGTTCAACGGCGAAGTGACGCTGAAAAACCTCAAGCCACCGCACGCCTACACCATACAGGGCGAAGGCAAGGGTGGCATTGCCGGCTTCGCCAAGGGCGGCGCCGATGTGACGCTGACAGCGGACGGGCCGGATGCGACGGTGCTCAAATACGCGGCCAAAGCCGATGTCGGCGGCAAGATCGCTCAGCTCGGCAGCCGGCTGATCGAATCGACGTCGAAGAAATTGGCGGGTCAGTTCTTTTCGACGTTCGGCGAGAAGGTGGGCGGTTAAGTCTCTCTCACTCGAACACGATGCTCGGCACCGCCGCTTCGGCCGCGCCGCGTTCTTCGTTGACTCGGTCCCAGATCTTCGAAGCAATATCGCGGTAAATCTTCGCCTCGGGGCTATCGGGCTTCGACGCCACCACGGGCGCACCTTCATCCGAGCTTTCGCGAATGCCCATTTCCAGCGGCACCTCGCCAAGGAAGGTCACGCCGAGGCGCTCGGCTTCGCGCCGCGCCCCGCCATGGCCAAAAATGTCGTAGCGCTTGCCAGTGTCGGGCGCGACGAAATAGCTCATGTTCTCGACGATGCCGAGCAGCGGTACGTCGACCTTCTTGAACATGTTCAGCCCCTTGCGCGCGTCGATCAGCGCCAGATCCTGCGGCGTCGAGACGATGACGGCGCCGGCCAGCGGCACCTGTTGGGCCATGGTCAGCTGGGCGTCGCCGGTGCCGGGCGGCATGTCGACGACGAGCACGTCGAGCCGGCCCCATTCGACTTCGCGCAGCATCTGCGTCAGCGCCGACATCACCATCGGGCCGCGCCAGATCATCGGCGTCTCCTCATCGACGAGGAAGCCCATCGACATTACCTTGAGACCGTAATTCTCCATCGGTTTCAGGATCTTGCCGTCGACGGTCTGCGGCCGGCCATGGATGTTGAGCAGCCTGGGCATTGACGGGCCATAGATGTCGGCATCGAGCACGCCGACGCGCAAACCGTTGGCGGCGAGCCCGAGCGCGATGTTGACGGCGGTGGTCGACTTGCCGACGCCACCCTTGCCTGACGCAACCGCAATGATCGCCTCGATGCCGGGCACGCCGCGCTTGCCCGAGCTGTGCGAGGCTGGGGCGTGCGGAGCCGCGCGTGGCGCAGTTGGCGGAGCCGGTCTGGGTGCGGGGCGCGCCGGCACCGGCGCCTCCATGCCGCCGCCCTTCTTTTCAGCCGTCAGCGCGACGACGGCGCCGGCGACACCGGGAATCGCCTTGACGACGCGCTCGGCGGCCGCGCGCAGCGGCTCCATCTCCTGCGCACGGGCAGCGGGAACCGTGATTGAAAAGAACACTTTCGAATCGGCGATGAAAATCTCGGAGACCATGCCGAGGTCGACGATGTTGCCGGTGAAATCCGGTCCGTTGACCGTCTTCAGGCGCTCGATGACGGTTTCCTTGGTGACGGCCATGATCTTTTCCTCAGCGTTCGGCACCTCAGATAATGTAGTTTTCGGAGAGAACCAAGCAGCCGCCTCGACGCACCCTTGGCTTCTGCGAGCGAGAGCTCCGGCGCACGTCGCCAAACAGGGCGCGCGACCTATTTCAATGACCAGCATGAGGGAGACAATCAGGGAAGGATACGATTATGCTCGCAAACAGCAACGCAACGGCCAACATCGCAGTGAAGGACTTGGCGAGAGCAAAGGCCTTTTATGAAGGAACGCTAGGCCTCAAGCAGGTGGACAACATTGGCGATGAGTTGGTCGTCTACAAAAGCGGCGACACGGTCATCAATGTCTATCACTCGCAATTCGCGGGAACCAACAAGGCGACGGTGGTGACCTGGACGGTCGGCGACCAAATCGAAGCTATTGTCAAATCGCTAAGATCGAAGGGCGTCACCTTCGAACATTACGAGATGCCTGGTCTTTCGCTCGAGGGCGATATCCATGTCGGCTCCGGCATGAAAGTCGCCTGGTTCAAGGACCCGGACGGCAACATCCTGAACGTCGTGGATAAATAGTCCCGGCCAACGATTTCCAGTCTGCGGGCAAGATTGTGTTGTTGTGGCGCCGGCACCATCTGGCGCAGCCGTCCCGCGCTGGCTAGCCTGCAGGCATGATCGACAAGCTGGAATTCTTCATCACGCTGGCCAAGGAGGAGCATTTCGGCCGGGCGGCGGAAGCGTGCGGCGTCACCCAGCCGACCTTGTCGGCCGGCATCAAGCAGCTGGAGGGGCAGCTCGGGGTCATGCTGGTCAATCGCGGCTCACGCTTCCAGGGGCTGACGCCGGAAGGCAAGCAGGTGCTGGTCTGGGCGCGCCGCATCGTCGGCGACTCCAGGACCATGCGCGAAGAGATGCGGGCGGCGCGCTACGGCCTGTCCGGGCGCATTCGCATCGCCGCTATTCCGACGGCTTTGGCCATGGTGGCGCGCCTGACGACGCCATTTCGCGAAAAGCATCCGGGCGTCACCTTCTCGGTGCTTTCGCGAACTTCGATCGAGGTGCTGTCGCTGCTCGGCAATTTCGACATCGATGCCGGCATCACCTATCTCGACAATGAGCCCCTGGGGCGGGTGACCAGCGTGCCTCTCTATGACGAACGCTATCAACTGATCACGGCTGTGGGCAATCCCTATTCCGACCGCGACAAAGTGACTTGGGCCGAGATCAGCCAGTTGCCGCTCTGCCTGTTGACGCCGGACATGCAGAACCGCCGCATCATCGACCAGCATCTGGCCGAGGCCGGGGTGCAGGTGCGACCGACATTGGAATCCAATTCGATGATCGTGCTGTTTTCGCATATCAGGACCGGCAAATGGTCATCGATCATGCCGCTTAACCTTGCGGAAACATTCGGCTTTTCCGAGCCGATCCGGGCCATTCCGATCGTCGAGCCAGACGCCAGCCACACGGTCGGGCTGGTGGCGACGCCGCGCGAACCGCACACGCCGCTGGTGCAGGCGCTGCTGGACGAGGCGATGGCGCTGGCAGACGATTTCCACGCCAATCGCTGAGCTAGTCATAGCTGGTGAAACGGCACGATAGAAATTTTCTATCGTGCAACGAAACCGCTTTATTGATTTCAGAGGTTTTCTCTGAAATCTTAAGCACTTAGCGATAAAGCGGCGCAGGCATGTCGTTGTTCCAAAACCACTTCATGCTTTTGGACGATATGCATGGATCGCTACGATAGGGAGGGCGCTGCGTGCCAATGCAGCCTGCAAGTACCGAGATACAGTCGCGCACGGCGGCCATTATTCAGGAGTTGAAGGACCTTGAGGGTCCGCTGCTGCCGATCCTCCACGGCATCCAGGAAGAATTTGGCCACGTACCGCAGGACGCGGTGCCTGTCATCGCCGATGGGCTGAACCTGTCGAGGGCCGAGGTGCACGGTGTCGTGACCTTCTATCATGATTTCCGTGCCCGGCCGGCCGGCCGGCACGTGCTCAAGCTGTGCCAGGCGGAAGCTTGCCAGTCGATGGGTTCGGATGCGATCGCCGCAAAGGTCAAACAATTGCTCGGCATCGATTTCCATGAGACCACCCGCGACGGATCGGTTACACTTGAGCCTGTCTATTGCCTCGGGCTTTGCGCCTGTTCACCGTCGGCGATGCTGGATGGTGAGGTGATCGGGCGGCTCGATGACGAGAAGCTCGAAGAGATCGTCGCGGAGGTACGCTCATGATCCCGCGCATCTACATTCCAGGTGACTCCGGCGCGCTGGCGCTCGGCGCCGAAAAGGTCGCCAAGGCGATTCGTGCGGAACTGGCCGAACGGGGCATCGAGGCCAAGATCGTGCGCAACGGCTCGCGCGGCGCCTATTTCCTCGAACCGATGGTCGAGGTCGCGACCGCCGAGGGCCGCGTCGCTTACGGGCCGGTGAAGCCTTCCGATGTCAAGAGCCTGTTCGACAGCGGCTTCCTCAAGGGTGGCCATCACAAGCGCTGGCTGGGCGCGCCGGACAAGATCCCGTTCCTGGCCAAGCAGACGCGCCTGACCTTCGCGCGTTGCGGCATCAACGACCCGCTGTCGCTCGACGCCTACAAGTCGCTCGGCGGACTGAAGGGCCTGCAGAACGCGGTGGCCATGGCGCCGCTCGACATCGTCAAGCAGGTCACGGAATCGGGCTTGCGCGGTCGTGGCGGCGCTGGCTTTCCGACCGGCATCAAGTGGAAGACGGTGCTCGATACCGCCGGTGAGCGCAAGTACATCGTGTGCAACGCCGACGAAGGCGACAGCGCCACCTTCGCCGACCGCATGATCATGGAGGGCGACCCCTTCGTGCTCATCGAAGGCATGGCGATCGCCGGCATCGCCACCGGCGCGACCAAGGGTTTCGTCTACATCCGCTCGGAGTATCCGCATGCGGTGGCGACGATGAACAAGGCCGTCGAGATTGCCCGCAAGCACGGCGTGCTCGGCGTCAACGTGCTGGGTTCGCCGAACGCCTTCGACATGGAAATCCGCGTCGGCGCCGGCGCCTATGTCTGCGGTGAGGAAACGTCGTTGCTGAACAGCCTTGAAGGCAAGCGCGGCGTGGTGCGGGCCAAGCCACCGCTGCCCGCGATCCAGGGATTGTTCGGCAAGCCGACGGTGATCAACAATGTCATCTCGCTGGCTTCCGTGCCGATCATCATGGACAAGGGCGCGGCTTTCTACAAGGATTTCGGCATGGGCCGCTCGCGCGGCACGATCCCGATACAGATCGCCGGCAACGTCAAGTTCGGCGGCCTGTTCGAGGCGGCCTTCGGCATGACGCTGGGCGAAATCGTCGACGATATCGGTGGCGGTACGGCCACCGGTCGCCCGGTGAAGGCGGTGCAGGTCGGCGGCCCGCTCGGCGCCTATTTCCCGCGCGCGCTGTTCGACACACCGTTCGACTATGAAGAATTCGCCAAGCGTGACGGGCTGATCGGCCATGCCGGCCTCACCGTGTTCGACGACACCTCCGACATGCTGAAGCAGGCGCGCTTCGCCATGGAATTCTGCGCCATCGAGAGCTGCGGCAAGTGCACGCCATGCCGCATCGGCTCGATACGTGGGGTGGAGACCATCGACAGACTTGCCGCCGGCATCGAGCCGGAAAAGAACCTGGCTCTGGTCACCGATCTCTGCAACACGATGAAGTTCGGATCGCTCTGCGCGCTGGGCGGCTTCACGCCCTACCCGGTGATGAGCTCGATCACCCATTTCCCCGAAGATTTCAAGCCCGCGCCGGCGCGCGCGGCTGCTGAATAGGAGCTGGCAGATGAACATCAAGGCCGACTTCCCGACACTCATCGAAGAACTCGACTACGGAACCCCGGAATCGAAGGCGCAAAAGCAGGTCACGCTGATCGTCGACGGCCGCAGCATCAGCGTGCCGGAGGGTACGTCGATCATGCGCGCGGCGATGGAAGGCGGGGTCGAGATTCCAAAACTCTGCGCCACGGACATGTTGGACTCGTTCGGCTCCTGCCGCGTCTGCCTGGTCGAGATCGACGGGCGCGGCGGTACGCCGGCATCCTGCACGACGCCGGTCGGCGAAGGCATGGTGGTGCGCACGCAATCCGAGCGGCTCGACGCCATCCGCCGCGGGGTCATGGAGCTTTACGTCTCCGACCATCCGACGGGCTGGAACGAGAAGGCCGGTACCGGCGCCAGCGAGTTCGACGTTGTGGCGAAGTCGGTCGGCCTGACCGAGAACCGCTTCGGCATCGAGGGCCGCAACCACGTCAAGCAGGAAAACGGCGTCGCGCCGGGCCATGGCTCGCTGGCGGTCGACTACATCGCCCGCGATGAATCCAACCCCTATTTCACCTATGATCCGGCGCAATGTATCGTCTGCTCGCGCTGCGTGCGGGCCTGTGAGGAGGTGCAAGGCACCTTCGCGCTGACGATCGAGGGCCGCGGTTTCGAATCGCGCATGGTCGCCGGCATGCATGAGGATTTCATCGCCTCCGAATGCGTGTCCTGCGGCGCCTGCGTGCAGGCCTGTCCGACCGATGCGCTGCGTGAAAAGACCGTGCTTGAGAAAGGCATGCCTGAGCGCTCCGCCGTCACGACCTGTGCCTATTGCGGCGTCGGCTGCTCTTTCAAGGCCGAAGTGAAGGGCGACGAAGTCATTCGCATGATGCCCTACAAGGACGGCAAGGCGAACCACGGCCATTCCTGCGTGAAGGGCCGCTTCGCCTATGGCTACGCGACCCACAAGGACCGCATCCTGTCGCCGATGATCCGGGAAAAGGTCAGCGATCCCTGGCGCGAGGTGAGCTGGGAAGAGGCGATCGCCCATACGGCCAAGGAATTCCGTCGTATCCAATATCAATACGGACGCACCTCGATCGGCGGTATCACGTCCTCGCGCTGCACGAATGAGGAGACCTATCTGGTCCAGAAGCTGGTGCGCCAGGGCTTCCGCAACAACAATGTCGACACCTGCGCCCGCGTCTGCCACTCACCGACCGGCTACGGTCTCGGCCAAACCTATGGCACCTCGGCCGGCACCCAGGATTTCGATTCCGTCGACTTCACCGATGTCGCCGTCATCATCGGCGCCAATCCGGCTTCCGCCCACCCTGTGTTTGCTTCGCGGCTGAAGAAGCGGCTGCGCCAGGGCGCCAAGCTGATCGTGCTCGATCCGCGCCGTACCGAAATGGTCAAGTCGGCGCATGTCGAGGCCGACTACCACCTGCCGCTGAAGCCCGGCACCAACGTGGCTGTGCTGACGTCGCTCGCCCATGTCATCGTCACCGAGGGGCTTTTCGACGAAGCCTTCATCCGCGAACGCTGTGACTGGACGGAGTTCCAGGACTGGGCCTCGTTCGTCGCATTGCCGGAGAACAGCCCTGAGACCGTCGGCAAGCTTTCCGGCGTCGACCCGGAGCTGATCCGGGGTGCTGCGCGGCTCTATGCCAAGGGCGGGAACGGTGCGATTTACTACGGCCTCGGCGTCACCGAACACAGCCAGGGCTCGACCACGGTTATGGCTATCGCCAACCTTGCCATGGCGACCGGCAACATCGGCCGCCCGGGCGTTGGCGTGAACCCGCTGCGCGGCCAGAACAATGTGCAGGGCTCATGCGACATGGGCTCATTCCCGCATGAACTGCCGGGCTACCGCCACATCTCCGGCGAAGCCGTGCGCGACATCTATGAGAGCCTGTGGGGCGTGAAGCTCGACGACGAACCGGGCCTGCGCATCCCCAACATGCTGGATGCCGCTGTCGACGGCTCCTTCAAAGGCATCTACATCCAGGGCGAGGACATCCTGCAGTCCGACCCTGACACCAAGCATGTCGCGGGCGGCCTGGCGGCGATGGAATGCGTGGTCGTGCACGACCTGTTCCTGAACGAGACAGCGAACTACGCGCATGTCTTTCTGCCGGGCTCGACCTTCCTGGAGAAGGACGGCACCTTCACCAATGCCGAGCGCCGCATCAACATGGTGCGCAAGGTCCTGGAGCCGAAAGCGCGCTACGCGGACTGGGAAGCGACGCAGGAGCTTGCCCGTGCGATCGGGCTTGACTGGAACTACCAGCATCCCTCCGAGATCATGGACGAGATCGCCAAGACGACGCCAAGCTTCGCCGCCGTCTCCTTCGATCTGCTCGACCGTGTCGGATCGGTGCAATGGCCCTGCAACGAGAAAGCCCCGCTCGGCACGCCGATCATGCATATAGACGGCTTCGTGCGCGGCAAGGGCAAGTTCATCCGCACCGAATATGTGGCGACCGACGAGCGGACCGGGCCGCGTTTCCCGTTGCTGCTGACCACCGGCCGCATCCTCAGCCAGTACAATGTCGGCGCACAGACAAGGCGCACCGAAAACGTCATGTGGCACAGCGAGGATCGACTGGAGATCCATCCGCACGATGCCGAAAATCGCGGGGTGCGCGACGGCGACTGGGTGCGGCTGACCAGCCGTTCGGGCGAGACGACGCTGCGTGCGCAGATCACCGACCGGGTGTCGCCCGGCGTGGTCTACACGACGTTCCACCATCCCGACACCCAGGCCAATGTCATCACCACCGACTTCTCGGACTGGGCGACCAACTGTCCGGAGTACAAGGTGACGGCGGTGCAAGTAGGCGCCTCCAACGGGCCTTCGGACTGGCAGCGCGACTATGACGAGCAGGCGCGCAACAGCCGCCGCATCGCTCCGCTGCAGGCGGCGGAGTAGTCTTGGCCGCGCGCCGCAAAGCAACGACGCAGACATCGCGGCTGGCGCACCGCGCCAGCGGCACTGCGGCCGCGAACCGCATGGTGCCGGAGGAGACGCCGGTGGCGTTCTCCTTTGCCGGCACCACACATGCGGTGATGATGGCGAGCCCTGCCGACTTCGAGGATTTTGCACTCGGCTTCTCGCTGACCGAAGGCATCATCGCGCTGCCTGACGAGATCGAAGCCATCGAGGTCGAGGATCATGGCGCCGGCATCGATATCCAGATCCGGCTGAAGGACCAGGCCAATACGCGCTTCGAGGCGCGACGCAGGCGCCTGGCCGGGCCGGTTGGCTGCGGGCTGTGCGGCATCGAATCCATCGAGGAAGCGATGCGCTCGGTCGACAAGGTTGGTGCGTCGAAACTTACGCTTGAAGCCGACGACATCGTACGGTCGGTCAGGTTGCTGTCGAAGGTGCAGCCGCTGCATTCCGAAACCGGCGCCGTGCACGCTGCGGGCTTCTATGTGCCGGGCAAAGGCATCGTCATGGCGCGCGAGGATGTCGGCCGCCACAATGCGCTGGACAAGCTGGCCGGCGCGCTGGCGAAAGCCGGCATTGACGGCGCCACCGGTGCTGTCGTCGTGACCAGCCGCGTCTCGGTCGAGATGGTGCAAAAGACGGCGGCCATCGGCTCGGCTTTCATCATGGCCGTCTCGGCGCCGACAGCACTTGCCATCCGCACTGCCGAAGAAGCCGGTATGACACTGGTGGCGCTGGTGCGCGGCGACGATTTCGATGTTTTCACCCACCCGAAAAGGGTGGTCTTGGGAGTTGCCCAGCATGTCGCATGACGAAGACCACATCACGAGCACCAGGGAAAAGCTGGTGCGCATGGCCAACCAGATTGCCGCCTTCTTCCATTCCAGGCCGCGCGAGGAAGGCGTGGCGGGTGTAGCCGAGCACATCAACAAGTTCTGGGAGCCCAGGATGCGCCGCCAGTTCTTCGAGATGCTGGACAGCGGCGGCGAAAATTTCGACGAGCTTGTCGTCGTGGCTTCGGCCAGGATCAAGCGGCCGAAGACCGAGGAGCAGGCCGATATCAGCATCGGCTACGTCCAACCCACGGGTGCAGAGAGCGCCGCTCCCCAGAAATAGCCGATCGCCGGAATAACCGGGCGAACGCAGTTCGGGTCGCCAGGCTATATTCCTGTCTTCTAAAGTTTGACTGCCGCATCCGGCAGGTGTCTGCTATGGTCGACGATCAGAAGTCGTCTGGCCGGGCGGGATGCAGTCGTGAGGCCGATCGAGACGCGATATGCCCTCAGCGGCGACGTGCGGATCGCCTATCAGGTGGTCGGCCAGGGATCGTTCGACCTGGTTTTCGTGCCCGGCTTCATTTCCAATCTCGACCTGCATTGGGAAGACGAAGGTTATACCAGGCTGTTGAAACGGCTGTCGGCGTTCTCGCGGCTGATCCTGTTCGACAAGCGCGGCACCGGCCTGTCCGACCGGGTCGACCCGCGCCATCTGCCCAGCCTCGAAACCCGCATGGACGATGTGCGCGTGGTGATGGATGCCACCGGCAGTGGCCGTGCGGCCTTGCTCGGCGCCTCGGAAGGCGCGCCGCTGGCAATGTTGTTCGCCGCCACTTATCCGGAGCGGACACGGGCGTTGGCGCTTTATGGCGGCTATGCGCATTTCCACAAATGGGTGATGCCGCCCGAACGCCTCGAGGCCTTCATCGCGACAGCGGGCACAGAGTGGGGCACCGGCGCCACTCTGCCCAACTTTGCGCCGGGCCGCGTCGATGACGCGCATTTCACCAAGTGGTGGGCGCGCTTCGAGCGGCTGTCGGCCAGCCCGACGGCAGCGGCTGCCCTGGCCCGGATGAATGCCGGGGTCGACGTGCGCGGTGTACTTTCGGCGATCGGCACACCGACGCTGCTCATCCATCGCCGCAACGATGTGCGGGTCGACCCCGACGCCAGCCGCTTCCTGGCCAAGAAGATCGCGAATGCGCGATTGATCGAAATCCCCGGCCGCGATCACCCGATCTGGACCGGCGATGTCGACCGGGTAGCAGACCTGATCGAGGAATTCCTGACCGGCGAGCGCGCCGTAATCGAAGCGGAGCGCGTGCTTGCCGCTCTTCTGGCGACACGCATCTACGATACGGCGCGGGTAGGCGACCGCATGTGGAGCGAACGCAGCGAGCGCTTCCAGGAGAGCTGGCGGCAGCTGGTCGGCCGTCATGGCGGACGCGCCGCCGGCATCCATGGCGAGCTTATGGTCGCGCGCTTCGACGGGCCGGCGCGGGCCATACGCTGCGCGGCGGCGCTGCGCGATGCGGCGCAGCATATGGGCATTGCAAGCGCCCAGGGCGCGCATGTCGGCGAGGTCGAAATGCGCGGACCGCCGATGGGACTGATGGCACGGGTGACGATGCAGATCGCCGCCCATGCCGGGCGCGGCGAGATACTGGCGTCGCGGCTGGTCGCCGACCTCGCCGCCGGTTCCGGCCTGCATTTCGCCGATGCCGGCCGTGTCGCGCTGGATGAACTGGACGAGTCGCTGGCGCTGGTCCAGGTGACGTCGGAACAGCATCTCGAGCCCGCTTGCCGTCCCAAGGCCAGGTCTGCCGAGCCTGCTCAACTGACGGCGCGCGAAAGCGAGGTGGTCAGCCTGATCGCCGACGGCAAGAGCAATGCCGCAATCGCTGCCGAGCTGGGGCTCAGCGAGCATACGGTCAAGCGTCATGTGGCCAACATATTGCTGAAGCTCGACCTGCCGTCGCGGGCGGCGGCGGCGGCATTCTCCGCCAGGCACACTGGCCCGGACGGGCCATAGGAGCCATGGCGCTTTCGGGCGAAGCGACCAAGGGCGCGCAGGCGCTACGAATTCTCTCCATGCAGCCCAGGCGGATGTCGCCGGGAAGGCGCTGCGAACGGAGGATGCAATGCTGAAGTCAAACAGGTCGATCAAATCGCTGGTGATAGCGGCAGGCGTTGGTGCACTGTTCACGATTGCCCCTGCCAAGGCCGAGGACGCTACGGCGGCGGCCGCCTACAAAGACATCGAGGCGACGCTCGGCTCGGTGCCGGACATGTTCAAGACGCTGCCCGATGTCGCGGTTGCCGGCGCCTGGGCCGAGATCAAGGGCGTGCAGCTCAACCCCAAGACCGCGCTCGACGGCAAGACCAAGGAGCTGATGGGGCTGGCCGTCGCCTCGCAGATCCCCTGCCAGTACTGCATCTATTTCCACACCGAGGCCGCCAAGCTCAATGGCGCGACCGATGAGGAGATCAAGGAAGCGATCGCGATGGCGGCCATCGTGCGCCACTGGTCGACGATGCTCAACGGCAGCCAGGTCGATTTAGCGACCTTCAAACAGCAGACCGACGGCGTGTTCGCGGCCGTCAAAGCCAAGTCGCAGTGAAAGACCCTGCCCGGCGATGGCGCCGGGCAGCCCTTTTTGTCATCAACCGCCCATCGAGGGGCCATGGAGGAAAAGATGCTGACCAAGACGCAAAGCGTTGACGGCGCGGCGATCAAGAAAGCGATCGAAGGACGGGACGGCAGGACGCTGGCGAGCTTCTACGCCGACGATGCGCTGGTGCGCGTGATCGATCGCAACAACCCGCCGAGCAAGCCGCGCGAGATCCGTGGCCGGGCGGCGATCAGCACATTCTGGGACGACATCTGCAGCCGGGCAATGACCCACAAGGTCGACACCACCATCGCCGATGGCGACAACCTCGCCTTCACCCAGGCCTGCGCCTATCCGGACGGAACCAAGGTGTTCTGCGCGGCGATGCTGGAGTTGAAGAACGGACGCATTGCACGACAGACCGTCGTGCAGGCCTGGGACGAGTAGGCCACCTAACCGCGGCCTGGGCCGCAAAGCCGGAGGAGACAAAAATGTTCAGCGCCAGATGGCAGATCGACGCCAAATTCGGGCACAAGCAGACCGTGCTTGAACTGCTCAAGAAATGGGAACGCGAGATCGGCTCTCAGGTCGGCATCGCCGACCTGCAGTTCCAGATCATGACCGGTTCGATCGGCGCCCGGGAAGCGACGGTCGAATCGCATCATCAGGTCGAAAGCCTTGCCCAGCTGGAGGCTTTCTTCGCCAAGATCGGCAAGATCGACGCGCACGCCAAATGGGGCAAGGAGATGGAGCCGTTCGTCGTGTCGGGCACCAGCCTCTGGAACATATATCGCATTGTCGAGTAGCGGCTGCTCCCCTCCTTCCCGGCAAGGGGGAGAAGGGGAGCAGACGGCGCTGCTACATCAGGCCAAGCTGCTTGTAGAACCCTAGCGCGTCGTAATAGTCGCTCTGGGTCGCGATCTTGCCGTCCTTGACCTGGAACATCGAGGCGCCGGTGAAGGAGAACTTCTTGCCGGTCGCGGCGGTGCCGTCTCCCCAGGCGCCGGTATTGGTGCCGGAGAACTCCCATTCGAACGAGACGCGGTCGCCGTCGATCAACGGCTTGCCTTTCATCGTCCATACGGCATCAGGAACGGCCTTCAGGAAATTGTCGATGACCCCGGTCTTGGCGGCCTCCCTGCCCGCCACCGGCTTGCCGACGGAAGCGTCGTAGTAGGTGACGTCGTCGGCGAAGTAGCCGGCGGCCTTGGCCGAGTCATGCGCGTTCCAGGCCGCGACATAGGCCTCGACCACCGACTGCGCGGAGTCAGCGGCAAAGGCCGGCGACGCAACGAAGAGCGTAGCGGCGATGGCTGCGGTTGTCAGAAATTGGCGGCGATGCATGGTTCTTTCCTCCCTGGTCTTGAAATGCTTGAGCGCTGAGACGCTACCCGTGCGCCACCATCACATGGCGCACGGCGGTATAGTCCTCCAGCGCATAGAGCGACATATCCTTGCCGTAGCCGGACTGTTTCAAGCCGCCATGCGGCATCTCGTTGGTCAGCATGAAATGGGTGTTGATCCAGGTGCAGCCATATTGCAGGCGGGCGGCCGTCGCCATGGCGCGCGAGACGTCCTTGGTCCACACCGAGGACGCCAGGCCGTAGTCGCTGTCATTGGCCCAGTTCACGGCTTCGTCGACTTCCGAAAAGCGGGTGATCGAGACGACCGGGCCGAACACTTCGCGGCGCACGATTTCGTCTTCCTGCAGCGCGCCGGCAACCACGGTCGGCTGGTAGTAGAAGCCGGAGCCCTCGCCCGGTTTGCCACCGGTGGTGATCTCGATGTGCTTCAGTTCGGAAGCGCGCTCGACGAAGCTCGAGACGCGGTCGCGCTGGCGGCGCGAGATCAGCGGGCCGATCTCATTCTCAGTGTCATCTGGCTGGTTGTATTTGATGGTCGAGACCGCAGAGGACAGATCGGCAACGAGCTTGTCGTAGACCTTCCTGCCGGCATAGATGCGGCAGGCGGCGGTGCAGTCCTGGCCGGCATTGTAATAGCCGAAGGCGCGCAGGCCGTTGACCACGGCGCCGAGATCGGCGTCGTCGAAGACGATGACCGGCGCCTTTCCGCCGAGCTCCAGATGCGTGCGCTTGACCGATTTGGCGGCGGCCTGCAGCACCTTCTTGCCGGTGGCGACGTCGCCGGTGATCGAGATCATGTTGACCTTGGGGTGGTTGATCAGCGTGTTGCCAACGCTGTCGCCGCGGCCGAGCACGACGTTGACGACGCCCTCGGGCAGCACCTCTGCCAGGATCCTGGCCAGCTTCAGCGCCGTCAGCGGCGTCTGTTCCGACGGCTTGAAGACGACGGTGTTGCCGCCCGCGATCGCCGGCGCCAGCTTCCAGGCCATCATCATCAGCGGATAGTTCCAGGGCGCGATCGAGGCGACGATGCCGATCGGGTCGCGCCGCACCATCGAGGTGTGGCCGGGGAGATATTCGCCGGCGACCACGCCGGGCATCGAACGCACCGCGCCGGCAAAGAAGCGGTAGCAGTCGACGATCGCCGGGATTTCGTCATTGAGCACGGCATTGATCGGCTTGCCGCAGTTCAGCGCCTCGAGCGCGGCGAACTCCTTGGCCTCGGCCTCGATTCGGTCGGCAATCTTGAGGAGATAGCCCGAGCGTTGCGCCGGCGTGGTGCGCGACCACGTGACAAACGCCTTTTCCGCCGCCGCCACCGCCGCCTCGATCTGCGCCGGGCTTGCTTCCGGCAGGTTGAGAATGGTCGCCCCGGTCTTTGGATTGAGGATCGGCTCCTCGGTCTCGGTGCCCTTGTCGAAGATCGCGCCGATCAGCATCTGAGTGTCCATGGATTTCTCCCTTGTCAGGAGCGAGTAGCGAATAGGGGCGGTCGTGCATCTTTCCCTACTCGCTACTCGCTATTCGCTGTTTTCATTTTCCACTGCCGGCGATCTGGTCGCCGTCGCGGGTCAGATAGTAGGCAAACAGGATGGGCAGCAGCGTCACCAGAACCACGACCATGGCGACGACATTGGTGACCGGGCGCTGGCGCGGGCGGATCAGCTCCTCCAGCATCCAGATCGGCACGGTCTGCTGTTGGCCGGCGGTGAAGGTGGTAACGATGACCTCGTCGAACGACAGCGCGAAGGCCAGCATGCCGCCGGCAAGCAGTGCGGTCGCAATGTTAGGCAGCACGACGTGCCGGAAGGTCTGGAAGCCGTCGGCGCCAAGATCCATCGAGGCCTCGATCATCGAGCCCGAGGAACGGCGGAAGCGGGCGACCGCATTGTTGTAGACGACGACCACGCAGAAGGTGGCGTGGCCGAGCACGATCGTCCAGAACGAGAAGGGGATGTCGGCCAGCGAAAAGGCTGAGCGCAGCGCGATGCCGGTGATGATGCCGGGCAGTGCAATCGGCAGGATGACGAGCAGCGAGATGGTCTCGCGGCCGAAGAATTTCGTACGCGACACGGCGGCGGCGCACAGCGTGCCGAGTATCAGGGCAATCGCCGTCGAGATCGCGGCGACGCGGACCGAGAGCGACAGCGCCTGCCAGACATCCGGCCGGTTCCAGGTGACGGCGAACCATTGCGTGGTCAGCCCCGGCGGCGGCCAGACGAAGCTCTTTTCTTCCGTGGTGAAGGCGTAGACGAAGATCAGCAGGATCGGCAGATGCAGGAAGAGCAGGCCGCAAGCTGCTGCGATCTTGAGGCCGAGCGGGGCGGATTGCGAGCCGTCAGAGCGCATCGAAGGCCCCCATGCGCTTGGCGCCCCAGAGGTAGAAGCCCATGATGACGATAGGCACGACGGTGAAGGCCGCAGCGAGCGGGATGTTGCCGGCGGTGCCTTGCTGCGAATAGACGGCCTGGCCGATGAACAGGCGCGACGTGCCGATGATCTGCGGGATGATGTAGTCGCCCAGCGTCAGCGAGAAGGTGAAGATCGAGCCGGCGACGATGCCGGGCAGCGCCAGCGGGAACAACACGTTGCGGAAGGTCTGGCCTGGCGACGCGCCGAGATCGGACGAGGCCTCGACCAGATTGCCGGGCACGCGTTCCAATGCCGCCTGCACCGGCAGGATCATGAAGGGCAGCCAGACATAGACGAAGGCGATGAAGGTGCCGGTGGCGGAGACCGATAGGGAGTTTCCGCCGACGACCGGCAGCGACAGCCAGCCATCGAGCACCCAGAGCAGATGCAATTTGGCGAGCAGCCAGGTCAGAATGCCTTCCTTGGCGAGGATCAGCTTCCAGGCATAGATCTTGACCAGGTAGCTCGACCACAGCGGCAGCATGACGCCGAGATAAAACAGCGCCTTCCAGCGGCCGCGGGCATAGCGCGCCGCGTAATAGGCGATGGGGAAGGCGATGATGGCCGAAGCCAGCGTGACCAGCACCGCCATCGTCACCGTGCGCAGGATGATGTCCAGATTGGCGGCCTGGAACAGGTCGCCATAGGTCTTCAGCGTGAACTCATGGTTGATGAGGCCGGAGAATTCGTCGATCGAGAAAAAGCTCTGCGCCAGGAGGGCGAACAGCGATCCGATATAGACGACACCCAGCCATATCACCGGGGGCAGCAGCATGAGGAACAGCAGCAATCGCGGCCGGCGCCAGAACAGGTCGGACAACGCACCGCGCATGCCACCGCTGCCGGGCAGGATGGCGGGGGCCGTGGCGCGCGGCATGGCGGCGTCGAGGCTCATGCCGGCTCATCCATCAGATGCAGGTGCTCGCGGTTGAAGGTGAGCACCACCGCTTCGCCTTCCGCCGGTAGTTTCGTGCCGGCCGGCACGATGGCGTGCAGCCGCAACCCGTCGGCGTCGAGCGCCAGCCTTGTCGTGGCGCCGAGATAGTTGGCTCCGACCAGGCGCGCGGCAACGCCATCGCCTTTCGCGGCGCGGCCGATGCGGATGGATTCGGGACGCAAGCTGCCCCAGCGATGCTGGCCGGAATAGCGCTGGACGAAATCCGGCGGCAACACGTTGGAGGAGCCGACGAAATCGGCCACGAAACGTGTCTTCGGCCGCTGGTAGATGTCTTCCGGCGTGCCGACCTGCATGATCTTGCCATCGTTGAAGACGGCGACGCGGTCGGCCATCGACAGCGCTTCGCCCTGGTCGTGGGTGACGAAGACGAAAGTAATGCCGAGCGCCTTTTGCAGCGACTTCAGCTCTTCCTGCATGTTCTCGCGAAGCTTGAGGTCGAGCGCGCCGAGCGGCTCGTCGAGCAGCAGCACCTTGGGCTGGTTGACCAGCGCACGGGCAAGCGCGACGCGCTGGCGCTGGCCGCCGGAGAGCTGGCCGGGACGGCGGGCACCATAGCCGGGAAGCCGTACCAGCGACAGCGCCTCTTCCGCCGCCTTCTGCCGCTCGGCCTTGGCTATGCCCTTGACCATCAGCCCGTAGGCGACATTGTCGAGGACGTTGAGATGCGGGAACAGTGCGTAGTCCTGGAACACCGTGTTGACGTTGCGGCGATAGGGCGGCACGCCTTCGGCACGCTCGCCGAAGATCGAGATCGAGCCCGAGGTCGGCTGCTCGAAACCGGCAATGAGGCGCAGGCACGTCGTCTTGCCGGACCCCGACGGACCGAGCATGGCGAAGAATTCGCCCGGCACGATGTCGAGATCGACGGCGTCGACGGCGCGAACGCTCCCGAAATGGCGTGAGACTTTCTGGAAGGAAACGGCCGAGGTCATGGGCTGCCAGTCTGTTTTTGGATCGAGTTGTGGCGAGTTCGCGCGACGCCTGTGGGGAGGTCGCGGCGAAGCCGCGGGTGGGGGTGGCCTAGCACGAACCGCGCTGTCCCCCACCCCGACGCTGCGCGTCGACCCTCCCCACACAGGGGGAGGGTAAGGCGATCAACGTCCGCCGATGACGCCGATATAGTCCGACACCCAGCGGTAATAGGGCACGCACTGGTCGTTCTGGGTGGCGCATTTCGAGACCGGGGTCTTCCAAAACTTTATCTTGTCGAAATTTTCGTAGCCGTTGGTCTTGCAGCCTTCGTCGGTCAGAAGCTCGTTGCCCTTGCAGGCGGCGGGCACCACGGGAAGCGAACCGAACCAGGCCGAGACGTCGCCTTGGACCTTGGGCGACAGCGAATGCTCGAGCCACATATAGGCGCAGTTCGGATGCGCGGCGTCGGCCTCCATCATGGTGGTGTCGGCCCAGCCGGTGACGCCTTCTTCCGGCACCGTCGAGGCGACCGGCTTCTTGGCGGCCACCAGCGTGTTGACCTGGTAGGGCCACGAGCCGGAGGCGACGACGCCTTCATTCTGGAAGTCGTCGACCTGGATGGCGGCGTCATGCCAGTAGCGGCCGACCAGCGTGCGCTGGACGCGCAGCAATTCGAGCGCCGCCTTGTACTGGTCTTCGTTCAGCTCGTAGGGATCCTTGATGCCGAGTTCCGGCTTGTGGAACATCAGATAGTTGGCGGCATCGGCAATGTGGATCGGGCCGTCATAGGCCTGGACGCGGCCCTTGTTCGACTTGCCGTCGGGCAGGTTCATTTCCTCGAAGACGATGTTCCAGCTCTTGGGCGCTTCCTTGAAGACATCGGTGTTGTACATCAGGACGTTCGGGCCCCACTGATAGGGAACGCCATAATGCACCTTGTCGACGGTGAACCAAGGCGCGTCCTTCAGGCGGTCGTCGACGCTCTTCCAGCTCGGGATGAGATCGGTGTTGATCGGCTGCACGCGCTTGCCGGCGACGAGGCGCAGCGAGGCGTCACCCGAAGCGGTGACCAGATCGAAGCCGCCCTCATTCATCAGCGAGACCATCTCGTCGGAGGTGTTGGCGGTCTTGACGTTGACCTTGCAGCCGCTCTCCTTCTCGAAGGCGGTCACCCAGTCATAGCCCTTGTCGGTTTCGCCGCGCTCGATATAGCCCGGCCAGGCAACGATGCTGACCTCGCCTTCGCCCTTGCCAAGCTCCTTGACCTGGGCGACGGCCTGACCGGAAAAGGTGAGCGCGACCGTGAGAGCCGTGCACGTCTTCAGAAATGAATTCATCGTCAATCTCCCATTTTGGCGCCTGACTGCGAAGCCGGTCTTCGCTGCGGTCAGCCGCAGGCTGAAAAGCGTCAGTTCGTCCGATGGACATGTCGCCGCTCTGATGGCGGCTTTCGTCCCTGAAATGAAAAGTGCTTGGAAAATTCCGGTTTCGCAAATTCATTTATCAGAAACACGATATCGGTTTTTCCGATAGATAGGTGCCAAATGCATGTCACCCAAAAGTGGCCCCCGGTTTTGAGAGAACGACATGCATCAAAACAAAGACGTTACCCGATCAGCGCTGCTGGCGCACCGTGCGCTGCGACTGGGCGAGGCCGATGAAGTCGCGGGCCGCCTGCGGCAGGCCGGAGCCGCGGCGCCAGACCATGCCGACCTGGACCACCGGCAGAGTGCCGGAAATATCGCGGGATTCGATGCGGTCGCCTTCCAGCGACCATGGCCGATAGACGAGGTCAGGCAGCAGCGCCACGCCGGCGCCGGTGGCGACGAGGCTGCGCACAGCTTCCACGGAGCGGGTGCGGAAGGCGACATATGGCTTGGCGCCGATCGCCGCCAGAAGCTTGCCGGTGCTTTCCTCGATCTCGTCGACAGTAAGCATAATCAGCGGTTCGCCGGCAATATCGCCAATGCCGATAATGTCGGCGCTGGCCAGCTTGTGGCTGAGCGGCACCCACAGCCGGTACGCCGAGACTTCGAGGATTTCCGACTGCAGCGCCGTGCGGTCACGCAAATTGGATGTGACCATGACGGCAATGTCGAGCTTGCCGCCGATCAGGAGGTGCTCGAGATAGTCGCCATTGTCTTCGATGGCCGAGACTTCGACGCCGGGATAGGCGCGGCGATAGCGGGAAAGCAGATCGGACAGCACATAGCCGGCGACCAGCGAGGTGACGCCGAGCTGCAGGCGCCCGCCGGCCACCACCTGGTCGTCGGAGAATGCGCGGCGCGCGTCGGAGACATCGGCCAGGATCTTGGTGGCATGACGCAAGAACTGGTGGCCTTTGTGGGTGATGTTGAGGCCGCGTGGATGGCGTTCGAACAATTCGACGCCGAGGTCGCTTTCCAGTTCCTTGATCGCCTCGGTAACCGACGACTGCGAGATGGACAGGTTCTGCGCTGCGCCCGACACCGTGCCTTGCTCGGCGACGGCAATGAAGAACTGCAACTGGCGGATGGTGAAGGCCATGGCCGGACTAAACACGGCGAAGCCGGCGCTGGGAAGTGGCAACCCCAAATGCCCGATCCGGCGACAGGATTCAGAACCCGGCTTCGCCGCCTGCGATGCTGAGCCGCGCACCGGCTCCGGCAAGGGCAGCGGCGATGTCATGCGGCGGCGGCTGGTCTGTGGCGAGTTCGGAAAAACCGTCAAAGCCGCAGACCTGGACCAGCCCCTGGCGACCGAATTTTGTGTGGTCGGTGATAACAAGGGAACGCTGGCCGCGCGACAGCACCATGCGGGCGAACTCCGCCTCTTCCAGATCATAGTCCGCCAGCCCTGCGGCGGCGTCCACCGCGCCGATCGAAATCACCGCGTGGCTGACCGAGAAACGGCTGACGAAGTCGATCGCCGAGACGCCGAAGGCCGCGCCGGAATCGCTGCGCAGCTCGCCGCCTGCCATATAGACCTTGTTGCCGTTGACGGTGGCCAGCGTGCGGGCGATGTCGGACGAGTTGGTGACCACCGTCAGCCGCCGGTGGCCGAGCAGCTCGCGGGCCAGGAACGAGGTGGTGGTGCCGGTGTCCAGCATCACCGACTCGCCGTCGCGGATGGTGGCGGCGACCATGCGGGCAATCAGCCGCTTGGCTTCGGCATTGTCGCGCATACGCCGTTCGAACGGCGCCTCGCCGGTCATCGACGGCAGGCCGATGGCGCCATGCATCTTCAGCACCGAGCCGTTACCGGTGAGCGGCTTGACATCACGGCGCACGGTTTCAAGCGAGACCCCCAGCCGGTCCGCCAGGCTGGCAATGGTGACGGTGCCCTCTTCCTTCAGGAGGCGGAGGATTTCGCCATGCCGTTTCGAATGGATCATGTGGCCTCCCGAATTCTGCGACCTGCCCGGTTCTCGGGCAATACAGACGTTTTTAAAGGAATTGCAGGTGGTTTCGGGCAAAACACCCAAAAAAAGTCACAACATTTGATTGACAGTCGGGCGGCACTGGCATGACATTGATCGCGTGGCAGGCTTCGGAACTGCCACGGGAGGGTGATGGCAGAGCCGCAATTTCACGGACCGGACCGTCTGGCCAGACCGTCTGGGATTGATTTGGCGCAAGGACTTTTCAAATCCGCGGGGGCGGAGACCGGGTATCAAAACCTGGCCAAACGGGCTCGTCGGTGCGGCGCGGGATGGGAGAGTCCCGGCATCCCGCACCGACGAGATTTTTTGCGTTCCCCCGCCCTCTTTGCGCGGCGCAGGGCGCCTTGTCGAAGCTCCGCCAAATCAGGGATGGCCTCGTGACTGCTGAAGACCGGATCCGGGCCTTGCCCTGCTGGAATGGCAGCGTCGACATTGCACCGCTGCCGGGCGGCCTCAGCAACGCCAACTATCTGGTCAAGGACGCCGCCGGGCGGCACGTCGTGCGCTTTGGGCAGGACTATCCGTTCCACCATGTCTTTCGCGATCGCGAGGTGATGACATCGCGGGCTGCGCATGAAGCGGGCTTCGCGCCGGCGGTCCGCTATTCCGAACCCGGCATCATGGTCACGGAATTCCTCGGCGCAAAAACCTACGTCGCCGCAGACGTGCGCGCCAATATCGGCCGCGTCGCCGCGCTGATGCGCGGGTTCCATCGCGAGATGCCCAATCACATCTCCGGCGCAGGCTTCATGTTCTGGGTCTTCCATGTCATCCGCGACTATGCGCGCACACTGAACGAAGGCGGCAGCCGCAAGCGGGACGAGCTGCCACGGCTTTTGGCGCTGGCCGACGAGTTGGAGCGGGCGCAGAAACTGCTGCCGATCGTCTTCGGCCACAACGATCTTTTGCCGGCAAATATTCTTGACGATGGCGACAGGCTATGGCTGATCGACTTCGAATATGCCGGCTTCAACACCGCCATGTTCGACCTTGCCGGCGTTGCCTCCAATGCCGAGATGAGCGACGCGGACTCCTTCGCTTTCCTCACCGCCTATTTCATGCGCGAGCCGGATGAGGCGATCCGCCGTTCGCACGCGGCCATGCAATGCGCGTCGCTGCTGCGCGAGGCGATGTGGAGCATGGTTTCCGAGCTTTATCTCGATGCGCCGGGCATCGACTACGTCGCCTATACCGCAGAGAACCTGACGCGGCTCGACGCGGCGCTGGACAATTACCGCACGAAGTACGGGACACAGCCATGACCTTGCCCACCCATGCCGGCATCGTCGTCATCGGCGGTGGCATTATCGGCTGTTCGACAGCCTATCATCTGGCGCGTGACCACAAGGCCGATGTCGTCCTGTTGGAGCAGGGCAAGCTGACCTCCGGCTCGACCTGGCATGCGGCCGGGCTGGTCGGCCAATTGCGCTCGTCGGCCTCAATCACCCGGGTGCTCAAATATTCGGTCGAACTCTACAAGGGGCTGGAGGCCGAGACCGGCCTCGCCACCGGCTGGAAGATGACCGGGTGCCTCAGGCTCGCCACCAACGCCGACCGCTGGACGGAGTACAAACGACTGGCGACGACCGCCAGGAGCTTCGGCATGGATATGCAGCTGGTGTCGCCGGACGAGGTGAAAAAGATGTGGCCGCTGCTGGAGACCAGCGATCTCGTCGGCGCCTCGTGGCTGCCGACCGACGGCCAGGCAAGCCCCTCCGACATCACGCAGTCGCTGGCCAAGGGCGCGCGCATGCATGGCGCCAAGCAATTCGAGGATGTCCGCGTTACCGGCTTCGACATGAAGGACGGACGCATCACCGCGGTGAAGACCAACAAGGGCGACATCGCCTGCGACAAGGTGGTGAACTGCGCCGGGCAATGGGCGCGCCAGGTCGGCGCCATGGCCGGCATTTCCGTGCCGCTGCAACCGGTCAAGCACCAGTACATCGTCACCGAAAAGATCGAAGGGCTGGCGACCGACGCGCCGACCATCCGCGACCCCGACCGACGAACCTATTTCAAGGAAGAGGTCGGCGGGCTGGTGATGGGCGGCTATGAGCCGAACCCGCAGGCCTGGGCGACCGGCCTGCCTGGCGGCGATGTGCCTGACGAATGGGAATTCCGCCTGTTCGACGACGATTACGATCACTTCGAGCAGCATATGAGCCAGGCGATCGCGCGCGTGCCGGCGCTGGAGCGGGCCGGTGTCAAGCAGATGATCAACGGACCGGAGAGTTTCACGCCGGACGGCAATTTCATCCTCGGTGTCGCGCCCGAATGCGCCAACATGTTCGTTGGCGCCGGCTTCAACGCCTTCGGCATCGCGTCGGGCGGCGGCGCCGGCTGGGTGCTGGCGCAATGGGTGGTCGACGGCGAGGCGCCACTCGACCTCTGGGTGGTCGACATCAGACGCTTTTCCGGCCTGCACCGCGACCGGCAATGGGTCAGCGACCGCACGCTGGAAGCCTATGGCAAGCACTACACGATCGGCTTTCCGCATGAGGAGTACGTCTCGGGACGGCCACGCATCGTCTCGCCGCTCTATGACCGGCTGAAGCTTCACCGCGCCGTCTTCGGCTCCAAGCTCGGCTGGGAACGGCCGAACTGGTTCGCGCCTGAGGGCGCCAGGCCCGAAGACATCTATTCGATGGGCCGGCAGAACTGGTTCTCAGCCGTGGGCGACGAGCACCGGCATGTGCGCGAAAAGGTCGGCCTCTTCGACCAGTCCTCCTTTGCCAAATACGAGATGACGGGTGCCGATGCAGCCAAGGCGCTCGACTGGATCTGCGCCAACGATGTCGCCAAGCCGGTGGGACGGCTGACCTATACGCAGCTGCTCAACACGCGCGGCGGCATCGAAGCCGACCTGACCGTGGCAAGGCTCGCCGAGGACAAATTCTACATCGTCACCGGCACCGGCTTCCGCACACACGATTTCTCCTGGATCGGCGACCATGTCGGCAAGGACCTCGACGTGACGCTGAAGGATGTCACCGAGGATTTCGGCACGCTGTCGCTGATGGGGCCGCGGGCCCGCGACGTGCTGGCTGCGGTGACCGATGCCGATGTCTCGAACACAGGATTCCCGTTCGGCCATATCAGCGAAATCGCGATTGCCGGCCACACAGTTCGGGCGCTGCGCGTCACCTATGTCGGCGAACTCGGCTGGGAACTGCATGTGCCGATCGCCGCCACCGGCGAGATCTTCGACGCGCTCATGGCCGCTGGTGGGAAGCACGATATCCGGACGGTCGGCTACCGGGCACTGGAATCGCTGCGGCTGGAGAAAGGCTATCGCGCCTGGGGTTCCGACATCACGCCCAACGACACGCCGCAGGAGGCTGGCCTCGGCTGGGCGGTGAAGCTTCGGAAGAACACCGATTTCGTCGGTCGTCGGGCACTCGAAAAGATCAGCGGCGCCGAACTGAAGAAACGCTTTGCCGGCTTTACCGTCGACGATCCGGATGTTGTGCTCGTCGGGCGCGAGACGATTCTGCGCAATGGCGAACCGGTCGGTTATCTCACCAGCGGCGGCTATGGCTACACGCTGGGCAAGAACATCGGCTATGGCTATGTCCGCAATGCCGACGGCGTCAGCGACCATTTCCTCACCGCCGGCGATTATGAGCTGGTGGCGGCGATGGAACGGACGCCGGCAAAAATTCATCTGGAGCCGATGTACGATCCGGCGATGAGCAGGATCAAGGTATAGATCCTGGATCAGCTAACGCTCAGCACGAGGCCGCGGCTGGGCACCGTATCGGCCTCGCCGGGCATCGATACATAGGGCGCAGTCTCCTCGGCGCAAACGACCCTGCCCTCAGCCTCGAGCGCAGCGATGCGGTCGGCAAAGCCGGCGTTCCACAACGTGTTCTTGACCGTCAGCACGATAATGCCGCCCGGCCGGCAGATGCGGATCAGTTCGTCCAGCCCCTCGGCGCCGACATGGCCGGAGGTGAAAACGCCGGCCGAGACGATGCCGGCATAGGCATTGTCGGCAAAGGGCAGCGGGCCGCCGAGCGCCAGGCAATGCAGCGCCGAATAGACGCCCTTTGCTGCCGCCTTGGCGAGCATACCCTGCGAAATGTCGAGCGCCTCGACCTGGGGATAACCGGTAATGGCTAGCCATTCGCCGATCAGCCCAGTGCCGGCGCCGGCATCGAGAAGCGGGCCTGCACCGCGCGGCAGATGGCGGGCGAGCAGGGCCAGGCAGATCGTTGGGTGGCGATAGCCGGCGGCCGACATGTCGGCATCGTAGGTTTCCGACCAGTTGTCATAGATCGCGGCCACGTCCTCGGGGCGTTGCGCCGCGTAGGCGGCGCCGAGCCCACCATGATCCTTGTTTCCCGCCATGGCTGTTTCTCCGCCAGCTCGCTGCTTACCCTCGATCGGATGATAGCCAAACGGCGAAAACTGTGGAACCGTTACCGCAAGAAATAACACGGCCAGGGGAACAGGCATGGGGACGGACGAGGCACGCGAGACACTTGCGGCGATTCCGGCATTGGCCGGCTATGACGGGCCACTGGAGCGATTGGGCGGGATGACCAATCTGGTGTTCCGGGCCGGCGATATCTGCCTGCGTATCCCGGGTAAGGGCACACAGGAGTATATCAACCGCGCCAATGAGGCGGTGGCGGCGCGTGAGGCGGCCCGGGCCGGCGTCAGTCCCGAAGTGCTGCATGTCGACCCCGAGACCGGCGTGCTGGTCACTCGCTTTGTTGCCGGAGTGGAGACGATGTCGCCGGAGAAGTTCAAGACCCGACCGGGAAGCCCGGCGCGCGCGGGCGAGGCCTTCCGCAAGCTGCACGCGTCCGACGCGGCGTTTCCGTTCCGCTTCGAATTGTTTGCGATGATCGACGACTATCTCAAGGTTTTATCGACCAAGGACGTCGCCTTGCCGCCCGGCTATCATGACGTGGTGCGCGAATCCGAAACCGTGCGGGCCGCCCTTGCTGCTCACAAGCTGCCGCTTGCCGCCTGCCACTGCGACCCGCTGTGCGAGAATTTTCTCGATACGGGCGAGCGGATGTGGATCGTCGACTGGGAGTATTCGGGGATGAACGACCCGCTCTGGGATATCGGCGATCTCAGCGTCGAAGGCAAATTCGACACTGCGCAAGAGGAAGAGCTGATGCGCGCCTATTTCGGCGGCGAGGCGAGGCCAGCCGAGCGCGGCCGTATCGTCATCTACAAGGCGATGTGCGACCTGTTGTGGACGCTGTGGGGGTTGATCCAGCTTGCCAACAACAACCCAGTCGAGGATTTCCGCGCCTATGCCGACGGCCGTTTCGATCGCTGCAAGGCGCTGGTGGAGACGCCGGAGTTTTCACGCCATCTGGCGGCCGTGCGCCAAGGTTAGGTCAGTTCACGCCTTTCGGCACGTTTTCCGGCGGCACGACTGTTTCCACCACTTTCTGGCGATGGAAGATGAACAGGCCGGCGAGCACGACGATGGCCGAGCCGATCAGGATGCGCGGTCCCGGCACGTCGCCAAAGAAGGCGAGGCCGAAGATCACCGCCCACAAAAGCAGGCTGTAGTGCAGCGGCGCCAGCGTCGAGGCTGGCGCCAGTTTCAGCGCCCGAGTGATCATCAGATGGGCGCTGCAGGAGACGACACCGAGCAAAAGCATCGCGCCGAAATCGAGTGTCGAGGGGTTGCGCCAGGCGCCGATGGTCATCACGGCGCCGACCAGCAGTGTGCCGATGGTCTGCCAGGTGACCAGCGTGGTGTCGCTGGTGCCGCGCAAGCGGCGGCTGAGGATGATGGCAAAGGCAAACGCGATGCTGCCGACCAGCGCGAACAGCGAGGACTGCGAGAACGCCGCCGAGGACGGCTTCAATATGATCAGCACGCCGCAGAAGCCGACCAGGATGGCTGCCCAGCGGCGCCAGCCGACCTTTTCGCCGAGCAGGAAATGCGACAGCGCCGCCACATAGATCGGCCCGGCCATGTAGAAGCTCATCACGTCGGCAAGCGGCAGATAGACGACAGCGGCATAGAACAGCGCCGTGTCCACCGTAGTCGCCAGCACGCGCAGAGACTGGAGGACTGGCCGCTCCATCCGGAACAGTCTGCCAGCGCCTTGGTTGGCGATCATCGGGCCAAGCACGATGAAGGCGCCGATCGAGCGGATAAAAACCACCTGGCCAACCGAGAAAGAGGCGACCAGCCATTTGCCCATCGCGTCGTTCAGCGCGAACATGAAGTCGCCGGCCAGCATCAAAAGTATGCCGGCCAGAAGCACGTTTCTCATCGTGAAGCTGCGAGCAAGCGACTGGGCCATGCGGCTCCCTATCCGCAAGCGGCCGCTTTGACGAGGCAAATCGGTAAGACCAGCGGCGGAAATCGGCTGTATCTACGCAGTCTTGTGCCGCCGGTTCACCTGGCCTGGCCGCCCTGAGATCGACAGCCGGGTCTCCTGCTTCGTGCGCTCGGCCACCACCTTGCCCCTGGCGACGACGCAGAGCCGCTCGGCGCGCAGACGCAGGGCCTCAATCGGGTTGCCGGCATCGAGGATGACGAAGCTCGCACGCTTGCCCACGGCGAGGCCGAGATGGTCGAGGCCCATGATGGCGGCGTTGACGTTGGTGACCATGTCGAAGCAGCGCGCCATGTCGGCCGGGCTCGACATTTGCGCGACGTGAAGGCCCATGAAGGCGACGTCGAGCATGTCGGCGGTGCCCAGCGAGTACCAGGGATCGAGCACGCAGTCCTGGCCCCAGCCGACGCGGATGCCATGCGCCTGCATCTCCTTGACGCGGGTCATGCCGCGGCGCTTCGGGAACGTATCGTGGCGGCCCTGCAGCATGATGTTGATCAACGGGTTGGGGATCGCCGACACACCGGCCTCGGCGATCAGCGGCAGGAGCTTGGAGACGTAGTAATTGTCCATCGAATGCATGGAGGTAAGGTGCGAGCCGGCCACCCTGCCCTGCAGTCCGAGGCGCTGCGTCTCATAGGCAAGCTGCTCGATATGGCGTGACAGCGGATCGTCGGTCTCGTCGCAATGCAGGTCGACCATCAGCCCGCGCTTTGCCGCGATTTCGCACAGTTCAGTGACAGAGCGGGTGCCGTCGTGCATGGTGCGCTCGAAATGCGGAATGCCGCCGACGATGTCGACGCCCATGTCGAGCGCGCGGATGGTGTTCTGTCGTGCCGTCGGCGAACGATAAAAGCCGTCCTGCGGGAAGGCGACCAGTTGCAGGTCGATATAGGGCGCGACCGTCTTCTTGACGTCGAGCAACGCTTCGACCGCCAGCAGCCTATCGTCGCAGACATCGACATGGGTGCGGATGGCAAGCAGGCCCATCGAGACCGCCCAGTCGCAATAGGCGAGCGCCCGCTCGCGCACGGCTTCATGCGTCAACAGCGGCTTCAGCTCGCCCCACAGCGAGATGCCTTCGAGCAGCGTGCCCGAGGCGTTGATGCGCGGAATGCCGTAGGACAGCGTGGCGTCCATGTGGAAATGCGGATCGACGAAGGGCGGCGAAATCAGATTGCCATGTGCATCGATCGCCGTGCCGGCGGTGACGTTCAGTTCGGGCTCGATGGCGACGATCGTGTCGCCTGATATGCCGAGGTCGGCGACGGTGCCGTCCGGCAGGGTTCCGCCGCGCACAACAAGGTCGAAATCCATCTGTCGTCATCTCCCTGCAGATCACTCGTCACAATCGTGGCGCAAAAGACACCCGGCCGCAGCCGTTTGTCTCCGCGGCAGCGAAAGGTTCCATCCGGTGGCAACTCGCTCTATAAGCCGCCTTTCGCCCCCGTGGCGAATCCGAAATTCGTCTCAGTCAGGCATGGGATCAACCATTGTTTCGCTTCTTCCGTTCTACGGAAAACCAGCGCCTCATCGCGAGGCTCGTCAGGGAATCCTTCCACGAGCACAAGTTTGGCTATGCCGCGGCGATCGCATCGATGCTGGTGGTGGCCGCCATGACCGGCGCCAGCGCCTGGATTCTTCGCGAGATCACCAATGAGTTCGTGATCTACAAGAGGCTCGACCGGGTCAACCTGATTGCCGGAGGGGTCGCCGCGATCTTCGTCTTTAAGGGCATCGCCAACTTCGTGCAGGCCTACTTTATGAGCCGCGTCGGCAACAGCATCATCGCCGACCGGCAACGCAAGATCTACGACCGCATCCTGGCGCAAGGCATCGAGTTCTACCATTCGACCTCGTCGTCGGAGCTGATCACCCGCATGACCAACAACGCGCAGGCAGCGCGCAACGTGCTCGACCTCGTCGTCACATCCTATGTGCGCGATCTGGTGACGATGATTGTGCTGGTGGGGGTGATGGTCTGGCAGCAGCCGGCGCTGTCCCTGATCTGTTTTGTCATTGGTCCCGTAGCCATTTACGGCGTCAACCACATCCTGAAACGCGTGCGCAAGATTGCCGCGCAGGAGTTCCGCTCGCTCGGCCAGATCGTGCAGGTGATGCAGGAAACGGCGGTGGGCGTGCGCGTGGTGAAATCCTTCGGCCTCGAAGGCGCGATGCGCAAGCGCATGTACAAGGCCGTGTCGGACGTGGAGAACCGCGCCAACAATATCGCGACGCTGGAAGCCGCCACCAGTCCGGTTATGGAAACGCTTGCCGGGTTGGCAATCTCCGGCTCCGTCCTGGTCAGCGGCTTCCTGGTTCTGGGTGGCGGCCAGATGCCGGGCAATATCATGGCTTTCATCGCGGCCCTGCTGCTGGCCTACGAACCGGCAAAGCGCCTGGCGCGCGTGCGCATTTCGCTGGAAACCGGCATTGTCGGCGTGCGCATGATGTTCCAGCTCGCCGACCGGCCGCTGACGCTGGCCGAGAAACCCGATGCAAAGCCGATGCAGGCCGGGCCGGGCGAAATCCATTTCGACAATGTCAGCTTCGCCTACCCGGAAAGCCCGCCGGTGTTCGAAGGGCTCGACCTGACGCTCGCGGCCGGCAAGATGACGGCGCTGGTCGGACCATCGGGCAGTGGCAAGTCGACCATCCTGAACCTGATCATGCGCATGTACGACCCGCAGGTCGGCAGGGTGCTGTTCGATGGCCAGGATATCTCCGACGCCACGCTCTCCTCGGTGCGGGAAAAGATCGCCTATGTCAGTCAGGACACGTTCCTGTTTGCCGGCACCGTGATGCACAACATCCGGCTCGGGCGTCAGGACGCGACCGACGCCGAGGTGATTGCCGCCGCGAGAGCGGCCAATGCGCATGACTTCATCAGCGCCATGGCCAAGGGCTATGATACGGATGTCGGCGAGAACGGCGCGCTGCTTTCCGGCGGTCAGCGCCAGCGCATCTCGATCGCGCGCGCCATGCTGCGCAATGCCGAGATCCTGCTGCTCGACGAGGCGACCAGCGCGCTCGACGCCGAATCCGAGGCGCTGTTTCGCGACGCGTTGCAACAGCTGACGGTCGGGCGCACCACCATCGTCATCGCCCACCGCCTGTCGACCGTGCACCAAGCCGACACGATCGTCGTGCTGGAAGCCGGCAAGGTGGTCGAAAGCGGCGCGCACCGCACGCTGCTCAACCAGGGCGGGCTGTACCAGAAGCTTTATGAGTACCAGTTGATGCCGTGAGGGGCGGCTTCTCCTTCTCCCCTTGTGGGACTGTTGCAAAATTGGGTGGATATGATTCCCTGTTTTTGAAACGGGGATTTTGCGATGACGACAAAGCCGAGCG
>NZ_JBSKBQ010000007.1:0-264293 GCF_053714375.1 Mesorhizobium sp. ArgA1
AATGCCGGCGCGCGCGGCTATGTGCTGAAAGGCGTCGGTTCGAAGGCGCTGGCCGAAATCCTCAGCAATGTCGCGGCTGGCGAAAGCTATGTCTCGCCGACACTGTCGGCCCGGCTTCTGTCGGACCTGTTGCAGCCGGCAACCCGCAAAACCGACCCCATCCAGCAGCTCACCAGCCGCGAGGACGATATACTGCGACTGGTGGCGGAAGGCTTGAGCAACAAGGAAGTCGCCGCACGGCTTTCACTGCAGGAGAAGACGGTCAAGCATCACATGACGCGGGTTCTGGCCAAGCTCAATGTCCGCAACCGCACCGAGGCGGCGCTGCTGATGCGCGAGGCGCGGGAGCGCACGGATTGACGCGCGGCGCATAGACGACACCCGTCCGGACCTGGCACTGAGACAAACGCATCCGCCCAAAAGCGGCCAGCCCTCACAAACTTTTTAGACGTGCCACATCGGCGGGGGTCGCCGCCCGTTCGACAATGGTGCGGTCGAGCGCATCCTTCATCGTGAACCGGCCATTGTGGATATCTTCCTTCATGCCGTTGGGATGGGTGACCGTGATGCCGGCGGCGTCGACCTCGACCTGGTCGCCGGTTGCTGAATTCACATGGTTGGCCTTGCCGGCCCCGGTATTGCCCTTGCCCTTGCCGTTGCCACCACTGTTGCCGTTACCGTTTCCACCGGCGTTGCCGTTGCCACCGCCGTTTCCGTTGCCACCGCCATTGCCACCCCCGTTACCGCCGCCGCCGCCATTGCCGCCGCCGCCATTGCCGCCACTGCCGCCATCCTTGGCGTAGGCGCTGCTGGCGGCAATCTTGGCGGCGCCGTCAAAGCCGAAGTGATAGGGCACAAGCACCAGGGCGAGCGTCGTGGACGCCCGCAAGGCAAGCCAGGAGAGTTGGCGCAAGCGCGTAATCTGTTCTACCCCTGATCGTCAGCGAGGACCGATTCGATCCGTCAAACGGATGGCGTTACCAGAACAGCATTCACAAATCGACGCTCTTGCGAAAGCGGCTTACGACCCCTGTCTCAGTCAATACAGACCTTTTTTGTAAAATTGTGAGACTTAAGTCCGATATCTTGCAACCACTGGCTGCGTCAGGTCTGTTTGAGCAGCCCGACCAGCCAAGCCGGGCCCACATCAACGCGCGCCCAAGAACAACGCTTTCTCGATGAAGGTGGATTTGCGGGTTAGCGCATCGACGGCAAGAAAAACCGGGACGGGGTGACGGTACCGCAAAGGTTGACAGTGTCGATCTGTCAGGCATTATCGCGTCATCCTGGAGGATGCACTATGAAGAAAACCTATTTGAAGCCGGTGCTGGTCAAAAAAGGTACACTCTCGAGGGTTACGGCTGTCACCAACGGCGCCGGTTCCGGGCCTACCACATAATAGTTGGATCGTCCGGATGCCACTTGGCCGAAGGGCAGGTTTTCAGGGCAGAAAATTGGAGATGGGAAATATGAAGAAGACCTATTCAAAGCCAGTGCTGGTCAAGAAGGGCAAGCTCTCGCAGGTTACGGCGAACGGTGCTTCCAACCCTATCCCGCAATAACCTTTTCATCCCGACTGATCGAGGCCATGCTGACAGAGCAGGGCCTGATCGTTTCTAGAGTGGTCTTTTCCTGAACGCAGGTCTCGGGACCATTCAGCGCGCCACCACCAGATCTTCAAGCACGAGCTGCCAGTAGTGGCGTGTGGAAAAACGCACGCGTGTCACCGCCGCCAGCATCGGCGCGTAGTGCACAGGTGCCAGCGCCGACAGGGTGACGGTGTCGCTGGCGACCAGCCGGTCGCCGAGCCAACTCTCGATCAGGGCGGTTTCGCCTTCGGACTTCAACCACGCCGCGGTCAACATCACGGAGTGGAAGCCGAACGGGCGGTCGCTCGAGAATTCGGCCGGATGTCCACTGCTCGTATAGCAGACATGGTCCCCCGAGATGTTGCCGTTGACATAGCCTTCGCTGCCGTCGATGTGATCGCGCGCCATCGCGTTCAAATTGAACCAGGTGAACCCGGCATAGCCGGACGGCACCTTGCGCAAGCCGCGCCCGGTGACATCGTCGAAACCGATAGTCTGCAAGGACGCGGCACCGTCGATGGCGGCATTTTCGGGCGACAGCAGGCCGACCTCCGTCGGGTAGGCCGACAAGGCCAGCCGGCGCGCCACACCATCGCCGGTGATTTCGACCGCGTCGACGTCATCGGGCAGATCGACGCGAAAGCCGGCGCCATTGCCAAGCGAATGCACGGCCACCACCTGTCCGTTCCGTGTCACCGAGACGCTCGCCGAGATATTGTCGGCAACGCGGCCGCTGAGCTGCCGCGCAGGAAACAGGCCAACCGGCTGCAGCATCGCCTCCGTAACCAGCCCTGTTGGCGAACCCGGCAGCGACTGGACGTGCTGCGACTGGACCTCGTTGGCGCTGCTCGAACGCCAGCCGGGCGGCACCGAAACCGTGAACCGGTAGTTTCCCGGCACATGGATGGGTGCGGCCCGGCGTTTCGTCGACGTCTTGAAATTGGCAAAGCCAGCGCGATTGCTCCGCGCCGCTGCCACGAGACGGCCCTCGCCGTCATGCAGCCTGACCATGATGCCGGCCATCGGCCGGTCGCCCAGCCCATAGCGGCCGTCGCGATCGGCGTCGAAATAGACAAAGGATGAATAGTTGAGTTGGCCGCGGCTGTCCGACCAGTCCCGCCGCACGGCATAGTCGTTTGCCGGATTCTCACGCAGGCGCGCCTTGCGACGAGAGCGCAACTGCCGCCAGGCGAGCATCGCAACGACAAGGGCAAGCCCCAGCAAGATTGCCGCTTTGACCAAAGAAGATTCAAGCACCGCCGTCAGCCTTCGCCACGCCCATGGGATCTCCGCGATGAGCCATATACCGATGCCGCGGCATTCAGAGCAACCGGACACCGGAGCCGGCGAACCCTGCGTGTGATCTCACATCCGCATTTCAGCCCAGAAGCTGCGCTGCTCCGGGGTCTGTTTGAGACTGCCGTGACATTGGTGGATGTCCAGCCCGGCGCTGGTGTTGGCCTCGACGATGACGATGCCGGTTGGCATCAGGGCGACATCCCATCCAACGAGGCCGGGATAGGGCAACAGACTCGCAAGATGAAGCATCACCGATTTGACGGCCTGCCAGTCGGGCACGACAGCACCGCGAATCTGGACACCGCTTTCGGGGTGCGTTTCCCGGAATTCACGCCTCTTGAGTTCAGCATTGTAGAACAGCCCGGCGGCCAGGACGCCAGTGTCGATATCCACCTTGGCGGCGATGCCGCCTTTGCCCGATTGCCAATTGTCGGTGGGATAGGTTGCAGGCCGGCCCATTTTCATCGTCGCTGCGAGAAAGGCCGGCCGGTGGTCTGAAAAATGCGTGCCGGTCAGTACGCGCAGCGTGTTCAACGTCGCGGGAAAGAAGGCTTCGCTCCAGGGGCCTTGCCGGATGATGTCGGAGACGATGTAGCCGGTGGACGAAGCGCTGGAAAAGCTATCCAGCAAATACCGCGCCTCGATGCGATTGCCATTTACGAGGATGCCGTCGGGCAATTGCCCCAGCCTCTTGGCGCCTTTGCCCTTGCCCTCGCCGGCGGGCTTCAGGAACAGTTCGCCTTTTTCGGCGAGCAGCGGAAGCAGCGCACCCAGTTCGCGGATCTTGCCATCGCCAGCCAGGCTTATGAGCTTTTGGCCTGCAACATAGTGGGTGGCCGGCGGCGCCACGGATGGCATGACGCAATCGAGCCAGAGTTTCTGATCCAGTTTGTTGTGCAGTGCTTGCTCAAGGCGGAGATTGTAGGTCGCCTTGCGCCGCCGTTCCAAGGTGAAGTTGAAATAATCATGCTCCCGATAGGCCCTGTCCCCCAGCATCACCAGGCCCTTTGAGGGATGCCCCTTGAGCAGGCTGCGAAGCCGCCAACCGAGGGTCGGAGCTGAACTGGAAAACTCCGTCTCGAGAAAGGATTTGTAGAACAACCAGCGCCGCGCAATCGACATGCCCTCTCCCCTGCCCGGGCACCAGGGTATAACATTTCGAAAGACAGTTCACGCCGACCGGCACCTATTCCGGCGACGGCACAGGCGGCTTCGTCGTCAGCGCGGCGCCGAAGGCGGCGACAACCACGGCGGCGATGCCCGTGCATTGCAGCGGGCTCAGGATCTCGTGCAGGAACAGGAAGCCGGCCAGCGCGCCCAGCGCCGGCTCCAGGCAGGTCAGCGTGCCGTAGAGCCTGGCCGGCATCCGGGTCAGCGCCACCATCTCCAGCCAGAACGGCAAGGCGCTGGAGAACAGCCCGACCATCAGCGCGCTGACCAGGATCGCCGGTGCGAGGAGGCCGGAACCCGCCTCGGCGATGCCGAACGGCAGGGCGACAGCAGCGGCGATGATCAGCCCGTAAGCGGTTGTCCGGCTGCCGAGCTCGGCGCCCGCTTTTTGCGCAAAGACGATGTAGAGCGCCCAGCAGCCGCCCGCGGCAAGCGCCAGCATCACGCCGATCGGGTCGAGCGCACGACCGGAATGGATGAAGGGCGACAACAGCACGATGCCGGCGACGGCCAGCGCCACCCAGACAAAGTCGCTGGCGCGCCGCGACGACAGCGTTGCCACCAAAAGCGGACCGGAGAATTCGAGCGCCACCGCGACGCCGAGCGGGATTCTGGCAAGGGCGGCATAAAACAGAAGGTTCAGCGCCGCGAGGTTCACGCCATAGGCGATGAGCCAGGGCAGTACGGCGCGCGACGGCCACACCCGCCAGGGTCTCAGCACCGCCGCCAGCATCAGCGCCCCGACGACCAGCCGGAGCGCCGTGGTGCCATTGGCGCCGATCAGCGGGAACAGGCCTTTTGCGAAGGTGGCGCCGATCTGGATCGACACCATGGCGCCAAGCAGCGCACCAATGGGCAAGGCTTTCGCTTCGGCTCGGGCAATTGGCGTCGACGTCAATTCTGTCTCCTCCCTCCGCACAGCCGCGACCAGCCGCCGCCGCAGCGCAGGCCCGGGATAAGGGCAACGGGCGGGTCTGTCGTGTGGCACGGCTGGGCTGTTGATGGGGCAAGGGAGAGCGACGCTATTTCCTCGCCCCCATGAAATGGGGGAGAGGTGGCGCGGCGAAGCCGCGACGGAGCGGGGAATGGCGCGGCCTTCAACGAGAGAGAGATCATTGACGTCGCAGCCCCCTCTCCGACCGCTTCGCGGCCACCTCTCCCCCACTTCCGTGGGGGCGAGGAACCAAGATCACCAAGGCCTACGCCAACCCATACACCAGGCTCACCCGCCCATCCGACAGCGGCTCGACCTTGCGCAGTTCCAGCCTGTGCCGGGTGTGCACTGTGCCGAACAGCGCCTTGCCGTCGCCGGCAAGCATTGGATAGACGATCAGCCGCATTTCATCGACCAGCCCGGCCTCGATCAGGCTGGCGGTGATACGGGCGCCGCCCATGAGGTAGATGTCCTTGCCGGGCTCGCGCTTCAACGCCGCGATCTCGTCGAGGCTGCGCAGGAAGCGCGTTGACGACCAGGCTGCCGAATTCATGCTGTTCGACAGAACATAATGCGGGGTCTTGGCGGCGAAGCGCGCCCATTCGAGTTCGGCCGGGTCGACCAGCTTGCCGGTCATCGGCAGCGGCTGGTCGGGCTCGTTTTGCTGGATCGCGCTCCAGTAGCGTTCGTAGCCGGCATACATGACACCGCCGAGCACGCAGGCATCGATCTCAGGCATCAGCCCATATTCCTCCGACCAGTTGTCGACCCAGTCGGCGAAGCCTTCGGGTCCTTCCATCTTGCCGTCGATGGAGATCTTCATTCCGGTGATCAATTTACGCATGACTTCCTCCTTCAGGCTTGCGGCATGCAAGCACGTTGCTTCGTTTCATTTCTGATGGCGCGCCGCGGTGACTGGCGAAGGCGCGTGTTTCGCCGGCCCTTGCGCCGGCATCCGGCGCAAGGGATCGATGGTGCCCCGCCCGGTTGGACCGGGCGATGCGTCAGGTCAGGGCGTGCGTTAGGTCAGGCCGGCAGGCGCTGGTCGTATTCCGTCATCAGACGGCTCCAGCCGTCCCAGAACGGTTCCGGCTTTTCGCCCGCCACGCGGGCGGCCAGGATGTCGAGATGTATGTGCCAGCCGGCGGCATGCATCATCAAGCTCGAGCGATCGGCCAGGCGGCGGTGGACCAAGGTAAGCAGGACGTCGTCGCCGCGCTGCGCCAATTCGAACGTGACATTGCCGCTGCCGTTCCAGGTGATGGTGAGCTTGCGCGGCGGATCGCATTCGACGATCTGGTTCTGCATCCGCTGCTCGCCACCACTGAAGGCGGCCGGCCTCTGACCGGGCGGGTCGGTCAGTTCGTCGTTGCGCCAGACAAGTTCAAAGGAAGAGCCTTCGTCCATATCCATGTCGCCGGCTGCCAGCCACTGGCGGCGCAGATCGCTCTGCGTCAGATATTCCCAGACGCGTTCCATGGTTCCGGGCAAAAGCCGTTCGATCCTCAAGGTGGCCGGCTGGATCAGCTGGGCGTAGCCGTCGAAGCTGTTCATCTGGTTCATTGGTCGTCTCCCTCGGATGATGTTGGCCTGGGTGATGTTGGCCTGGATGGTTCCGGCCTGGATGGTTCCGACTTCGATGGATTTGCCGGTTCCGGCGTTGACTGCGTTGTCGACGTTTTGCGCCCCGCCTCCTCGCGCAAAAGCTGTTCGAGAACATCGAGGCGGCTGTTCCAGAAACGCGAGTATTGGCCGAGCCACTGATAGGCGGTGGCCAGCGGGCGGGCCTCGAGCCGGCAGACATGGGTGCGGCCGCGCACTTCGCGACGGATCAGCCCGGCATGCTCCAGCGCCTTGATGTGCTTGGAGGCTGCAGCCAGCGACATGGCAAAGGGCTGGGCCAGTTCGCTCACCGTGCGCTCGCCGCCGGCGAGGTCGTTAAGCATGTGCCGGCGCGTGGTATCGCTAAGGGCGTGAAAAACCTGGTCCATCTGGGGCGCCTCTAATTCAACCATGTAGTTGAATATAGCGGCACGCTTTTGGATAGTCAACCGTTTGGTTTAATGTTTTTCGAGATAAGGCCGCCCCCTACCTCCCCCTTGTTGGGAGGTCGGACCGCAGGTCCGGGTGGGGATGCTTGGCGCCAGCTTCGCAAGATGTTCCTCGCCCCACGATAGTGGGGAGAGGTGGGGCGCGGCGAAGCCGCGACGGAGAGGGGAGTAGCTCAGCCTTGAAAATGATTCAGAGGGAACCCGCCAGCGTCGCAGGCCCCCTCTCCGACCGCTTCGCGGCCACCTCTCCCCCGCCTTGCGGGGGCGAGGAAACCCAAGTCCTGTTAACTCACCCCGCCATCGCCAGCGGCATGGGGCTCTTGTTGGGGATCTGGATGTCGATTTCCAGCGTCGACATGGTCTCGCCGCGGTCCATCGAGACCTGGAGATAGTCCTGGTCGATCTGCACGTGCTTGGCGATCACGGCCATGATCTCCTCGCGCAGGATGGAGACGAGGTCGGGCTGGCTGCGGTTGCGGCGCTCATAGGCGAGCAGCACTTGCAGCCGTTCGCGCGCCACCGGCGCGCTAGTGCGCCGCTTGAAGATGTCGAGCAGGTTCATGCCGCCCTCCTTCCCAGCAGACGGTCGAGGAAGCCCTTGCGCTCGAAGGGCACGATGACCGGCAGCTGTTCTCCCTCGAGCCGCTTTGCGGCATCGATGTAAGCCTTGGCGGCGGCATTGAGCGGCTCCGACAGCGTCACCGGCGAACCGAGGTTGGAGGCGCGCAGCACGTCCTGGCTCTCGGGGATGATGCCGAGCAGGGGCGTCGACAGAATTTCCAGCACGTCGTCGATCGACAGCATTTCGCCGCGCGCCGCGCGCGCCGCATCGTAGCGCGTGACCAGCACATGCTTGGCGATCTGCTCACCCTGTTCGGCGCGCAAGGTGCGGGCGTCCAGCAGGCCGATGATGCGATCGGAATCGCGCACCGACGACACTTCCGGATTGGTGACGATGACGGCCTCGTCGGCAAAGCGCATGGCGAGCTGGGCGCCGCGCTCGATGCCGGCCGGGCTGTCGCAGAAGACATAGTCGAAGACCGAGCGCAGCTTGCCGATGACCTCGGCCACGCCCTCCTCGGTCAGCGCATCCTTGTCGCGCGTCTGCGAGGCCGGCAGCAGGAACAGCGTCTCGACCCGCTTGTCGCGGATCAGCGCCTGCGACAGTTTTGCCGAGCCCTGGATGACGTTGACGAGGTCGAACACGACGCGGCGTTCGGCGCCCATGATCAAATCGAGGTTTCGCAGGCCGACATCGAAATCCACCAGCGCCACCTTCTTGCCGGTCTTGGCGACCGCCGCCCCCAGAGCCGCGGTCGAGGTCGTCTTGCCGACGCCCCCCTTGCCCGAGGTGACCACCACTACCTTGCCCATCAAAAAAGCCTCCATTGTTGTTCGTTATGTCGCTGACCGGGCGCGAGCCGCACCCGGCGCATTAGCTGAAAGGGGCGATGCGCAGCATGCCGTTGTCGAGAAATGCCTGCACAGGCTTGCCCCGGACTGACGGGTCCATCTCCTCGGCCGTGCAATACCAGCCGTCCACCGACAGAAGCTCGGCCTCGTTCCTGCGGCAAAAGACGCGGGCGGCCGTGTTGCCTTGAGCGCCCGCCGAAGCGCGGCCGCGCAGCGTGCCATAGACATGGATCGAGCCGGTGGCGACGATCTCGGAACCGGAAGCGACCGAGCCAAGCACGATGACATCGCCATGCGGATGGAAGATGAGCTGGCCCGAGCGGATCGGCGAGCGGATCATCAACGTGCCGGCGTCCGGGACCTTGGCGTCGGGCGGCAGCGGCCTGGCATCGCCCGCCGGCTTCAAATCGTTTGCCTTCACATCCGCCTTCAAATCACCTGCCGGCTTCATATCACTCGCCGCCGTAGCGTCCTCCGCCCTGCCCGCCTTGCGGCTCGGCTGCAGCAACCCATCTGACGTCGCCTCCTTGGCGCCGACAAGCACCGGCGGCAGGTGCGCGCCAAGTTCGGCGCCGCCATCGAGCTCAATGGCATAGACGCGGATGCCACGCTGGCCGAGCACGCCGATCAGCGCTTCAATGGCGACGACATCGGGCTTCAGCACGTTGAGATCCAGCACCACCGGACGGCCGGCGAAATAGCCCGGCGAATTGCCGATCCAGCGATCGAGGCTCTCCAGCCACACATCCAAAGGCGCCTCCGGCGTCAGCGTGAAAGCGACGAAGGAGCGGGCGCGAAAGCGAATGGATTTGGCCTCGAGGGGAGCGGCAAAGGTCACGGCGGGCGATTCCTTACTGAGAGGTAAACGCTAGGCCAGGCATGGTTAATGAAAGGTTAACGGGAGGGGGAGCCCGCGTGAAATTGGAAGGTTGGCTAGACGCCAGTTTCGGACGCCAACCGGCGACACATTGTACGTCTTGATATGGCCGAATGCGCACCGGCAGCTTCTGGAGCTTCAAGAGCGGACATGCAGGTCGGCACGGGCATCGTCGTGACCTGACCCGAAGCGGACCTGAAGAGGGCTAGGCTGCGAAGCGATACCCTTCTATCATGGTGCAACCCGGTCCGGAGCCCATATATGGAGCGCAGGCTTGCGGCGATTCTCGCCGCCGACGTCGTTGGCTACAGCCGCCTCATGGAGGCTGACGAGGCGGATACTCTGGCACGCCTCAAGAGCACCCGCGAGAATCTTATCGATCCGAAAATTACCGCTCATAGAGGGCGCATCGTAAAGCTCATGGGTGATGGTGCGCTGGTAGAGTTCCCGAGCGTTGTTGATGCAGTCACCTGCGCCGTCGAAATCCAGCGCACCATGTCAGAATACAATGCCGAACTGCCGAAAGAAAAACAGCTCGAATTCCGCATTGGCATCAACCTTGGCGACGTCATCATTGAAGGGGCGGACATCTACGGTGATGGGGTGAATGTGGCGGCGAGGCTCGAAGGGTTGGCGCCGCCGGGAGGCGTGCTGATTTCGGGAGCAGCATTTGATCAGGTCGAGAGGAAGTTGGACTATGGGTTCGAGTCTTTGGGCGAACAGCGTGTCAAGAACATCGAGAAGCCCGTTCGCCTCTACCGAGTAGGCCCGCGCACCCCGGTTGTCTCAGGAAGTCGCAAACCTGACGGCACGCGGCGCTGGATCGCATTCGCGGCCACAGTATTGATTCTGATCGGCGCGGGGCTGGCGCTTTGGCAACGCTTTGGTGACGATCTCGTTCGACCCAGTGACGTGGCCTCGCAATCGAAGATGGCGTTGCCGCTGCCCAATAAGCCGTCAGTCGCCGTGCTCCCGTTCACCAACATGTCCGACGAGGCGGGGCAAGAGACCTTTACTGACGGTATGACCGATGACTTGATCACCGACCTTTCCAAGGTTTCCGGCCTCTTCGTGATCGCGCGAAACTCGACATTCGTTTACCGCGGCAAGCCGGTAAAAATCGGCCAGGTCGCCGAAGAACTTGGTGTGCGTTACGTTCTCGAGGGGAGCGTACAGCGAGCTGGCGGGCAGGTGCGAGTCAATGCCCAGCTCATCGATGCCCTCACCGGCGGGCATGTGTGGGCGGACAGGTTCGATGGAAACGTCGCCGATGTTTTTGCGGTCCAGGACGTTTTTGTCGCAAAGATCGTCGAAGCGTTGAAGGTCAATCTCACCACCACCGAAAAAGCGGAAATAGCCCGCGCCAAGCCGGACAACATTGCAGCCAAGGAAGCTTTCGAAAAGGGTTGGAGCCTTTATCTCCGTTACAACGCAACGGACACAGCTGCCGCCATCACTTCCTTGAAAAAAGCAACCGAACTTGATCCCGAATATGGGCGCGCTTATGCCGCCCTGGCGCTGGCCTACTTCCGCGTCGTTGAGTCACTTTGGGGTAAAGAACTCGGAAGGGACGAACCATATTTCTGGTGGGGAGCTCACGATTACGTAGAGCTGGCCAAGAAATATCCAACGTCACTGTCTTATACGGTCGAGGCGTTGCGGGACGTTTATCAAGGTCTGGCCGAAGATGCACGGAGGAATGCCGGTCGAGCGATTGCATCGGATCCGAACGACCCCGAGGCACACATCGCAACGGCTTTGGCGCTGACGATCTCAGGCGAACCTGCCGAGGCGCTGAATTTCGTCGCGACCGCCATGCGGCTCAACCCGAACTATCCAACCCACTACGTTCTCGCTCGTGGATTGGCGCTTTTTGCAATGGACGATCTGAAACAAGCGGCTGAGGTGTTCGGAGAAGGCGTCAGGCGAAACCCAGACGCAACTGCGCTCTTTCTACCTTTCAGTTCGGTGCTGGCGCAGCTCGGTCGCCGGGAAGGAGCGAGGAAAATGCTACTGAAGTTCCGACCGGGTGTAGACCAGAAAGGGCTCGAAAACCTTCCCGACACCTTACACCTCTCGTTCAAATGGGATCATGAACATGCAAGCGTCCGGGAGCGCCTGAATGACGGTGTTCGTATCGCTGCGCTGCCGCTGGACGTCACCGTTCCGAGCCTGGAAGCAGAGCTTGGGACCGGCAATCCCTTTTCCCAGCAATATGCAGCAAAGCGACTGGGTTGGTTTGGACCAGCGGCAGCACAAGCCGTTCCGGCTCTGGTTGAAGCGCTTAAGGTTGAATATCTCCGCCGGGAGGCCATCGAGGCGCTGGGAAAGGTCGGGCCTTCGGCACGAGCTGCGATACCTGCGCTCGTGGCACTCCAGAATGAAGCTCTGGTTGGCGCCTACGCAAAGGACGCGCTGTCCAAAATCAGAGGCAATTGACGGGCCCTTAGACGCGCGCCAGGGATTTCCGGTTGTGGTCCAACTCGGACCCGTTGCGATATCCGCTCCGGAACCGCCGTTGGGGGACAAGGAGACATCAAACGCGTCCAGTTGGCCATCCCAATTTGTGTGTACACGGCCTAGGCGAACCACCAGCGTTCGGCGATCTTCTGCCCGTCCATCGGCCAGTTCGAAGCCACCTCGCCATGGGCGAGAGCCTTGGTGTGGGCATCGACATAGGAGTTGAAGACGAGATTAATGAGCCCGCCGTCGTCATGCACCAATTGTTGCATTTCGGCATACATGCCGGCACGCCTGGTATCGTCGGTCTCCGAGCGGGCGGCGACGAGCAGCTCATTAAAGCGCGGATTTTTCCAGAACGTTTCGTTCCACACCGCTTCCGCCGCATAGGCGGTGGCGAGCATCCAGTCGCACGTCGGCCGGCCAGCCCAGTAAGAGCCGTAGAACGGCTTCTTGAGCCAGACATTGTCCCAGTAGCCGTCATTGGGCTCCCTGATCACATTCAGGTTGAGCCCAGCCGCCCGGGCATGCTCCTGCCAGAGGAGAGCCGAGTCGGTCGCACCCGCGAACGCGGCATCCGCGACCGACAGTTCGAACTGGGTGTTCTCGGCCCCCGCCTTCTTGAGGAGGCTCTTGACCATGTCGGGATCGTAGACGTGCTTCGGCTTCGGATCGGTCGCGAACTTGACGGTCGGTGCGATCGGATTGTCGTTGCCGATGGCACCGTGGCCGAGAAACACCTTCTGCACGATCTCGTCGCGATTGAGCGAGTACTTGATCGCATTGCGCACATCGGGATTGTCGAAGGGCGCCTTCTGGACGTTCATGACAAAAACGTAGTGGCCGTAGCCTGTCGTCTCCGAGATCACGAGATCGGGGTTCTGCGTCAGAATGTCGAGCGTCTTCAGATCGCAGCGATCCATGTAGTGGACCTCGCCGGTATAGAGCGCGTTGGTGCGCGCCGTTACATCGTTGATCGCCAGGCATTCGACACGGTCGAACCAGCCCCTGTCGGATTTGAAGTAGTTCGGGTTCTTGTTGAAGGTGGCTATGACGCCGGGCTCGAATTTCTCGAGCATATAGGGGCCGGTGCGGACGCCCGACTCCCAGTCGATGCCGCCCTCTTTCGCCGGCACGACCGGGAGGTCCGACATGATGTAGGGGAAGTCGGCATTGCCGCCGTCGAGTTCGAACACCACCGTCTCGGCACCGTCGGCGACGACATTCTTGACCGAAGCCAAGAGCGATTTCGCCGCCGATTTCGTGCCCTCGATGGTGTGATGCCTGACCGAGGCCACGACATCGTCAGCGGTAACCGTCTTGCCATTGTGAAAGGTGGCGCCTTTCCTCAGTTTGAACACCCACTTCTTGGCGCCTTCTGACGGCTCAAAGCTTTCGGCGAGGTCGGGGACCACGTTGCCCTTGGAATCGATCTCTGTCAGGCTGTTCGACAAGGTTCCCACTAGTGCGGTGCCGGTGAACGAGTTGAGGGAGAGACCCGGGTCCAGTGTATCGGTGGCGGCACCCTCGCCCATGCCGATCTTCAAGGTGCCGCCTCTCTTCGGTTCCGCGCGCACCGCCTGGACGAACATCGCATTGGCGGCCGAAGCGGTAAGGCCGGCGGCGAGCGCCAGCTGAACAAAGTCACGACGCGAAACCCTGCCTTTCGCGGTAAGTTTGGCGGCCGACTGCAGCTTCAATTCGAATTCCGTCATTTCCTGGTTTCTCCTTCAGATCCAGATGGAGAACGGGCATGTCCGAGGGGAAACGAGGAGGCGCATCCCCTCACGAGATGGGCCGATAACCTCCGCTGTTTGTTCTTGTTCTTATTTAGTTACTCCGTCGCGGGCCAGACGGTTTCGACCCGCGGTAGATCATAGCGAGCCCGAGTGTGGCAGGCAAACCGTGCGGCGCTCGCGACGCGTGCTACATGCAGCCGGGCGTTCTGCTTTCACCTATTCGAGATTCTTCGGGCTTTGGATCGCCTTTTGCAATGGGCGCTCTGAAACAAGCGGCTGAGGTGTTCGGAGAAGGCGTCAGGCGAAACCTAGACGCAACTGCCAGCGTGGTCGCTGCTAACGTCCGCTTTCAGGCGGTGGCAAAGGCATCCTCAACGGCCGATATGCGGCGCATTGCTGCCATTCGTAATTACAGAGAATGAACGCCTCCAATGGAGTGGCCGCAGCAGTGTATCGCTATTGCGACCACCTCCTCAATGCCGCTTGAAATACTGCACCTTCCGCTCATGCTTCTCCGCCGCTTCGCGGTTATCAAACGCGCCGAGATTGCACCTCTTCCCAGTCTTTTTTGTCCGATGGCGGCGCGGTCGGTGCCCAGGCGGTCGACCAGAGCCCGCGCTTCGTCCCCCGACATGCCAGTGCGCACGGCCAGTTCCTCGACTGTTAGAACGTCGGTGCCGGTAATCCCCTTGTTTGCGGCAGGGCTTTGTCGGCCGTCAGCGGCAGGGCGGCTTCCCTGTCGATCTCGAACGCGGCCTGGTGCCTATGGGGCTCGTGGTCGCCATGGGCGCCGCCCTCACCTGTCCGGCGAACACGACCCGCCCCAACATGCTTAACGCCGGAGCAGCTTGTCGTGTTACGATTGCCAGTCGGCATCCCTCAAGCCAACGCGGCTGCAAGTGCCGGCTCGTGAACCAAACATGCGGGCAAGCTGACGGCAGAAGATTTTCCTGCCGCAGAGTTTCGCAAAGCGAGGAGACGTTGATGAGCGCAAGGGGCCGATTTTTCCGTAGCCTGGTGGCTGTCCTGTTTGCCGGTGTCTTCTGGGTGGATGCCGCGCAGGCGCAGGATGCAGGGTGTACGTTCGAGCCGGTGGCCGGTACGTCCCGACAGATTCTGAGATGTCGGGAAGGCCTTGTCGTCATTGTGGAAGGTGGCGCTCGATTTACGCTGGAGGATCGCGATCGAAACGGCAGTATCGACGCGGTCAGGTTGCGGCGCAAAGCGCTGCTGCTCGATGCTCCGGCCGGCGCGGTCCAGGGTGGCTTCGCGGTTATCACCCCGCAGGCGATCGCCGCGGTGCGGGGCACAAAATGGGCAGTCGACGTTGGCAATGGCAAGACGTCTGTTTTCGTCCTGAGAGGTCGCGTCGCCGTGCAAAGACCGGCATCCACCGCCGTCGTGGTCCTCGCACCGGGCGATGGCGTGGATGTCGAGGCCGGGACAGGCAAACTCATCGTCAAGCGCTGGCCCGCCAAGCGCGTTTCCGCATTGCTGGCCCGTTTCGGCCAGTGAGCTTGCCCAGTGAGCTTGCCCAATGAGCTTGCAATGAGCCGACGAGGGCTGCCGACGCTGATCGCGCTCATTCTGGCGGGTCTTTGGGGCGCCGGCCTGGGCTTTGCGCACTGGCACGGCAATTTGTGGTTTCTCGATCGCGTCGAGGCAACGATGACCGATCTTCGAACGCTTGTTCGAGGAACGGCAAAGCCGCCGGAGCTGATCACCATTGTCGCAATAGACGATGAAACGGTGCGGCGCGAGGGCAGCTATCCCCTCAGCCGCGCCACGCTTGCCCGAATCATCGATACGATAGAGCCGCTCGGGCCGAAAGCCATTGCGCTCGACCTGCTGCTGGTCGACCCCGGGGCAAAAGACACTGACGAGGCGCTCGCGCGTTCGCTGAGCACGAGTAGAAGCGTAATCGCAGCAGCGGCGATCTACCCCGGAAGCAAACAATGGACGCTGGCCGTGGGCGAAGGACCCCTCGCCAGCGTGCCGAATGCCGAGCGGTTCCTGTGGCCCCTGAAAGCGTTTTCGGACGCCGCCGCCGTCGGCGTCGTGAACGTGGGCACCGACAGGACGGGAACGCCCCGGTTCGTGCCGTTGCTGTTTCGGACCGGAGATCAGTTGCAAGCGTCCTTCTCATTGCGTGTTGCCGCCATGGCGGCGGGAGAGGACCCTGGAATAGCGTCCGATGACCTATCGCTGGACGGACGGTCGATCCGAACGGACATTGGTCACATCCTGCCTCTGACATTCTATGGCCCGCGCGGCACGATCCGCACGATCAGCGCCGCGACCGTGCTGGAGGGCCAAATCGATCCCGGCGCTATCCGGGGTCGAATTGTCTTGATAGGAGCGACCGCAACCGGCACCGGCGATGTCTTCCCGACACCGTTCGATCCCATACTGCCGGGCGTCGAGGTCATGTCGACGGCGATTGCCCATCTGATGACCGGCGACGGAATCGTGCGCGACCAGAACGTTCGCCTTGCAGACGCGGGCTTCGCAGTGGCGCTGCCCATGCTTCTTGTCGGCCTGTTAGCTTGGCGCCGTAACGCCATCGGTCTCACGGCGGTCGCCGGCGTGGTCCTGATCTGGTTGGTGGTCAACATGACCGCTTTCCTGCACCATATCTGGCTCAGCGCCGCGCTGCCGATGACCGCTGCGGTTCCGCCGGCAATCCTGTTTGGGGCCGCGCAGCTTTGGCTGGGCAGGAGCCGGGCCCAATATTTCGCCACGCAGAGCCAATTGCTTCAACGCGTTGAAGCCCCAGGACTGGGGGCATGGCTCGCCAAGCATGGCGACTTCCTCTCGGAACCCGTCCGGACAGAAGCCGCCATCCTGTTCATCGACCTGTCCGGCTTCACCGGACTGAGTGAAACATTTGGACTGAGCGCCACACGCGAACTCCTGAACAATTTTCACGCGTTGGTTGACGAAGAAGTGACAAGCTGTGGTGGCGTTGTCACGAGTTTCATGGGTGACGGCGCCATGATCCTGTTCGGCCTGCCGGAACCGGCGACAGACGACGCCTTCAATGCTGCCCGCTGTTGTGTCGGGCTCTCCAGCCGCACCAACGATTGGCTTGCCTCGTTGCCTGCGTCGACCGCATCCCGGATCGGCTTCAAGATTGGAGCGCATCATGGAACAATCGTGGCCTCTCGACTCGGCGGCGAAGGGCGTCAGCACATCGCGGCCATCGGCGACACCGTCAACGTTGCAAGTCGCTTGATGGAGATCGCCGCCGGCCAGAATGCCGAAGTGGCGGTGAGTAACGAAATGCTTGATGTCGCCGGTCGCGACTGCGCATTGTTCAAATCCGGTGCTTTAAGAGGACCTGTGGAGACACAGATCCGTGGGCGATCCGGCTCGCTCGCAATCTGGTTTTGGCAGAGTGCGCGGGCGCCGCAGTAGATCCTGCCCCGATCAATGGCGCCATAACCTCGCCAGCACAGATGCACCCGGCGCAGCGGCGGCTCAACGAGTGTACGCGGCACTAAAACGCAGCATGACTCCTAAAGCCCAATGAGTTCCGGCACGCCGTGTCTGCTAAACTGAAAAACTTACGCTCACACGGCGCTGACGGAAGTAAGCCTGTAGCAGCTTTCGGCCCGCAGGCAGGCCCACAATCAAGACGTACGCCGCCCTTTCCCCTTGAGGCTCCGCGCCGCCTGCTCAACCGCCGCCCGATCGTTGCCCAGCCTGTCAATCAACTCCTGCGCTTCGTCGCCGGATATGCCGGTGCGAACGGCCAGTTCCTCGACGGTCAGGACGTCGGTGCTGGCGATCTCGCTGGTTTGCGGCACGGCGTCGTCGGCGGTCAGCGGCAGAGCGGCTTCCCGGTCGATTTCGGCCTCGGCCCGGTGCCAGTGATGCTCGGGATCGCCACCGCCTTCGCGCTCCCAGATCTGGTAAGCTCGCTTCTGGATCTTCTCGTGCCGTTCGTCACTCATCGTCATTCCTCCTTGGTGTCAGGGAAGAACGCCGCGCCGGCGCGAACGATCCAAAGATTTTGCGTGATCGAAATGGCCAAGTATCGCACGCGGTTCAAGCAGCCCGCGCGCCCTACTCGCACTGGCGCCTCGGCCCGCCGGAATAGGGCTGGTAGCTGTTGTCCTCGGGACGGTAGGAGCGGTAGCGGCTGAAGCAGGATTCGACGTGATCGTCCGAAAGGCCGGCTGTTGCCACCACAGGGCCGGCGCCGTCCCCGATGTAGCTGACTTCGGCGGGTTGCTGCGCGGCCTGGTCGCCGGTGGCACTGGTTTCAAGATAGGGCGACGCGCAGGGCCGCTGCTGGCCGCTGTAGGACATGTAGCTGTTGTCGTCAGGATTGTAGGAGCGGTAGCGGTCCGCGCACCAGCTGACATGGGCAGCCGGCAGCGCAGCCTGCTGCTCGCTCGTGTCGGGCGCCACGGCGCTTGTAGTGATCGGGTCGGGTGACTGCATCCTGGCGGCGGCGTCGGGTGCCGGGGGCTGCGCCGCGGCCACGCGCTCCAGGTCCTGCGCTGCCTTGTCCACCAGCTGTGCGTCCCTGGTCCACAACTGCGAGACACTGTCGGCGGGCCTGGCCTGATGCACGGGCTTGGCGACAATCAGCCAGGCGGCGAAAGCCAGCCCGCTGGCAAAGACCGCAAGGGTCAGGACGAAGCCCGCGACCAGTGCCAAAACCGCTTTCATCACACACTCCTTGCGTCCCCAGCTAATAGAATGCGGGGCATCGGGACTGGTTCCAGCAGGCGAGCATTTGGGACGGGCCGGCATGGCGATGCGCAAGGGCAGCTCGCCCCCTCAAACCGGCAGCGACATATCGTTCTCCGCCGCCAGCAGTGCGGCCACCATGACCTTGTCGCGCCGGCGTTGCTGCAGATGGAGCGTGACCAGCCGGTCCAGCGAGAAGGTGCCGGCGCCTGACAGGGCGAGCACGAACATGCCGCCTGATATCGCAAGGTCTTTTTCGAAATGCAGCAGTTCGTTCTGGCTGGCAAGGTTGGTGTGGAACAGTAGCGCCGTCGCCAGGCAGAACAGGCCGAGGCCGAGGGCGCCGAGGCGGGTGAGCAAGCCGGTGGCGATTGCGAGCCCTGCCCCGAGCTGCAGCGCGATAGTGGCGATGAACAGCGGCAGGGGCACGCCCATCGCAGCCATTGCTTTGGCTCCTGCTTGGAAATGGCTGGCGAGCGTCAGGCCTTCGTGCAGGAAGATCACGGACAATAGCAGGCGGCCGGCGAGCAGGCCTGTGTCGCGGACGTGGTATTTGGTGGCGAGGCGGTGGAGCGTCGCGGCTTGGTCGGTCAGGGTCATGGTTTGGCTCCAGATTTTGGCAACGGGCAACCGCCGCGCGCCAAGTCGGGCGCGCGAGGATTGAGCGCTAGCGAGTTGTGAGGAGCCGGCATGAGGGATCAGGTGCCGGCTCCGGCTTTTGGGCCAAGCCTTACTGCGTCACCTTGGTGGCGATGGCCTTTTGCAGGTCTTCGAGTTCCTCGCAGCCGGCGGGGCAGAGTTTTTGCAGCGAGGCCAGCTGTTCGTTGGCCTTGGCCATGTCGCCGGTTTCGACATAGAGCTCACCCAGATATTCGCGGGCGGCCTTGTGGTCGGGTTTCAGCTCCAGCGCCTTGTTGTAGTAGGTCAGCGCGGTGGTGAAATCGCCGGTCTTGCGCAGCGTGAAACCGAGCAGGTTGTAGACGTCGGCCTGCTGGTTGTCCTGCGCGAGATCACGCAGATCGGCCAGCGCGCCCTTGTAGTCCTTGACCGCGATCTTGGCCTGGACGGCGGTGAGATCCGGCGCGTCCGTACCTTCGATATCGTCGACCGCATACGCCGGCATGATCGTTGCGACGGGGACCACGGTCAGCACGGCGATGGCGCCGAGCAGGCCGAACAGGGCATTTCGGCCCAGATTGATCTGTCTCATTGTCTTTCTCGCTTTGTGTTTGAGCTAGCCGTTCAAATTTGGACTGGCTTGAAACCGTAGGCATTGCCGTCCTTGACGAAGACGCCGGTGCCGGGGAACGGGAAGTGCGAACCGGAAATGCGGATGTTGTCCGCGATCACCCGGTCGATGATCTTGTGGCGCGTGGCGATCGCCGTCGGCCCGTCCTGGTCGTAGCTGCCCTGCCACTCCGGATGCGGCGCCAGGAGGGCCGGCACATACATGGTGTCGGCCGAGATCATCAGCTGTTCCTTGCCGGAGTTGGCGAGGAAGACCGAGTGGCCCGGCGTGTGGCCAGGCGCGGCGATGATCTGGATACCGGGCACAACCTCGGCGCCGTCCTCGACCAGCTTCCAGTTCTTCCATTTCGGAAAATTTTCGGCGATGCGCTTGCCCGCCGGCTTGCGGCCCTCGGGAAGCTTGTCCAGCCGGCTGGGATCGGTCCACCAATTGTATTCGGTGGCGTTGACGATCAGCTCGGCATTGGGGAACACCGGCGCGTTGGTGCCCTTTTCCATCAGGCCCCAGACATGGTCGGGGTGGAAGTGCGAGATCATGATGGTGTCGATCGCCTTGTAGTCGATGTCGGCGGCGGCCATGTTGGCCGGCAGGTGCGTGGCATTGGTCTGCCACTGGCCGACGCCCGAGCCGGCATCCATCATGATGAGCTTGCCGTTCATCTTGAGCACGACGACGGTGAGCGGGATGGGCATGAACTCGGTGGTCAGCCCCGCCTTGGCCAGTGCGGCCTTGGTGTCGTCGACCGAGACGTCCTTGATGAAGGCCGGGTCATGGGGCTTGCGCCAAATGCCGTCATAGATGGCGGTGACCTCGATATCGCCGACCTTGTATTTGTAGAAGCCTATCGACGGCTCGACCGGCGTTTCAGCGAAGGCAGCCTGGGTGAATTCCAGTCTGCCGGCAAGACCGAAGGCGGCAGCAGTGAGCGTGGTTCCAAGCAATGTGCGACGTGTCATTGTAAACATGGGTGATCTCCTGTGGCGTTGCGGGTGATGCTTGAGGGAGAGCTAAAGCCCATGGCTCTCCGCCCCGATGCGGTCGAGCGCGGCCCGTCGGGATGCGGTGCCAGCGCTCGTGAACTCAGTTGCCCCAGATGCCCTGGCCAGGTTCGTCCGCAGCAGATGTCGTCGTCACCTGCATGCCGTGGCGAACCTTGGCCTGTTTGGCGGTCGAGGCGGTGTAGGTGTTGTCGACGGTCGCGGTCGTCTGCCTGACGGTGGTCTGGCTGGAGGCTTGGGAGCCATAGTGGTCGCTGCCGGCAAAGGCGCTGGAGGTTGCGACCAGAAGGGCGGCAGCGGTGAGAGCGATGTTTTTCACGTCGATGGTCCTGATCGGTCAGCGTCGGGGTTGGTGAATGGTCAGGAGCGCTAGCGGCCCCAGATGCTGTCGCGGTTGTGCTGGGCAATGATGTCCTGCACCGAGCCCTGGCTCGGCCCGGTCGTCACCTTGGCGTCGACGCCGTCCTGGTGCGCTGTGTAGGGAATCGAGGCCGTCGCATTGGTGTCGACTGCAGGCTGGTTGGCCTTGTTGGTGAAGTGGTCACCGCCGGCAAAGGCAGCGTTCGAGGCAAGCAGCATCGCAGCCACGCTGAAAGCGAGCTTGGTCATGTCCAAAATTCCTTGTTTCGTTTCTTCGGGGTCGCGGGCCGGAATGGCCCGCTGATAACAAGACCCGGAAGGCCCGAGCTTTATTCCCGGGTGCGGTGAGATTTTTTGGAGAGGGAGAAACCAACAAGAGCGGCATGGCCGGACTTGCCCGGTGGCCTCGATCGACCGATGGCGCCAGTTCATCTGGCGCCGCCCTTGAACCTGTTGCCGTCCCGTTCGCTCGCGGTCAGGCTACTGGGCGGCAAAATGCGCTAAGCGCGCTTGCGTTCCTTGTCCTTCGCGAGGTGGTAGGGCCGCACAAGAACGTCCGCTGGAATGTGCCATTCCTTGTTGAGCTTGAAGACCATATCCATGGTAAGGGCACGCTTGCGGCTCAGCACTTCGGTCGCACGAGGCGAAGACCCGATTACATCGGCCAGAGCTTTGCGAGAAAGTTTGAACAGTTCCATGTGAGAACGAATGGCTTCGACTGGATCCGGCGCTTCAATTGGGTAGTGCTTGTCCTCATAAGCCTCGATCAAGGTTGCAAGGACGTCGAAGCGATCACCATCGGCAGAGCCCACCTCGGGTTCATTCTCAAAGTATTTGGTGATCTCCGCAATCGCCCAATCATAGTCGGCTTCGGTCTTAATGGGTCGAATGTTTTCCATCACACCTTCTCCGGGTCAATCTTGTCGTAGTCCTTGTGTGTCCCGACGAATTTGATCAGGACACGATGAAACTTGTAGGCGACATGAACGATCAAACGGTACTTGTTGCCGCCTATGTCGAAAATGACACGATTGTCGCCGACAAAATCAACCGCGGCACCAAACGCAACCTTGATGTCGGCAGGGGTCTTCCAGTCGGCCTTGTCGACAGTCACATACCATGCAGTCAAAGGCGCTTCGGCCTGATTGTGCTTGGCCCAGAAGTCCCTCAGTGCCTTCTTGGCAATGATCTGCATGACTCAATATAGGATATTCCCAAATTGGGAACAAGTGGAATTTTCCCAATTTGGGAAAATGGTCGACCGAAGAGCGGGGTGCCTACTCCGCCGCCTCGGCATAGTGCTGCGGCACATAATTGAGGATCGGGCCGAGCCATCGCTCGACTTCGGCCAGCGGCATGGCCTTGCGGCGCGCGTAGTCCTCGACCTGGTCGCGTTCGACCTTGGCGACGCCGAAATAATAGCTTTCGGGATGGGCGAGATAGATGCCGGACACCGAGGAGCCCGGCCACATCGCATAGCTTTCGGTCAGGCTGACGCCGGCATTGCGCTCGCCGTCGAGCAGCCTGAACAAAGTCGCCTTTTCGGTATGGTCGGGCTGCGCGGGATATCCGGGCGCCGGGCGGATGCCGCGATAAGGCTCGCCGATCAGTTCGTCCGGCGCCAGATTTTCGTCGGCGGCATAGCCCCAGAATTCCTTGCGCACCTTTTCGTGCATGCGCTCGGCAAAGGCTTCGGCGAAGCGGTCGGCCAGCGCCTTGACCATGATCGAGGAATAGTCGTCATTGGCGCGCTCGAAGCGCTCGGCGATCGCCACCTCCTCGATCCCGGCGGTGACGATGAAGCCGCCGATGTAATCGGCCTTGCCGCTGTCGGCCGGCGCGATGAAATCCGACAGCGCGACATTGGCCTTGCCGTCGCGCTTGGTCAGCTGCTGGCGCAGCATGAAGAAGGTCGCCAGCTCCTGTGAACGCCCCTCGTCCGTGAACAGCCTGATGTCGTCGCCGACGGCGTTGGCCGGCCAGAAGCCGATGACGCCACGCGGCGCGAACCATTTTTCCGCGATGATTTTCTCCAGCATCGCCTGCGCATCCTCGAACAGCTGGCGCGCGGCGGGTCCCTGCGCTTCGTCCTCGAGGATCTTGGGGTAGCGGCCCTTCAGCTCCCAGGTCTGGAAGAAAGGCGTCCAGTCGATGTAGCGCGAGAGCTCCGTCAGATCCCAGTTGGCGAACACTTTAACGCCGGTGAAGGACGGCTCCGGCGGCTGGTAGGCAGACCAGTCGATCTTGTGCGCATTGGCCCTCGCCTTGGCGAGCGGCAGCCGCTGCTTGTCTGCTTCCGAGCGGGCATGCGCGTCGGCGACCCTCTTGTACTCGGCCCGCACGGTGTCGACATAGTCGGCCTTGCCGTCGTTGGACAACAGCGCCGAGACCACGCCGACCGCCCGGCTGGCGTCGGTGACGTAGACAGTCTGCCCCTTGGCGTAGCGTGGATGGATCTTCACCGCCGTGTGCACGCGGCTGGTCGTCGCGCCGCCGATCAGGAGCGGGATGTCGAAGCCCTCGCGCTCCATCTCGGCGGCCATGTGCACCATCTCGTCGAGCGACGGCGTGATCAGGCCGGACAGGCCGATGATGTCGACTTGTTTGTCGCGCGCCGTCTGCAGGATTTTGGCCGCCGGCACCATGACGCCTAGATCGATGATCTCGTAATTGTTGCAGGCAAGCACGACGCCGACGATGTTCTTGCCGATGTCGTGGACATCGCCCTTCACCGTCGCCATCAGGATTTTGCCTGCCGTCTGGCGCTCGCCATTGTCGATGCCGTTGGCGGCGTTGGCCAGTTTCTCGGCCTCCATATGCGGCAGCAGCCCGGCCACCGCCTGTTTCATGACACGCGCAGACTTCACCACTTGCGGCAGGAACATTTTTCCCGCCCCGAACAGGTCGCCGACGACATTCATGCCGGCCATCAGCGGACCTTCGATGACATGCAGCGGCCGCTCGGCCGCCAGGCGCGCTTCCTCGGTGTCGGCGTCGATGAATTCGGTGATGCCGTTGACCAGCGCATGCGAAATCCGCTGTTCGACCGGCAGCTCGCGCCAGGCGAGATCGCGCTCCTTGCCTTCCTTGCCGGCCGTGCCCTTGAAGCGTTCGGCGATCTCCAGCATGCGCTCGGTGGCGGTGCCGCCGGCCTTGGGCGCGCGGTTGAGCACGACATCCTCGCAGGCTTCGCGCAGCTCCGGCTCGATCATGTCGTAGACGGCCAATTGGCCGGCATTGACGATGCCCATATCCATCCCGCGCTGGATGGCATGGTAGAGGAACACCGCGTGCATGGCCTCGCGCACCGGCTCGTTGCCGCGGAACGAGAAGGACAGGTTCGACACGCCGCCCGAAATATGGACATGCGGCAGTGTCGAGGTGATCTCGCCGGTGGCCTCGATGAAGTCGACGCCGTAATTGTCGTGCTCCTCGATGCCGGTGGCGACGGCGAAGACATTGGGGTCGAAGATGATGTCCTCGGCCGGAAAGCCTGCCTGTTCGGTGAGCAGCGTGTAGGCGCGGGTGCAGATCTCGACCTTGCGCGCCTTGGTGTCGGCCTGGCCGGCTTCATCAAAAGCCATCACGACCACGGCTGCGCCATAGGCCCGCACGAGCCTGGCATGGTGCAGGAAGGCTTCCTCGCCTTCCTTCATCGAGATGGAGTTGACCAGCGGCTTGCCCTGCACGCATTTCAGCCCGGCCTCGATGATCTCCCATTTCGAGGAGTCGACCATGACGGGCACCCGGGCGATATCCGGCTCGGCGGCGATCAGGTTGAGATACTCGACCATCGCCTTCTTCGAATCGATCAGGCCCTCGTCCATGTTGATGTCGATGATCTGGGCGCCATTGGCGACCTGATCGCGCGCCACGTCGAGCGCCGGGACATAGTCGCCCGCCGTGATCAGTTTTCGGAACTTGGCCGATCCCGTGACATTGGTGCGCTCGCCGACGTTGACGAAGGGAATCTCGTCGGTCAGCGTGAACGGCTCCAGCCCGGACAGGCGCATCTTGCGCTCGATCTCGGGAATGGCGCGCGGCGGATATTTTTTGACCGCTTCGGCAATCGCCCGGATGTGGTCCGGCGTCGAGCCGCAGCAGCCGCCGACGACATTGACCAGCCCTTCCCGCGCGAAATCCTCGATCTGCGCGGCCATGAAGTCCGGGCTCTCGTCATAGCGGCCGAATTCGTTGGGCAGGCCAGCATTCGGATAAGCGCAGACGAAGGTGTCTGCGGCACCCGATATTTCGGCCAGATGCGCGCGCATGGCGTTGGCGCCGAGTGCGCAGTTGAGGCCGATGGTGAACGGGCTGGCATGGCGCACCGAATGCCAGAAGGCGGTCGGCGTCTGGCCCGACAGCGTGCGGCCGGAGAGATCGGTGATGGTGCCCGAAATCATCACCGGCAGGCGAACCTCTTTCTCGATGAAAATCTCGTTGCAGGCGAAGATCGCCGCCTTGGCGTTCAGCGTGTCGAAAATGGTCTCGATCAGGATGATGTCGGCGCCGCCGTCGATCAGGCCGCGCAGCTGCTCGCCATAGGCCAGGCGCAAATCGTCGAAGGTCACGGCACGGTAGCCGGGATTGTTGACGTCGGGCGACATCGAGGCGGTGCGGTTGGTCGGCCCGAGCGCACCGGCTACGAAGCGGCGCTTGCCGTCCTCTTGCTCGGCGCGAATGGCGGCGCGGCGCACCAGCCGCGCACCGTCGCGGTTCAGCGCATAGACGGCATCCTCCATGGCGTAGTCGGCCTGCGCGATCGACGTCGAGGAAAAGGTGTTGGTCTCAAGAATGTCAGCGCCGGCAATGGCGTATTGGTAGTGGATCTCCTCGATCGCCGTCGGCTGCGTGAGGATCAAGAGGTCGTTGTTGCCTTGCTGGTGACAGGCGCAGCCGGCGAAGGCCTCGCCGCGGAAATGCTCCTCGTCAAAACCCAGGCCCTGGATCTGCGTGCCCATGGCGCCGTCGAGGATCAGAATGCGCTCGCGCGCTGCCGCAGTGAGCGCCGCAAGCACTTCCGAACCGTCGGGCTTGGCCGCGACGGGGCCGAACAATGCGTCCAGCGATGCAGAATTCTGCGACATTTCTTATCCTTGAGACGACAACCATCACATAAGGATATCTTTATGTCAATATACGAGATGCAGGCGAACGTGTCGTGTCAAAAGCTAGGTGCAGTCAATCATCACGATCCACACCATGGCAGGCAGCGATCATTGGCGGAACCGGTGCCGCGCCGTGCCTATCCCACTACGTCCCGATATAGTCTCACCTCGCCATCCTGGCCGCGAATGCGCCAGTTGTCCCCTTCCCGCGCCTCGATGGAGCACGGGCCAAGCGGCACCTTGCCGCCGCCTTCCGGCAGGTCCAGCACATAGACGGGATTGCAGATGCCCGACAGGCGGGCGCGCAGAGCGCCGGCCAGCGCCTGCCCCTCGGCAATGGTGGTGCGCCGATGCGCCATGCCGCGCGCGAGGTCACCGTGGTGCAGGTAATAGGGCTTGATGCCGAGCCGGTACATCAACTCTCGGCAGAGTTCCTCCAGCACTTCCACCGTGTCGTTGACGCCCTTGAGCAGGACGCTCTGGTTGAGCAGCACGAAGCCTGCCTGGCGCAGGATGCGACAGGCCATCTCGGTGGCCGGCGTGATCTCGCGCGCGTGGTTGAAATGGGTGACCACTGTGACCATCAATCGACCCTGCAAGGCGCCAACCAGCCCCGGCGTAATCCGCGCGGGCAGTACGACAGGTACGCGCGTGTGGATGCGCAGCAACCGCACATGGGCGATCGTCTCGATGCGGGCGCGGATTTCGGCCAGCGCCTTGTCCGGCAAGGACAGCGGATCGCCGCCGGTCAGGATCACTTCGCGGATTTCGGTGTGGGCTTCGATATAGGCAAAGGCCTCTTCCAGAGCCTCTCGCGTGTACCCGCGGCCGATCGACGTCAGGGATTCCTTGCGGAAACAGAAACGGCAATAGACCGCGCACTGATAGGTCGGGAACAACAGCACCCGGTCGGCATGGCGATGCGTCAATCGCGGCACCGGGCTGAAGGCATGGTCGGCGATCGGATCGTCGAGCTCGCCTTCCGTTTCCACCAGCTCATCCGGCGATGGAATGACCTGCGCGCGGATCGGATCGGCGGGATCGTTCCAGTCGATCAGGTCGAGATAGGTTTTTGGGGCACGCACCTTGTGCCGCGCGGCCGCCTCGTGCGCCGCCGCCCGCTCGGCGGGTGACAGCGGCAGCGAGGCGAGATCGCGGACATGGCGGACGCCGGCGCGGACATCGTCCTGCCAGGCGGTGTCGCCATTGGCGGCTTTGAGATTGGGGTCTGTGTTCATCGGGGTCTCGGGGCAGCAATTTGGGCGGAGCTATCGACCGGATGACGGAGTTGGTCAACCTGTTGCCGCCGACCTTTTGTCCGTAGAGTTCCCGCCCACCCCCCTCTGGCCTGCCGGCCATCTCCCCCGCAAGGGGGGAGATCGGATTTCGTCTAGGCTTTCGCCAATCACCATCGTCGCAAGAAAAGCGCCACGAGCAAAACTGCCAATCTCCCCCCTTGCGGGGGAGATGTCCGGCAGGACAGAGGGGGGTGCGACGGAACGCCAAGCCTGGCCTCTTCCCTCGACTTTCGCCGCAATCGACCAACGCAACGATTTCGGGCAATCTGGCACATAAGGCGTTCCAAGGGGAGATGGGCGCTGCTTAGGGAGGACTGCCATGAGCAAGATGCCGCGCTACGAGGATGCCGTTCAGCGCTTTCGCATCGAGGACGAGATCGCCCGGTTGCATGGCAACCCTACAACCGGCATCAATGCCTATGTCGAATGCTGCGGCCGCTACACCGGTGAAAACCGGGTGGCGCTGCGCGCGATCTCGGCCAGCGGCGAATTGCGCGAATTCAGCTTCGACGAGCTCGCCGACATGTCGGGTCGCGCCGCCAATGTGCTCAAGGCCGCCGGCGTCGGTGCCGGCGATGTCGTCGCCGGCATGCTGCCGCGCATCCCCGAATTGGTGGCGGTCATCCTCGGCACATGGCGCATGGGCGCGGTCTACCAGCCGTTGTTCACCGCCTTCGGCCCGAAGGCCATCGAGCACCGTCTTGGCTACAGCGGCGCCAAGATCGTGGTCACCAACCCGGCCAATCGCGGCAAGCTCGACGAGGTCGAGACACCTGCGCAAATCGCGACCATTCTTGGCCTCGGCGAGGCGCCGCCGGAAGGCCACATGGATTTTCGCGCCGCGCTTGCCGCCGCCTCGCCCGACTGCGAACCGGTGATGCGCAAGGGCGACGACCTGTTCATGATGATGTCGACCTCCGGCACCACAGGCCTGCCCAAGGGCGTGCCGGTGCCGCTCCGCGCCCTGCTGGCCTTCGGCGCCTATATGCGCGAGGCGATCGGCTTGCTGCCCGACGACATTTTCTGGAACATCGCCGATCCCGGCTGGGCCTATGGCCTCTACTACGCCATCACCGGGCCCTTGCAGCTCGGCATCGCCACCACCTTCTATGAAGGCGCTTTCAACGCCAAAAGCACCTACGACATCATCGAGCGACTCGGCGTCACCAGCCTTGCCGGCTCGCCCACCGCCTATCGCCTGCTGATGGCGGAAGGCGCGGAAGCCGCGGCCCGTGTCAAAGGCAGATTGCGCGTGGTGAGCAGCGCCGGCGAACCACTCAATCCGGAAGTGATCCGCTGGTTCGACGCCAATCTCGCCGCCCCGATCCACGATCATTACGGCCAGACCGAAAACGGCATGATGGTCAACAACCATCATGGGCTCGCCCATCCCGTGCGCGCGGGCTCGGCCGGCTTCGCCATGCCCGGCTACCGCATGGTGGTGCTGGACGAGGCCGGCAACGAGCTCGGTCCCAACCAGCCCGGCATCCTCGCCGTCGACATCGCGAAGTCGCCTCTGCGCTGGTTCGACGGCTATCACCAGGCGCAGACGCCGGCGATATCAGGCGGCTACTACCGCACCGGCGATACGGTGGAGTACGAGCCGGACGGCTCGGTCTCCTTCATTGGCAGGGCCGACGACGTCATCACCTCGGCCGGCTACCGCATCGGCCCATTCGACGTCGAAAGCGCTCTGATCGAGCATCCGGCGGTCAACGAAGCGGCCGTCGTCGGCGTGCCCGATCCGCAGCGCACCGAGATCGTCAAGGCCTTCGTGGTGCTGGCGCCGGCTTACCAGGGCGGCGATGCACTTGCGGAAGAGCTGGCGCAGCATGTGAAGAAGCGCCTCTCAGCGCACGCTTACCCGCGCGAGGTAGAGTTCGTGACGGAATTGCCGAAGACGCCGAGCGGCAAGATCCAGCGGTTTTTGCTAAGGAAGGCTGAGGTGGAGAAGCGGAAGGGGTGAAGGGGCGGTCGGCCTGACCGGTTGGGACCATGGATCGAAGAGAATACGTTGGCTCGCCGGCAGCGACCAGGAGCGGACGCCGCGCGCTAGGCAGCTCAGGGCAGCGGAACCGGCGAGTCGGCAAGCGTTCGCAGATAGGCGATCACGCTCAGCCGGTCAGCTTCATCGGGTGCGCCGCGAACGTCCATGTTCACGCCCGGCGTCGTGAGAGTAGGACCGGCGAGAAAAATGTTGAGATCCTCGTACGTCCACGAACCCTCCCAGGCCAAGAGGGTTTGGGAGTAGCCGTCGAACTTTGTCGATGCCTTGTCGCGTCCGACAACGTTCCACAAGTTCGGCCCCTTGGTGGGTACATCCTGTGCACGCACGACATGACAGAAAGAGCAGTTGGAAGCAAAGAACGCCGCGCCCTTTGCCGGGTCACCGTTTGCCAGCTTTGCGGAAATCGGCTCGGGCTTCAGAATGACGACCCCATGAGCCTGCAGGTAGGCGGCGATGTCGGCATGGCCGTCGTGCTTTGCAAGGTGGTAGGGCGTAATAATGCCCGGTAGACGGGCGGGGTCACCCTGGATCCAGATGGCGTTCACGTCTGCGCCGGCTTCAACGAGCACCTTGACGCAATCGAGACAGCCGTTCGCGACCGCGAAGTGCAACATGGGCTCGCCGCCTCTCGCTTTGGCATTGGGGTCAGCACCATGTGACAACAACAGTTGCATGAGGTCGGCGTAACCCTTCAGGACAGCAACGGTGATCGGCAGACCGAGCGCCGACTCCTTGCTCACACCGGCGCCGCGCTTGATCAGCAGTTCCGCCGCCTCGGGATGGTGGCTTCGAACTGCCAAGAAGAGAGGAGTAGCTCCCTTGTCCTGCTCCTCGATGGCCGCCCCTGCATCGAGGGCCGCTGCGATGGCGGCCAGGTCCCCGTTCTTGGCCGCCTCGTGAAGCGGACCGCCTTGGGCGGTCGTGAGAGCAGCCAAATAGATAAGCACGCTTCCAATCAGTTCACGCATCTGGCTCTCCCTGGGCCGACACGGTGATTGAGAAGCGTATACCCGATCAACTCCCTCGACCAGTCCGGAGCGTCGGCGCGTCGCGCTCGCCATGAACGCAGATCAGACAACCATGAGCGTGGACCCCACGCGTCCAGGATCGCGCTCCTGAAATGGGGCTTGAACCCATGAGCGGATCGCGGATCGCCGAACTGCCCCCAACCTGTGGCAATCCTGGTCCGGCGATGGGCCGTGTGAAGGCGGCGGTGGAGAGAACTAGAACCCGCACTGCGCCATGCGCCGATATTGATTGCCGATTCGTCTCGTTGCCGATGGGAGCTTCGCAGGGCGAATGCCCTCACGCAGTCAGTTTCTTCTCATTGAAAAGCGCGGAAACCTCGGCCTGCGGCACTGCGCGGCCGAAGAACCAGCCCTGGACATCGGTGCAGCCATTTTCCTTGACCAGCTGATACTGGGCTTCGGTCTCCACGCCTTCAGCCGTCGTGGTCATGCCGAGCGTGGCACCAAGTTCGGCGACCGCCTTCACGATCGCCCTGCTTTCGCTGCTCTCGCACATCAGGCTGACAAAACTGCGGTCGATCTTTATCCGGTCGAAGGGGAAGGAGCGCAGATAGCTCAGGGACGAATAGCCGGTTCCGAAATCATCCATGGCAATCGTGATACCGAGGTCGCGCAGGCTGTGCAGCGTCTGGATGGTATTTTCGTTGTGCGCCAGCAGAACCGATTCGGTAATCTCGAGTTCGAGGCGCGACGCCAAAAGGCCCGATACGTCGAGTGCCGAGGCAACCAGCAGCGGCAGTCCTTGCTGCTTGAACTGCGCAGGCGAGAGATTGACCGCGACCTTTATGTTGGCCGGCCACTTCGCGGCATCGCTGCAGGCCTGGCGCAGGATCCATTCTCCCAGACGGTCGATTACCCCCGTGTCCTCCGCCAGCTGGATGAAATCGGCCGGCGGCAACAGGCCGCGCACGGGATGGTTCCACCGGACCAGTGCCTCGAACCCGGTGAGCATGGACGTCCTGGCATCGTGGAGCGGTTGATAGTGAAGGACGAATTGCCCATTCGGTACGGCCTGTGCCAGTTCGGCTTCGAATTGGCGACGCTCCTGCAGCCTTGCGTCCATGCCGGGTTCAAACGACCTGCAGGTGCCGCGACCCTCCATCTTGGCCTTGTAGAGGGCAAGATCGGCGTTGCGGATCAGCACTTCCGAATTCCGTCCATCGTCTGGAAAGACAGCGATCCCGACGCTGCAGCCGATGTTGACGATGTGCCCCTGGATGGAGAATTCCTCGGACAAGGCATTGATTATGCGCCCCGCCAGGGCTCCCGCCTGGTCATCCCCGCCGGACAGAAGCTGGATGACGACGAACTCGTCCCCGCCGATGCGGGCAGCCATTGCGGCTTCGCCGGCCTGGTGCCTCAGCCGGTCGGCCACGGCCCGCAGCAGGTCGTCGCCCACCGGGTGTCCCAGCGTGTCGTTGACCGGCTTGAAGCGGTCCAGATCCACGCAGTGCACGGCAAGCTTCTCTCCTTCCAGGAGGTCGCCGAGCGCCTCATCCATCGTTTCGGCCAGCAGTCCACGGTTGGGAAGCCCGGTGAGGATATCATGCGAGGCAAGGTGCTGGATTTGGGCGGTGCGCTCCTCAACCCTGCGCTCCAAGGTCTCGGCGGCGTGGGCCTGCATGATCATGGTGCGGCCGATGGCATACCAGCAAAGCAGCGCCAGCGCGGTAACGACCCCGACGGCGGCATAGCCCGCCAACTCGAATTCCCGAACGGACTGGACATCCGCGTTGCTGGCGAACCTGGCGTTGGGAAAACCTGCCCAGAGGCGCCAGGCGCTTCTGGCGTCGTTGAGCGACAGCGGAATGACCTCGGAGTAAATGAGATTGGAATCCGGGACAGTGAAAGATTGCGAATCGGCCGCCAGCGCCTGCGACATTTTATGCTGGTCGGACTCGAAGCCGTATCCCGAATTGACGATCACATAGTCGTTTCCCGGCAGCAGTTTCCTGAGCGCCGAGGTCAGCATGATCGCGGATACGGACCCGCGAAGCTTTCCGTCCAGCCCGAAAACGGGAATCGACAGAATGAAGCCGGACCGGTCGGCATCGTTGCCGGTGTGGATGAAGCCGGTGTTGTCGCAAGTTATCAGTTCCTTCGTGCTGATCACCGGAACGTCAAGCCCATCGATGTTGGTCGAGTCGGGATAATTCGCCTTCAGCCAGGCCAGCTGTTTGGCCAATTCATGATATTCATAGGTCTCGACTTCCTCGGGCGGTCGCGTGAGCGCCGACTCATCCAGCTTGCCGCTTCCCTGGTTGGCAGCCGCCGCCGATCTCGCCTTGGCATTAACAATGAGCTGGTCGAACTGCAGGATTGGCTCTTCCAGCTTGCCAGTAACCGGGTCGAAACGATCCGGGTCGAAATCCAGCGGCAGGAAGTAAACCTCGGAAATCGAGACATTGTTGGCCAGGTTGTTATAGATTTGCTGGATCGTTGCACGCCCTTCGTCGCCAAGGTTGGTGCCATGCCGGTCGAGGTTCCTGACGCTCGGCAGGAACGTCAACGTACGGACATTCTCATAGATAGCGTGGAGCGCATCTTCGACTGTCTTAGCGGTAGCTCGCGAAGCGGCACGCGAATTTTCCAGATATCGCTTCTGGGCAAGCTCGAAGTTCCTTTGGCCGTTGACGTGCAGAGCCACCGCCGCCGCAGCGGCCATCAACAGGATCAGGCCGAATCCGAACGTTCGCTTGAAGCCATTCATCTGGTGGTTCCGCCGCCAATCGGCAAACATAATGCTGGCGCGGTTTAGGAACCACTAACAGACCGGCGGCGTATCCGGAGGCTATTTGCGCTCTAGCGCCGGAAGCCGACACGTCGGAGTTAATCGAGACCGATTTGGTCAGTGCGACGCGCCGCCGGACGCGTGCAGGAGCCTCCAGGTCAAGCCGACGCGACCGTCGAACTGGGATGCAAAATATTCGGCAACAACGTCCTCCAGGCCATCATCGACAAGCGCCTCGACGCTTCGTCGCATCAGAGCGAGCTGCATCTGCCTGGCGTGTTCCAGGTCTGCCTCCCGCATGATTGCCGTGACGTGGTAGGCGATAACGGGCAGGCCGAGGCAAGACATCAGCGTGCTCGCTTCTGACGTCACGGCCGTAACTGCTTCTTCGATCTTCATTCTGGCGCTCCTCATCAGCTGTGATGATGGCGCCTCCCCGCGAGACGACGGTGTTCCGCCGCTTATTTCGGCTGTGGCGCACGAGCGAAGATGCGCCGGTAGGACAATTGCGCTCTGGTTCCGTAAGGCAGCTCGCCGCTTCGTTGCCCCGAAATCAATATCCTCCAGAATTGAATTAAAGGCGACCGGATAGTTAAGCGATGGTTAATCGCGGCGCTCGCATCTTAAGCGTTTGCCTATGCGACAGTGGGTAGATCCGCCCCGCGCCAGAACAGGCATTCCTGACGACGCGCCGCGGCGGCGTAATCGACATTGACCGCGACCATGTCGGCTCTCGGTGCGCCCGCCGCCGCACAATCGCCACCAAGCCACGCGATGAGCTCTCGATAAGCGGAGGGTTCATCATGCGGTTGGTCTGGACGTTTCTGTTCGTGCTGGCGACCAGCGCTGCTTTCGCGGCGTCCCCGGAGGATGACTATATCGCTGCGCGCGACAAGGCGATTGCGGCCATTTCGGCGCTGAACGATGCGAATGCTGCAATCGAAACGATCGACGCCGAGAACGAGAAGGCGCTGGCCGACCTGCAACAGCGCCTTTCGGGCATCATCGGTCCGCTGGCGGTCAAGGGTTTTCCGGCAACCGGCACGATCAATATCGAAAGCCTCAGCGACTCCGATATCGGCTCTGGCATGCTCGACGGGCTGCGCTACACCAAAGGCGATGACGGCCCCAGCCTGGTGGCAACGACGCGAGGGCTGCTGGAGCGCTGGCTCCAGGCCAAAGCCGCCGAGACCGACGAGAGTTTCAAACTGCCCGCCGGCATCGATGCGGCGCTGAAGGTCGATGCTTTCTACACCCAGGCGATCAACAGCGACGCGGCTTTTGAGGGAATGCTCGACTTTCCGCTGAAGAAGCCTGAAGGCGCCGACATTGCCTTCGCAAGGCTCGGCGGCTGGACGCAGGACGTCGGACCGATCTACGAGCAGGAGGTCATCGTTACACTCGTCAAAGGCAAGAGCGTCATGATCACAGCAGCGCCGGCGGCGCCTGCCGTCCCGAAGATCGCCGCCTGCGACGCCGTCTGGGCTGCTGCGGATGCCGCCGCGCAGAAATTCCAGGAGGCCTACCAGGCTTCGGACCTCAAGGACGAAAAAGCCTTCGAGTCCTCCAACGCCGCCTGGGACAAAGGCGATAGCGACTATCGCGCCTGCATGGCCCAGCACCTGCCGGGAGACCCGACCTTCCCGGCGCTGCTCTCCCAGGCGCAGGCACTGGCCGATCAGATGGCCGCCAAATAAGTCGCTCGCGGGGGAAATCGGGCACAATCAACGACGCCAGTTCGCAGCCGCTCTCGTTCCGCATCATGGAGGAGCCGGCGCGTAATGCGCTTCCACTTTCCGAACAGATCCGCGCCTGAATGATCGTCCGCCGTCCCGCGTGCAACCCAGGTTACATGGCCACCTCGCAATCTGAATTAACCTTATAAAATCGATGTTTTTGAGCAAAATCGCTCATCAGACTGCGAAAAAAGCATTTGTCTTTTGATTTTTATCGTCTGAAAACCGCTTACTCCCGCTCTTGTGAAGATTTCGGCAACCAAGAAGGGCAATGTTTGGTTTTTCGATTCGCCTCGAAGCTCATATTTAAGCCTTAGCTACTATGGTCGACCAAGGGACAATTGTTCCTGAAAGGTATTCATACCAAATTGGCAGCTGCGATGCTCAATGCCGGCAAGGTGAAACGGGCCATTTTTTCTTCCGCCAACTTGCCGGCGGCGATTGCGTTTGTTGTGCTTCTCGTCTGTGCCTTGGTTGCAGATCAGAGGAATAGGGACGTTTCCGACCAGCTGGCGCGCGCCGATGTCCTAGCCAAGGTCAACATCATACGCGCCAAGCTCGAAGGCAACATAAACGGCAATCTTCAGCTGGTGCAGGGTCTCGTTTCAGCGGTCGTTACCGAGCCCTATATGGGCCAGCAGAGATTTGCGGCGCTCGCGCGCAATTTGTTCGAGCAGAAATCGCAACTGCGCGATATTGCCGGCGCGCCCGACCTCGTCATCACGCTGATATACCCGTTGGAAGGCAATGAGAAAGCCGTCGGGCTGGACTATCGCAAGACCGAGGCGCAACGCATGGCTGCGCTTCGAGCCCGGGACCAGCGCGCGCTGGTGCTCGCCGGGCCGGTCAAACTGGCACAAGGCGGTCGTGGTTTCATCGGCCGTATCCCCGTCTTCGTGCCGACGGAGGGAGGTGGCGACCGGTTTTGGGGGATTGTCTCGGCCGTGATCGATATCGATCGGCTCTACAGCGCGAGCGGACTGACCGACTCTGAGCTCGATATCGATGTGGCGCTCATCGGCAAGGATGCACTGGGGGGCGGTGGCGAACTGTTCTTCGGCGGCGACAATGTAGTGGCCGGCAATCCGGTGACGGCGGAGGTGCAACTGCCTTCAGGCTCGTGGCAAATTTCGGCCATACCGAAGGGCGGCTGGCCGACCGCTCCGAAAAATGAGTGGCTGCTGCGGACGATCATGGCGCTCGCCGGCGCACTGGTGGTGCTGCCGATCCTGGTGGCCGGACGGCTTTTTGGTGAAAGACAGAAAAATTACGCCGAGTTGAGGCGCCTGTCCGGGCGACTGGAGCTGGCATTGGAGGCCTCGGGCATAGGCGTGTGGGAGCACGACCTCGTCAGCAACGAGCTCGTATGGGACGACCGCATCAACGAAATCTATGGCAAGCCCGCCGACGGAAAGACCCGCGGCTATGACGACTGGGCGCTGTCGATCCACCCTGAAGACTTCGAACGAGCCAAACAGGACTTCGATTCAGCTGCCGCGACACGGGGCTTGTACTCCTCGCAGTATCGGCTACTGCGGCCAGATGGCACCATTCGCCATGTGCGCACACGCGCCAGCTTCTTCCAGGACAATAACGGCGCGTCGAAAATGATCGGCGCCGAATGGGACGTAACCGGCGACGTGTTGCTGAACGAGAACCTCCTGCGCGAACGACGCCTTTCAGAATCGAAGAATATCGAACTGAATTTGGCCAAGGCCCGCATCGAGCATGTCGCGCTGCACGATTCGCTGACCGGCCTGCCCAACCGTCGGTATCTGGACGAGATGCTTGCCGAAAACCGTGAGGCCGAGGGCCGCGCAGCATTGCTGCATCTCGACCTTGACCGCTTCAAGCAGATCAACGACACGCTCGGCCACGCGGCGGGCGATGCATTGCTGGTGCATGCTTCCAAAGTCATCAAGGCCAGCGTCGGTCCGGCCGATTTCGTTGCGCGCATCGGCGGCGACGAGTTTTTCGTGCTGAGCCATGGACGCGACGACAAGGAGCTTGCCGCGCTCGCCGACCACATCATCGATGCGATGCGCCAGCCGGTCGACTATCTGGGTCACCAGTGCCGGTTCGGCGTAAGCATCGGCATTGCAGCCAACAGCGGCGTCGATGCCAAGCAGCTACTCGTCAATGCCGATCTCGCGCTGTACCGGGCGAAAGGCCGTGGCCGCAACCGCTACGAATTTTTCAACGAAGAGCTGCAGAGCGAGATCGTGCGGACCAAACAGACCGCCGACGAGATCCTCGGCGGGCTCGAACGGAACGAATTCGTCGTCTACTACCAACCGCAGTTCGACGCCAGCACGCTGGAGATCGTCGGTGTCGAGGCGCTGTCGCGTTGGGATCATCCGCAACGCGGCATTCTGACCCCGGACGCCTACTTCAAGGTGGCTGAAGAACTCAATGTCGTGGCGCTTATCGACCGCACTGTCCTGAAGCAGGCGCTTGATAGTCTCGAGCGCTGGTCGCGCAGCAACCTCAACATCCCGCGCGTGTCGGTCAACGTCTCAGCCAGGCGGCTGGAGGACCGGGACCTGATCAAAGGTTTGCGCAAGCTAGCCATCAAGAAAGGGACCGTATCGTTCGAGCTGGTGGAGTCGATTTTCCTCGATGAAAACGACGAATTGGTCAGCTGGAATATCGAACACATCAAGGAGCTCGGCATCGACATCGAGATCGACGATTTCGGCACCGGGCATGCCTCGATCGTCTCGCTCTTGAAGTTGCGGCCGCGTCGCCTCAAGATCGATCGCCAGTTGGTCACCCCGATCACCAGCTCAACCGCGCAGCGGCAGCTGGTGTCGTCCATCATCGACATCGGCAAGTCGCTCGGTATCGAAGTGATCGCCGAGGGCGTCGAGACGATGGAGCACGCGCAGATCCTGAAAGAGCTTGGCTGCGATATCCTGCAAGGGTTCTTTTTCGGCTACCCGATGGACGCAAAAGCCTTCAAGGCATTCGCCCAATCACGCAAATGGCTGGCGGCGAGCTGACAAACCCTGCTTGACGCAATTGCGGACGGAAGAACCATTTTCTGAATTGGTATAGCTGCGCAGCCCCCGGCGCTTCCAACCCCGTCCGCTTGACATATCGATTGACGGAAGGATTCAGCAGAATTTCAGAAATCTGCCGGTACGCGCCCGTTCCCTGGCTTCATTGTTCTCAACGACGAACCGGAGGAGGTCGACCATGTCACCGAATGAGAACACGCGCCAAGCCGCCCGGCAGGAACTCCTGGAATTTGCATCCAGCGTCATGGCTGGGTCCCCTTGTGCACCCATGCCTGGAACAATGTTCGAAATGCTGGAGATCATGGCCGTGGAGAGGCGCATGACTTCCGGCCAAAGTGAAGGTGGACCAAATTCTCCTGATCCCTTGACGTCCGCCCCGATTGAGACCCCAATCAGGCAGCGTTTGGTCGAGCTGGTCAGATCGGCATTGAATGTCGCGAGAAAACCCAGGGCACGTACCACTGGCACTTGGCAGTTGCGAGCTTGATCTTGCCCGCGGGCTGCTGCTGCGCGACGGGAAACCCGTTGCTCTCCGCTCCAAGGCTTTTGATTTGTTGACCTACCTCAGCAGGAATGCCGGGCGTGTCGCGACCAAGTCGGAACTGATGTCGGCGGTGTGGCCTGATGTCTTCGTGACCGAGGACTCACTGACGCAGGCTGTCAGGGAGTTGCGAAAGGCGCTGAACGACGAAAGCCAAACCATTATCCGCACGGTCGCCAAGCGCGGCTACGTCTTCTCTCCTCCCGACGCGCCAAAGCAGGAGCACTCCGGGCAGCCGCGCGTTGCGGTGCTGCGTTTCAGCAATGAAGGTGCGCCGGAAGACACCCCCTTGGTCGACGGTTTCGCGGAGGACATTGTCAATGCGTTGGCTCGCTTCGGAACGGTCGTCGTGCTGGCGCGCAATTCCGGTTTTGCCTTTGTCTCGGATTCCGCTTCCGATTGGCGTGCCGTTGGCGACAGCCTTGGCGCAACCTATCTGGTCCGCGGCAGGGCGACGACCCGGGCAGACGGCATGCGGGTCACCGTCAGTCTCATGACTGCTTCGACGGGTGGGGTCCTGTGGAGCGATACATTTTCCGCGTCCGGCGGCCAGATCTTCGACATGCAGGAGGAAATCGCCAGCCGTGTGGTGAACCGGCTGGTCGCCCGGCTTGACGACGCGGGTGTCAAGCAGGCAACCCCGAAGCCTCCAGGCAGCCTTGCCGCGTACGAGCTTCTCCTGCGTGGACTGGTCCGGCTGCGCGGCTATGGCGATGATGACAACAAGGCTGCGCGCGATCTCTTCCAGGCTGCGGTCGAAAAGGACCCGGCCTATGCCTTGGCGCATTCCTACATCGCGCTCGCCGACCTCATTATCGCTGGCTATGCCGAGGCACCGCCCGAATTGCTTGATTCACTGGTCGATCGCGCCGAGTGTGCCGTGACGTTGGCGCCGGAAGAGCCGCGCTGCCATCGCGTGCTCGCCCAGGCGTTGATCTGTGCCCGTCATTTCGACGCGGCAGAACATCACCTTCAGCGCGCCCTCGACCTCAATCCCTGTGACGCCGATACGATCACGCAAATGGGGTACCTGCTCTCGATGAGGGGCAGGCCTCTTGAAGCACTCGCGGCAATTGACAGTGCGATACGGATCAACCCGATCCATCCAGATTGGTACCACTATGATCGCGGGATCGCCCTGTACTCAGTTGGAGACTACAAGGCCGCGCTTGTCAGCATGTCCAAGATCCCCTCGAAGACCCCCTGGCGATTGACCAGGCTCGCGGGGTGCCACGCGCAACTCGGCGAACTGCAGGAAGCACAACGCATCATGGCGGAGATCAAGCGGATAGCGCCTGACTTTTCGCCGCTGCAGTTTGCGCAAACCGGGATTGCGTACGAACATGCAAGTGATGTTGAACATCTCATTGCCGGCGTCGCCAAAGCACTTGCCGCGTGTGAGGAGCAACTCTAGGCGGCGCCAGCGGGGCGCCGTTTCGTCCTTGGAAATGCAGCTTCCCGCTGGGCGCGCTGCCCCCCGATCGACAATGAGCGAGGGGAACCAGCGGGGGCGCGACGTCTCGGTGCCGGGCGCGGGGTTACCCCCGCAGCCCCGGAGCTTCCTGCCCGGTGCGCTCGACATATTCGGTATAGCCGCCGCCATAGGTGTGGATGCCATCGGGAGTCAGTTCCAACACGCGGTTGGAGAGTGCGGCCAGGAAATGACGGTCGTGCGAGACGAACAGCATGGTGCCCTCATATTGCGACAGCGCCGTGATCAGCATCTCCTTGGTGGCGATGTCGAGGTGGTTGGTCGGCTCGTCCAGCACCAGAAGATTGGGTGGATCGAACAGCATCAGCGCCATCACCAGCCGAGCCTTCTCGCCGCCTGACAGCACGCGGCATTTCTTCTCGATCTCGTCTCCGGAGAAACCGAAGCAGCCGGCGAGTGCCCTGAGCGGCGCCTGGCCGGCCTGGGGAAACGCGTCTTCCAGCGTCTGGAACACGGTGCGCTCGCCCTCCAGCACCTCCATGGCGTGCTGGGCGAAATAGCCCATTTTCACGCTCGGTCCCCGCGCGACCGTGCCGGCATCGGGGTCGGAGGCGCCAGCGACCAGCTTGAGCAGCGTCGACTTACCGGCGCCGTTGACGCCCATGATGCACCAGCGCTCGCGGCGGCGGACCTGGAAGTCGAGCCCCTCATAGATGCTGCGGCTGCCATACCCCTTATGGACGTTCTTCAGCGTCACGACATCCTCGCCGCAACGCGGCGCCGGCTGGAAATCGAAATTCACGACCTGGCGGCGCTTGGGCGGCTCCACGCGGTCGATCTTGTCGAGCTTCTTCACCCGGCTCTGCACCTGTGCGGCATGCGAAGCGCGCGCCTTGAAGCGTTCGATGAAGGCGATCTCCTTGGCCAGCATCGCCTGCTGGCGCTCGAACTGCGCCTGCTGCTGCTTGTCGGCGATCGCCCGCTGCTGCTGGTAGAATTCGTAATTGCCGGAATAGGCGGTGAGCGAACCGGCGTCGATCTCGACCACCTTGTTGACGATGCGATTCATGAACTCGCGGTCGTGCGAGGTCATCAGCAATGCACCGTCATAACCCTTCAAAAACTGCTCCAGCCAGATCAGGCTTTCCAGATCGAGATGGTTGGACGGCTCGTCGAGCAGCATGACGTCTGGCCGCATCAACAGGATGCGCGCCAACGCAACGCGCATCTTCCAGCCGCCGGAGAGCTTGCCGACATCGCCGTCCATCATGTCCTGCGAGAAGCCAAGGCCGGCGAGCACTTCGCGGGCGCGGCCGTCCAGCGCATAGCCGTCGAGCTCCTCGAAGCGATGCTGCGCCTCGCCGTATTTCTCGATGATCTCGTCCATCCGGTCGGCCTGGTCGGGATCGGCCATGGCCGCCTCGAGTTCCGCCATTTCGGCTGCCACGTCGCTGACCGGCCCGGCGCCGTTCATCACTTCGGCGACCGCGCTATGGCCCGCCATGTCGCCGACATCCTGGCTGAAATAGCCGATGGTGACGCCACGATCGACCTGCACCTGGCCCTCGTCGGGCTGCTCCTGCCCGGTGATCATGCGAAACAGCGTCGTCTTGCCGGCGCCGTTCGGCCCGACAAGGCCGACCTTCTCACCCTTCTGCAAGGCGGCCGAGGCCTCGATGAAGACAAGCTGACGGCCGTTCTGCTTGCCGATATTTTCAAGACGGATCATGGGGCGGTCCGGGAGGCTGATGCGAAATTGAGGGATTTGCCCGGGGCCATACGCGAATGAGGGTCGCGGGGGAAGAGGCACAAGCGCCGCAGATGGTGGCGCGGACCCCGTCACCCGTCACGAAAACAATAATCCAGGGATCGTCGAAATCTGCCCTCGCGAAACGACATTGGCGCGGTGGCCTGCATAGGCCCCCAACCGGCAACACCAACAGACAGGAATACGAAGATGGCCAAGATGCTCGTGATCTACAACACCCCGGCCGATCCTGAGGCTTTCGACCGGCACTATTTAGAGATTCATGTGCCGCTGGCCAAGAAGCTTCCCGGCCTGCGGCGCTACGACATCAGCAGGCGGCCTATCATCAAGCGCTCAGCGGGCGAGATGCCGTATCTGGTGGGGACCCTGTATTTCGACAGCCTCGCCGATATGCAGAGCGCATTTGCTACCGAAATCGGCATCGCCTGCGCCGCTGACCGGCGGATACTCGCCCCAGGGGACGACGACCTGACGATGCTGCTGTTCGACGTCGACGAAGTGTGAGCCTTCACCGGTCTCGGAGTGGAGCCGCGCCGAAGCGGACGACGTTACTTCGCGTCGTGGAAGATGATCCCCACCGTATGCCGGCGGCCCGAACGCAGGCGGCTGACGCCGTGCCTGAGATTGACGCGGTAATTGCCCTTGGTTCCCTGCACTGGGCGGTTGTGCACGGCAAAGATCACCGCGTCGCCTTGGGTCAGCGGCACCACTTCGGCACGGCTTTGCATGCGCGGGCGCTGTTCGGTCAGCACGAATTCGCCGCCGGTGAAATCCTCACCCGGCCGCGACAGCAGGATCGCCACCTGCAAGGGAAAGGCGAGATCGCCATAGAGATCCTGGTGCAGGCAGTTGAAGTCGCCGGGGCCGTACTGGAGCAATAGCGGCGTCGGCCGTGTCTGGCCCTGGTCGCGGCAGCGCTCGACAAACGCCGCGTGGTGTTCGGGATAGCGCAGTGCTGCCCCCATGCGCTCGTTCCAGTCATTGGCGACTGAAGCAAGACGCGGGTAGAGCGCGGTGCGCAAGGCGCCGATCAGGTCGGGCAAAGGGTAGCGGAAATAGCGGTACTCGCCCTTGCCGAAGCCGTGACGGGCCATCACCACATGGCTGCGGAAATGTTGCTCATGCGGATAGAGCGCGGCGATTTCGGCGCATTCCTCGGGTGAGAGCAGCGCCGGCATGACGGCGCAGCCACGGCTGTTCAGCTCGCCGACCAGCGCGCACCAGTCCTGCGCGTCGACGCGCGCTTCGGCCGAACGGGTTGCGCGTTTGGTGTTCAGGGAATGGATGGTCATGGATGCCTCCTTTGCTTGCGGTCAAAGTGGGGCGAACGAGAGGCGCGAACCACCCGATTCCTGCGGAGGCGGTGAAGTGTCACCTTCCCTTCTCCCCCTGTGGGAGAAGGTGGATCGGCGCGCAGCGCCGAGACGGATGAGGGGTGCGCGACGAAACTGGGGCGGTGGCGATTTCAAACGTGCCGCCAAGCTGGAACACCCCTCATCCGACCTCGCTTCGCGAGGCCACCTTCTCCCAAGGGGGAGAAGGACAGGTTGCGCCTCACCGCTTCCGATAAGCCTCCAACTCCGGGTCCAGATCGACCCGCACCGCGTTGGTGAACACGCAGGTCGCCACCATGATGCCGGCGAAGGCGACGAGGTTGACCAGCAGCGTGTCATCGTAACGGGCCTTCAGTGCCGCCCAGATATCGTCGGGAATTGCATCGCTGCCGGCCGCAAGCGCCTTGCCGAATTCGATCAGCAACGCCTCGTCGGCTCCGGGTCCGATCGCTTCCGGATCAAGGCCGCCATCGATCAGCGCGCGGCGGAAGAAGGTGACGGGAATCTCGGCCCGGCAGCCTTGCGAGATCGCCAGCGACAGGAGCCAGATGGCGCGGTCGTCGAGCGTCGGCTTCAGGAGATCGCGCAGCGTGAACCATTCGGCATAGATGCGGTGCGCCGCCGGTGAATGCAGCAATATGCGTTTCATGTTGGTCATACGCCCGCGCAGGCCAAGCTCCCTGTCGTGCTCGACGCGGATGTCTTGCGATGCCGTCGCGTAGTCAATTGGCGGGATCATGGCCATGGGATGCTCCTTGGTTGGCGGTGCTCTGCGACATCCCTCATCCAAGCGTCGTATGCAGATCCGGCGCGCCGCGCAGCGTGTTGGAGACCGTGCAGATCGCCTCGGCGTCCTCGACGATGCGCTGCTTGGTCGCCGCGTCGAGATCGCCCGCAATGTCGAGCCTGATGTTGATCTTTTCGACACGCGAGGGCTCGTCCTTGGCTTTCTCGCCGCTGACCTCGGCGCGTACTTCGCCAAGCTCGGCGGCGACCCCGAGCCGGCTGGCGGCGATGCGGGCGCTCAGCACCATGCACGCGGCAAGCGAGCCATAGAGCAGGTCGAGGGGATTGAAGCCCGCCGCACTGACGCCGGTGACGACATAGACCGCACCGCCGGTCGGTGTGGTGATGGTGGGCAAACCGCCTGGCTGCAGCGTCGCCGTCGCGCCGGTGACGCGTGTCCTGACCTTGAGTTCACTCATATCGGATCCTTTCACTGGCCGCCCGCAATCGGGGCTGCCGCCGTGGCGCGTGCCCTGCCCGCTATATGGTACGCCCGGGGCCAACGCCGCAACATCGACTGAAGTCTCCGATTTCGCTAGACTGTGATGCCTTCCGAATAAGCCCTGATGCTGCACTGTATCGAGGTTCCGCAATGAAGCGTGGTTTGGCTTTCGCTTTGATTGCAGTTGCCGGCGCCGGTCTGCTCGGCGGCGGCGCACTGTTGCTTGTTGGTCAGACCGCGGTTTCGCCGGACGCAATCCAGTCGTCGGTTATCCGCACCCCCGCGCTGATCGACAGCGCCTGGAAGCTGCCGGTGGCCGCCACTTTCAACGCCAGCCTTGACTGGCAAACGAACAGTTCACGGTGCGGTCCGGCCAGTGTCGCAAACACGTTCCGCTCCATCGGCGAGGAGGAGACAAGCGAGGCCGAAGTCCTTGAGGGCACCGGAAAATGCTGGACCGGCTTTTGCATCATCGGGCTGACGCTGGACGAGGTCGCCGAAGTCGCCCGAACGAAGACCGGTCGGAAAGTCTCGGTGTTGCGGAACCTGAGCGCCGACGAATTCCGCGAGCACATGAAGCGCGCCAACGATCCAAACCGCCGCTACATCATCAATTTCACCCGCGAGAAAATCTTTGGCGCCGGCAGTGGCCATTTTTCCCCGATCGGCGGCTATCTTGAGGCCGAGGACATGGTTTTCGTCCTCGACGTAAACGAGCGCTACAAGCCTTGGCTGATCGAGCGCGAACGGCTGTTCTCGGCCATGGACACGATCGACAGCGATGGCGACAGGAAGCGCGGTCTGCTGCTCATCGAGTAGCGCGGTCGGTTTCGGAGCAGGCGCGGTCCCGGCGCTACCGGCCGCGCAAAATGTGTTTCTGGATCTTGCCGGATGCGGTACGCGGCAGCGCGTCGGTGAGCAGGAATTCCTTCGGCACCTTGTAGCGGGCGATGCGGGCTGCACAGTGGGCGGTGAGCGCGGTTGCGTCGAGGACACAGCCCGCCTTCAGCACGATAAAGGCGCGGCCGATCTCGCCCCAGCGCTCGTCGGCGATGCCGATGACGGCCGCTTCGGCAATGTCGGGATGATCGAGCAGCGCCATTTCGATCTCGGCCGGATAGACGTTCTCGCCGCCCGAGATGAACATGTCCTTGCGGCGGTCGACCAGGGTGACGAAACCTTCTTCGTCCCGGCGGGCGATGTCGCCGGTGCGGAACCAGCCGTCTGATGTGAAGGCCTGCGCGGTCTCATTCGGCCGGTTCCAGTAGCCCGGTGTGATGTTGGGACCGCTGAGCCAGATCTCGCCTGCCGCGCCGGCCCCGACGTCCTGGCCATCTTCGTCGACCATGCGCAAGCCAAGCGATGGCGCCGGCAGGCCGGCGGAGCCGGCCTTGCGGGCGATCTGGCCGGCCTCGAGCGGCATGCCGAGCACGGTGCCGGCCTCGGTCATGCCGAAGCCGTCGACCATGCGTACCCCCTGCTCCAGCCACAAGAGGATGTCGGCAGCGGGATTGGGGGCGCCGCCGGTGAAGATGGCGGTGAGCGTTGTCCAGTTTGCCGGCGCGAACGCGGTATCTTCGCGCAGCATTTTGGCCATTTGCGGGACGCAGAAATAGTGGGTGACGCCGAGTTCCGGATCGGCCAGCCGGCGGTTGGTGAGGCCAGCCTCGAAGCCGGACGAGATCAGCACGGTGCCTCCTTGCAGCAAGGGCGGACGCAGGCTGGTGAGGAGGCCGATGACATGGAACATCGGCGCATCGCAGAGGAAGATGCTGGAATTGCCGACCCGACCCAGCACGCCGAAATTGATCGCGGTGGCGAAAGCGTTGGCCTCGGTAACGATCACCCCCTTCGGCCGGCCCGATGTGCCTGAGGTGTAGAGGATGATCGACGGCTGATCGGCCGGCGGCAAAGGCCGGCGCGGCGCCGGCGCCTGCGCTGCCACCGCCGCCGCAAAGTCAGTGACTTCGACCGTCATGCAGCTCGTGGGCGGCGCCGTATCGAACGCGGCATCGTGCAGCAGCAGCGCGGGATCGCAATCGGCGAGGATTGTTTGTTGCTCGGCTCCGGCTAGGCGCCAGTTGACCGGCACGAAGATGGCGCCGAGCCGCATGGCGGCCTGCTGCAGGACCAGGAGATCGGCGCTGTTGCGGGCGACCGTGGCGATGCGTTGCCCCGGCTCGATACCGTAGCCGCTCTCAAGGACGGCGACAGCACGCTGGATGGCTTCATCGAAACTGCCGTAGGTCCAGCGCCGCCCGGAGGCGAGGTCGACGCAAGCGATGCGCTCCGGCTGCGTCGCGGCATGCAAGGCCACGGGATCGGGCGTCGTCCAAGCCGGCATCTCGCATCTCCTCCCCGATCGAATGTCAGTCGGTCACCTTGCCTTGTCGTAGGCGCCGAGGCCGGGCTTGTAGCTCTTCTCGTCGATGAACTGGCGGATGCCTTCCTTGCGGCCGTCATTGTCGTAGGAATTGGCCGCCTCCTGCGCGCGCACCAGATAGTCTTCGGCATTGTCGTAGGTCATCTCGGCAACGCGGCGGACGGCATCCTTGGTCGCCTTCAGCGCGACCGGATTTTTCTTCAGCAAGATGTTCGCCACTTCGGTGACACGTGCCTTGAGGCCTTCGAGCGGCAGGCTCTCATTGACCAGCTTCCAGGCCGCCGCTTTCCTTCCGTCTATCAGCTCGCCGGTCAGCGCATGATACATGGCGTCGCGCATCGACAGCAGGTCGACCACCACCTTGGTGGCGCCGCCGCCGGGCAGGATGCCCCAGTTGATCTCCGACAAAGCAAACCGCGCCTCGTCGGCGGCGAAAGCGAGGTCGCAGGCAAACAGCGGGCCGTAGCCGCCGCCAAAGCACCAGCCATTGACCATGGCAATGGTCGGCTTGCGGTACCAGCGCAGCCGCCGCCACCAGCCATAGGCTTCGGCTTGAGCCTTGCGGACAGCGCCGAGACCCTTGGCTTCGGTCTCGCGAAAATACTCCTTGAGGTCCATGCCGGCCGACCAGGCATTGCCCTCGCCCGACAGCACCAGCACGCCGACATCGTCGCGATATTCCAGCTCGTCGAGCACTTCCATCATGCGCCGGTTGAGCGCCGGGTTCATGCAATTGCGTTTCTCAGGCCGGTTGAAGCGCACCCAGGCGATGCCGTCCTCGATGTCGAAGGCAACGGTCTCTTCGGTCATGGCAATTCTCCTCCGGGCCGCGGTCTCGCATGGCAAGCGACGAGCCGTGCCCCTCGCATTAATCGCTATGCTACATAGCTTTATGATCGCTATGTTGCATAGTCTTTTTTACTTGACAAGGGTTTTGATCGCGGCGATCGATTGCAGCATGAACGAGACGGCAGATCGCACCGCTTCCGGCAAGACGACAGGGGTCGCGCCCGAAGACAGGCTCGATGCGCAGATTGGCTACAATCTGCGCCGCGCTTCGACCCTGGCGCTCAATGATTTCACGGTCGAGCTGGCTGATGCGGCGCTGCGTCCCGTCACCTACGGCATGCTGGCGTTGATCGACGAGCGGCCCGGCATCAGCGCCGCCGAACTCTGCCGTCTGCTCGGCATGAAGAGCGCCAACATGGCGCCGCTGCTTGCCGAACTCGAGGAGCACGGGCTGGTCGAGCGCGACGACCATGCGCAGGACAAGCGCGTGCAAGTGCTCGCTTTGACAGCGGCTGCCAAAGCGGCCATGCCGGCATGGCGCCGGCAGGTGCGCCGGCACGAGAACCGGTTCCTGGAGCGGCTGACGAAAAAAGAGCGCGCTACGCTGCTGCGGCTGCTGCGGCTGATCTGGACTGAGGAAGACTGACTCCGGCAAGCGTCGTCACTGGCCATTGCCGTCTCGCCACCGATCTCGCGGAAGGCTTTTTCGAACAAGGCGATAGCGGCGCATCCTACCAATCTGATTCAGGCCGCATGGCATCCACCTGTCAGGAGCCTTCGGCGGACTGGTACCGATTTTGGCAGCCCTGCGTTAGGCTCCCGCCACCCGCAACAGGATCGCGAGAACCATGATCGTCCAGACCTGCATCAACGGCGCGCGTCCCGCCGATTTTCATCCGACGCTGCCGCTCAACGCCAAGGCCATGGCGCGCGATGGCGCGGCTTCGATTGCCGCGGGTGCGGCGGAGTTGCATGTCCATGCCCGCGGAGCGGACAAGCGCGAGAGCCTTGCGCCGGCAGCGATGGACCCGACAATTGCAGCGCTGCGCCTCGCCTGCCCCGGCACGCTGATCGGCGTCTCCACCGGTGCCTGGATCGAGAATGATGACAACCACACACTGGTCGCCATCGCCGGCTGGCACGAACTGCCGGACTATGCCTCGGTCAATCTCAGCGAGACGGCAGCACCCATCGTCATGGAGAGCCTGCGCCAACGCGGCATCGGCATCGAGGCGGGCCTGGCATCGGTCGCCGACGCCGAACGACTGGTCAGCCTCGACCATGGCGGACGGGTTCTGCGCGTGCTGATCGAGATTTCCGAGCAGACGCTGGACGAGGCCTTTGCCGTTTCGGACGGCATCGAAAAGGTGCTGGAGCGCGCTGGCATCCGGCGGGCGATCCTGCTGCATGGAGCCGACGCCACGGTCTGGCCGTTCGTGCGCCGTGCGGCGGAACGCAACTGGTCGACGCGCGTCGGGCTGGAGGACGGCAAGGAACTGCCGGATGGCACGGTGGCCTCCGGCAATGCGGCGCTGACGGCCGCGGCGGTGGCGATCTTCCGGGCCAGCCGATCGGCGTAGCCGCCGACGAATGCGTCGATGACAGGAGATCTCGGGGCCTCCGCCTCGATGCCACCGGCCGGACGATCTGCCCCTACCCCGCAAGCATCGCGCTCACCATCCGGGCGGTGCGCGGCGCCAGCGTTAGCCCTATATGGCCATGGCCGAAGGCGAGGATCACGTCCCGCCCGCCTCGCGATGGCCTGATAACGGGCACGGAATCGGGCATCGAAGGCCGGAAGCCGAGCCATGTGCGGCTCGGCTCACCCAGTTCCGGAAAAACCCGACGCGCATTCGCCGCCAGCACTGCCACACGAAGCGGATTGGCGGGAGCGCCCAGGCCGCCGAGTTCGACCAGGCCTGCAACGCGCAAGCGGCCGCGCATCGGGCAGAGATAGAAGCCGAGCGCTGTCGGGCACACTGGCCGTTCGATCGGCGGGTGGGCCATGTCGAATTCGACGTGATAACCGCGTTCGGTATCCAGCCTGACCGGATCGCCGATCTGGGCGGCGAACCTTTGCGAGTGGGCGCCGGCGGCGATGACAGCGGTCCGGGCGCTTATGTCGAAGGGCGCGGCGTCGATGCGGATTCCATTGGCTTGCCGTGCGATCGTTCGAGCGGAGGCCTGGACGAATTCCACGCCCGCCCGCCGCACCGCGGCGGTCAACCGCGCCATCGTCTCGCCCGGGTCGTTGAGATTGATCGCGCCCGGAAAAAACACGCCGCCACCTTCGAAAGGCGGCAACTGGGGTTCCAGCCGATGCACTTCGTCGGCCCACAGCAGCTCCTGACCAATGCCATAGGAGTGGCGCAGGTCGATATCGGTGGCCGCCGCCCTGAAGGCCTTCTGCGTTTCATAGAGATAGAGGCAGCCCTTGGCGGAGAGCAGGTCCGTTGCCCCAATTTCGGCCGCGAACTCTGTCCATGCCGCCGATGCGTCGGAAACGAGTTCGGCGATCCGGCTTGTGTTTTCCCGGAACCGATGCGGCAGGGATTCATAGGCAAACCGGGCCAGCCAGGGGAACAGGGACGGCAAGGCCAAAGTGCGGATCGACAAGGGGCTGCGCGCGTCGAGCAGAATCGAGGGCAGGTTCCGCAGCACGGCCGGCGTGCCTACGGGTATGACCGCATAATTGGCGATGGTTCCCGCATTGCCGTAAGACGCGCCGCTGCCAGGCTCGTTCGGTTCGATGATGGCGACATCGCGCCCGTCGGCGCGAAGCCGAAGCGCGATCGCCAAGCCTATGACGCCACCGCCGATCACGGCGATGTCGGTCGAAATCCTGGTCATCTGGTCCACATGCGTTGGGGCAAAGATGGGGGCCCAAGGGCCGGCGCATCACGGATCGCACCATGCCCGATGGGCTCTGTTGGGACTGACTGCCGGCCGCGTTCAGGCCGGCGCGGCGTAGCGCGCGACATAGGCAGCCGTTCGTGCTTCACGCGGGCTGTCGAGCACGTCCGCCGCCGTCCCCTGCTCGATGATCCGGCCGCCGTCGATGAAGACGACCCAGTCCGAGACTTCGCGGGCGAAAGGCAGTTCGTGGGTGACGAGGATCATCGTCATGCCGTCCTTTGCCAGTTCGCGCATGACGCGCAGCACCTCGCCGGTCGACTCCGGATCGAGCGCGGAGGTCGGCTCGTCGAACAGAAGCACGGTCGGGCCAAGCGCCAGGGCGCGCGCAATCGCGACGCGCTGCTGCTCGCCGCCAGACATGCGTTCGGGATAGGCTGTCGCCCGATGCGCCAGACCGACGCGGGTGAGCAGGCGCACCGCGCGCTCGACCGCTTCGCGCTCGCCAATCGCGGCGGCATGCATCTGGGCCAGAACGACATTTTCCACCGCCGTCAGATGCGGGAACAGGTTGAAGCGCTGAAACACCATGCCGACGCGCTGGCGCAGCCTGGCGAGGTTCTTGCACGTCACCGCACCCTTGTCGCAGATCGTCTCGCCATTGACCTCGATGACGCCGCCGTCGGGCTGCTCGAGCAGGTTGACGCAGCGCATCAGCGTCGTCTTGCCGCCGCCGCTCTGGCCGATGATGCTGACGATGCGACCGGCCGGCACGTCGAGGTCGATGCCGCCGAGCACCTGTCTGCCGTCGAAGGATTTGCGCAAGCCACGGATGGTGACTGCCGGGCCGGCGGTTGCGGTCGCGCTGGGCGCCTTGGGAAGTGTCTTTTGTGCCATCGGTCTAGGCTCCGCCTGCGAGCAGCGACCTGGCCAGCTTCAGCCGCCGCCGGCGCCCCGGCGTCAGCGGCACGCCAGCCTGAATGGTCCGCTCCAGCCAGAGCAGGCATTGCGAGAGGGGATAGCAGACGGCGAAATAGATGCAGGCAATCACCAGGTAGACTTCAAGCGCCCGAAACGTTTCGGAGGCGATCAGCTGCGCCTGGGTCATCAGTTCGACGGCCGAGATCGTCACCAGAAGCGATGTCGATTTCAGCAGGTCGACGAACATGGTGTTGGTGCCGGGCAATGCCAGCCGCAGCGCCTGGGGCAAAATGACGTGGCCAAAGGTGGTGCCGCGGCCAAGGCCCAGCGCCTGCGCGGCCTCGTTCTGGCCGGGGTGGATGCCCGCAATGGCCGCGCGAAAAATCTCCGACAGATAGGCGGCGTAGAACAACATGAGGCTCAACACGCCCGCGACGAAGACGCTGAGCTTGATGCCGACCGACGGCAGGCCGAAATAGGTGACGAAGATGATGGCGAGCAACGGGACGTTCTTGAATATCTCGGTGTAGATGGCGGCCGGCAGGCGCACCAGACGCAAGCGGTTGAGGCGCATCAGCGCCAGGACGAGACCGAGGACAGCCGCACCGACAAAGCTGACGATGGTGTAGGCAAGGGTCCTGAGCAGACCCCAGCCGAGATTGCTTGCATAGTCGCTCCAGGGAACCTGGAAGAACCCGCCGAGCGTGTGGAAAAGGGACATGGGCCTGCCCCCACCCTCAAGGCGCGATCGAGGGCGGCGCCCAATCCGCCGGGCGGTCCGCGCCCCGGCGCTGCGCCGCCATCTCCGGCGAAGGCACCAGGAACTGCTTCGGATCGCCGCCCCATTTGGTGACGAGCCCGGCAAGCGAACCATCCTTGTACATGGCATCAATCTGGTCCGAGACGGCCTTGGCCAGCTGCGGCGCCTCTTTCGGCAGGTAGAAGCCGGTCATGTAGGGCTGAAAATACTGGTAATCGGGATGGGCCTTGATCTCGTCGGCGGTCGGCGGCGCCAGGTAGGCGACGCGGAACTTCATGTCCGGCCGTTCCTTCTGCTGGTAGATGATCAGCAGAGGGTCGAGAAAGCCGACATCCAGCCTGCCCGATGACAGGTCCTGGAAGACGCTGTCGGCCGTCGGATAGGTGTGCGGGGTGGCATTCGGCACCTGCGCGATCGATTTCGCCCAGACATAGCCGGTGACGGTGCCGAGATCCTTGCCTTCCAGGCTCTTGACGTCGGGATAGTCGGCAGTGCCCTGTACCGCCATTGCCGGAGGCGAATAGTAAGGCGGGTCGGTGAAGAGACCGACCTTCTGGCGGGCGTCCGACCAGGCGATGCCGCCGATCGTGATATCGGCACGCCGCGATTGGACCGATGCGAGCATGCCGGGAAAATCGGTGACGCTGACTTCCATCTTGAGGCCAAGCTTGTCGGCGACCGCGGCAAGGATATCGCTGTCCAGCCCGACGAGCTTCTCGTCCTTCATCGCCGTGTAGGGCATGTAAGGCTCAATCGTGACCTGCAGCACGCCCGGCTTCAGCGTCTCAAGCCCGTCCGCATGCGCCTGCGTGGCCAGCACTCCAAATCCAATGCCCAGCAAGGCGGCAATGCCGACCTTGACTCGCGATTGAGATACAACGCCCTTTTCCGTCCCTTTTTCCATGCCCGATACCTCTCTGTAGCCGGATCGATATATCTGTAATATATTGATCAGTATATTATATGAATCCGTTGTCAAGTGATTCCTTGGCGATCGGATTTGATCCCTGTGAGGTGAGTGAGATGGACGCGCGGATGCGGGAAGACGATGCCGACCGTGTCGAGGCTGGCTCGACCTTGGCCGAGCGCACCTATTTGCAGCTGCGGGAGGACATCATCACGGTCAAGCTGGCGCCCGGCACCCTGCTCCGTGAAACCGACCTCATGCGGCGGCTGGACGTCGGTCGCACGCCGGTGCGCGAGGCGTTGTTGCGGCTGCAGCGCGATGGCTTCGTCGATGTCAATGGCCGCCGCGGAACCTCCGTCAGCACGATCGATATCAGCGATCTATCGGCGATCTACGAGGCTCGGGCGAGAATTGAATCCTGGGCGACGCGGCTCGCCGCCGAACGTCTGCGAGAGCCCGAGCGTCGGGAAGCACAGGCCCTGATCGGCGAACTGGCCGCCTTTCCAAGCCCTCCGGAGCTCGAGCCCCTGCTTGCGCTGGACCAGCGCATCCACCGCTTCATCTATCGAGCCGCCAAGAACCCGTATCTGTTCGACACGCTCGACCACTACCACAATTTGTCGCTCAGGATCCTGCATGTGGCGACGCGGCGGTTTCCGGAGCTGATGTCTGGCCTCGACAAGGTGCTGCAGGAGCAGACCCTTATGCTCGAGGCGGTTTGCCGGGGAGATGGCGAAACGGCCGAGCGCATCGCGCTGCATCACGTCCTCAGCTTTGAACAGGATGTTCGCAAGATCATTTGAGCCGTGTTGCCGTAACAACGACCCCTCGCTTCACCGCCTGGCTATGTCAGCTTTCAGAAAGCGCGAAAGGCTGTGGCCGACACGCGGCAGAAGCAGTTATGCGCGCACCTTCACCTTTGAAAGGTCGCGTCATGCCCGCTTCCCTCACAGCGTCGCCAGCCGCGAATTGGTCATGGCCTTGCCATAGGCTTGCCGCAGCGTCCTCTTCTCTTCCAGGGCAGCGATGACGCTTGCGGCAAAGTCCGTCGCGTACATGTCGGCGAGCCGGGTGAGCCCGCCCGGCGTGAAGACGTTGATCTCCAGAAGTTTGTCGCCGACGATGTCGAGCCCGACCAGGAACATGCCGTCGCCGATCAATTTGGGGCGCACCATTTCGGCTATGCCCAGCATGGTGGCCGTTACCTTGACCTTGCGGGCGGTTCCGGCGGCATGGATGTTGGAGCGGACGTCGCCCTTGGCCGGAACGCGGCGAAAAGCTGCGTACTTGCCGTCGCGCACCAGCGGCAGTCCGTTCATCAAGAACAGACGCACGTCACCGGCCTTGGCTTCCGGAAGATAGACCTGCGCGATGAGATAGCCGTCACCGCTGGCCGCCTCGAAAATCTGGTTGAGGTTGGAATCGGTGGGCTTGGCAACATGGAAGACATTCTTGCCGCCGGACCCTTGCAGCGGTTTGACGATGCAGCCCTTTGGCTGTTTGTCGATGAAGGCGCGGATCTCGGCGATGCTGCGCGATATCAGGCTCGCCGGCCTGACCGCTTCGGGAAAGGACTGCAGATAGAGCTTGCTCTGTGCCTGCGCCAGGCCGTCCGGATCGTTGACGACGATCGTGCCGCGTTCGGCTGCGAGCCGACCGAACATGATGCCCGCATTGGCCGCCCATGGCCGGCCGGTGCCATCCAGCGACGGGTCGTTGCGCAGAAACAGAATGTCGATGTCGCTCATAGCGACAGTCTTCTTCTGCTTCGCGGCATCCCGAAGGGCAGCATGAAGCTTGGCTGATGTCTTGTAGGCAGCATCGGGCAGAACCGCGACGCTGACAGCCAGATTGTCATCGGGACGCAGGATGAAATCGCCCGGCTCGACATAGACGACAGAATGGCCGCGCTGGACGGCAGCCAGCGCCAACGCCGTCGTCGTAAAGCCCGGCGTCTCGCTTTCAACGGAATTGACGAAGAACGCAATGCGCATTGTAGAGCCCCCTCAGGTTGCAACCATATCGATCGGATCTATACCCGCCATCGCTTTCCTGAGGCGCGGACGCGCCGCGTCGGAAGAGAGGAACGCAGGTTCGAGGCGCGGCGCCCGCAGCAGGCCGCGCGCGTTGAGTTCCTGGATCGCGCCGAAATGCGCGGCGGAAATCTTGCCCATCCAGAACGGCGTGAGGCTGCCGCCATTCCTCAAGTGATCGAGAATCTGCAACAGGCCGCGCAGATAGATGGCGTCTTTTGCAAGGCCGCCGCCGCGATAGACGCGCAGAACGACGTTGAAGGCCTCGCGATCATCGAGATCCCCCCGCAGAAGGCGGAAGGCTTCCTCGAACGTTGCGCCATCAAGCATCGCCTGACAGGCGATCACTCTCGCCGCGATCAGCCGCAAACGCGGCGCGGTCATGCCACCGACCAGATACTCCGCCAGCACGGCCAGTCCCTCCTGCATGCCTTCATAGCCGGCGAGCCCGCTGCAGAAGATGGCGAGCCCCTGCGCGGCACCATTGAAATAGGTCAGCAGATGAACACCGATCTCGTGGCTGAGCAGCGCCGCCAGACGCTCCGGTGGAAGGTTGGTATCGCGCGACACCAACAACCGGTTTCGCGAGACCAGAAGGCCGGCCGGCAAGTCGCCGCGGATCTCGACGGAAGCATCGAAATCGGAATAGGCGGCGCGGTATCCGGCGATCATGTCTCGCGCGGCGGTGGCAATGGTGGCGGCGTCCAGTCCCGTCTGACGGGCGACCGAGGCAAACCGCGGCAGCCTTTCGAGAATGGCGCGCGCCCTCGCCGCCAGGCTCGGCTCGACGCTGCCATAGAGGGCTCGTCCGAGTTCGATGAAGCGGGGCGTCTCGCGTGCCGCCAGCATCGACAGCTGGAGATCGAGCTCCTGCTGCTTTTCGGAGAGCAGCCGGGTCAGGAGTGTATCTTCGAGATGGTCGAGAGAGATCGAATAGAGCTTCCGCTTCTGGTTGGCGACCTCAAGCTCGAGCGGCCGGTAAAGCAGTGTTGGCACACGCTCGAATGCGCCAGCCTGAAATTCCCGCCAGGCGAGTTCGGCATTGATCGGTGTGACCGCAAGGAGAAAATCGAACGTCGACGCGACATTGTCTAGCGCACGGTCAGCCCGCACGACAGCATCGATGTAGGCGCGGCGGCCCAGGGAACGGTGGGTCGCCGGTTGTTCCAGGCTTGATGCCTTCAGAAAGGCACTGACGGCCTGCAGCGCGGAATCGACCATGTTGGCGACCACGAGGTCGTGGAGTTCGGGGTAGACGCGCTTGGTGCCGGGCACCCTGTAGATCGGTGCGAAGCGCACCGTCAGGCACGCCACATCACCGGGATCATCCCAGAGCCGTGCTTCGGCGCGTGTGGTGGGACTGAGCTCGTCGACGCGGGGCGTGCGATATTTGGCTTCGCGCGCGGATGCAGCATCAGCGAAGCGCTTGCGTGCCGCATTCTCCGCCGCGGTGTTGCCGCACGCCAGCGCAATCTCGAAGGGCGGCAGGAACGGAACATCGTCGGTCAGGAACCGGTCTTCGGCCAACTCGCCGATGTCCAGCAAGAGGAATGCGCCGCAGTGATCGCGTATCCTTCGCGCCACCAGCCGCGCGACCTCGCCGGCGAGCCCGATGTCGGCGGCGACCAGATAGGAGGCGTTGGCGGAGACGGTATGGAATGCCGCATCCTGATGCGGCCCGACATGGACACACAGAAAGGGCAGCGGCCGATCGATGTGCAATCGGTTGCCGTTGCCAAATTCGCGGCGGATCGGCTTGCCGTCGCGGAAAAGCGCGTCGAGGTCCGCTTCGATTTGCACCAGTGGAGAGGTGGGCTCGACAAGCTTGGGATTCATCGCATGGCCCGCAGCGCCCCGACCAGAACGGGCATCGTCGACGCAAGGGCGGCGCGCAGTTGGTCGATTGCTGCCCAGTCGGGTTCGCCGCTCCATTCGTCCATGAAAATCTTCTTGAACTCCACCGCGATGGCACAGCCGGTCTCTGGAAAATTGGTGTGGACGAAACGCGTCTGTTCGCCCTTGCCCTGGAAGGACACGTTCTCGCGCACATCGATCGGCCCGCCGTTGAGAAGGTGGCCGCGAAGCGTCTCGATGAACGCGTCGACGATGGGCGCCCAGCGCTCGCGGTCCATGGAAGACGTGCCGATGTTGATGTCGGGAGCGAGGTCGCGAGACGTCGGCGCAGCCTGCGGCCCATCGCGGCGGTGATTGTAGCTGTGGACGTCGATGAGAACGAACCGGCCGTAGAGCTTCTCGATATCGGTGAGGACACGCTTCAGCTCGCTGTAGAAAGCGTCGTGAAAGGCGAGAGATTCCTGCACGATGGCCTCGGCCGGCGGCTCGCGCCAGACTTTGAGCCCCCACGACTGGTCCGGGGACAGGTAGATCGCAGCGTCGCGCGCGCGGTTCAGATCGACCTGGAAGCGCGATCGATGGACGATGATCTGGGTCGGAAAATCGGCGATGAAGCGATCGGTAAACGGGTCTTCTTCCCGAAGCCGGTCTGGATCGGAGAGAGACATGAGCGATCGAGAAGCGCTGCCAACGTCGGTGCCGCTGTGGATGGCTGTACCGATGACAGGACTGTCTCCGAGCTTGATCGTCCAGCCCGATCCACCCATGTCGGTGTTGGAAATCGCCTTGTCCATGCTCCGAAATGCGCGGAGCGTGCGGACGGTTCCGCTTCATCGAACAAGCGAGGCTTCAATCAAACGTCGCCAGCGGCTCGGCTTTGATCTCGACCCAGTCACAGCGCCGGCTGTCGTGGTAGAAGGACTGGAAGGGCGGCGGGAAGGACGGGTCGGCGAAGGCGCCGACGGGGATCGCGATAACACCGGGCTGCGTGTCGATGCGGTAGTGGACGCTGGTGCCGCACCCCGGACAGAAGCTGTAGATGACGCGGCCGCCCTGATCGCCGATGCGTGTGAACTGCTTCGCGCGTCCCTCGATCGATACATCGCCTTCCACAAACCGGACATTGTAGCTGAAGGCACTGCCGGTGCGGCGCTTGCAGTCCAGGCAATGGCAGACCGAGATGCGCACCGGTTCGCCCGAACAGATTGCCGACAGTTGGCCGCAGAGGCATTGCGCGCGGCGCGTGACCATGGCTTGCTCCTCCCGAGCCTGTTTCATCCCGATGGAATCGGAATGGGGCTCTATCTTTTGATCTTCTCCGAAACCGGGTTCCGCTTTTCGCTTCGCTGACCTTCGGTTCGGACACGTTATTGCGTGTCAGCGCCGGCCCTCAACTCCGTACGCTTCTCGTCCGACACGACAGCCAGATCCAGTACCTTTTGCAGTTCGGCGGCGTGGTGGAAAGACGGTTCGGCCTGCACGCCGCTCCTGACGGCATCGACGAAGCGCTGATAGTTGGTCGGCACAGTGCCGGCGTCGATCACCTGCCATTTGGCGGTCTCGATGTCGTCGCCGATGCACGCCTTCAGTTCCGAACCCTCGAGATTGTGCACGACCTCGATGCCGCCCTTGTCGCCATAGATGCGCAGGCGCAATTCGTTCATGTGGCCGGTCGCCCAGCGGCTGGCATGCACCACACCGAAGGCGCCGTTGGAAAAATCCATCGTCATGGCGAAACTGTCATTGGCGTCGAGGTCGTATTCGCCGATGCGGTTGCCCGGCGCCTTGTCGAAGGCGCGCAGCCGGCAGAACACATGGTCGATGTCGAGCGCCGCGCCATAGCTGGCGAAATCGAGGATATGGATGCCGACATCGCCCAACACGCCGTTGGAACCGTGGCCGCGCGACAGCCGCCACAGCCATTTCGGATCGGTGCGCCAGTCGCCCCAGAATTTCGACACCAGCCAGCTCTGCAGATAGGACGCCTCGACGTGGCGGACGGTGCCGATTTCGCCGGCCAGCACCATCTGCCGCGCCTTCTGCAGGGGAGCGACGTTGCGATAGGTGAGGTTGACCATGTTGACGATGCCGGCGGCTTCGGCGGCGTCAGCCATCTCGCTGGCATTGCCGAAGTTTTCGGCCAGCGGCTTTTCGCACAGCACCGGCTTGCCGGCGGCGATCAGAGCCATGGTGGTCGGGTGGTGAATGCGGTCCGGCGTGACGTTGGCCACCGCATCGAAGCTGCCCCAGCCGAGCGCTGCCTCCAGGGATGTGAAGCGCTTCGGGATCTTGAAGCCGTCGGCGAATTCACCGACGCGCTTTTCATCGACATCGACAGCGCCGACGATCTCGACGCCGTCGATGGCGCCAAAGCGGCGGGCATGCTCCTGCGCCATCCAGCCGGTACCCAATATCAAAAGCCGCATATTCTACACTCCGAGCGCAATTGGTTCGATTCAACCATATGGGACGAATGCGGTCTAGGCAAATCCATGGGGAGGCCGCAGCGCCTTTTCCTGGGTTTGTTTTAGCGGAAACCCGCCTCGCCGGAGGCATGCAGCTTGCCGCCGCGCTCGACGATCGGCTCCAGCGCCTTGTCGACCGGCACGTTCGGCGCATCGAGGATCGCGGACTTGGTACCTTGCGGGTTGTGCGCCCACTTCACCGCGTTGCGCAGCACCTTGTGCACAGTGGCGTCGTGATAGGTCGGATAGGTCTCGTGGCCCGGGCGGAAGAAGAAGACGTTGCCGGCGCCGCGCCGATAGGTCAGCCCGGAGCGGAATACCTCGCCGCCCTGGAACCAGGAAATGAAAACGGTCTCCAGCGGCTCCGGCACGGCGAACTGCTCGCCATACATTTCTTCGTTCTCGAGCTCGAAATATTCTCCCACGCCTTCGGCGATGGGGTGGCTGGGGCTGGTGACCCAGAGCCGCTCGCGCTCGCCTGCCTCGCGCCATTTCAGCGTGCAGGGCGTGCCCATCAGCCGCTTGAAGATTTTGGAGAAATGGCCCGAATGCAGAACGATCAGCCCCATGCCTTCAAAGACGCGGCGGGCGACGCGCTCGACGACCTCGTCGGCAACGGCGCCATGGTCCTTGTGGCCCCACCAGACCAGCACGTCGGTCTCGGCCAGACGATCGGCCGGCAGGCCATGCTCGGGCTGTTCGAGTGTGGCGGTCGAGGCGGAGATCGCCTTGTCAGTGTTCAGCGCCTTGGCGATGGTCGTATGCATGCCCTCGGGGTAGAGGGCGGCGACCACCTCATTGGTCCGCTCATGGATGTTCTCGCCCCAAACGACAGCGCGTATTGTCATTAATACCTCGTGGAATTCCAGGCCGACCCGCCGTGAGATCAGTCATAGACCGTCAGAGATGGAAAAGGGAATAGGGCAGTACGGCAGTAGGGGAATAGGTGAAAAAGAAGGGCAGAGAGCGCTCACTGCCCTACTGCCCTACTGCCCTATGCCCCCCGGCCGTCCTGAGCGACCCGCGTCAGCGGCTTCGAAAGCCGCGGCACGACGACGAGACGCTTGATCTTGCCCTTCTTGTAGGCGGAGAGGAAGCGGGCATAGTCCTTGAAAACGACGCAGCCATTGGATTCGGCACGGCCGCCGCGCAGCATGTAGGTGTGGGCGAGCAGGCCGTCGCGGCCATATTTGTTGCCGCCGCCGACCGGGGTGAGACGGATCGCCTCGACGCCGTGGAAGCGGGATTCGCGCAGCTTCAGATCATAGGTGTTGGGCGGCGTCGGGCCGACATTCTTCTTGTTGACGAAGCGTGGCTGGTCGACCATCGAGCCCAGTCCCGAATGCGCCTCCAGCCGCGAACCATCCGGCATGTAGACGGTCTTGGCCGAGATGTCGTAGACGGCGACGCCGCCGCCCATTCCGGGCGTGGCGAACAGATCCTTGAAGGCCCGGCCGACACCGCCACCCGGGACATCCGGTTTAGCATAGGCCAGCATCTCGCCGGACTGTGCCTTCACCCGCTTGCCCGGCTTGGTGCGGATGGTCTCGCTGCCTGGCACGCCCGGCAATGCTGCGACTTCAGAAGAACTCCGCGGCGAGCGCGGCGATGCAATGGCCGGTGACTGGGGTGCGGTAGTCTCAGCCGCCCGGTCGGCCTGTGGCTTGGCTTCCTTGGGTTTGCTGTCCTGGAGTTTGCTTGCCTGCGGCTTGCTTGCCTGGGGCGCCTCGGCAGGCTGAGCGGTTTCGGCGCGCGGACGCCGACCCGGCAGTGCAATGCTGTCCGGCAGATCGTCCTGCGGCGGCAGCGAGGCGACCTGAACCTCGGCCTGCTCAGCATCTTGCGCTCCGACGATTGCCGCGACGGCCGGCGGCGGCGCCAGCATGTCAGCGCCCTGATCCGGCAAGGTGTTGGCCAGCGCCAACGCCAGGCGGGACGAGCGTTCGATTTCAGCCACTTCCGGCCCAAAGCGCTCCGAGGCCGGCCCATGCTGGTCGGGCATGCGCACTTCGGCGAAACGGGCAGCCGCTGGAAGTCTGGCAAGCATGAAGGGCGCGTTCGAGGCCTTGGCGAAGGCGGCAGCCAGCTTTTGCGGCGACAGCTTTGCCTTGGCCACCACGCCGTCGAAGCGCATGCCGCGCGAAGTGGCGAGTGCGATGCTGGTGTTTGGCGCGATGGCGACACCGGCCACAGCAGGCGTAGCCGGCTTCAGCCGTGCCATCTTGCCATCATGCGCGAAGCTCGCGGCGGAATGCGCGCAGCCGGCGTCGCATTGGCTGAGCAGCGAGGCCTGTAATTTTTGCGCAGAAAGCCGCGGCGCCCACGAATTGGCAAGGTTGCGGCGTGAATCGGCAAGCGTGATCGTGCGCGGCAGAAGCAGGCTTTGCGGCAAGGAGTTGGAAGCGGCGGTGAGCGAGGTTCCCAGCGAATAGAGGCCGGCCATGGTCGCCACCGACCACAGCGCAAGGGCCGCGCCGACAGCCGGCACCACCACCCAGCGCTTGCCGGATCTCTTCGAAGTCAAATCCCGTTCAGGATTGTCGCCCCGGTCTTTCAAACGCAAAAACGCCATACAACCACTCTCAATCGGCATGCAGGCTTGCGACCCTCGCATCCGTGACATCCACAGTTCGCTGGTGCCCCCTGCACCTTTCGCGTCTGTTGCCGATTGAATCAAAAGATGGACAAAGTTGGTTAACCAATCCCTCCATCAGCCACCGATTACACGGTGCCCGATACGAAAAAAGAGCCCCTCCATGGTCTACGCCACGGTAAAAATGCTCTCCCTCACCCGCCTTGCTGCCCGTTTTTGTGATCCAAGTCAAGAAAACGCTACGTCAGTTTTCTGCAAGGTCAGGATGATCGCCCGGTGATCGGCCGTTTCGAGCGGTTGACCTTCCAGCAGCTGGAAGGTCTATGCGCAGTAAAATGGACACCTTCAATGATAGACATCGACCGATGAGCAGCGGCATCGCGACCGAAGAATTCAACCTGCGGGCGAAGTCCCGCTGCGCGCTTGTCGACGGATGGGTCAGCATGGGCGCCGTGAAATGGGCTCTGGGAGCGGCGTTGCTGTCGCTGGTCTGTGCCCTCGCGGTGGCCGCCTCTGCCGGCGACGGACCGATCGTTGCGGCACGCCAGGTGTCGATGAAGGAGATGGCGGCGGCGGCGAAAACCATCGCCGGCATGTTCGACGGCAGACAAGCCTATGACGCCGCGTCCTTCAAGGCGGCGGCGGACGCCCTTCGCGCACGCACCGGCCCTGTCCTGATCGGCGAGTTTCGGAGCGCATCGCTGGGGCCACCTTCGCAGGCCAGGCTGGAGATCGCTCCAGCGCGTGCGGAGTTCGAGGCGCTGGCAAATCACATCGGGATGCTGACCGACGCTCTCGCCGCCAAGGCCGAGCACGCACCGGCAGTCATCACCGACGACATGCGCATGGGTGCCGGTCTGGCAATGGGCGGCGGCAGCCTGCTCGGCAAACGGCCGGGCGCAGTGGAGGTCGACCCCGCCAAACTGCCGGCTGAGCATCTCCTGCATCTCATCCTGCAGGATTGCTCGAGCTGCCATTCGAAGTTCCGGCAGATGACCGAGTAAGGCTGCCGATCACGCCAGCCATTCCTTGATAGCCGGGCGGGCGAGAACGGCGCGCATCCGGTCTTCGGCGTCCTTGACGGCTGGCGCCATCGGCGCGCGGGTCGGGCCGCAATCGACGCTGATGACCCGGAAGGCCGCTTTCATACCCGGCAGCACGCCGGTTTCGAGCAGCGCCTCGACAAAATCCTGCGACACCATCTGCAGGGTTTTCGCCCGTGCCAGTTCGCCGGCACGGACCGCCCGGTCGATCGCCACATAGAGCCGTCCGAGCAGATTGTAGGTCGTGCCGATGCCGCCCTCGGTACCGAGCATTCCGGCGGCGGCGTAGATCTCATCAAAACCGTAGAAGAACAGCTTTTGCGGCTGCCGCTTGCGCAGCAGCGAATATTTGAACAGGTCGGTCGAGGTGTATTTGATGCCGACGACATTGCCGAGATCGAGCAGCCTGACCAGCAAGGCAAGCGGCAAGGGACGGCCGGTGCGCAAGGGGATTTCGTAGACGATGAGCGGCAGGTCGGTCGCCGCCGCCAGTGCCTGGTAATAGCCGAATACCTCCTCATCCGAGAAAGGATAGGAATGCGGCGGCAGCGCCGACAGCGCATGATAGCCAAGCTTCTTCGCGTGCCGCGCCAGGCGGATGGAATCGCGCAGGTTCGGCATGCCGACATGGGCGATCAGATTGATGCCCGACCCTGCGGCGCCGGCGAAGACCACCTCCTGCTGGGCCAACAATTCGTCCACCGTCAGCAGGCCGGACTCGCCGCTTGAGCCGCCGACATAGAGGCCGGCCAGGCCCTGCCGCAGCACGTACTCGTTGATGTTGCGCTGGCGTTCAGGGTCGAACTCGCCGGCGTCGCTGAGGCCGGTCATCAAGGCAGCGTACATGCCCGCCAATTCTCTGGTCATTGCTTACGTCCTCGGTGTTGTCGGGATTGTCTCGGGGAAATCGGCGCCTGAACCACTGATTCCGGTTCCGGCTCCATGGCGTTGTATCGGCATGATCTTTTTCGACAGCCGGCTTTTGCTCGGGCGCATTGATTACGCCTCGCCGGCATGGTGGCAGGCGACGAGGTGCCGGCCTGACGCGACCGATCCGAAATCGCGCGGTTGCGGATCCTCTTTGCTGCAGATGTCGGTCGCCTTCGGGCAACGCGGATGGAAATGACAGCCGGACGGCGGCTTCGACGGATCGGGCACATCACCGCCGAGCACGATGCGCCGGCGCGTGCCGCCGGCCTTCGGATCGGGCACAGGGATGGCCGACAGCAGCGCGCGCGTGTAGGGGTGCAGCGGGCTGCCGAACACCGCCGCCGTGGTACCGATCTCGACGATGCGGCCAAGATACATCACTGCGACACGATCGCTGAGATAGCGGATCATCGACAGATCGTGGCCGACAAACAGATAGGTCAGGCCGAGGCGCGACTTGAGGTCCTCGAGCAGGTTGACGATCTGCGCCTGGATCGAGACATCGAGCGCCGAGATCGGCTCGTCGGCGATGATGAATTTCGGATTGGCGGCCAGCGCGCGGGCAATGCCGACGCGCTGGCGCTGGCCGCCGGAGAGCTCGAAGGGGTAGCGGTTGCGCAGCGCTTCCCTCAAGCCGACCAGCGCCAGCAACTCGCTGACCCTGATATCGCGCGTGGCACGGGTGCCGATCTTCTGCGCACGCAGGCCCTCCCCGATGATGCGGCCGACGGTCATGCGCGGATTGAGCGAGCCGAACGGGTTCTGAAACACCATCTGCATGTCGCGGCGGTGCTGCTTGAGCTCTTCGCCGGTTGCGCCGGCATAATCCCTGCCCTCGAACACGATGCTGCCGGCGCTTGGCCGCTCGAGACCGAGCACGGCGCGGCCGGTCGTCGACTTGCCGCAGCCGCTCTCGCCGACCAGCGCCAGTGTTTCGCCGCGCAACACCTCGAAGCTGACGCCGTCGACGGCATGTACCGCACCGACCTGCCTCCGCAGCACGCCGCGCCGGATCGGGAAATGCACCTTGAGATCGCTGACAGTGAGCAGCGCTTCCTGCCCGGCCGCACCAACCGCCTTCACCACCGGTGCAGCCGCCGGTGACCGTGGCAAATGATCGACCTCCCGCCAGCGCCAGCAGGCGGTGGTGTGGCCAGCGTTTGCCGTTTCCAGCGGCGGCTTTTGCTCGCGGCAGCGTGCCTGGGCATAATCGCAGCGCGGCGCGAATGCGCAGAAGGTCGGCGGCAGCGTCACATTGGGCGGCGCGCCCTTGATCGGCACCAGCCTGGTGTTATCAGCCGTCAGCGACGGGATCGAATTCAACAGGCCGATCGTATAGGGATGCGTCGTTGCCGAAAACAGTGCATCGACCGGCGCGCATTCGACGATCGAGCCGGCATACATCACCGCAACGCGGTCGACGAAGCCGGCGACCAGGCTGAGGTCATGGCTGATCCAGATGATGGCCATGCCGAGCTGTTTTTGCAGGCGGCTGACCAGCTCGACGATCTGCGCCTGGATGGTGACGTCGAGCGCCGTGGTCGGCTCATCGGCGATCAGGATCGAGGGCTTGCAAACCAGTGCCATGGCGATGCCGATGCGCTGCAGCTGGCCACCCGAGAACTGGTGCGGAAACGCGCGCATGCGCTGTGGCCCGTTGGCGATGCCAACCAATTCCAGCATGTCGAGCGCCTGGCGTTCCGCCTCGGCTTCGCTCAGGTCCTGGTGCTCGCGCAGCGCCTCGGTCAGTTGCAGGCCGATGGTCAGCACCGGGTTCAGCGACGACATCGGGTCCTGAAAAATCATGGCGATGTCGCGGCCGCGTATCTCACGCAGTTCGCTGTCGGGCATGGCGAGGAGATCGCGGCCACGAAACAGCGCCCGGCCGGCGGTGACGCGGCCGGGTGGCTTGCGGATCAGCCCCATCAGCGTCTGCACCGTGACCGATTTTCCTGAACCGCTCTCGCCGACAATGGCCAGCGACTCGCCTTCGGCAAGCTCGAAGGAGACGTCGTTGACGGCGTAGACGGCGCTACCTTGCGGACCGAACTGGACGCTCAGTCCTTGCACCGAAAGCACAGGGGCTTGCCCCGGCGGTTCACCAGGCTGACGATGGGCCAGTTGGCCACTGGACAATGAATCCGGCCGCATCATTTGCGGCCCATGATGTGCTGGGGGTCGAGCGCATCGCGCAGGCCGTCACCGACGAAGTTGATGCTGAGCACGGCCATGGCGATCATGGCGCCTGGCGGGATCCACATCCAGGGCTGGCTCTCCAGGATCGATAGCGTGCGCGCATCGCGCAGCATGTTGCCCCAGCTGGCCGCCGGCGCCTGCGCGCCGAGGCCAAGGAAGGAGAGCGAGGCCTCGAGCAGGATGACGGTCGCCACATCGAGCGTGATCGCTACCAGGATCGGGCTCAGCACATTGGGCAATATGTGTTCGAGGATGATGGCCGATGGCGAAGTGCCGAGCGAGCGCGCGGCCAGGATGAATTCCTGGTTGCGCAGCGCCAGAATCTCGCCACGCGTCAGCCGGGCGATGGACGGCCAGCTGAGAAGCCCGATCACCACCATGGTGTTGAAAATGCTGGGGCCGACGACGGCGACGAAAGCGATGATGATGACCAGGCGCGGAAAGGTCAGTACCATGTCGATGAGGCCCATCAGCACGAGGTCGACCTTGCCGCCGAAATAGCCGGCGACGCAGCCGATGAAGATGCCGATCGCCGCCGAGATCGCCACGGCGACGAAGCCGACCGTCAGCGAGATGCGGCCGCCATAGAGGATGCGGGCGAAGATATCCCTACCGGTGCCGTCGGTGCCCAGCCAATGCATGCCGCCGGGCGGTTGGTTGCGGCCCCTGAGGTCGATGTCGTTCGGCCCGTAATGCGCAATCAACGGCGCCAGCGCACAGGCAAGCACGATGATGGCGAGCATGATCAGGCCAAGCGTCGCCAGCCGGTGTTGCAGGAAGCGGCGCGCCGCCTCGCCCCACAGGCCGCGCGAGGCGCCGGCAGTAATCGTCATGTCGGCGGCGGTGGCGTCAGTCATAGCTCACCCTGGGGTCGAGCACGCTGTAGGCAAGGTCTGTGGCGAGGTTGGCCAGCATGACGATGATAGCGGTGATCAGCACGTAGCCCATGATGACGGGGCTATCCCGGTTCACCACGGAATCGATGAACATCAAGCCGATGCCCGGCCACTGGAAAATGGTCTCGATCACCACCGAACCGCCGAACAAGGTCGGCAGTGCGAGACCGAAGACGGTGACCAGCGGGATCAGTGCGTTGCGCAGGCCATGGCGCAGCGTGATCGTGCTCGGGCGCAAGCCCTTGGCCTTGGCTGTGCGCATATAGCTCTGGTTCAGCACTTCGAGCATGCCGGCGCGGGCATAGCGCATGAAGATGGCGGCACGGAACAAGGCAAGGGCTGCCGCCGGCAGGATCAGGTGCTTGAGATTGTCGAGCAGCGAGAAGCTGTCGCCGGCGGTCGAGATACCCGACGACGGCAGCCAGCGCAGCTCCAGCGCAAAGACATAGACCAGCAGCAGGCCCATGAAGAAATCCGGGATCGAGACGCCGACGAAACCACCGAGCGTCAGCGAATAGTCGGTGAACTTGTATTGCCGCAGCGCTGAGATCACACCCAGCGTGGTGCCGATGAGGAAGGCCACGAGAAGTGCCACGCCCATCAGTTCCAGCGTCATCGGCAGCCGCTCGCCGATGATGTCGCCGACGCTGCGGCCGTTGACGAAGGAGCGGCCGAGATTGCCGTGCAGGATCTGGCCGATCCAGTTGAGGTACTGGATGTAGACCGGCTGGTCGAGGCCGAGTTCGCCGCGCCGCATGGCGATCAGTTGCTCGCTCGACGGCGCTTCCGCCGTGATCATCGCCAGCACAGCGTCGCCCGGCATGGCGTGCGCGATGGCAAAGACGATCACGGTGACGCCGAACAGCACTGGAATGCTGAACAGCAGTTTTCGCAGGAGATAGCTGAGCACCGGCCTCTCCTATGGCTGAAGGCGGCTCTGAGACATCGGATCGTGAGGCTCCGGCGGAGCTCCACGATCGGCAAGGGTTTGCGCGGCGGCTATTTCGCCACTTCCCACTTCTCGATTTCGTTGTAGACCGGGTGATTGAAGATCACGAGCGGCTGTTGCTTGAAGTGCTGGGCCAAGCCAACGATGCGGTTGTTGAAGGCGAGCGGCCGCACTTCGTTCCACAGCCAGGCCTTGGGCAGCTCCTGGTTGAGGATGCGCGAGGCCTCCTGGTAGCTCACGGCGCGCACCGCGCGGTCGTTCGATTCCAGCCCCTTGTTGAAGAGTTCGTCGACCTTCGGGTTGCAGTAGCCAAAGCCGAGCGGCTTGGCGCCGCAGACCACCAGCGGCGAGCCGAGCGAGGGATCGAGCCCCATGCCGTTGGCGAAGAAACCCATCTGGAAGCTGCCATCGGCATAGACCTGGTTGATCGCCGCCGGATCGAGCAGGCGCGGCTGGATGTTGACACCGACGGCGGCCAGGTAGCTCTGGATGGCCGTTACGGTGTCGACGTTCATCTGGTCGGAATAATAGTAGATGAAATCGACCGGCTGGCTGGCGTCCCAGCCGGCGTCGGTCAGCAGCTGCTTGGCCTTGTCGGGATTGAAATCGTAAGGCTCGAGGTCCTTGGCGCGCGCCCAGTCCTGCGGGAACAGTGTGTTCAAGAGTTCGCCGGCGCCCTGCTTGATCGTCTCGATGATGGCCTTGCGGTCGATGGCGTAGAGCATCGCCTGGCGCACCCGCACGTCGGCGAAGCGCTTGTTCTCCAGGTTGAACTGCAAATAGGTCGGCAGGCCGGCGGAGAATTTCGGCAGCACCGTCAGATAGTCGAGCTTCTGCAGACGCGGCAGTTCGGAGATCGGCACGCCGCCGCCCTCATAGGACATGGCGTCGACCTCCTGCGTCTCGAGCGCCGCGATGATCGGCGGCACATCCTTGTATATCTGGTAGATGATGCGGTCGAGCTTCGGCGCGCCGAGGAAATAGTCGGGGTTGCGGTCGACCTCGACATACTGGTCGCTCTCGTATTTCTTCCAGATGAACGGACCGGTGCCGACCCGGTTGACCCAGAAGGCGTTGCCCTTGATGTCGCCGGGTGCAACCTTGCCGAGGATGTGTTCGGGAAAGATGCTGATGGCGATAAGCTGCAGCTCGACCCAGAGCGGCTTGGCGCTGTCGAGCTCGATCTGGACGGTCATGTCATCGAGCGCTTTCACTCCGGCAAGCGAGGAGGCCGAGCCATCCTGGAAAGCCTTGTAGCCGGCGACCGCGCCAAGCTTCTGCGCCCAGGGCGAGCCGACCTTGGGGTTGGCGTAGAGGTTGAGGCTGAACACCACATCCTTGGCGGTGAAGGGCATGCCGTCATGCCATTTGACGTCATGGCGCAGGTTGAAGATGTAGGTCTTGCCTCCGTCGGGCGTCTTCCAGCTGTCGGCCAGCATCGGCTGCACGCCGTCGCCCGTCCATTTGATGTGGACAAGGCCCTGCAGAACCGTCTCGTCGAGCCTGTGGCCGCAAGTCGTGTGCAGCGTGCCCATCTCGATGCAGCCGGTGCGCATCGCCGAGCGGAACGTACCGCCATCCGCGGCCTTGGCGAGGCCGGCGGCAAACATCATGGCCAGAGCCGGCACAAGGCTCATCAGCAATCGTCTCATGGAATTCTCCTCCCTTGCGTTCTTCCTGCCGGCCTTTTGTCGGTCTTGGCCGAATATCGGGGCGCCCTCCTCCGGGCGGTACAGGGTCCAGACCCATCTGCGCGTTGCGATTGCCTCCAACCCTTGAGATCGGGCCTTGCGGGTCCGGCCACGTCAACCTAACGACCAAGTCATCGCTTGCGGCGACTGGTCTAATAGCTTAAAAGGTACACCATGCACAATATGCCGGTTCGAAAAAAATTGTCGGATGAAGTTCGTCTCCGCCTGGAGGCGATGATCCGCGACGAGGTCTATCCGGTCGGCGCCTCGCTGCCGTCAGAGCGCGACCTGATGTCGATGTTCGACGTCGGCCGCCCCTCGGTGCGCGAGGCACTGTTTGCGCTGGAGAAGATGGGGCTGGTGCGCATCAACAGTGGCGAGCGGCCGAAGGTGACGCGGCCGACGCCGAAGAACATGCTGGAACAGTTGACGGGTACGGCGCATCTGCTGATGGATCAGCCCGACGGCATCGGCCATTTCGAGCAATTGCGGCTGTTTCTCGAAGTCTCGATCGCCCGCCATGCCGCCGAGGTGGCGACACGCGAACAGATCGACGCGCTGGCCGCAGCCCTGGCCGAAAACGAACGCGCCATTGCGCGGGCGCGGGCCTTCGCCACCACCGACGTCGCCTTTCATCGCGTGCTGACCGTCATCCCCGGCAATCCGATCTTCCTCGCCGCGCATGAGGCGCTGGTCGAATGGCTGATCAACCAGCGCATCCACGTGGCCAATACGGAGATCGAAAACCGCAGGAGTTTCGCCGGCCACCAGGCGGTGTTCGAGGCGATAGAGCGCCACGAGCCCGAAGCGGCCGGCCAGGCGATGCGGGCGCATCTGGAAAACGCCCGGCGCAAATTCAATTCAGGTTCGGACAGACTGGACTAGCCGGCTGACGCCGCGGGTGGCTTTGCGCGACAGCGCTCTGGCGCAAAGCAAAAAGCCCGCCGTTCCAAGCCGGCGGGCTACTGTCAAATAATCGGTCCGGCTGTCACTAAAGCCAAGACAACCGAATTTCAGCCTTCAACGGCCGGCGGCTCAGGGGGCCGGCTTCGATGAGATCGAGGCGACCAGCGATCCGAGCTTTCCCGCCTTGGCCAGGCTCGGCTTTTCGTAGGCTTTTTTCATAGATTCCCTCCTCGAAATGTCGGTGCATGTTTCCATTGCCGGGCCTGCTTTGTCAAATATGCGGGGAAATAGCACTAACCGGTCAAGATTCCCGCCCTTACGCCGGCTCGCGCTTCAGCGCCTGCGCCATGCAATGGATGCCGCCGCCGGTTTTGGAGATCTCGCTCATGTCGATCGCCGCGACCTCGAAGCCCCGCGCCTTGAGCTGGCCGATCAGCGACTGGCTCGAGGTCGGCGCAATCACCCTGTCCTTGCCGAGCGACATGAAGTTGCAGCCGAGCGCCATCGTGTCCTGGAACGGCACGTCGATGATCTCATGGCCCTTGCCCTTCAGCCAGTCGACGATGCCGGGCTCGGTGCAGGCGAGGCAGACCGCGGTCAGCTTTTCAGCGATCGGCACCACCATCAGGTCGATATGGACGTAGTATTCGTCGATGAAGGCTAGCCGGGTTTCCCAGCCTTCCTTATCGAACCAGGCCTGCACCTGGCGGGCGCCCTCTTCCTGGGTGCGGGCGCCGCCGCAGCCGATCAGCACCACGCCCTCCTCGATGACATTGAAGTCGCCACCCTCGAAGGTACCGGCGGTGACCATGTCGTAGATCGGGATACCGAGTTTTTCGTAGGTGCGGATGGCGGCATAGTTCTCGCCGCGACGCCACCAATTGGCCATGGCGGTGATGAAGGCGCCATAGGGCGTCATGACGCTGGAGTCGCGCGAATAGACCTGCATCGGCAGTTCCGGGGTCGGCTCATGCCAGTGGATGTTGACGCCGAAATGCTCGTAGGCCGCGACCAGATCCTTGTGCTGCGCCTGCGCGATCTGGACGTTGCACGGCGCCTCGCGCAGGTGCTTGCGCGACAGCGAGCTGGTTGACAGATGCCGCAGGAAATTGGGCGAGCCGAGCAGCACGTCGGTCAGCACGTCGGTCTCGTTGGCGAACCCCCAGGCAGTCAGCGGCTTGGTGCCGCCATTGGGATTGCGGCGTTGCAAGGAAAACGGTTCGGCGACGATACGGTCATGGACGGTCATGGGGTTCTCCTCGTGGTGATATCAGTGGTGATCGGTGCCGGCGGAAGGGATCCACCAGTCGCGCCCGCGCGCGGTGGTGACATATTCCGGCCAGCGGAAACTGATCGGCGGGTCATAGTCGCAAAGCGGCGCGATCCAGTTCGAGCCGCCGATGCCGCCACCGGTTCGGGTGGTGAATTCGTCCATCGCCGCATCGCGCGCAGTCTTGTCCTCGAGCAGGCGAAGGGCGGCAAGCGCCACCGTCTTGGCGGCACAAATGACCATCGGATCGATGGTGGCGGCGATGCCGCCCAGCGCATTCATCGCCCAGGACGGATAGGCGTGGCCGTTTGAGGAGCGCAACGCCGGGCGGGCGACATAGAAGCGTGCGGTCGGCGCGTGCCAGCTCATATCGGTGTAGTCGTCGGAGGTCGAGTTGATCTGCGACGGTGGCAAATCGCGGCGCAGGATCGCCTCGGCCTCTCGCGGCGCAATCAATCGCTCCATTTCGTCGATGAACGGGTTTTCGGTCGCGGTGCCGCCGGCATTGACCTGCACCTCGCGGGCGATCGTCTTCGCCGCCTCATCCCAGTGCGGCGGGCCGACCGTGGACAGCGCTTCATAGGCAATCCCTGCCATGGCGTGGTTGGCGAGGCCGGGACGTGACTTCGACACCCAGTGCCGCTCGTAGCGGCAGCCGCTGATGGCGGCGGCCGCCGCCGCATTGCGGTCGAGCACTGATGTGACCTGCTCGGCCATGGCAAGGGTCGGCACCCGGATCATGTACTGGATCTCGGCCAGCCCTGCCGGCAGATTGTCGGCGGTCGCCTGCCCTGCAGTCAGGATCGCCTCGCTGATCGACCAGCCGCCCTGGTGCGGCAGCATGGAATCGCGCAGCGCCTTGGAGGCCATGTACATCGTCATCAGCGCATCGTTGGCGCCGGGCGCCCTGACAGCCGAATGCGCCTGCGGGATCGGCGCGCCGTCGCCGGCCCGCACCCAGCTTTCAGGTTCGTCGCAGATAAAGCGATAGATCATCGCATAGGCCGCGCCGCAGTGTGTGTCCCAGCGCGCCGTGTTGCAGAGCGGCAGCATGTAGAAGGGGTGGAAGGAGATCATGCCGGCAAGGCTGTCATAGTAGCCTTTGGCCGCATGGATCGGCTTCGAGCCCCTGACCTTCTCGGCCGGCTCGCCGGTGAAGCGCAACGTGCCCTCGATGCCGTGGCGCTGCATTGCCGCTTTGGCGGCCAGAAGGCCGCCGAGGCTGGCGATGCCAAGCCCGGAATGCGGATCGGTATGGCCGCCGGCCTCGCTGCCGAGGCCCGGGCGCGGCCGCTTCACCGTTGCCGCATCCTGGCAATTGCCGGGCACGGCGTCATATTCGGCGTACATGCCGATGGTCGGACCGGGACCGTTCGTCCAATGGGCGCAGAAGGCGGTCGGCATGCCGGCCGAGCCTTCCTCGACGGAGAACCCCTCATGCTTCAGCCGCGCGATATACCAGGCGGCCGACTGGTATTCGCGCCAGGCGGTCTCGCCGAAATCGAAAATGGTGCGCGTCCACGCCGACAGCGACGGCTGGATGCCATCGACACAGGCAAGCGCGGTGGCTTGCGCCGAGGTCGTCACCGGTTTCTCCATGCCATTCAAGAAAGCAGTGAAGCGGCTTTGCAAAAAGTGATATGTTTTCCCGGCTCGTGCAAATTCGGTTCACCTGAGGCCTCTTGCGAATACCTTCCACACAGGCACTGCGCGCCCTCGACAGTTTTGCCCGCCACGGCAGCGTCTGGCGCGCCGCCGATGAACTGCACCTTACCCGCAGTGCCGTCAGCCATCAGCTGCGGCTGCTCGAACGCGACCTCGGCTTCGACCTGCTCGAGCGCATCGGCAAGGGCGTGGCGCTCACCCCGCGCGGCCAGCGTTATGCCGCCGATGTGCGCAAAGCGTTGACCGTGCTTGGCGACGCGGTGACACGCCAGGCTGGCACCGGCGTGGGCGGCTCGTTCGCCGTCTCCTGCACGCCGGGCTTCGCCTCGCTGTTTTTATGTACCCATATCGGCGAGTTCCGGCAGATGTATCCGGATGTGGCGCTGTCGATCCTGACGCCACGGCGGCTCGACGATGTCAGCAATCCGGACGCTGATGCCTTCATTGCCTTCGGCGTCGGCAACTGGCCGAACCGGGCAGTCGAGTTGCTGTGCGAAATTTCGTTCACGCCACTCTGCAGCCCGACCTTGCTCAACAAGGTCGGCGGCTTTTCAAAACCGGCCGACGTGCTGCGCGCCAACCTCCTGCACCTCGGCGACACCGAGGACTGGGCGCGCTGGCTGGCGCTGTCCAAGGTGGAAAACCCCGACACCGAAGGCGGCATCTTCTTCTCGGACATGAACCTCGTCTTCTCGGCCGCAATCGCCGGCCAGGGCATCGCCATGGGCGACGAGCTGACCAGCCGCCGGGCACTGAGCGAAGGCCGACTGGTGCGTCCCTTCGACATCGCGATCCCCTCGCCGCGCTCGTATTTCCTGGTGTCCGAGCACGCCAAGGCAAGCCATCCGGTGCTGGAGGCCTTTGCGGGGTGGCTGCGGTCGAAGCTATCGGAGAACCGGATCAGCCCGTACTAGCCTTCCACCCGTGAATCAAATTTGCCGATCAGGCGAAAACTATTCGGTTGCGGTGAGCCGCCGCCCTGCCCTACGCTCAAGCCACGACCAAGGAAAGAGGCAGGATGCAGCAACCCGGCCGGGCCGCAGAGATCAAGGCAATCGGGATCGGCAAGAGCTTCGGCTCGTTCCGTGCGCTGGACAATCTGTCGCTCAACATCGGCCGCGGCGAGTTCCTGACCCTGCTCGGTCCCTCCGGCTCGGGCAAGACCACTTTCCTGATGATCCTGGCCGGCTTCGTGCAGCCGACCGAGGGCAAGCTTTTCAGCGACGGCGTCGACATCACCGAGCGGCCGGCCGAGCAGCGCGCCGCCGGCATGGTATTCCAGGGCTATGCGCTGTTCCCACATATGTCGGTAGAGGCCAACATCGCCTTCCCCCTCAAGGTGCGCAAGAAATCCGCAACCGAGATCAAGCGCCGCGTCGCCGAGATGATCGAGCGCGTCGGCCTGAAGGGCCACGAGACAAAGCTGCCTGCGCAGCTTTCTGGCGGCCAGCAGCAGCGTGTGGCGTTGGCTCGAGCTTTGGTGTTCGAGCCAGGCGTGCTGCTTCTCGACGAGCCGTTCTCGGCGCTGGACAAGAGCTTGCGTGGCCAGATGCAGGCCGAGATGAAACGGCTGCACCAGGAGACCGGCACCACCTTCGTCTTCGTCACCCACGACCAGAGCGAGGCGCTGGCGTTGTCGTCGCGCGTCGCCATCTTCAACCACGGCAAATTGCTGCAGGTCGGCGCGCCCGACGAGGTCTACGACCGGCCGGCCAATCGCTTCGTCGCCGAGTTTTTGGGCGAGATCAACATGCTGCCGCTGAAGGGCGTGAAACGCGCCGACAATGGCGCCACGGCTCTATGCGAGGACCGCGCGATCACGCTGCGCGGCAATGCCGAAGCGGTGAACGGCAACGCCATATTGGCGATCCGGCCCGAGCATATGTCGATCGCGCGCGAAGCAGCCGCCGACGAGAACGGCATTGCCGCAACCGCCGTCGGCTCGACCTATCTCGGCGCCGCAACCAAGCTCGATCTGACGACGCGGCAAGGCGCCAAGGTAACCGTGTCTGTGCCGAACGAAGTCGCGGCCGCGGCGCTGAGCAAAGGCAATTCCGTCTGGCTGACCTGGCCGGCGGAAAAAGGTTTCCTCCTTCCGGACGGAGGATGAGGACCAAACCGGCGAAGTCTTCCAGCAGAGAATCTGGAGCGCGCCACAACCACCGAAACTATCAACAACAAAAAGGGGAACTGACATGACAAACGAAACCAAAAAACAAGCCATGGACGGCCTGACCGCCAGGGCAGCGCGCGGCGAGATTTCGCGCCGGCAATTCACGCAGCTTGCCGCCTTTGTGCTGGCCGGCACGCCGATGCTGCTGCGCTCGAGCGGCGCCTTCGCGCAGGCCAAGGAACTGGTGCTGGTCAATTGGGGCGGCGACGCGCTGACCGCTTACGACGCAGCCTATGGCCAGGCCTTCACCAAGGAGACCGGCATCACCGTCAAGATGGACGGCTCAGGCCCGACCGAAGGCGCGATTGCCGCGCAGTTCAAGAGCGGCGCGCCGACCTGGGATCTCGTCGACGTCGACCCGTTCTCGGCCATCACGCTCGGCGCCCAGGGCGCGCTCGAGCCGATCGACTACGCCATCGTCGACAAGAAGAAGATGCGCGAAGGCTTCGGCTGGGAATACGCCGCCTCGACCTATTTCTTCTCCTATGTCATCGCCTATGACTCGGAGAAATACGGCAAGGACGCGCCGACCGGCATGGCCGATTTCTTCGACGTGAAGAAATTCCCGGGCAAGCGCTCGCTCTACAAATGGGGCGTGTCGAGCTGGGAAGCCGCGTTGCTCGCCGACGGCATCGCGCCGGCCTCGCTCTACCCGCTCGATTTGAAGCGCGCGCATGACAAGATCGCCGCCTTCAAGGAAAACGTCGTGGCCTATTGGGGCGGCGGCGCCGAGAGCCAGAGCGTGCTGCTCAATGGCGAGGCCTCGATGGCGATCGTCTGGTCGACCCGCGCCTCGCTGATCGAGCAGGACTCGGGCGGCAAGATCAAGTTCATCTGGGACCAGGGCCTGATCTCGCCCGGCGCGCTCGCCGTGCTGAAGGGCAATCCGGGCGGCAAGGAAGCGGCGATGAAGTTCATCGCCAGCACCCAGGATCCGCAAAAGGAGCTGGTCATGTTCGACAAGCTCGGACAGGGTCCGGCCAATCCGGCCGCCGACGCGCTGATCCCCGCCGACAAGAAGCGCATCAACCCGGTCGATCCCGAAAACATGAAGAAGCAGATCGCGCTCGACATGGATTGGTACGCCAAGAATTACGGGGCAGCGCTCGACGAATATACCAAGATCATCTCGGCCTGATCAGGCCGGGACGATCGGACCCAGATGAGAGGCATCCTCTCCGACAGGATGGGCGCGGCGCTGTTGATGGCGCCGCTGCTCCTGTTCCTTGTGCTCGCCTATGCATGGCCGTTCCTCGGCGTCGTCAAATGGAGCGTCACGCTGCCGACGCCGGGGGTCGGCCAGTATGGCGCGCTGGCCACCGACGCGCTGGTGCAGTCGGTGTTCATCCGCACGCTGCGCATCGCGCTGATCGTTACTGTGGTTTCGGTGGCGGCGGCGTATGCGATCACCATGGTATGGGTGCGCGGCAGCCCGGCACAGCGCGTGATCGCTGAATTCTGCATTCTCGTCCCCTTCTGGATCTCGGTGCTGACGCGCGCCTTCGGCTGGGTAGCGCTGCTCTCCAATCGCGGGCTGATCAACACCTGGCTGCAATCGATCGGCTTCATCTCCGAGCCGCTGGCACTGGTGCGCAACGAATTCGGCGTCATCGTCGGCATGACGCATTTTCTGATCCCCTTCGCGGTGTTTCCGCTGGCGTCGGCGATGCGAAGCCTCGACGAACGCGTGCTGCTGGCGGCGCGCGGGCTCGGCTCCAGCCGCATGCGCACCTTCTGGACAGTGTTCGTGCCGATGACGCGCTCCGGTATCATCGGCTCGGCGATGATCGTCTTCGTCTTTTCGCTCGGCTTCTTCGTCACGCCCGCCATCCTCGGCGGCGGCCGCAGCGTGATGATCGCCGAATTGATCTATCTCAGGATCTTCCAGAGCCCGGACTGGGGACTGGGCGCGGCGATCAGCGTCGTGCTGGTGCTGTTCGCCGGCGCGCTGATGGCGCTGCTGTTCCGCTATGTCAGACCGAAGCAGTTGATCTGATGCCGACCTATCGCCCCGGTCCCGTCTCGCTCGCCCTCGCCGTGCTGGTGGCGCTGTTCCTGCTGCTGCCGCTGCTGGCGGTCATACCTGTGTCGCTGACGCCGAGCCGCATGCTGGCGATGCCGACGGGCGCACTGTCGCTGCGCCACTACCGCTCGCTGATCGAGGACCCGCGCTGGCTCGACGCCATCCTGCTCTCGATCCGCATCGGCATCGTCTCAAGCGTCATCTCCACCGTGCTGGCTCTCTGCTTCAGCCTTGGTGTGTGGATGTTCCAGCCGCGCTTTACCGCCGCCCTGGTCGGCTTCGTGCTGTTGCCGATGGTGGTCCCGCCGGTGGTCTCGGCGATCACGCTCTACTTCCTGCTGACCTCAATCTCGGGCATGAGTTCGTTCTTCGGCTACGACACCTGGCTCGGCGTCGCCATGGCGCATTCGGTGATGACCGTGCCTTTCGCCACGGTGCTGATCCTGGTCTCGCTCAGCCAGCTCGACCGCCGGATCGATCTGGCCGCGCGCGGCCTCGGCGCCAGCGTGTGGGAACGCGCGACCCGCATCATCATGCCCAACATCAAGTTCGGCATCGTCACCGCTGCGCTACTGTCCTTTGTGCTGTCGTGGGAAGAAATTGGCGTCACTTTGTTCATCACCTCCGTCAACGCCATCACGCTGCCGCGGCTGATGTGGATGGGTCTGCGCGACAATATCGACCCGGCGATCGCCGCCCTTTCGGTGATCCTGATCATCATCACCGTTCTGGTGCTGGCGGTGCGGAGCGTGGTGGTCAAGGTGCGCGGCGGGCAATAGGTGAGCCCTCACGCCGCGAAGAATTTTGACAGCGCCGCCGCCGTCTCTTCTGGATGTTCCTCCGGGAAGAAATGCCCGCCCTTGACCGGCCCGCCTTCGACGCTGTCGGCCCATTGCCGCCAGATCGCCAGCGGACCGCCTTCATCCGCATACCAGTTCTGCAACCCGCCCTCGCCGCTCCACAGCGCCAGCAGCGGGCATTTTATGCGACGGCCGTCGGCCTGATCCGCTACATCATGCACGCGGTCTATACCGGCTGCGGCGCGATATTCCTCACAGATGGCGTGGAGATGGGCGGGATCGCGCAATGCCTCGATATAGGCCTTTCGGACTTCAGCGGGGAAAGCATCCGGAGCCGAACCCCAGCCGGCGATCGCGTTATCGACGACGGCATCGGGTGCGGCGGCCAGCAGACGCTCCGGTAGCGGTTCGGGCTGGGCAAGCAGGCTCCACGGCCAGAAGGCGAGCGCCAGCCTGGCATCGGCGCGATCCCACGCGGCGGCCGTCGGGATGATGTCGAGCACGGCGAGTTTCGACACGGTCTCGGGATGGTCGAGCGCCAGCCGGTAAGCAACGCGGCCGCCGCGGTCATGGCCGGCAACCATGAAGCGATCGAAGCCGAGCGCACGCATGACCGCCACCATGTCACGCGCCATCGCCCGCTTGGAATAGGCGGCGTGATCGGCAACGGAGGCTGGACAGCCGCTTTGGCCGTAACCCCTGAGATCGGCCGCAACCACGCTGAAGTTCGGTGCCAGAGCCACAGCGATGTCGCGCCACATCACATGCGTTTCGGGAAAGCCGTGCAGAAGCAACAGCGGCGGACCGTCTCCACCGACCCTGACAAAGATCGATGTCTCCTCCACCTCTACGGTTCTGGGTTCAAAACCTGCGAACATCAGACGTCCTTCAATCCTGCCGCTGTCCGATCACGCCATGACTGGGAGCGGATGCGAACCATCTGGACGCCCTTCGGCAATTCGATCAGGAACTCCTTGTCGCGATCGAGATGGTGGATATCCTTCGGGTCGCCGCCGGTGAAGGCCGCCATTGCCTCGACGCTCTCCCAGTAGGAGATGGTGACGAATTCCGAATGCGTCGGCGTGTCCTCGCGAAAGGTCTGCACGCCAAGCGCTTTCTCGATCAGCGGCTTGATGCCGGCCTCGTAATTGTACCGCTCATAGGCATCAGCCTTATCGGGCAAGGTCCTGCCGCGCCAGAAGCGGGCGATGGTCGGAGTTTTCGATGCCATCTTCCATAAACACCTGAGCGCGAGCCACGTTCCGATCATCCTGGCTGACGGCAGCCGGATCCCGTCTCGAGCCTGCGAGCGGAAGGTCAGCCAAGTTGACCAGGTGTCGCGGTCGCCAGGAAGCCATCCAGCATGGGGAAGCAGTCCGCGCGAAGGATGGTCGCCGTATAATGCCAATCATAGGCGACAACCAGAAGCCACGGCCAGTGGGTGCGAATGGACTATCCGATGCCGGTCTCAACCCGCTCCGAACCGAAGGTCAATGCAGCAAAATCGATACCGATATTCGCTCGCACGGATCTCCGGTTCGGGATCACGCGCTGCCGCCTCAAGCGGCGCGCTGGCTTTCTTTCGGCCGTAGATTCTGGTTCATGCGGAACAGGTTCAGCGGGTCGTAGCGCTGCTTGATTTCCAGAAGCCGGCGATAGTTGCCGCCATAGGCCGCTTCGACCCGGTCGACCTCGTCCTCCGGCATGAAGTTCACGTAAGCCGTGCCGGCGGCATAGGGCTTGACTGCTTCATAGAGACCGCGAGCCCAATCGATGCAGGCCTTGTCCATTGCCGGTTCGCGCCAGCGGGCGTGGACGTTCATGACGAAATGCGAGCTGCGCTGCGGAAACGCAGTTGCATCTGCTTTGACGCGGCCTGCCGCACCACCGACATGGCCAAAGAAAATTTCGCATTCGGGGCCTGGAAGCCTCGTAATCGCCGAAGTGGTGACGCCAATCGCGCTGTCGGAAAGCTCGGTCAGGTCGTGGCTCTTCCAATAGTTGCGGGCGCCCGGCGCCAGCAGCGGGTCGAAGGCCTGCTGCCAGCCGGTGAACGGGTTGGGACCGACAACATCGGCAATCGGCGTGCCGATGGCGCGAAGCTTCTGCGTCGCCTTCTCGCCCGCCTGGATGTCGCCGCAATAGCACATGGCCAGCACCAGCACCTCCTTGCCATGCCACTCGGCCGGCAGGAAGGGCAGCGGCGGCGCCTGCCGCATGACCACCCAGCAGGTCAGTTCGTCGGGCGCGGTTTCGAGCGCCTTGCGATAGTCCTGCAGCACCTTTTCGGCGTCGGCGAAGGGATGGACGACGAGCCCCGACAGAACCTGCGGACCCATCTCGTAGAGTTGGAACTCGAACGCCGTGACGATGCCGAAATTACCGCCGCCGCCACGCAGCGCCCAGAACAGGTCCGGATTGTCCTTCTGGCTGGCGCGCAGCAACTTGCCATCGGCGGTGACCACATCGGCTGAAACAAGATTGTCGATGGTCAGGCCGAATTTGCGGGTGATCCAGCCGAAGCCGCCACCCAGCGTCAAGCCTGATATGCCGGTGGTCGAGTTGATACCCGTCGGCACCACCAGGCCAAAAGCCTGTGTTTCCCGGTCGACATCGACGAGCGTGGCGCCGGGCCCGACCCATGCCCGCCGCCCCACGACATCGACCCGCACCGACTTCATCGCCGACAGATCGATCATCAGGCCGCCATCGCAGACGGCACTGCCAGCAATGTTGTGGCCGCCGCCGCGCACGGAGACGAGAAGCCTGTTTTCCCGGGCGAAATTCACGGCACTGATGACGTCGGAGGCGCCGACGCAACACACTATGAGACCGGGGCGCCGGTCGACCGTGGCATTCCAGACGGTGCGTGCTTCGTCGTAGGCGGCGTCGCCTGCCTGAAGCAGTGTGCCGCGCAATTTTGCCGAAAGCGCTTCAAGGACCGCAGCGTCGACGGTCGTCTTGCCGCGTTCAAGCGTGGTGAGGCTCATGCTGTTCATGGTTTCCTCCCGAATTTTTGCTTGTGAGCCGTTCTCCCTCAACGCTTCGAACTGTGCTCCTATATTAGAAGCCGCGCAAGTTTGGCACGGATCGGCGCAGCGCCCGTGTTGGCGCCCAACGAGGTGCGGTCCGGCCGGCATGGACGACCCAACGCCGGAGAGCCGCAAAAATCGTCGAAAATACTAGCGATCGGCGCCGGGATGGCGCCCATATCGCTTCGCGCGTTAGCGGCTAGGGGTCAATCAAATCAGGCGATGCCTGCCCTCAGGCTGCTCGCGCCCGGCGCAGCCTTTCGGCGACGTAATGCGGGCCCGGCCCCGTGAGCGGTCTTTCGGTCGCCAGGAAGCCATCCAGCATGGCAAGCAGTTCGCGCGCCGCACCGGACGAGCAGGAATAGTAGACCATCTGACGTTCGCGACGGGTGTCGACAAGGCCGAAGGCGCGAAGCTTGGCAAGATGCTGCGACAGGGCCGATTGGCTGAGCAGAACTCTCTCGGCAAGGATACCGACCGAGAGTTCGCCACCGGCCAGATGGTTCATGATCAAAAGCCGCTTCTCATTTCCCATCAAGTTGAGAAAGGCGGCGGCAGTTTCGGCATTGGCGGCAAGTTTTTTCGAAATCATCGATTCCACATACTTTCGCGCTCATCAGGCGACATGGGGCCATGGCGCCAGCAGACCTGTGTGTATGAACCGTTGCGATGATCTCGTCGCGTCACGCCCACTCAACCGAGGCGACATAAACGGCGAAAAACCCGCGCCAAGTCCCAGCTGGCACAAAACAAAAATCCAGCCAAATAGCCAGACTAAAGTCCTATCCAACATCGGACCAAAGCCTACCAGCGTCGCGTTCTTTCTACAAGACCATAACGTTACTGCCGGCGACCTGCTTCTCAGGCAGCACCCAAGGATGATGCTGCCGCCCACTTCGCGATCCGCGGAGACAAGGGTGAGATGTTGGATTTTTTGGAGCGGCACCTGAGCTAAGCCGTTGAATTATTGGCGATCCCGACAGGATTCGAACCTGTGACCATCGGCTTAGAAGGCCGGTGCTCTATCCAGCTGAGCTACGGGACCGCTGGCCGGCCGGGCCGGCTAATGTCTTTGCGACGACACTGTCCGCCGGTCAATGCGTCCAGGGTATCCTGCGGTCATAGCGGAAATTTTCCGCGTAGGAAATCTGCCGGCGCTTGGTCTCCTTCGGCTCCTCGACGCGGAAGGCCAGCCCCTGCTTTTCGGCATAGGCCACCGCCTCTTCCCTGGTCTCGAAGGTGAGCCGGATCTGGCTCAGCATGTCGCCAGACGTGGTGTAGCCCATCAGCGGATCGATCTTCTTGCGCTGGGCGGGATCGAATTCCAGCACCCAATGGCCGGTCTTGGCCTTGCCGGACTGCATCGCGGTTTTGGCTGGGCTGAAAATACGCGCGGACATGGGCACCTCGTGGCTGCGTTGGCGGTAGCGCCGCCTTATTTCAGTCAATACTGTGCAACACTGCCGACGGCAAGGCCGAAGCGGCCTGCAACCGCGCCGCCTCGGAAGCGGCATAGGCCCGATACACTGGCGTGGCATCAAAAGTCATGGTCATTATGGCGACACATAGAGGCATGGATACAGGGATTTTGTACGCTGAAGCCGGCCAGCAAGGGATTTTCGACGGCGTGATCGTGATCGGCGCCGGCGGTGCCGGGCTGACCGCAGCCCACGCGCTGCTCAAGGCCGGCGTACAAGTGATGGTGCTGGAAAAGGAAGCCCGGCTGGCCGAGCCATGGCACCGGCGCCATGCACAGCTTCACCTCAACACGCATCGCGATCTCTCGGCACTCCCGGGCGTCTCCTTTCCCGCCGGCACTCCTGCCTTTCCGCACCGAAGCGCCGTCATCCGCCATCTAAACGAATTCCGCACCATGCACCGGCTGCCGGTCGAGTTCGGGGTCTCGGTCGATGAGATCGCCTTCGACGGTGACCACTGGCTTGTGCGGACCGGCGCCGGACCGCGACGGGCGCGCCATGTCGTCATCGCCACCGGGCGCGACCGGCAGCCCTTCATTCCGGCCTGGAAGGGCGTGGAGGCCTTTGCCGGGCGCATTATCCATTCGGCAGAGTTTGGCGAAGCTGGTGACTATGCCGGCAGGAAAGTGCTGGTCGTCGGCGCCGGCAATTCCGGTTTCGACGTGCTCAACCATCTGGCGCGGGTGGACACGGCGCAGATCTGGCTGTCTGCACGAAACGGCCCGGCGCTGCTGCCCAAGCGCATCCGCCAGATCGCCGTCCACCGCTTTTCGCCGATGCTGGCGCGGCTGCCGTTCAAGCTTGCCGATGCGGTTATGGCAGCGACGCAGCGGCTGGTCTTCGGTGACCTCGCCGCCTTCGGCCTGCCACCGACGCCTTCGGGCGGGGCAAGCCGGCTGGCGTCGGATTATACGGCCATCGCCACCGATGACGGCGCCGTCGACGCCATCAAGGACGGCCGCATCATCGTGCTGCCGACGGTGCGGGAATTCACCCGCGACACTGTCATTTTCGACAATGGCGAGATGATCCAGCCCGATATCGTCATCGCGGCGACCGGCTACCGCACCGGGCTCGAGGCCATGTTGGGCAAGCTCGGCGTGCTCGACGACAAGGGCGTGCCGCTGTTCAACGGCGCCGACCGCGACCCGAAGCTGCCGGGCCTGTGGTTCACCGGGATGCGGCCGAGCATCCGCGGCTGCTTCGCCAATGCCCGCATCCAGGCCAAGGCGATCGCTGCCAGGATCGCGAGGGAGCGCAGACCGCCAGGTCCGGTTTGACGTTTTAGGGGTTGCGCCGCAGGGCCCGGAACCTTATACGCCGCAGGGCCTCGGAGTGTAGCGCAGCCTGGTAGCGCATCTGGTTTGGGACCAGAGGGTCGGGAGTTCGAATCTCTCCACTCCGACCATTTTTCTCCCCGTAAAGCCCGTCCCTGCCGATGATCGGCGAGACCCCGCCTCGTTGCTGAGTGGGTGGCGGCGAATCTGTGGGCCTGAGCAGTTTAGCTAGGCCACCGTGCCGGCGGTAAGCGCTGCAACCACGTCAGCCAGGCGTGTGGTGCCCTTGATCGTCCCTTCGCCATCGTCGGGGAATTCGATCCAGCCCTCGTTGAAGCCGTCGAGCATCCGCAGACGCGGCTGTGGGTTCTTCATGCCTTGCGAACGGAGGAGCGCCTCCCAGTTTTCGCGTGGTATCGCCACGGCACGTACCGGCCTGCCAAGGGCAGCGGCAAAAGCGGCCGCGATGTCATTTGGAGAGACACGACAAGGTCCCTCCATCTCGACGATTCGTATGCCCGTCCAGTTCTGCTGGATGAGTTCGGCGGCCAGCCGGCCGACATCGGCGGCGGCAACCATCGGCAGCGCCCTGTCCGTGGGCACTAGGAAGCTGTGGATGAGTCCGGTGTCGCGTGCCGATGCGACGTCCCAGGCGGCATTGTCGATAAACCAGGCCGGCCGAAGCAGGGTCAGCGCACGCGGAAGCTGGCGCAGCGCTGCCTCCATCATCGTGCGCTGCGACAACAGATTGTCGTGAGCCGCATCGGCACCGACAGTCGACAGGCAGACGACCCTGGCATGGCTGGCCGCTCGCAGCGCCTCCACGACACTGTCGATCACCGCTTGCGCTTCCGGGTAGCCGGGCTCCGGGTCGAATACCGGCGGCGGCAGGATGAACACCGCCGCGGCGCCGGCGAAAGCCTGCGTCAAGGCTACAGGATCCTCCATTGCCGCGACCGCGACCTCGCAGCCAAGCGCTGCCCATTGCCGGCCTTTGCCGGCGTCGCGAACTATGGCGCGGACGGGCTGGCCGGCGGCGAGCAAGGCGCGCGCCACCGCCCCGCCGACTTTGCCTGTGACACCGGTGATTGCATACATGATCCGTCTCCGCTTTTTGCTCAGCCGGTTGCCGGCTGTTTTTGGATGACGGGATGTTTAGCGCCAAACGCACTGTTGCGATGAGTGCCATTAAATCATAATATTGTTGACTCTGAATCAACGGACGAGCCTCGTGACCTTCGACGGACGCATCATCTCCAATGTCGGCGTGCTGGCGGCGATCGCCGAAGGCGGCAGCTTTGCAAGGGCGGCGGACGCGCTTGGCCTGTCGCGTTCGGGTGTCAGCCGCGCCGTGTCGCGCCTGGAAGCCCGCGTCGGCGTCCGGCTGCTCGACCGCACGACGCGCGCGGTGGCGCTGACCGACGAGGGGCGCCGGCTTTATGCCGAGGTCGCCCCGCTGCTGTCGGGCATCGAGGACGCGGTGACGGTGACGTCGGGCACATCGATTGCGGTGCGCGGCCGGCTGCGGGTCAATGTGGACGCGTTCTTCTCACGCCTGCTCTTGACGCCGCACATCCACGAATTCCTGGCGCTCTATCCCGACCTGTCGCTCGAACTGGTCGCCCGCGATCAGTTGGGCGATCTGGTGGGTGAAGGTTTCGACATCGCCATCCGGTTCGGAACGCCGCCAGTGTCGTCGCTGGTGGCGAGGAAGCTGAGCGACACCCGAACCGTGACCGTTGCCGCGCCGGCCTATCTCGAGGATTACGGCCACCCACAGGTCCCCTCCGATCTTGTCAACCACGCCTGCATCCAGGTCCGGGATTCGCTCACCGGCCAGCCCATCGAGGAATGGCGGTTCCGCAGGAACAACGAAATCGTCGACGTCAGGACAACGGGCCGCCTGATGGTCACCGAGTTCGGCACAATGCTCGGCGCGTGCCTCGGCGGCGTCGGCATCGCCCGGATCAAGGCGGTCGGCGTGCAGCACCTCATCCGGCAAGGCGCGCTGGTCGAGGTTCTACCCGACTGGCTCGGCGAAAGCTTTCCGCTCTATGCGCTCTACCCGTCCCGCCATCTGCCGGCGGCCAAGGTGCGCGCCTTCATCGATTTCGTTCAGTCGCGTCTGGATTGAATGCAGTGCGCCCAGCTTGGATTGAAATACAATGAGCGACCGACCAACCAATGTCTGCGATGAATGCCGCAGCACATATTTCGCCGACAGCAGCGAAATGCTCAGCCTCTGTCCCGAATGTGCGTTCCATCTTTATGGGTACCCGCCCTGCGGACATCAGTTTCAAAATAACCGATGCACACTCTGCGGATGGGACGGATCCCGCTCTCGATTTATCGCCAGTCTGATCTCGAAGAGCGATCCTGGCTAACAGACCTGCTGCCCATGCCGCAAATCCCCTGCGTGTCTGCCAACAGCTTGTCCTAACGTTGGTTCTGCGCATTGCCAGCGCAAATCGGCGGGGGTCGACATATCATGCAAGCACTGTCCGCGATCCTGATTGTTTTCGGGTTCATTGGCTGGGCGGTGGCGATGTGGGCGGCGCTGGCGGTATGGCGCGTCTCGCCGCCGGGGGAGAAATTCGGCAACTACGTCCGCCTTGGATCCTGGCGCTTTGCCGCGCTGGAAGCCCGACTCGGCCCTGGCATCCGCCAGGCGTTGTCCCGCTTCCGGCTCGGAATCATCGTCTTTCTGGCATGCCTGGTTATCGCGATTGCCACCGGCCTGATGACAGCCGGCGATCTGGTGTCGCAGTGCGCCTGCAAGCCACGTCGGGGCGCCACGGGCTCACGTCGACGGCCCATATCTAACGCCGGACGCGCGCCTGACGGATAATCCCCTCGCTTCCATCACCGTTGCCGGTCTAGACTTCGGCAAAAAGGGGGTGCGGATGCTTGGTCTCGAGGCATGGCTGTCGCTGATAGGCCCTGCCTACTTCGCTTATCTCGGCATCGCGATCCCGTTCGTGGTCGTCTGGGCCATTATTTGTGCTGCGCTGTGGATCTGGAACAACCGGCCGAGCAAGAGGCAGGGCCCACCCCGGTCGTGGCCCGCCAGCCTGGCGTTCTTTGTCGTCGTCGCCGCGTCCTACGTGGCGGCGCATACGGCGGTCTACCTGCTGGTGCGGTATCTGGCCCCGTTGTGGGCGTAAAGGGAGCGCGCCCTTCTGCTGAACATTCTGGCGATCATTCTGCCTGAAGGTAAGCTCGCCGGGCGAGAACCCCAATCATCACTCCCGGCGAGCCTACAACCCGATCAGGAACGTGATCAGGACCGGGGTCAGCCGGCAGACGCAGTTTTGCAAGATGGATGCCAGCATATGTTTTCCCGAAATGGGACAGGCGCGGAGTTCTTCTCCCTCTACAGCCTTAAATCTCGAACTCGCCCTGCCCCTCGTCCATGGCACTGACGATCTCGGCGGCGAGCGCCCTTGTGATCGGCGTCTTGCGCTCGAGCGCGGTGCGGTCGAGCCGTTCGACCACACGCATGGCGGTGGCCAGTGAGCGCTCGATGCGGCGCACGAGATATTGCACGACATGCTGCTCGACCTCGACCTGGCGGTCGGCGAACAGTTTGGTGATGACGCCGGCCAGAAGCAGGTCGTCCGGCTCATGGATCTCGACGGTTGCCGCCGCCTTCAGCCGCGAGGCGAGATCGGGCAGCGTTACCCCCCACGCCGCGGGGAAGCGCCGCGCCGTCAACAGCAAGGTGGACCCAGCGCCGCGCACTTCATTGATCAGGTGGAACAGGCCCGCCTCGTCGATCGCTGTCTTGTCGACATCGTCGATCAGCGCCGGCCTGCCGCCAAGCCCGGTGATGACAGCGCCGATGCGCTGGGCATCGACCGCCATGGCGTTGGCCCGCGCCTGCCAAATCGAGCCTAGATGTGTCTTGCCGGAACCGGCCGGGCCGGCCAGCACGATCACCGGGGAGGGCCAGTCCGGCCAGCGGTCGACCAAGGCCACCGCCTCGCGATTGGTGGCCGACACCACCAGCTCGTCGCGCGAATAGCCGGTGCCGTGGCCAAGGTCGAGCGGCAGCTGGCACGGCGGTTCGGTCTTTTGATCAGCCACGTTCAGCCGCGCGGCGAGCGGTGGCCCCCGCCGCGATTGGCGGGGAGCGGCGGGACGGGCTCGGTAGAGTGTCCCTTGTAGAGCGGCGATTCCAGATACCTGGCGATGGCAAAGCGCACCAGCACGGCAACCGCGGCCGAGGCCGGCACAGCAATCAGCAGGCCGACGAAGCCGAACAGGGCGCCGAAGGCAAACAGCGCGAACATCAGCCACACCGGATGCAGGCCGACGCTTTTTCCGACCAGCCTTGGCTGCAGGATGTTGCCCTCGATGAACTGGCCGATGAAGAACACCACCGCGACGGCGACGATCATGGTCCAGTCCGGCCAGAATTGGACGAAAGCAACGCCGACCGCCAGCACCAGGCCGGTCAGCGAGCCGACATAGGGAATGAAGGAGATCAGCCCGGCGAACAGGCCGATGAGGATGGCGAAATTCAACCCGGTCAGCGTCAGGCCGGTGGCGTACATGGCGCCGAGCACCAGGCACAGTGTGCCCTGGCCGCGCACGAAGCCGGCGGTCGCGGTGTTGATGTCCCTGAAGATCGCCCTGACCGTGCCGACATAGTCGCGCGGCACCCAGCTGTCGACGACCGCCACCATGCGGTCCCAGTCGAGCAGCATGTAGAAGGCAACGACCGGGGTGACCACGAACAGGCTGACCACCGAGACCAGCGCAACGCCGGAACTCCAGATCGAGGTGAAAACGGTGCTCAACAGACCGAAGCCCGAGGTGAGCAGCGAATTCAGCCCGTCGCGCAGGCCATTGGCATTGACGCCGAATTTCTGCTCCAGCCATTTCGGGTCGAAGCTGGTGATCAGCGACTGCAGCCGGGTCAGATATTCCGGCAGCTTGCTGGCGAAATCAGCCATCTGCGTCGCCAGCACCGGAATCAGGATGACAAAGGCCAGCACCAGCACGACGATGAAGGCAATGAGGATGACCACAGTTGCCATCAGCCGGGAAAGGCCGAGGCGCTGCAGCCGGTCGGCAACCGGGTCGAGGAAATAGGCAAGCACCATGCCGGCGACAAACGGCAGCAGGATGCTGGAGAAGATGTAGAGGAACAGCGCCAGGAATACGGCCGTACCCAGCCAGAAGAAAATCTGGCGACGAAACGCTGCCGACGCAGCCGCATCTGCTACCGCTGCAGTCGCGGCACTGTTATCAACTACCCGGGGTGGAGCCTTCGCCATAGCCGCTCATATGCCTCAGCCAAGCCACGAGATAGGCTGCGGCCGAAGCCACGGTCAAGACCCCGGACAGCAATATGAGCGCGGGCCTGAGCGGGTCGAGGTGGAGGCCAAGGGCAAGTTCGCCCAGCACCACGGCCGCCAACACGATCTGGGCGGCGGTGTTGGCCTTCGACACATAGAGCGGCTTCATCTCGACCGGGTGTGCCATAACCGTGGATAAAAGCACGGCGCAGATGATCAGCGCATCGCGCGACACCATGGTGACCACCAGCCACAGCGGCAGCTCGCCGATAAAGCCCATGACCACGAACACCGAGACCAGCAGCACCTTGTCTGCCATCGGATCGAGATAGGCGCCGAGTTTCGAATGCTGGTTGAAGCGGCGGGCGATAAAGCCGTCGACGCCATCGGAAATGCCGGCAACGAGAAAGCCGGCAAACGCCCAGTCCCAGCGCATGTTCAGCATCGCCAGCACCACGGCCGGGACCAGAACAAAGCGCATGATGGTGATCAAATTGGGGATGGTCAAAGGCATGTCCCGCCATGTCTTGTTCCGCTGATAGATGATGGAGACGAAGAATGGGCGCAAGTGGCGAAGCTGCCGATCTCCCCCCTTGCGGGGGAGATGCCTGGCAAGGCAGAGGGGGGGCTGTCCCGCCGGCGTGTCAGCGCACCATTTCTGCGCGCTGGTGATTATACGGGACAGGCCGGTGATCCTTCACACCCCCCTCTGTCCTGCCGGACATCTCCCCCGCAAGGAGGGAGATTGGCAGCTTCGGCGCTTCGCCCACTTTCCACGGTTTTGTCTGCGGAAGCAGCCCTTGTCCTTGCCCCCCGAAATCATTCATGCGAAGAGCCCGCAACGGAAACAGGGATGCGCCGACGATGAGCAAGGGCGACCGGGCCAAGCGCAAGAACGGGCTCACCTATGCCGAGGCGGGCGTCGACATCGATGCCGGCAACCTCATGGTCGAGAAGATCAAGCCGCTGGTGCGCGCGACGCGCCGGCCGGGCGCCGATGGCGAGATCGGCGGCTTTGGCGGCCTGTTCGACCTCAAGGCCGCCGGTTTCACAGACCCGGTGCTGGTTGCCGCCAATGACGGCGTCGGCACCAAGCTGAAGATCGCCATCGATGCCGGCAAGCATGACACGATCGGCATCGACCTCGTCGCCATGTGCGTCAACGACATTGTCGTACAAGGGGCGGAGCCGCTGTTCTTCCTCGACTATTTCGCCACCGGCAAGCTCGACCCCGAGCAGGGGGCGGCGATCGTCGGCGGCATCGCGACGGGCTGCCGGCAGGCCGGCTGCGCGCTGATCGGCGGCGAGACGGCCGAAATGCCCGGCATGTATCATGGCAACGATTACGACCTTGCCGGCTTTGCCGTGGGCGCGGCTGAACGCGGCCAGTTGCTGCCGACCGACGATATTGTCGAGGGCGACGTGCTGCTTGGCCTTGCCTCGTCGGGCCTGCATTCCAACGGTTTTTCGCTGGTTCGCCGCATTGTCGGCGTCAGTGGGCTTGCCTGGAGCGATCCGGCGCCGTTCAACGACGAGGCGACGCTGGCCGAGGCGCTGCTTGAGCCGACGCGCATTTACGTGAAGTCGATCCTCAAGGCGATCCGCGGCACGCATGGCATCAAGGCGCTGGCCCACATCACCGGCGGCGGTTTTCCCGAAAACATCCCGCGCGTCCTGCCGAAGGACTTTTCCGCCGAGCTCGACCTCAATGCCATCGATGTGCCGCCGGTCTTTTCCTGGCTGGCGAAAACCGGTGGCGTGGCGCCGGAAGAGATGATGCGCACCTTCAACTGCGGCGTCGGCATGATCCTCGTCGTCGCCTCCGGCCAGGCCGCGCAGGTCGCCGCCGTGCTGCAGGAGGCCGGCGAGACGGTGACGCCGATCGGCCGCATCGTGCCGCGCCGCGACGCCGGCGTCATCTATCGGGGCTCGATCGGCCTATGAGCAGGAAACGCACGGTTGTCTTGATCTCGGGACGCGGCTCCAACATGACGGCGCTGATCGCCGCCGCCAGCGATCCGGCCTATCCGGCCGAGATCGTCGGCATCATTTCCGACAGGGCCAACGCCGCCGGCCTCGGCATCGCCGCCGCGCGGGGCATTCCAACCAAGGTCATCGTGCGCGCCGACCATGCCAGCAAGGAAGCGCATGATGCGGCGATCGACGCCGCGCTGATTGCGTTCAATGCCGAGATCGTGGCGCTGGCCGGCTATCTGCGCATCCTTTCGCGTGGCCTGGTCGAGAAATGGCAGGGGCGCATGCTCAACATCCACCCTGCCCTGCTGCCGGCTTTCAAAGGGCTGGACACACACGCGCGCGCCTTGCGCGCCGGCATGCGCATCCATGGCTGCACCGTGCATTTCGTCACACCCGAGATGGATGACGGCCCGATCATCGCACAAGCCGCGGTGCCGGTGATGGTCGGCGACAATGAGGACACACTTGCCGCCCGTGTGCTGAAGGCCGAGCACCGGCTCTATGCACTGGCGCTCGGCCTCGTCGCCGACGGCAAGGCGCGCATGGAAGGCGGCCGCACCGTGCTGGCGCACTTCGCCGACGACGCCGACAACGGAACTTCGGTGGTGATGGCGCCCGACCCGCTGCGCGAGGAGCGCGACCTCGAACAGCTGGCGCGCATCACGCCCTGAGGCGGCTCCAGGGTCGCCAATATGTCGTTGCGCGTGGTAGAAAACCTAGCCATGGACGTTTTCGATAGCGCTATCCGGACAAAGGGCGATCTGGCCGGTGTATTCGAGTATGACGAGGCAGGTGAGCCGCAAGATGCCACGGCATATTTCTACCTTTACCGAATCCAAGACGGAAATGTAGGAGCGGTGATTGATGCAATTCACATTCGATCGGGCGTCTGGGCGATCACCGAGAAGGACATAGCGGTGAGATGGGATACGGACGGACGGCGTGCAGGCGTTTTCATCTTCGGCGTGCTCTGGGCGGCCTTCGACACTGCAACTGGTACGAAGCATGGCGGCCAATACGGCACCGACTTCCAGCCTGACATCCCGTGGTCGTGAATCGAGACTGATGAGGCAGTTGCTCCTGCTGCTTCATGCAAATCGGCTCGCCGATTTCGGTCGGCCAATTCCTGTCGAGAACCGGAGTGAAACAGTGAATGCGATGACCTACAAGGGCTATTCCGCCCGTGTCGAGTATGACGATGACGACGAGATTTTCTTCGGCCGGATTGCTGGAATTCGCGACGGCGTATCGTTCCATTCGGAAACTGTCGCGGGGCTGAAAGCAGCCTTCCACGAGGCTGTGGACGACTATGTCGAAACCTGCGCAAAAATCGGCAAATCGCCGCAAAAACCCTATTCCGGAAATCTCATGCTTCGCGTCGATCCCTCGGTCCATTCGAAAGTCGCGCTGGCAGCGGAAGTCGCAGGCAAGAGCCTGAACCAGTGGGGAGAAGAGGTCTTGCGCGAGGCCGCCGACAAGCAGATCGCTTGAGGTGAAATCGATGAAACAGCTGCTCCTGCTGCGCCACGCCAAGTCGAGCTGGGACGATCCGGCGCTCGGCGATTTCGACCGGCCGCTTGCCCCGCGCGGACTGAAGGCAGCGCCGCTGATCGGGCGCGAACTGACCAGGCGTGACTGGCTGCCTGACCTGGCGCTGGTGTCGCCGGCGCTGCGCACGCGTGAGACATGGCGGCTGGTCTCGGCAGAACTACCGGCGAAAGTATCGGTGGAGTTTGCCGAAGCGCTCTTCGGGGCCACTGCCGGTGACATTCTGGCCGAGGTGCAACAGGCCATCACATCGGCTGGCTGTCTCCTGGTGCTAGGCCATAATCCCGACATGGAGGATTTTGCGCGCCGGCTTGCCAGTCCGCGATCGGATGCCGGAGCTCTGAGGAAGCTCGAAGAGAAATTCCCGACCGGCGCCCTTGCCCGCTTTGTCGTCGATGATGGCTGGGCGGATCTCGCCCTCGGCACAGCCCGGTTGACGCATTGCATCAGGCCGAAGGATTTGGGCTGACGCCGAAGCTGCCAGTGCCCAAACGCGCTCAGTGGACGGAAACGGGCCGGCCGCGAACGAAGATCGCCAAGCGCGGCCTAGAAAGATGACGTGCAAACAAGAAGATAGAATGGATCGCTGCCGCGTTGATTCAGACCGCGCGGAACCCAGGCCGGCTCCGCAAAAACAAGAGCGACGGGCCAAGCCCGCCGCTCTTTGTGGTCGACGATTTGCCAGAAATCAACGGCCCCAGATGCCCTGGCCGGATTGCGGCTGGTTCGAGTCGCCCTTGATCGTGAAGCCGCCGAAGGTGCCCGGCTGGCCGATCGAGGCCGTATAGCTGTGGTCGATGTTGCCGGCCTGAGCGGTCGACGCGGTCACAGCAGGCTGGTTGACACCGTCAGAGCCGTAGTGGTCGCTGCTTGCGAAAGCGGTGCCTGTGGCAACGAGGAGGGCAGCAGCGGTAAGAGCGATCTTGGTCATTTTAAAATACTCCAGATATCTGGTCCTGTCCGTCTAGTGGCGTGCCTTGGGAGGAGTTCGCGTCGCTCGGACCACCCCGATTTGGGTCTGCCTTGTTGACATTACCAATCACAAAAATGTGCGAACCGAACCGTTCGGTTCGTTCTTGAAATCCGCTGAATGACGCGGCGGCGGAAATTTTCTATCGTGATATCAAGTAGTTAATCTATAGCACTGGCTATACGACACGACCAATCGCTGAGCCGGCGCTCATCGGTCACGATACGGTGCGTCGATGGCGGGAAAGCAGCGACAACCGCAGCCCTGCAAGGGATTGGCAGGGTCAGTGCCCGGCGCTTTTGTCGAACCCCAGAACGCCGCGCATGTCGTATTCGCCCGGCGGCCGGCCGGCGACCCAGAGCGCCGCCGCTATGGCGCCGCGGGCGAACATCGAGCGGTCGCCGGCGGAATGCGAAAGCGTGAGCGTCTCGCCTTCACTGAGAAAGCTCACACTGTGCTCGCCGACGATGCTGCCGCCGCGCAGCACGGCAAAGCCGATCTCGTCGGCGGGGCGCGGACCGGTGACGCCGTCGCGAGCGCGTCTCGCGACATCGTCGAGATCGACGCCGCGTCCGCGCGCGGCCGCCTCGCCCAGCATCAGCGCCGTGCCAGACGGCGCATCGACCTTGAAGCGGTGATGCGCTTCGAGGATTTCGACATCGCAATCGTCGGAACCAAGCCCCCGCGCCGCCTGCTCGACCAGCCCGGCCAGCATGTTGAGTCCGAGCGAATAGCTGCCGGAGCGCACGATGGCGACGGACTTCGAAGCGGTGGCGATGGCGGCGAGCTCGGCCGGCTCGAAGCCGGTCGAGCCGATGACCAGCGCCGGGCCACCGCGCGCGGCGCAAGCCTGCGCCAGTTCGAGCGAGGCAGCCGGCGTGGTGAAGTCTATGACGACATCGGCAAGCGCCAGCGCCTCGTCACGATCGACCAGCCCCTCACTGGTGTTGCCCGGCCGATGGAACCGCGCCACGAGCTGTAGCCTGGGATCAGCCTCGACGGCATCGACCATCTGCCGTCCCATGCGGCCGAGCGTCCCGGCTATGGCAATCTTCAATAGCTGCGGCATGCGGCTCTCACTGGAAATGCTTTACCGAACAATCGTCTGGCATGCCGCCTTGCCAGATTGAATCAAGCTGCGCCATGCGTCTTGATCATCATGCCGGCGATCTCTTTCACCAGCTTGGCGGCGACCAGCGCGGTCAGGTTGGAGACATCCTGGTTCACATTGTATTCGACGACATCGGCCCCAACGATCGGCTGATCGATCCGCTGGATCAGGTTGATCACTTGCCGGGTTGTAAGACCACCGGGTTCGCGGTGCGAAACGCCGGGCGCACAGGCCGGGTCGAGGCCGTCGAGATCGACGGTGAGATAGACCGGCGTCTTGAGATCCAGCCGCAGATCCTCGCTGAAATGACGCGCCTCGATCACCTCGACGCCAAAGTGCGCGAGCCGGTCGCGAATCCCGTCGTTGAGCGTGCGCAAGCCGATCTGGATCACCCTGTCGGCGAGCCCCTCCTCGAGGATGCGCGCGAAAGACGACGTGTGCGAGCGTTTGTTATCTTGATACGCATCGTAGATGTCGGGATGGGCATCGATCTGGACGATCGTCAGCCTGGGATGGCGGTGACGCACGGCGCGCAGCACCGGCCAGGCGATCGCGTGGTCGCCGCCGAGGCTGATCAGCGGATGGCCGACGTCCAGCGCGCGGCCGACCTCGGCTTCGATCCGTTCCCACGGGTCGCCGGTTCCGGAAAAGTCGATGTCGCCATGATCGAGAAAACTGTCCGCCACATCGAAGCCGGTTTCACTCCACGAGGAGTGGGCATCGCTGCCGAGTTCGCGCCGGATCAGCGCGGGCGCCGCGGCCGCGCCCTTCAGATAGGACGAGTTCTCATCATGCGGTATTCCCAGAAGCGAAACCCTGGCCATTGGCGTGCGATCTCCGGCTACAGCTCATGTCCCCTAAACCCGGGAGCTGGCTGGGACCAGCGCAGCCGTTTGGGCCAACAGCGAAGCCGGACCCGCAATCAGGCCGCGGTCATTTGCCGGCTTCGCCGCCTAGTCTTTGCCTGACGATGGCGGCGTGGAAATTCGTGCCATGCAACAGCCCGTCATCGTTGAAGTCGTAGCTGGAATTGTGCAGCGGGGCTGAGGCCTCGCCATTGCCGAGGAAAACGAAACAGCCCGGCACGTGATCTAAAAAGCGGGCGAAATCCTCCGAGCCGGTCATCGGCTCCGCCGCGACGCCGACGGCGTTGTCGGCCAGCACGCGCCTGGCGGCGGCGAACGCCTCGTCGACGAGCTCGGCATCATTCTGCAGCGGCACGAATTCCCTGCTGTAGGTGATCTCGGCGGCAACATTGTAAGCGGCGGCCGTGCCGGCTGCGATGACCCGCATCTGGCGCTCGATCTCGGCGCTGACTTCAGGACGGAAAGAGCGGGCATCACCGAGGATGCGGGCAAGACCAGGCAGCGCGTTACGGGTGCCGTCGGTGATCAGCTCGGTCACTGAAACCACCGCAATGTCGGCGGGGCTCAGCCGGCGCGAGACGATGGTCTGAAGATTGGTGACCAGCGCGCAGGCGGCGACCAGTGTCTCCTTCCCGGAATGCGGCCGCGCCGCATGGCCGCCGACCCCCTTGAGCACGATCTCGAAATTGTCCTCCGCCGACATCATCGGGCCGGCACGGGTTTCGAAATGGCCGATGGGCAGGCCCGGTATGTTGTGCAGGCCAAAAATCTCGTCGAAGGGAAAGCGCTGCATCAGGCCGTCATCGAGCATCGCCAAGGCTCCTTTGCCCCACTCCTCGGCCGGCTGGAAGACGAAACGCACGGTGCCATCGAACCCGCCCTCAGTGGCCAGCAGCTTCGCGGCGCCAAGGAGCATAGTGGTGTGGCCGTCATGGCCACAGGCATGCATGAAGCCGGGGTTTTGCGAACGATAGCTTGCGGCCGACTGCTCGGTGATGCGCAGCGCATCCATATCGGCCCTGAGCGCAATCGCCCGGTTGCCGCTGCCGCGCTTCAGCGTGCCGACGACGCCGGTGCCGCCGACGCCCTCCGCGACGTCGTCCAGCCCGAATTCACGCAGCTTGGCGGCGACGAATGCCGCCGTGCGCCTTTCCTCGAAACCGAACTCGGGATGGGCGTGCAGGTCCCGCCGCCAGCCGGTCATCTCCCGCTGCAGCGCATCACGATCGAATTCGGTCATTTTTCTCGGACCTATCTTGCAAGCTGGGTGGCGACATCAAGCAGGATGTTGGCGCCGGCGACAAGCTCGGCATCCTCGGTATGTTCGAGCGGACTATGGCTGATGCCGCCGGCGCTTGGCACGAAGATCATCGCCGCCGGCGCGATGCGCGCCATCATTTGCGCGTCATGGCCGGCGCCGGAGGTCATGCGCCTCACAGCGAGACCACGGTTTTTCGCGGCCGCCTCGATCCGTTCGACGATGCCGATGTCGAACAGCACCGGCTCGAAGCGAGCGAGCCGCTCGACCGAGATCGATACATTCTCCGAAACGGCAAGCTCTTCGAGATAGGCATCAAGGGCTGCCTCATGCGCCTGCAGGCGCTGTTCGTCGGGATCGCGCAAATCGATGGTGAACACGGCGCGCGAGGGGATGACATTGATGGCATTCGGCTCGAAGCGCATCGTGCCGACCGTAACCACGGTCGGCCCGTTGGAAGCCGTGGCCCGGTCGTGCAGGAAGGTGATGATCCGAGCGGCGGCGTGGCCAGCGTCGCTGCGCATCGACATCGGCGTGGTGCCGGCATGGTTGGCGGCGCCATCGATGGTGATGCGCTGCCAGGAAATGCCTTGCAAATTCTCGACCGCGCCGATCGCCACGCCTTCGCGTTCCAGCACCGGTCCCTGCTCGATATGCAGCTCCAGATAGGCGTGCGGCTCGAGGAAGCCAGGTTCCTTGTGGCCGGCATAGCCGATGCGGGCGAGTTCCTCACCGAGCACGCTGCCGTCCGTGCCAATGGCGGCCAACATCGCGTCGGCGCTAGCGCCACCGGCATGGACCAGCGATCCCATCATGTCGGGCGTGTAGCGAACGCCTTCCTCATTGGTGAAAGCGGCGACCGCGATGGGACGCGAAGGCGAGAACCCAGAGGCCTGCAGCGTCTCGATCACCTCCAGCCCGGCAAGCACGCCATAGCAGCCATCATAGATGCCGGCATCGATGACGGTGTCGATGTGCGAACCGATGAGCAGCGGCGCCTGCCCGGCATTGTCGGCACTTTGCCAGATGCCGAAGATATTGCCGACCCGGTCGATGGCGACTTCCAGCCCGGCCTGTTTGAGCCAGCCGACGAAGAGGTCGCGGCCTTGCCTGTCAGTGTCGGAGGCGGCGAGCCGGATCAGCCGGCCGTCATCGTCACGGCCTATGCCGCCAAGCTCACGGATACGGCCAAGCAGGCGCTGTTCATCGATCCCGATCATGCCAATGCCCCGGCTGCCGTCCTGCCGACCATCACATCGGCCGGTGTCATGCCGACCAGCTCGGCATAGCGATGCGGGTCCGTGGCGCCTTCGGTGTTGATCAGCAGCACACGCGAATTTCCGTCGAGGCCAAGCTCCGCCTTGTTGTCGGCCACCGCGCGGACCAGCCCGGCAAGGCCGACGCCGCCACTCTCGCCAGCGACAATCACCGGATCGCCGCCAGCCGGTCGGGCAAGCCGCCGCATCACCGCGACGGCCTCGTCCTCGTCCACCGTCATGAAAGCATCGGCAACCCGCGCCAGCACGCGCCAGGCGACCGCCGAGGCCTCATAGCATTCCAGCATCGCCATCACCGTCGGCTGATCGTGCGCAACCTTGACCACGCGGCCCGCCTGGGCGGCCGCGACAACGCAGGCTGCGCGCGCCGGCTCTACCACGATGAAGGTCGGCCTGGCATCGCCGAGCACGATGGCGAAATGGCCTGCCACCGCGGCGGCAATGCCGCCGACACCGGCCTGCACGAAGACATGGGTTGGCGGGCGCGGCAACTGACGCAAGGCTTCGCGCACGATCGCCGTATAGCCCTGCATGACGAGACCGGGGATGCGCTCATAGCCTGGCCATGAGGTGTCGGACACCACCGTCCAGCCCTTCTCGGCCGAAACCTGCGCGGCTTGCCTGACCGAGTCATCATAATTGCCGTCGACTCGGATCATCTCGGCGCCATAGCGGGCGATGGCTGCTATGCGCTCCTCGCTGACGCCGGCGTGAACGAAGATTGCCGCCTTGGCGCCAACAAGCTGCGCCCCTTGCGCAACCGAGCGGCCGTGATTGCCATCGGTGGCGCAGGCCACCGTCATGCCGGCAGCGACCGCCCGAATTTCGGGCCGGTCGAGATCCGCAACGTCAACGGGTCGGCCGAGCGACCGGCTCGCCTGCTCCAGCACCAGGCGAAACACGGCATAGGCGCCACCCAGCGCCTTGAAGCTGCCGAGGCCGAGGCGATGACCCTCATCCTTGATGTGAACAGCGCCGAGGCCAAGTTCGTCGGCCAGCGCCGGCAGCGCATGCAGCGGCGTCGGCTGGTGATTGTCGCGATGGGCAAGAAAGCACTCGACCGTGTCGGCGCCGGCAATCCCCAGCGTTTCGGCATCGGCCGGATCGAGCGGACGGCGGTGCAAGGCATTGCTGTTGAGCTGGAACACGGGCGGCCCTCCTTGGGATCAGACGAAATCATATTGCAGCCGAGGCGCAAAAGGCGCTGTAATTGGCGTTACAAAATGCAAGTTTGTTTCGCCGGGATAACGCTTTGCCTCAATCGCCTTCACTCGACAGTTTCGACCTCGCCATCCTTGCCATCCTGCAGCTGGATAACACGACGCCGCAGCGGCTGATCGGCGAAGCCGTCAACCTGTCGGCGCCGGCAGTGCAACGGCGCATCAAGCGCATGGAACAATCCGGCGTCATTGCCGGTAACGTCGCGGTCATCGAGCCGGCGGCGATCGGCCAGCCCATCACCATCTTCGTCGAGGTGGAGCTGGAGAGCGAACGCTCGGACCTGATCGACGCGGCCAAGCGGCAATTCGCGGCGGCGCCCGAAGTGCAGCAATGCTATTACGTCACCGGCGAGGCCGATTTCATCCTGGTCATCACCGTGGCCGACATGGGCGCCTATGAGGCGCTGACACGCAAACTGTTCTTCGACAGCAAGAATGTGCGAAAATTCCGCACCTTTGTGGCCATGGACCGGGTCAAGGTCGGGCTGACGGTGCCGCTGCCGGGATAGTTCAGCCGGCTGGTCGCAGCCAGACCTTGTTGTCGTGGAAGGCAGCACCGCCATAGGGCGCCGGCGCATCAGTGCCGGTGAGCACGTTGATGCCCTCGCCGCGCTCATGGGCGCTGTTCGGCCAGATGCCTTCGGCGATAACCACGCCACGCTTGATGCCGTCGAACAGCTTTGCGTGCAGCACCACTTCGCCCCGCCGGTTGCCGACCTCGATACGGTCGCCATCGCCCAATCCGAGCGCTGCGGCATCGTCCGGATGCAACAAGAGTTCCGGCCGGCCCTCCTTAGCCCTCGACACTGGTGTTTCCGAAAATGTCGAATTGAGGAAGTTGCGCGCCGGTGATGTCGTCAGCCGGAACGGATGCTCGGCGTCCGCGACCTCGATCAGGTCGACATGGTCGGGGAATTCCGGCAGCTCGGCCACTGGGCCGAACAGGCCCATACTTTTCGGAGGCCGATTGGGCGCTTGCTGCCCGCTCCAGTTGGCGCGGAAATGGAACTTCTTGTCGGCATGGCCGAAGCCAGTGACGAAGTGTGCCGCCTCGAAATCCGGTTGCAAGTCGACCCACTTGTCTTCCTTAAGGCTGGCAAAGCTGCCCAGTCCGCGCTTGCCGAGGATGATGTCGATATGCTGCTGCTCGGTCAGGCCAAAACCCGAGCGGTCGGCAACGCCGAGACGCTCGGCCAGTTGCTCGATGACGAAATGATTGGTGCGCGGGCCTTCCGGTGGCTCGATCAGTTTGGGCCCAAGCGTGATGTGCTGGTTGCCACCACCCTTGTAGACATCGTCATGCTCCAGGAACATCGTTGCCGGCAGCACGACGTCGGCAAGTTTTGCCGTGTCGGTCATGAACTGCTCGTGCACGCACGTGAACAAATCGTCGCGCAGGAAACCCTGCTTCACCAGCCGCTGCTCGGGCGCGACATTCACAGGGTTGGTGTTCTGGATCAGCATCGCCGTCACCGGCGGACCGCCATAGAGCGCGTCCGCGGCACCGGTCAGCACCGGGCCAATGCGCGAATGGTCGAGATGGCGGATCGAGGGGTCGCGCATCTTCGTGCCTTCCAGCACCTCCTGGTTCAGCTTGAAGATGCCGGAGTTGGAGTGGAAGGCGCCGCCGCCTTCATACTGCCATGCGCCGGTGACGGCGGCGATGCAAGACGCCGCATGCATGTTGACCGAGCCATTGCGCTGGCGGGAAAAGCCGTAGCCAAGGCGGAAATAGGTCTTCTTCGTCGTGCCGACGAGGCGGGCAAAGGCCTCGATTTCGGCGGCGGCAAGGCCGGTAATGGAGGAGGCCCATTCCGGCGTGCGCGTCTTGAGATGTGCCTCCAGACCCTTGGGATCGTCGGTGTACTGTTCGAGGTAAGCGCGGTCGGCCATGCCTTCCCTGAACAGAACATGCATGACCGCGCAGGCCAGCGCGCCGTCCGTGCCGGGCTTCAGCACCAGCCCCATATCGGCCTGCTTCATCGTAGCGTTCTCGTAGACGTCGATGACGACGATCCTGGCGCCGCGTTCCTTGCGCGCCTTGATGGCGTGGGTCATGACATTGACCTGCGTGACCACGGCATTGGTGCCCCAAATCACGACGCAGTCGGACTTCGCCATTTCGCGCGGGTCGGGACCACGCAAGGCACCCGCCCCCATCATCCAGCCGGTCCAGGCCAGGTTGGTGCAGATCGACCCGAAGAAGCCGGAATACTTTTTCGCATGGCGCAACCGGTCGATGCCGTCGCGCTGCACCAGCCCCATCGTGCCGGCGTAGTAATAGGGCCAGACGGTCTCCGATCCGTATTTTTCCTCGGCCGCGATGAATTTTTCGGCGACGAGGTCGAGCGCCGCTTCCCAGCTGGATTCCTTCCAGAGGCCGTCGCCCTTGGCGCCGGTTCGCACCAGCGGCTTCAGCAACCGGTCGGGGTGATGGACGCGGTCGGCATAGCGCGCAACCTTGGCGCAGACGACGCCGGATGTGTAGGTGTTGGCCTTGGCGCCATGGACGCGGCCGATGCGGTTGCCATCAAGAAGTTCGACCTCGAGTGCACAGGTCGACGGACAATCATGCGGACAGGCGGAGTGGCCGATTCTGAGCTTGGCGTGCTGGTTCATGGCAGTTGTGTAACGGGTTTCAGGCGCGGCGTGTAGGGCCAGCTCTTGCCCTTCCCTTGATGGGGAGGGTCGGCGCGCAGCGCCGGGGTGGGATGGACTTGGCGCTGCCGCCACCCCGGTCCGCTTGGCGGAGGCCAGGCCTTATCGCTAGTCGAGACTGATGTTCTTGTAGAGCGCATTGTAGGCACCGCATTTCGAGCAGCGCATGTGGCGCTCGATATGATCCTCACCCGCCTTGGCGTCGAAGATGTCTAGATCTGCGTCCCCACATTCAGGGCATTTGACGACAGCTTTGGGATCAACCGCCAGTATCTTCCCGGCTTCGATCCACAATTCCTTCGACATGCCCTACTCCCCCGTGCCTTCCTCATACTCCGCCGACATGGTCAGCCACTTCTCTTCATGGCCGGCCAGTTGCTGTGCCAGTTGCGAGCGCTCCTTGGCGAGCCGGGTCGCCGTCGACGGGTCCTTCTCATAGACGGCCGGATTGGCGAGTTCGTCCTCGATCAGATCGATGCGCTTGCGGATGCGGTCCATCAGCGCCTCGGTGGCGCGGATCTCCTTGGCCAGCGGCTCGAAGGCGGCGCGGCGCGCGGCCGCATCGCGGCGGCGATCGGCCTTTGATGCCTTCTCGGCCTCGCGCTTGCCTCGGCGGTCTCCGGACACGCCGGTGACCAACGTCTTGTAGTCCTCCAGGTCGCCATCATACGGATTGACCGCGCCGTCCTTGACCAGCCACAGCCGGTCGGCCGTAGCCTCCAGAAGATGCCGGTCGTGCGAGATCAGGATGACGGCGCCGGGAAATTCGTTCAGCGCATGGATCAGCGATTCACGGCTGTCGATGTCGAGATGGTTGGTCGGTTCGTCGAGGATGAACAGGTTTGGCCCCTCGAAGGCCGACAGGCCCATCAAAAGGCGCGCCTTCTCGCCACCGGACAGATCCTTGGCGGCGGTGTTCATCTTCTCGGTTGTGAGACCGAACTGGGCGACGCGACCACGCACCTTGGATTCCGGCGCCTCCGGCATCAGCCGGCGAACATGCTCATAAGCGTTTTCATCCGGCCTGAGATCGTCAAGCTGATGCTGGGCGAAGATAGCCACTTTCAGCCCAGGCGCAACTGTCATGGTGCCGGTTTCCTGTTTCAGCCGGCCCGACAGAAGCTTGGCGAAGGTCGACTTGCCGTTGCCATTGGCGCCGAGCAGCGCGATGCGGTCGTCGGCATCGATGCGCAGCGTCATCTTCTTCAGGATCGGCTGGCCCTCGGTGTAGCCGACATTGACGTTGTTCAAGGCAATGATCGGCGAGGCAACGGTCTTCACCGGCTCGGGGAAGGAGAATGGCCGCACCGTGTCGTTCACGATCGCGGCGATCGGCTTCATCTTCTCCAGCGCCTTGATGCGCGACTGCGCCTGCCTGGCCTTCGAAGCCTTGGCGCGGAAGCGTTCGACGAAGGACTCCATATGCTTGCGCGCGGCTTCCTGCTTGACGCGGCCCTTCTCCTGCAACTCCTTCTGCTCGGTGTACTGGCGCTCGAACTGGTCGTAGCCGCCGCGCCAGAAGGTCAGCTTCTTCTGGTCGAGATGGACAATGGAGTTGACGGCGCGGTTGAGCAGGTCGCGATCATGCGAGATCAGAAGCACGGTGTGCGGATATTTCGACACATAGTTTTCCAGCCACAGCGTGCCTTCGAGATCGAGATAGTTGGTCGGTTCGTCGAGCAGCAGAAGGTCGGGCTCGGCAAACAGCACGGCGGCGAGCGCCACACGCATGCGCCAGCCGCCAGAGAAGGACGAGGCCGGGCGGCGCTGCGCGGCGTCATCGAAGCCAAGGCCGGCAAGGATGGTCGCGGCACGGGATTCCGCCGAATGCGCGTCGATATCGGCCAGTCGCATATGGATGTCGGCGATGCGGTGCGCGTCGGTGGCGGTCTTTTCTTCCTCGAGCAGCGCTGAGCGCTCGAGATCGGCCTTGAGCACGATCTCGATCAAAGGCTCCTCGGTGCCCGGCGCTTCCTGCGCCACCTGGCCGATGCGAGTATTCTTGGGCAGGCTGATCGAGCCGGTCTCGGAGGGGAAATCGCCGGTGATCGCCTTGAACAAGGTCGTCTTGCCGGTGCCGTTGCGGCCCACGAGGCCAGCCTTGGTGCCTGCCGGCAAGGTCAGCGAGGCATGGTCGAGAAGCAGGCGCCCGGCCATGCGGAGCGAAAGGTCGTTGATGATAAGCATGCCGGGGCTTTTGCACGGGAGGGCGGCGCTTCGCAAGGGCTTGGGGGCCGGCGGGGGCATAAGGCATGAAAACGGCGCGCCTGAAGCGCGCCGTCCATGACTGCAAACTGATAACTTTCAGAGACGACCTGGGTCAGGCCTTCGTCTTGCGCTTGGCCGCGGCCGGGACGGCCGGCTTGCGGCCGAGGCCCGAGGATTTGGCCAATGCCGAACGGGTCGCGGAATAGTTCGGCGCAACCATCGGATAATCCGACGGCAGGCTCCATTTGGTGCGATACTCGTCCGGGCTGAGCCCATGATCGGTCATCAAGTGCCGCTTCAGCGACTTGAATTTCTTGCCATCCTCAAGGCAGACGATGTGGTCAGGAAACACCGAACGCTTCGGATTGACGGCCGGGTTAAGCGCAGGGCTCTCCACGGCAACCGCACTGCCCAACTTGCGAACCGATGCGCTGACGCTTGCGATCAAATCCGGTAGGCTAGAAGCTGGCAGTGGATTGTTGCCGACATAGGCCGATACAATGTCGGCGGTCAGTTCAATAGCAGTCTTATTGTCGAGAGTTTGCAATTTGTTTTTCTCCCGCCGGTGATGCAGTTGCCGGCCTTTTTTTGAAGAGTGTTCTCGATGTATCCACTTAACAGCACCCCCCCAGTGGGTCGTTAAGGGTCAATAAATCATCAAGAATCGGTACAGGAGGATGTTTCCACATCAGGTTGCAACGTTGCAAATTAGAAAATCTAATACTTCGAAGCGGCCAATTTCGCCGTTGCGGAGCTGACGGGTCTGGAATCGGCCAATATCTCCAGAATACGTTTCCAGCGGGCGCATCGCCCGAAATCCTTTTGCTCAATCGCCTTTTCGGCTTTCATCGCGGCATAGAGCGGCGCCTCGGCGCCGAACTCCTTGATCAGCCAGTATGCTTCCTGTCTGGCGAGGCGTTCATCGTCGTCAAGCATGGTTTTCAGCCTCCGAGCGTTCAATGCCCACCGCAATGCAACTGCCGATGACGAGGACCGCACCGGCAATCGCGGTCAGCGTCAGCCTTTCACCGGACAGCGTCAGCAGCAGCGTCGAGGCGATCGGCGTCAGATAGGCGACAACCGCAACCTTGCCGCCACCTTCGAGCTTCAAGGCGCGCGACCAGAAATAGTAGCCCAGCCCCATCGGACCGGCGCCGAGATAGAGGCCAAGCAGAAGGTCCGCGCCAGTTGGCCAAGCCGCGCCGTCGTGAACACACCAAAGCAAGGTCAGGCCGACGCCGACCAGTGCCGAAGGCAAAAGCAAACGCTCCGACGATGTGGCCAGGCGAGCGACCGCGATCGAATAGAACGCCATGCAAAGCGCCGAGCCGAAGGCGGCGAGATAGCCGACGATGCTGCCCTGGAGAAAAGACGGGCCGCGACCACCCGAAATCACCAGCGCCACGCCGACAAAGCCGACCACGGCAGTCAAGCCGAGGAGCACGGGGCGCTGTGGCTTGCCCAGCACGATGACCGCCGCCGCGACCATCAGCGGCCAGGTGTAGGCAACGAGGTTGGCCTCGATCACCGGCATGGAGGCAAAGGCGATGTATTGCAGCACCATGGTGCCGACCAGACCGATGACGCCGACCGCGACCGCGTGGGCGGTCGTGGCCGCGTTTTCCGGCGCCGCATTCCTGCGGCTGGCCAAATGGATCACGGCGAACACCAGCGCCGCTCCGCAAAACTGCAGCAACTGCACCAGCGACACCGGGTGGCTGGCCAGCAGGGATTTGCCGACCAGCGCGTTGGTCGACCACAGCGCGACCGCGCCAACGGCAAAAACCAGCGCCGATGGCGAGCCCGACCCATCCCGGGAAGGCCGGGATGGCGCCCTGCCCGTGTCGCCGACCATGATTTCTTCCGAACCGACGGTCAAACCGGTGTCCACTTCTATGCTCTGGCTACCATGATTCTGGCTACCATGATTCCCTTGAGCCGCCCGGGAACGGCGCATCGGTCGCTGCCGCAACCGGACGTTCTTCCTCGAAGCGGCGATAGGCCGGCAGCTGGTTTGTCCAGACGTCTTCGGCCAGCTCGTTGACCCATGCACGATCTTGGTCATTGTCGGCTGCGAGATAAAACATGCGGTTGTCATCGACATAGGGCTTGGCCACCGAGCGCTGGTTGAGCACCAGCGTGACGCGGTCACCGAACTGGATCGGCGCCGTCCGGTGCAGAACGCCAAGAAACTGTCCAAGCGTTGCGTAGTTCATCTTATGATCGATACGCATGATACGGTTGCGCGGGATCTCGCTGCCGGATTCGAGGATGGCGCGGCCGGTCTCGGAATCGTCGCAGTAGATTTCGAGATGGCCGCCAACCAGCGGATTGCTGATCGACAGCGGAATGAGTTCGGTGACCGGAACGCCGTCGCAATGCCAATCGACGGCGCCGTCCTTGGGATTCATGAAAGTGACGGTTGAGCCGACGATCGACAGCGGGTAAGGCTCGAGCTTGGTGCCCATCATGTCGGACAGACGTTCCAAGCGCAGCTTGTCATGCAGCAGTTCCCTGATCTCCGGAATGAAGCGGTCGGCGCCGGTGATGAAGGTCAGATCGAGATGCTTGTGGACGGCGTGGCTGGACTTGAGCTTCAACGCCGCTTCCTCGATCGCCGCCAGCAACGCCGGGTCGTAGCCGTGCAGATACTGCGCAACGCCAAAACTCGACACTTTCCAGGCTGTTTCGTGACCGATAATGGCTTCACGGCTCATCGCATAGCGCAAATCGGGAATGGTATGGGCGTTCATTCTACTTCTCCAGGGTGGGGGCGTCACTTGGTAAACAGTCGATTAATTTCCCCACCCCTGTAAAATTAGGAATGCTGGTGCTACTGTAAGCCCAGCTTAAGGTCGAAACCCGTGCGTCTGCTCAGTCAGGTCAACCTCAATTCGCTGAAGATCGTCGAAAGTGCCGCGCGGCACCGTAACTTCACGCGCGCCGGAGAAGAGCAGTTCATTACTGCTTCCGCGGTCAGCCAGCGGGTCAAAAGCCTCGAGGACCAGCTGCGTTTCAAGATCTTCGAGCGCGGCGGCAATGCGGTTTCTCTGACGCCCGAGGGCGAGACCTATGTGTCGCGCGTTCGCGAGGCGCTGGAGCGGATCGTGGCAGCCAGCATGGAAGCGACCGGACAGTCGCAGGCGCATGTGCTGAAGATTTCGGTGCTGCCGACTTTCGCCGCGCGCTGGCTGTTTCCGCGCCTGCCGCTGTTCCAGCGGCAATATCCCGAAATCGAGATGCGGGTCTCGACCTCCTATGCCACGCATGAGTTCGCCACCTCCGAGTTCGACCTGGAGATCCGCTATGGAGACGGCAGCTTTCCCGACCTGACCGCGGATCTCTTGTTCAAGGAGGATTTGACGCCGGTATGCAGCAGGAGGCTGTTCTACGAGATTCTCGGCGACAAGCCCCTGTCAAAGGTGACGCCGGACGACCTCAGGCATTTCACACTGCTGCATTCCGACACTTGCACACAGAACTGGCAGTCGTGGCTGGGTTTTGCCGGCGCGAGTTCCGTGCTCGGCGAGGCCAAGAGCATCTTTTTCGATTCCTGCATGATGTCCTATGAGGCGGCCAATGCCGGCATGGGCTTTGCAGTTGCCAACCGCGCCTATATGGCGAGCGACATCCGCGCCGAGCGGCTGGTGGCGCCGTTTGCCGTCCATCACCCCAACACCGCCGGCTGGTATTTCGTCAGCCCGGTCACCGCGCCCTACGCGCGCAAGGTGGAACTGTTCAAGCAGTGGATCATGGCCGAGGCTACGCTGACGCAGTGCCAACTGGACGCCGAGATCGCCAGCGGCCCGGTGCTGCGGCAGGCGATGGCCTGAGGTCGCTCCTGCCGAGGGCTCAGCGCTATGATCTCTTCCAGGGTCTTTCTGCCAATTTTGAGCAGGAGCGCCGTCATGAAGCGGGGCGATGCGGCTCACCTCATGACGCAGAGGAAAGACTCAGCTATATTCGGTCGCGCGGCGGGCCTGTTTCCCCGCTTGGCCGGCGCTTTCAGCTTCCTCCCAAGCGGCGCCGGCCTTCTTCCCTCAGGCGCCGTTTCGCTTCACCCCCTATTTTGAGACGATCATTGCGCCGGTGACGGTTGATCGCCACCAGTTGCCGGCTTTGGCGCCGACTCCGTCTGCGGGGTTTGATCGAGCACCGGAGCCTTGGTTGGCTGGATGTCGCCGTCGCAGGCCGCCAGCGTCAGGCCTGCGGCAAACAGAATTAGAAGCCTCTTCATGGCAACCTCCTGGGTTTGCCCTCTCCTCCGTAAAGGCAACGAGGTGGTTCGGCTTTGGTTGCACACCGCATCGGGCCGCGTCACCGGCTGGAACAAAACGCCGCCTCTGCGGTTGGTTGAAGCAAAGGAGATCGCGCCATGATCCGTCTGCTCATTGCCGGCCTTGTCGCCTATGCTACCTATCGCCTCGCCAAGGAGGTGATCGACGCCGTGCCTGACGATTTCGAACCGCTGCCGATGCCCGGTGACGAACGCGCCTTGCGACGCCAGTCGGCGGCAATGGGCGTCGCTCCGCGGAAATAGGCCAGCCATCCCCACAGGGATAATGGCCCGGCAGAGACCGGGGGCAGCGCTAGCCCGTTGCGAACAAAGCGGAAACGATGCTTGATGGGCGATGACCATCGCCATCAATGATTCGACCCTGCAGCCCGCCTATCTCGCCAAGCTCAACGCCGAGCAGCGGCTGGCGGTCGAGCATGGTGACGGGCAGATCGCCGGGCCGTTGCTGGTGATTGCCGGTGCAGGCTCCGGCAAGACCAACACTCTGGCCCATCGGGTTGCGCATCTGATCGTCAAGGGCGCCGATCCGAGACGCATCCTGCTCATGACGTTCTCGCGCCGCGCCGCCACAGAAATGGCCAGGCGGGTCGAACGCATTACCACCGAGGTGCTGGGCCGCGATGCGTCCGTCATCGCCGACGCGCTGGCCTGGGCGGGCACGTTTCATGGCATCGGTGCCCGGCTGCTGCGCGACTATGCACTGACGATCGGCCTCGATCCGGCCTTTACCATCCACGACCGCGAGGATTCCGCAGACCTGATGAATCTTGCTCGGCATGAGCTCGGCTTTTCGAAGACCGAAAGCCGTTTTCCGACCAAGGGTACGTGCCTGGCGATCTATTCGCGCACTGTTAACGCGCAGGTGCCGCTCGGCGAGGTGCTGGGTTCGGCGTTTCCCTGGTGCGCGGGGTGGGCAGAACAGCTGAAAGAGCTGTTCGCCGGATATGTCGAGGCCAAGCAGGCGCAGAATGTGCTCGATTACGACGACCTCCTGCTCTACTGGGCGCAGATGGCCGCCGAGCCTGAAATCGCCGCGCATCTTTCCTTCCGTTTCGACCATGTGCTGGTCGACGAATACCAGGACACCAACAGGCTGCAGGCCTCGATCCTTTCGGCGCTGAAGCCGGACGGCGCCGGACTGACGGTGGTCGGCGACGACGCGCAGTCGATCTATTCGTTTCGCGCCGCCGAGGTGCGCAACATCCTGGATTTCCCCCAGCAATTCGCGCCAGCCGCTGATGTCATCATGCTGGAGCGCAACTACCGTTCGACCGAGACCATTTTGGCTGCGGCCAACGCGGTTATTTCCGAAGCGTCGGAGCGCTTCACCAAGAACCTCTGGTCGGAGCGCAAATCCTCGCAAAAGCCAAAACTGGTCAGCGTGCGCGACGAGGCCGAACAGGCAAATTATGTCTGCCAGGCGATCCTTGCCGAGCGCGAGGCCGGCACGATGCTCAAATCGCAAGCGGTGCTGTTTCGCGCCTCGCATCACAGCGGGCCGCTGGAGATCGAGTTGACGCGCCGCAACATCCCGTTCGTCAAGTTCGGCGGGCTGAAATTCCTCGACGCTGCCCACGTCAAGGACGTGCTGGCGGTGCTGCGCTTTGCCGAGAACCCACGCGACCGCGTCGCCGGCTTTCGCGTGCTGCAGCTACTGCCCGGCATCGGCCCTTCAGCGGCCAGCGCCGTGGTAGAGACCATGGCGACGTCGCTCGACGAAGCGATGGGGCTGGCCCGCTGCCGGCCGCCGCAACGCGCGTCGGAAGACTGGCCGGCCTTCGTTGCGCTCTATTCCGGCCTGCGCGCCCGGACAGGAAAATGGCCGGCCGATCTCGAACAGATCAGGCTGTGGTACGAGCCGCATCTCGAGCGCATGCACGAAGACGCCACGACGCGGCGAGCTGACATCATGCAGCTCGAGCAGATCGCCTCGGGCTACGCCTCGCGCGAGCGCTTCCTGACCGAACTGACGCTGGATCCGCCGGATGCGACCAGCGACCAGGCCGGGCCGCCGCATCGCGACGAGGACTATCTGATCTTGTCGACCATCCATTCAGCCAAGGGCCAGGAGTGGAAGAATGTCTTCGTGCTCAACACCGTCGATGGCTGCATCCCGGCCGATCTCGGGGTCGGCACCAGGGAAGATATCGAGGAAGAACGCCGGCTGCTTTACGTCGCGATGACGCGCGCCAAGGACGGCCTGCACCTGGTGACGCCGCAGCGCTTTTATCCGCACAACCAGCCGGCGCGCGGCGACCGCAACGTCTATGCCTCGCGCAGCCGCTTCATCCCGGCCTCGATCCTCGGCGCCTTCGAACAGACCTCGTGGGCGAGCGTCCACGCAAAGGACGATCCGCGCCACAGACCTGAAGTCCGGGTCGACCTCGGCGCCCGCATGCGCGGCATGTGGAAATAGCCGCCGGCCGGCGCCACCCAGGGAACGGCGTCGAAAGCAAAATTCGCTGTCAGGGAACCTCGGGCCGCCAGGCGCGTTTTTCGGCGTCCCACCCGCGATCGGAGAGCGACCGTCGCTCTTACGCCCATCCAGAGAGGCCAGAATGCACGACGCAATGTTCTTCACCCCGGTTGCCGTCACCGTTGGCGCCGGCCACAAACGCATGCTCTCCTCGCTGTTCGAAATGCACGATTTCCTGACCGAGTTTCCGCCGTCGCGCCGGCGCCTGAGCTATGGCGCCGCGGTGAAGGCCTGCGAGGCGGCACGCGCCGGCGAAATCTCGACTGAAGCCGCGCGCGATGCCTTGATCACCTTTGCGGTCACGGCGGGCATCCTCTGGCCCGCAGTCCAGCCGATCATCTCGGTCAAGCCGGTCGCGCGCGGCTATGGCGGCTACGCCGCCTGAGCGTGGCTGGACCAAGCCTGACCAGCGAAAAGATCAATCGGACTTGCCGGCCGTCGTCGGGGAGGCTTCGGCCAGCCTCGCCGGCTGCGCGAGCCGTTCGGTGCTGCCGACAAAGAGTTGATCGGCTTTGCCGACAAAGGGATAGGCAAGCTGCTGATGATAGAGCGGCGGGAGCGGGCCATCGGTGCCGGATTTCTGCGGCATCCTGTCGGGCATGAACAACGTGCCCCCCAGCATGTCGAGCAAAGGCAGCTGCCCGGCGAATTTCTGCGGCATCCTGTCGGGCATGAACAACGTGCCCCCCAGCATGTCGAGCAAAGGCAGCTGCCCGGCGAAATTCTTATCCCAGGCTTCACGCTCATTGGCATGATGCCAGTGATGAAACTGCGGTGACGCCAGAAGCCATTTCAACGGTCCGACCCTGATGCGCGTGTTCGAATGGACGAACAGCGACTGCCACTGATAGACCAGTGTGAAGATCAGTATGGCGGTGGTCGAGAAGCCCAACGCGAAGACCGGCAGGAACGAGGCCGATTTGGTCAGGATCTGGTCGACAGGATGGACGCGGTGCGCGGCCAGCCAATCCATCTCCTCGATGCTGTGGTGGATCGAATGGAAGCGCCACAGGAACGGAACGGCGTGAAAAGCGCCATGCGCCAGGTAGAAGCCGGTATCGGCCAGCACGAGAACCTCGATCGCCTGCAGCCAGACCGGTGCGACTGCACCGCTTGGTCAGCGCTGCCGGAACAAACCGGTGCAGCACCAGCATCGCTGTGCCGATCAAGGCGAGCAGGCCGATCTTGATGATGATGCCGTTGAACAAGAGGTAGACGACGTCGTTCAACCAATGCCGGCGCGTCGACGATTGCTCCGCATGCAGCGGCAACAGCCTCTCCAGCGGAATGAAGATAAGCGCGATGGCCAGCACCGCCTTGAGGTCTACGAGATCGGACACCCCTGCCCTCGTTGAAGCCGAAGATTGGTTCGGCAGAGATTAATGGCCAAGGGATGAACGGATTGTTGACGGTGGCTTGCCGCTACCGATCACCCAATTTTTAGAAAATCGAGATTCAATCCGTATAGCGATATTTTTGGCTCCATTTTTCTTTAATATCGCATCGAGTGCGGAGTTGATCTCAGAAACGATAGTTTTTTAAGAGCAACCAAAAACAAATATATTGGTCGGTGACCGCAACCAAAAATTGTACCCGTCCTCGATTTTAGCTTAGCGAAAGCTCTCATTCCAAGTATGTCGATTCATGATGTACATAACTCTCCAATGCGTATTGTGTGATCAAGCTTTGGGGTTTAACGTGCCTTTGTGAACCGGGAGGACGACCAAGCGACCTGTGCGCTGGACACGCTATTAAACGCAAATCCATAAGTATATCAGCGTATGAATGGGTGGGACCTTGCAGAATACACAAGGAATATTGACGTCTCGACTGGGCAACTTTTGGAATAGAAACAATCTTGGCTCTCTGGTCACGGTAGCCCGCCGGCTCGGCTTTCAACAGCTTTTTGCGCTTCGAAAACAACCTGCCCTGGACATATCCAACTCACTGCCTTCCGCGGCGCCGCCTCCCGAAGCACCGCCGTCCGCAGTACCGCCTCCCGAAGCACCGCTTGCCGGAAAATTTGTCCATATGATCGACAATCTCTGGTGCGATACATATGGCGTGTTCGTGAAAGGCTGGGCTCATGCTTGGGAACTCCCCATCACTGCGATGCGGTTGAGGAGCGGGGATTTTCAGGTAGAGGTTTTGGACTTCCACGACCGATCCGATCTGGCGCCCTTCTTCCCATCGCTAAATTCAATGAAATGCGGCTTCTCCGCCTACCTGGCCTGCAGTCCTTTCCGGCCGGTGGTTCTGGAAATCGAGACGCTCGATGGCTCAGCGGAGTTCGAAATCTCCGCACTTTCGGCCAATCACCCTGTCAATACTGCCCTTCCCGAGCCGGAGCTCGCGCACCAGCGTTTTGTCGAAGAGATGAAGAGGACCGGCGGTGTCGTTGTGGAAATCGGGGCGCGTGTCGTGGGACCGTCGTCTTCGCTACAGGCACGGCGGTTCGAGCCCGAGTGCAAATTCATCGGTGTCGACATCCATGAAGCGCCGGGCGTCGACGTTGTGGCGGACGCACATTTCCTGAGCGAGCATTTCGAACCCGGTTCAATAGACGGAATATTCTCTTACGCTGTGATGGAGCATCTTAGTTGTCCGTGGCTGCTGGCGGCCCAGATCAACAAGGTGCTGAAGGCAGGAGGCTTGACCCTGCACTCAGTGCCGCAAGCCTTCCCGATCCATGAAATGCCCAACGATTTCTGGCGGATTTCGAGCGAAGGCTTGAAAATCCTGTTCGCGCCCGAGATGGGCTTCGAGATCCTCGAAGTCGGAATGACGACGCCGGTGAAAATGTATGTGCACCCAACCTTCCGGAAAGGTCCCATGCTCGAATTTGCGCTCCATGATGGCATGGCGGCGTCCTATGTCCTGGCGCGCAAGACTTTCGATCTTCCGGATGGTGCGGTTTCCTGGCCCCTCAAGCGCAGCAAATCCATGGAACACAGCAAAGCTTATCCGAAGCACTGAGCACAACGATGCCAGAGAAGAAATTCATAAACTTCGACTGCCCGCCGGCCCCGGCGGAATTCGTTTGTCCAGCGTGTGGTGGCGCCAATGCCAAGGCGAAAGTTCTTAGTGCCGGAACGATGTCGCTTTACCGATGCGATCAATGTGCGTCGCTGATTTATCACCCGTTTCCGTCAATCGATTACACGGAACACACTGACCCGCTGGGTATCCGCAACTACGTCGAAATGAACGCCTCGATCGATACGGTCGCGCGGAACATCCTCAGGGTTGTTCCAGAAGGTCGCGCGGGCCGAATCGTCGATATCGGCTGCGGTTTCGGCTTTGCCTTGGATGCCGTTCGCACCATTGCCGGCTGGGAGGTCAAGGGTTTCGAGCCTTCCCAGTATGGCGGCGCGGGGCGAGATCAACTCGGCCTCGATATCCTCCGCGATTTTGCGCCGCTTAACGCCAACCCCCAATATCTGTATGATGTGGTGCATTGCTCGGAGGTGATCGAGCACATTCACGATGCGGCCGCCTTTCTGACAATCCTGACATCGTATTTGGCCGAGGACGGCGTAATCGTCCTGACCACGCCCAACCCCGAGCGGATCAATCCAGCCACCGAACGAAGCACCCTTTTGGCGCTGCTGTCACCTGGAGCTCACACGATCCTCTTCAGCGCTGAAGCGCTGATACGGCTGTTCAATGAAGCGGGATTGCCATTCGTGTCCGTCGACAAAAGCTCAGACAGCACCTTGTTCTATGCGTCGCGCAAACCGATCAAATTCCAACCCACCGAAAATTGGGAGAGTAAGGTTCTAGGGTATCTCGAGAATGCGCTTGCCCGCGCCATCCCTGGTTCCTCGTTGGCAATCGGCTTGCGCTATCGCCTTTTTCGTGGAGCCATCGACCACGGCAAGTACGGACTGGCCGAAGAGAACTTCGCTTCAATTCTTGCGGATGCCCGACCCAAACTGGATGACATAAATACCTTGGCCGAGTTTGCCGACCGGTGGCCGCTTTGCATAGCGGCTTCGACCTACTATCGCGGAATGCTGCTGCTCATCCACAAGGGCGACTATCTGAGCGCGGCCGAGCATCTCCATGCGGCACATCTGCTGTGCCGGAAGAAGCTCTCAATCGATTCCTCGGTAGCGGGCGTCGAAGCCGATTTGATCTGGCGGGCGAAGTACCACGAAGCGCTTTCGCTAAAATATGCAGGCCAGAACCGTCGAGCCCTCTCGGTTCTTGACGCATTGGAGAATAAGGATCTCATGGTGAAAGTACCGTCGAACCTTGTTCAGGACGTTATAAACCTTCGATCCTATCTCACAAATTTACTTCCTCAATATGAAAGACTCAATGCTTGATGTCTTTTGTCCACGGACCGGAATGAAGGTTTAATTTGATGGAACGATCGATCGTTGCCTGCATACCGCTCTATAATGGTCGGGATTTCATTGGAGCGTCACTGAAAAGTGTCCTCGAGCAGACTCGTCCGCCAGATGAGGTGATCATCGTCGACGATGGCTCCACCGACGATGGTGCCGAAGTCGCACGGGACATAGCCAAGGGCGACAATCGGGTTTGTATCCTGACAAAACAGAATGGCGGCCAATCGTCGGCCCGCAACATGGGCGTCCGCAACTCCAAGAGCGACCTGATCGCCTTTCTTGATCAGGACGACTGGTGGTACCCAAAACATCTGGAGACTCTGGAAGCTGCGGCAAGGCCTGAACCTCAGATAGGTCCATTCGGATGGGTCTACAGTGACCTCGACGAATACGATCGGGATGGAAATCTCGTGGTTCGGCAGATGCTCAAGCGACTTGGTTCAGAACATCCGAAACGGACCATCTACAACTGCCTGTCCCAGAACATGTACGTTCTCCCATCTGCCTCCCTAATCTCTCGCGAAGCGTTCGAGGCGGTAGGTGGATTTGACGAGCGGCTTTCCGGTTACGAGGACGACGATCTTTTCCTGCGCCTGTTCAGGGCGGGCTACACCAACAGGTTTCTGAGAGAGGCCTTGTCGGCGTGGCGCATTCATGGTGAGTCCGCGTCATACAGCGCAAGAATGGCAAGGTCGGCTCTAATCTACGCAGACAAGCTTCTGGAGACATTTCCAGACGACGTTTCTTTGCGACGCTACTACGCCAGAGACTTGATAACGCCGCGTTTCTTTCGAAGTGCGGCTGGCACCTACCGGATTGCAGGTCGGTGCGGAAGCTCGGAACTGATGACGCCAGCACTTGCGCTTATCGACAGGATCACGCCTACAATGAGGATCAGGCGATGGCTGATCATGCGCGCGATACGGCCTTTCCTCGGCAGTCATTTGGTTGCGAAACTGGCATCTTTGGAATTCACACGTGGCTTTGTAAGCCGGGTCCTCGCAATTTAGGGGCGTCACGCAATTAGTTTGTCGGACTATGCAAGCCTGTTTCAGCGCATTCTTTGCGCGATGGCCAGGAGGTAGATAGTTCCTCCCCGCTCCGGTGTTCCTGTAGCACCGCGCACGCATACAGGCTCGCCGCTCAGTGAAACGTCGTATCCCCTGCCAGCAGGCCGCGCGGCCCGGTTGTCTCGAAACTGACCTGGTCGCGGCCATTCGATTTGGCCTTGTAGAGGTGCCGGTCGGCCGTCAGGAACATGTCGGCATAGGTGGTGGGTCCGTTGAACGCGACGCCGCCGATGCTCACCGAGAGCGGACAAGGGCGGCCGCCCGGGGCAAATTCGACCTCGCGGATTCTGCGCCTTATCCCCTCGGCGACCAGCCAGGACTGCGACGGGTCGGCGCCAGGCAGGAAGATGGCAAATTCCTCGCCGCCTATGCGCCCGACGATATCGGCGCCGCGCAGCTGAGCCTTGATCGTCTGAGCGATCAGCTTGAGCGCCTGATCGCCGCAATCATGGCCGAGACGGTCGTTGATAGTCTTGAAATGATCGGCATCGACGATCAGCAGGGCGCCGGCATCGACGACGGCCTGGCTGCGGGCCTGTTCGAGATAGGCTTCGACCAGCATCGAAAACGCGCCGCGGTTGAACACCGCCGTCAGGCTGTCGGTCGCCGCGACGATGGCCAAGTTCTTCTGGGCAATTGCCAGCTGGCGCATCTTGTACATCAGGAAAGAGAAGAACGATCCACCCAGCACGAGCGGCAGCAAAAGGTCGGTGAGTTGCGCCCAGCGCAGCGCTTCAGGCGACAGCGACGGAAAATTGTAGGAATCGACAAAGAAGGCAGCCGCGATACAGATCGCTGTGCCGACAACTGTAACCGCTATGACCCTGCCCCAGCTCGTGGGCGACAGATCGATCCGCATTCCATTCTCCCACCGTGTCCGCCATTTTGCAGTGGGAACACAAATGAAACCCTAAAACCTTGCCTTCAATTGTAATGTGGTTAACAGCCCGTAGAAAGCACGGCCGGTCGCCGTGAAGATGCCGGCGGTCGCAAAAAGCCCGCCACTTGCGTAGCGGGCTTTCCGACTGGCCGGAGGCTTCTCGTCAGCATATGTCCCTCGGGGCATGCGGTAGGAGAGTGCCGTAAAGCCTCACGGCTGGTTTCGACACTCCCGCGAAACCCGTCTCAGCGACGGGAGATCAGCAGGCAGAGCTGCCGTAGATCGCTGTCGTAGGTGCCCTCGCTGCTGAGCACATCGATGCAGCGCTTCTTCATGCGTGCGATCTGGCTGCTCGACATGTCGGCGACGACGCCGGGGATACCCCGAGTGCCGGGGGTCCCCGGAGTGCCAGGCGTTCCAACGCCGACTCCGACATTGACGCCGTTGTTGGTACCAACCGATACGTTGGCAGTGGTGCCGTTTGTGCCGATGGAAGCCGTGGCACCGCCACCGCCAATGGTGGCGTTCGCACCTGCGCCGCCAGCGCCGCCGATCGAAGCGTTGGCACTGGTGCTGTTACCACCAAACGACACACTGCCGTTGGCCCCGTTGGCGCCGCCCACATTCGCGCTGGCTCCGCTATTGCCAACGGAAGCGCTCCCGATGCCACCAATGCCAACATTTTGGGCGTTTGCGGGAATGGCAAAAATAACGACAATCACGCCGCTTGCAAGTGTTCTGGCGAGTTTCTTTCCAATACTAGTCATGACACTCTCCTTTGTGACACTTCTATTTATTGCACTGCAACAATCCGGGATCGGTCCCGCGTTTTTGTTTGTGCAGCTTAAGTACGCGCGCGAAGTTCTCAAAGTTTCTTAATTTTTTCCAACTTACTTCATCGTAGTTTGCAACTGTTGCACTGTTGTTCTAAAAATAAATACGAGTCTTCTTAAAGATTTAAATTTTATCAAATCGGCCAACAAAAAATCCATGCTAAAACCGGTGTTGCGAACTTCTCTTCCCACAAGCGGCTACGAGCGACCCGGAATCGTCAATGACGGAAGCTCCAGCGTGGCGCGAAAACGGGCACTATGGGGATGTCGTCACGGGCCACGCCGCTTGCGGCGTGGCCATAAAGCGAAAGCCGTTTTCTCAGACGCGCGGCAAGGCACACCCGTCGCCAGGCCGGCGACTGCCGCGCGCACCTGTCGTCAGGCGTAGGCGCGGCCTTCGTCAGTGCGCTGAAAAAACGCCAGGTCGAGCGGCACCGAAGGCCGCCCGAGAATGGTCAGAATGGCGTGCGCCTGACCGCGGTGATGGGTCTGGTGGTTGAAGACGTGACCCAGCGCCGGCGCCAGCCGCTGCGAGACGGTGCGCATGTCGGAAACGGTCATATAGGAGAAACGTCCGGACAAGGCCCTTTCGCTCAAGGTCCCGACCCAGTCGACGATCCGCCTGTCCTCGGCCTCGCGCGCCAGCTTCAAGCCAGGCAAAGCGCGGTGCAGAATTGCGTCAAGCTTTGCCGGTGCATCGCCCTCGCCGGTGAAGCGTTTCATCCAGATGCGGTCGGCGGCAAGCAGATGGTTGAGGGTGCCCATCATCGAGCCGAAAAACACGCCGACGTCGCGGTTGAACTCTTCCTCGTCAAGTTCGGCGACGGCACCGTAGATGCGGCCATTGGCCCATTGATTGTAGGCCGCAAACATCATGAAATGCTGTTTCATCTTTTCTTCCCGCCGACGAGTTCCGCTTCAACCGCAGGCGCCTAATTAGACCGCGAGGACGCAGCCGCCAATGACCATTCTGTTCTATGAACTCGTCGGACGCGACACGACCCGTCCGTTCAGCCCGCATTGCTGGAAGATTGCCATGGCGCTTGCGCATAAAGGGCTGGACAGATCCAGCCTGCCGACGCGCTTCCTCGACGTACCCGGGGTCGAAGGCGGCATCTCGAAGACCGTGCCGGTGATCCGCGACGGCGATCGTGTGGTGGCCGATTCCTTCGCCATCGCGCTTTACCTGGACGAGACCTATCCCGAGCGGCCGACGCTGTTTGCCGGCGACGGCGGCAAGGCGATGGCGCGTTTCATCGAGCGCTGGTCGCAGCTCACCATCCATCCTTATGTCACCACGGCCGCGCTGCTCGACATCCACGCCATGCAGGACGACGAGAACGCCGCCTATTTCCGCGCCAGCCGCGAGCAGCGCTTCGGCAAGCCGCTGGAAGCGGTGACGGCCGGACGCGATGCCGGACTCTCAGGTTTCCATGCCGCGCTGGAACCGCTGCGTTCGATGCTCGGCTATCAGCCGTTTATCGGCGGCGCCTCGCCGCTCTTTGCCGACTATATCGTCTTTGGCGCGCTGCAATGGGCGCGCATCACCTCGCCCTACCGCTTGCTCGACGACAGCGACATCGTTGCGCAATGGTTCGAACGCTGCCTCGACCTTCATGGCAGCCTCGGCCGCACGGTGGAGGCGGCAGCCGCCTAGGGATCAGGGAATAGGCAGTAGGCAATAAGGTCTCCGCGCTGTATGCCTGCTGCCTATTCCCAACAAAAGCCTCCCAATCGCCATGCCACCACCCCCCGATTTCACCGACGATTTTCGCGCCGGGCTTGTCACGCTGCTGCGCTGGCGCAGGGATGTGCGGCGCTTCGAGCGGACGGCTTTGCCCGAAGGGACACTCGAGCGGCTGCTGGAGCTTGCCAGCATCGCTCCGTCCGTCGGGCTGAGCCAGCCGTGGCGCTTCGTGGTGGTCGAGAGCGCCGAACGGCGCGCGGCCGTGAGAGACTCTTTCGAGCGCTGCAATGCCGAGGCGCTGTCCTGCTTTTCGGGCGAGCGCGCAGCGCTCTATGCCCGGCTGAAGCTTGCCGGCCTCAATGAAGCACCCTGCCAGTTCGCGGTTTTCGCCGACCGCACGACCGAACAGGGCCACGGGCTCGGCCGCATGACCATGCCGGCGACCATCGACTACTCGGCCGTCATGGCGGTGCATACGCTGTGGCTGGCGGCGCGGGCGGAGGGCATCGGAATGGGTTGGGTGTCGATCCTCGATGCGGCCGAGATGGCCGCAATCCTCGACACGCCGCCCGAATGGACGCTGATCGGCTATTTCTGCCTCGGCTATCCCAGCGAGGAACATGATGTGCCGACGCTGGAACGCGAGGGCTGGGAACGGCGGCGGCCGCCGGTGACGATCAGGCGGTAGTGCCGGTCACTTTCTGGCTAAAAGTCATTTGGCCTCATCCCCAGGGATGAGCTTGACACAGATCGGGTCGCCCTTCGCAATCGGGGTACACTGCCATTCCGGACCGAAGCCGAAGTCCGTGTTCTTGCCGAGGCCGAGCAGCATCGCAGCGACCAGGCCGCCGAAGACGGCAAGCATCAGCAGGATTGCCTTGATGTCTCCAGGCCTGCGATCGTGCCAGCTCATTTTCCGCCAACCGACCTCCTTCGGAGATAGTACCTCAACCCGGAGAGCCGTCCAACGTCTCGCCGCGGCCGAACAGCGCTGCCAAGCGCATCGTTGGCGCCTCCCCTTGGCAATGGGCCGGGCGGCTTGTATAGAGCCCGCCACTCCCAATTCCACTCTTATTCCTCTCTTCATCACAAGGACGACCAATGGCGATCGAACGCACCTTTTCCATGATCAAGCCGGACGCGACGCGGCGCAACCTCACCGGCGCCATCACCAGGATGCTGGAAGAGGCCGGCCTGCGCGTCATCGCTTCGCGCCGTGTGTGGATGAGCCGCCGTGAGGCCGAAGGCTTTTACGCCGTCCACAAGGATCGCCCGTTCTTCGGCGAACTGGTGGAGTTCATGTCGTCGGCACCGACCATCGTGCAGGTGCTGGAAGGCGAAAACGCCATCGCCCGGAACCGCGAAGTGATGGGCGCCACCAACCCGGCCAACGCCGCCGAAGGCACTATCCGCAAGGTGCATGCGCTGTCGATCGGCGAAAATTCGGTGCACGGCTCCGATGCGCCGGAAACCGCCGCCGAAGAGATCAAATACTGGTTCTCCGACACCGAGATCGTCGGCTGAGCCGACGCGAACGGAATTCATGCAAAAGGCCGGCGTTTCGCCGGCCTTTTTCTTTGGCGTCGGACCTCGCTGCACTCCCCCCGAAGATCGGCCTCAGCTAAGGTCGGTCCAGGCACCAGCGGATCCGACCCGACCATGACCAGCGCCATCCCCGGCTTCTTCCAGGGCACCGAGATGCCGTCGAGCGGCTGGTGGGAGGCGCTGTGGCCGGATCCCGCCGGCGTGCTTGCGGCAACCGGGCTGAAGCCGGGCATGGCGGTGGTCGACCTGTGCTGCGGCGACGGCTGGTTCACGCTGCCGCTCGCCACCGTCGCCCGCCATGTCATCGCCATCGACATCGACGCCGACCAGCTGGAGGCCGCGCAGCGCCGGCTGACCGGCGCCGGCGCGACCAATTGCGAATTCGTCACCGGCGACGCCTACGAACTGGCCAGCCTAGTGTCCCGGCCCATCGACTTCGTCTTCATGGCCAACGCCTTCCACGGCGTGCCGGACCGGCCGCGCCTGGTACGTGCGGTGCGCGAAGCGCTCGCCCCCGACGGCCATTTTGCCATCGTCAACTGGCACCAGCAGCCGCGCGAGACGACGACAGTGCTTGGCGAGCCGCGCGGCCCACGAACCGAACTCAGGCTGTCGCCGAAACAGACCATCGCGGATGCCGAAGCCGGCGGCCTGAAGCTTGTCAAACTGGTCGAGGTGCCGCCCTATCACTATGGGGCGATGTTCGGCTCGGCGAAGCCGGTCTGAGCTCAACGGATGAGCGGTGTGTCCCAGAGGTCTCCGAGCAGCGTTTTCAGTTCGGTGAACCGCTTCTCGCCCAGCTCCTCGGCCCATTCCCGCTCGACGTCGAGCAATATGTCGGCCATCTTCTGGTAGGCGGCGCGGCCACGGTCGGTGAAGTGGACGATGGTCCCGCCGCTTTCATCGGGTGCCGCCGAGCGGGTGATGTAACCCATCGCTTCCAACGTCTTGAGCAACTGGTTCATGGCCTGCTTGCTGATCGCGGCGCGCTCGGCGAGCGCGCTCGGACGCATTCCATCCGGGCCGGGATACTGAATGACCGCCATGTGCGGCGGGCTGATATCGTCGAAGCCCGCTGCTCTGAGTTCCCGGATCAGCTTGCGGTGGATGGCCATGGCCGGCACGCGCAGCAGCGCTCCGATCAGCGGCGGCTTCCTGGGCGGATCTTCCGGTGGCGATGGCATTGACACCTTGGTAAATTTAGTTTACTCATTTTGGTAAATTCGATTTACCACATAGGAGGATGAAATGCTAGACAAAGCCAGCCAGGTTCGCGTCAATCCTGCGGACGAGACGATCAGCCACGGCGGTCTTGCCGTGCGCTTCCTGCTCACCGGCGAGCAGTCGAACGGCAGCATCGCAACCTTCGAGCTCACGGTCCCCGGCTCGCAGAGCCTGCTCGCCCCGGCGCACAGCCACGACCACTACGAAGAGACGATGTACGGGATCGAGGGCGTGCTGACGCTGACTATCGACGGACACCGCCACGATATCGGCCCCGGCCAGGCGCTGTGCATTCCGCGCGGCGCGGTTCACCGCTTCGACAACGACACCGCCGAGACCGCCAAGGTGCTGTGCGTGGTGACGCCGGCGGCGATCGGTCCGGACTATTTTCGCGAAGCCTTCGCCATCTTCAGTGCCGGCGGCCCGCCCGACCGTGCCAGGCTGATGGACCTGATGCGCCGGTTCGGCCTGACGCCGGCACCGCCGCCGCAGGCGTGATTCTCAACTCGCGGCGTTGAACCGCAAAATGTCGCGGCCATCCTTGTCGGCGATGATCAGCTTGCCGCCGTCGATCTTGTAGGACGCCGCCTTGGCCAGCGCCTCGAACAACGCCTTCTCCTCAGCCATCACCTTAGGCTCACAGGCCATGCGGGTCGAACCGATGTCGCCAATGGCGATCGCCTGGCCATCAACGCTGACGGTGGCGAAATAGGTGTTGCACGGGCCTTTGCCGCCGGCCTTGCCGGCCTCGCTCACCCTGAATGTTGCTTTCGGTTGCGCGATCACACCGATGCCGTCGATATATTCGACCAGCCAGCTCTGTTCGAACAGGGAGGCCGAGGTCGGCTTGTCGCTCGGCGCTACCATCTTCAGCACGATGGTCTGCGGCACGTCGCTCAGCGGATCGACCTGATAGCGTGTGTCGGTGATGAACAGCAGCTTGTCGTCGGCGGTAATGCGCGCCTGTAACGCGTAGCTCATGTTGGCCCGGATCACCGTTGGGTCGAAGCTGATCTCGAACTTGATCGGCACCTGGCCGGCCGGCGCCACCTTGCGTTCCCCGACAATGGCGGCCGGCGCATCGGCCAGCGACACATCGGCCAGCTGAACCGACAGCACGGCGTTGGGCGGCAACGCGATACGCTCACGATACATCACCTCGCCCTTCAGGGTTCTCTCGGCGGCAACAGACATTTCGGGAACGGCCAGCATGCCGACGACCAGCGGCACGAAACCGAAGACGAAGAATTCGGCGATCCTGTCCAGCATGCCCTTGCTCCCTTTTGCCGAAGGCGATTTGGCCAAGGGATTGCGGTCGTTACATGGCTACGCAGAGATTATTCAGACCGCGCCTTCCAGCGTGCCGCAGCCTGATCATCGGCGTCCTTAGCCTCAACCCAGCCGCCGTCGGTGCCGTCCGCGCGGTGTTCCTTCTTCCAGAAGGGGGCGCGCGATTTCAGGAAATCCATCAGGAAATTCGCCGCTTCGAACGCCGCCTGCCGGTGCGCGGACGCCGCCACCACCAGCACGATGTTTTCGCCCGGTGTTATTTTGCCGTGGCGATGGATTACGGTCAGCCCTTGCAGCGGCCAGCGCTGAACCGCCTCGGCGGCAATGCGGGCGATTTCGGCTTCGGCCATGCCGGGGTAATGTTCGAGTTCGAGTGCCGACAATTGGCCCTGCTCGTCGCGGCAGAGGCCCTGGAAAGACACCACGGCGCCGATGTCCGCGCGACCCTCTGTCAGTTTCGCGATCTCGGCGGCAACGTCGAAATCCTCGCGCTGGATGCGCACCATTGGCGCGATCGCCATGGTGTCAGCCCCCGGTCATCGGCGGAAATAGCGCGATCTCGCGCGCGCCGGCTATCTTTTCCCGATGCTCGACATGTTCCTGGTTGATGGCGACGCGGATCACGTCAGGATATTGCAGCGCGTGCTCATACTCCTCGCCGCGCGATTTCAGCCAGCGCAAGAGGTCGGCCACCGTCTCGATGCCGGCGGGCAGATCGACATCCTCTTGCGGCTTGCCGATCCGTTCGCGCACCCAGGCAAAATAGATAAGCCGCATCTCACTCGTCCATGATGTGCTTGAGGCCGGCGCGAAAATAGTCGTAGCCGGTGTAAAGCGTGACCAGTGCGGCGATCCACAGCAGCACCAGCCCGGTCTGCGTGGTGAGCGGGAAGATCCTGTCGCCGGCAGGTCCCGCAAGCAGGAAGGCGATGGCGACCATCTGGATGGCGGTCTTCCATTTGGCCAGCTGCGTCACCGGCACAGAGACCTTCAGCGCCGCCAGATATTCGCGCAAGCCCGAAACCAGGATCTCGCGGCACAGGATTATGATTGCCGCCCACAGCGACCAGCCGGCAATGCCGGCGTGGCGATCGGTGTCTGCGGCGAGCAGCAGCAGGCAGGTGGCGACCAGCAATTTGTCGGCTATCGGATCGAGCATCTTGCCGATGTTGGAAGTCTGCTGCCAGGCGCGCGCCAGATAGCCGTCGAGATAATCGGTGATCGAGGCCAGCAGAAAGATGATCAGCGCCGACCAGCGGGCGAAGTCGCTCGATTTCAGATGCCCTTCGAGAAAAAAGCACAGCACCACCAGCGGCACCGCGATGATGCGGGCGTAGGTGAGCATATTGGGCAGGTTGAACGCGCGCTTGGCCATATCTCAGGGACTCTTTCTGCCTGCGTACTCAAATCAGAAGCGGATGTAGGGGGTCAACAGCCGAGATTCGATTGGCCAGACGAAAATAGCGTGCTCTGTTTGAGGTGACACATGTCGTTGTCGCAAAACCGCTCCACACTTTTGGTCGACATGCGTCAGCTCTCGTGGAAATGGTTGTAGACCAGTTTCGCCACCTGCTCGGAAATGCCGTCGACCTTGACCAGATCCTCGACTGCCGCGCGGCTGACCGCCTTGGCGGTGCCGAAGGCAAGCAAAAGGGCCCGCTTGCGGCCGGGGCCGATGCCGGCGATCTCGTCCAGCGGGCTCTTGACCAGTTCCTTCTTGCGCCGTGCGCGGTGCGAACCGATGGCGAAACGGTGCACCTCGTCGCGCAGCCGCTGCACGAAATAGAGCACGGGGTCACGGACGGGGAGCGAAAACGAGTCCCTGCCCCTGACGAAGAAACGCTCACGGCCGGCATCGCGGTCCTGCCCCTTGGCAATGCCGATCGCCACGACACGGTCCTCGATGCCGAGATCGGCGAGGATCTTTCGCACCGCACTCATCTGGCCCTGGCCGCCGTCGATCAGGATGACGTCGGGCCAGGCCGGGAAGCTGCCGGAAATGTCGTCCTCGACGTCGTCGGCCGCCTCGCCTGCCGCCGCATCGTCGGCCACGGCGACATCCCCATGTTCCCTAAGCAGCCGCGAAAAGCGCCGTTCCATCACCTCGCGCATCATGCCGAAATCGTCGCCGGGCGTGATGTCGGTCGAGCGGATGTTGAACTTCCGGTACTGGTTCTTCACGAACCCTTCCGGGCCGGCGACCACCATGGCGCCGACGGCGTTGGTGCCCATGATGTGCGAATTGTCGTAGACCTCGATGCGCACGGGCGGCTTCGGCAAGCCAAAGGTCTCGGCAAAACCGGCAAGCAGCCGGCCTTGCGTCGAGGTTTCGGCCAGCCGCCGGCCGAGCGCCTCGCGGGCATTTTGCAGCGCGTTGTCGGTCAAATCCTTCTTCTCGCCGCGCTGCGGCACCGAGATCGACACTTTGCGGCCGGCGCGGGTGGACAGCGCCTCGGCCAGCAGGTCCTGGTCCTGGACGCCTCGTGACAGAAGAATGTTCCGTGGCGTCGGCTTGTCGTCATAGAATTGCGCCAGGAATGAGCCCAGCACCTCCGACCCTTCCAGGGCCGGATCGGCCTTGGGGAAATAGGCGCGGTTGCCCCAGTTCTGGCCGGTGCGGAAGAAGAACACCTGGATGCAGACCTGGCCGCCCTCCAGGTGGATGGCGAAGACATCGGCCTCGTCGACCGTGGCCGGATTGATGCCTTGGTGGCTTTGCACATGCGACAGTGCGGCCAGCCGGTCGCGATAAATGGCGGCGCGCTCGAAATCCAGCTCCTGTGACGCCTGCTGCATGCCTTCAGAGATTTCGGTCTTCACCTTCTGGCTGCGGCCGGACAGAAAATCCTTCGCCTCGGCGACCAGCTCGGCATAGTCACCATGCGAGATCTCGCCGGTGCAGGGACCGGCGCAGCGCTTGATCTGGTAGAGCAGGCACGGCCGCGTGCGGTTTTCGTAGAAGGAGTTGGTGCAGCTCCTGAGCAGGAAGGCGCGCTGCAGCGAATTGATGGTGCGCCCGACCGCACCGGCGGAGGCAAACGGGCCGAAATAGTCGCCCTTGCGCGAGCGCGCACCGCGGTGCTTGTAGATGCCGGGCGAGACGTGATCGCCGGTCAACAGGATGTAGGGGAACGATTTGTCGTCCCGCATTAACACATTGAATCGCGGCCGCAAGCGCTTGATAAGATTGGCCTCAAGCAGCAGCGCTTCGATCTCGGTGCGGGTGACGACGAACTCCATCGTCGAGGTCTCGCGCACCATGCGGCCGATGCGGGCGGTGTGGAACCGGCCTTGTGCGTAGTTGGTCACCCGCTTCTTCAGGCTGCGTGCCTTGCCGACATAAAGCACGTCGCCGGCGGCGTTCATCATGCGGTAGACGCCCGGCGCATTGGGCAGCCGCTTGACCAGCGTCTGGATGACCTCGGCGCCGACCATGCCGTCGGCGTCGCCGGCATGAGGCGCCCAGTCGATGGTGGTGAAGGCGACATCGGGGCCTGCGGTCTCCGGCTCGACGATCTCCTCTGCCGCCTCATCCTCGAGGTCGATGTCGGGCGGCATATCGTCAGCGGCGCCGGCGCGCGTCTTGTGTTTCTGGTCTGCGGAACTCATTCCACCATGCCTGTCACATCCGGCGTCTGCCATGCAAGATGCTGGCCGCCGTCGAGCGCGATCATCTGGCCGGTCACCGAGCGCGCATCCCAGAGATAGCGGATGGTGGCGCCGAATTCGGCCAGGTGCGGGCCACGCTGCAGGATCAGGCCATCGACCTGCTTTTGGAAGTCATGATCTTCCTGGCTCGCATTCTTCAGCGTCGGGCCTGGGCCAATGGCGTTGACGCGGATGCGCGGACCGAGTGCCTGCGCCAGCATCTGCGTCTGCGTCCACAAGGCCGACTTCGACAGCGCGTAGGAGAAATAGCGCGGAGTCGGCCGCCAGACACGCTGGTCGATGACGTTGACGATCAGTCCCTCCTGGCCTTGCGGCAAGGCGCGGGCGAAGTTCTGCGCCAACAGCGCCGGCGTCTTCACATGGATGGCGAAGTGGCGGTCCCACGCCGCCCAATCGAAATCCTCGACGCTGTCGTCGACGAACAGCGACGCATTGTTGACCAGAAGGGTGATCGGGCCGAGCGCTGCCTCGGCGCAGCCGACCAGATCGCCAACGGCGTCCATGTCGGTCAGGTCGGCGGCGACGACGGCTGCGCGGCCGCCCTCGCCCCTGATGCGCGCGGCCTGCGCGTCGGCTTCGGCGCCTGAGCGGTTGGCATGGATGGCGACGGCAAAACCGTGCGCGGCCAGATCCTCGACGATCGCCTTGCCGATCCGCTTTGCCCCGCCCGTCACCAGCGCCGTTCCGGCGGCTTCGATCATCTGTCAATCCTCAATCTGCGCCTCAATTCCGCTAGCCGGCACATTGTGACGGGTCCAGGTGTTACATGCCGTTTCCACCTGGGGCAGGAATGTGGCGAAACGGCTTTTTCGGCACTTGGCTCCGCCCCGGACTCGGGTCGGCAGGTCCGCAATATAGGACGCTGGACTCCTTGCACCAAGCCGAGTGCAGTGCAGCATCGCAAGCGTGCTGACATTTCGCTGTTGCGAAGATGCAACGTCAAGCTTCGGCCTCATTCGCGCCGGGGAATGACCCAGTTTCAGGTTCGCTGCCGCCGCATTTTGACACGACATTCGGAACCGTTGAGTGCCAGATCCGTTTCATCCCCCGGACGGGTTGATGGCGTTCAAGACAAACAAGCCTACGTGTCTTGTGGCTTAAGGAGTAAACAACAATGCAAGCCAATCTCAAATTCGCGCCGCTCGCGGTCGCGCTCGGGCTTTTCGCCCTCAGCGGTACCGCTTTTGCTGCCGATGTCGTCTCGGAAGAGCCCCCGGCACCGGCGCCGATCGCCGAACTCCCCGTCGCTTCCTGGGCCGGCCCCTATGCCGGTATCAGCGCAGGCTACGGTTTCAGCGGTCATGCCAAAGTCCATGACGGCGGCCCCGACATCAAGACCAAGGGCTTCGTCGGCGGCGTCTTCGGCGGCTACCAGTGGCAGCAGGAGAACTTCGTGTACGGTGCTGAAGCCGATCTCGGCTACAACGGCGTCAAGGGTGACAGCGGCGGCGTCAATTCCAAGGGCGGCTTCGAAGGCTCGCTGCGCGCTCGTCTGGGCTACGCTGTGACCCCGGAAATCCTGCTCTACGGCACCGGCGGTGGCGCCCTGAAGAACCAGAAGATCTCGGTTCCGGGCGACAGCGACAGCAATACCATGCTCGGCTGGACGGCCGGTGTCGGCACCGACATCAAGATCACCGACAATGTGTTCGGCCGTGTCGAGTATCGCTACACCGACTTCGGTTCGAAGAGCTTCGACAGCGTCGGCACCAAGGTCAAGGAGAGCGACAACCGCGTCACCTTCGGCGTCGGTATGAAGTTCTAACTGTCGTTCAAGCCACGACACAAGAAAGCCGGGCCTCGCGCCCGGCTTTTTTTGTTCTTGCCCTCAAGCCGGCACGGCCCCCTTCAGCTCCGGGAACTTCTCGTCGAAGCGCGCTGCCCAGCGGGTCAGCCGGCTGCGGCCCTTTTCCCATTTGCCGGCGAATCGCAGCGAGAGATAGCCAAGGCAGGCGCGCAGCGCCAGCTGGCCAAGCGTGATCTTCTTCGGCAGTTTCGGCGGATTGGCATTGAGGAGGTCGAGTGCGGCGGTGATCTTCGTCCACTGGCGATCGAGCCAGGGCTGATAGACCATCTCCTCGGGCCGCGTGCGCCGCTCATAGACCATCGACAGCGCGCAGTCGCAAATGCCGTCGGCCAGCGCTTCCAGCACTTCGGCCTCGAGGCGCTTGTCGGGATTGCGCGGCAACAACATATTCTTCGACGCGCGGTTGAGATGCTGGGTGATGGCCCGGCTGTCGTGGATCGAGCGGCCGTCGTCGAGCACCAGCACCGGGATCTTGCCCAGCGGATTGGCCGTTAGCAGTTCGGCCGGCTTGTCCTCGGTCTTGACCGGCACCAGCTCGACGGCGATGCCGGCATAGAGTGCTGCCATGCGCACCTTGGAGCTGTAGGGAGATGAGGACGCGTAGAGCAGCTTCGGCATGATCGGTTCCTGTTTCGCAGACAGTGAGTTTCTACCGATCGACGTCTACAGGCAAATGCCAGCAGAAGAAAAACTGACCGCCAGAACAACCGGCAATCGAGAGCTGTGCGGTCTGCTCAGGGCAACAAAAAAGCCCCCACCGGACTTCGCCGTGAGGCGAAGTCCTGGGAGCTGCGAAAGATAGAATACGTTCGCCCCTCTTTTCGTGCGCCTTAACACCAGATCGGAGGGCGCGGCGTATCCAAGGCGCCCGCCCTCATATGTCCCGGCATCGTCCCCGGCGCGCGAAGAAACGCGACTACTTTTTCGCGGCCTTCGCAGGCGCTGCCTTCTTGGCAGGCGCTGCTTTCTTCACGGCTGCCGTAGACTTCGCAGCAGCAAGTTTGGCCGGAGCCTTGGCGGGTGCCTTCTTCGCAGCGGGTTTTGCCGCAACCTTGGCAGCCGGCTTCTTGGCAGGCGCCGCCTTCTTTGCCGGCGCAGCCTTGGCCTTGGCCGGTGCTGCTTTCTTCACTGCCGGCTTGGCAGCGGCTTTCGCAGCCGGCTTCTTAGCCGGTGCTGCCTTTGCCTTGGGCGCTGCCGCCTTCGGCTTGGCAGCAGGTGCTGCCTTCTTCACTGCAGTTGCCGCTTTCGCCGCCGCTGCCTTTACTGGTGCTTTCTTTGCCGGTGCCTTGGATGCCGGCGCTTTGGATGACGTCTTAGCCATGCGATGCCCCTTGCGTTTGTGCCGTTGGCCGTTAGTGACCCGGCGAGCCTATGCATATCTGACTCGCGCGTGTCTAGCCAGCGAAGCATTACACTGAATTTTGCAGATTAAATTTCGGTTACACCGGGAGCATATTGGCGCTGATCGACAGCGAAATCGGCAAAGAATCTTCGCGCGACAGAGCGAACTTTTGCAGCAGAATTTCTGGGCGTTGCGACTCATGCGTTCTTCTCGTCAAGCTCACAATCTCTTGCGGCGGCGTCGATCGCGCGTGGTCATCAGCGGCTTATCGGGTCGCAGAAAAGCACCGCATCACAGAGCCTGATCTTGCTTCATCTTGGCAGCGGTAGAAACAGCACCAAATTTAATGTGAGCTTTTTACTCGTATAGTGACAAAGGTTGGATGGGAGCAATGAAAGACGGCATTTGAGGGGACTGTATCCACGCCGTTGTGTGCCGGTCATCTTCCAGACGAGAAGGGAGAGTGCCCGCGTCAGTGCCGGAGATGCCCAGCGAACAAAGAGACGTGAAGGATCGCGGCAATCCTCATCCTTGTTAAGCCGCGCAGCCCTTGGCAACCAAGGGGTACAGCACTACACCCCAACAGGCTCACGCATCACCTGCAGCCGGCGCGAAGGCTCGGTCTGATGCAGATGTACGGCAAATGTATCCCATGGCGGCGTGACACCGACCTGCATCAGGATCCGCCCGATCTCACCGCGATGGTAACCGCTGTGGGTGACGACATGCGTCAGCATTTCCCGGCGCGACATCATCGCCTTGTCACCGTCAGTGAAGACGAAGGGCACCGACTCCGACAGGAGCTTTGGCGACACGGTTTGCAGATAGTCGAGATACCAGCGATCCATGGCGGCGACATCGGCGCTGAGTTCATCGAGTGCCGGCGTGTCCTCGGAATTGTCGGACGCGTATTCATGACGCGTGCCGGAAAGATGCGCCGAAAATATTTTCGACACGACGAGATTGTGGTTGAGCAGACGGATCGCCGCATGACGCTCGTCCGCATGCTTCCGCTGGTCGAGACCCGCGAGCTTCTCCAGCAATTCGCCATTGGCCCAGGCTTGATAGACGAAGAGACTGCGAAGCAGATCCAGCGCGCTCATGGTCTGTACCCTCTCCACAAAATGTGAGTATGTTGTCCATATTCTTGGCTGATGGAGCGGACATGTCTACTCGCATTGCAAAGCCGCGCTCGCGCATGCGCAAGCAGCCGCGCCAGGCGCGTTCGCGCGCAACGGTCGAGGCGATCATCGAAGCCGGTGCTCATGTTCTGAGCGCGCTCGGCTGGGCCGGCTTCACCACCAACAAGGTGGCCGATGCCGCCGGCGTCAGCATCGGCTCGCTCTATCAATATTTTCCCGACAAGCTGTCGCTGGTCGAGGCAATCCGGCGGCGACATTTCGATCAGGTGCTGTCGGTGATCGCCGAATCAGCAGAAGGCGACAAGCCGCTCAAGCGGTTCGCGCAAGAGCTGGTTCGCGGCATGATCGATGCGCACAGCATCCATCCGACTCTGCATCAGGTGCTGCTCGACGAGGCGCCAGGCGATCGCAGCTCACGCGCCGCCCATGCCTCGTTCCAATCGCGTTATCTCGACCACTACACGGCGGCGGTGGCGCAGTTTCGCAGGCGCAGGAAGGACAATGAGACCGTGGCGCGCGTGCTGTCCTCGGCGGTCGAGGGCGTCATCCACAATGCCGCAAGGCGAGACATGCTTGAGGCGCCGGAGCTGCAGAAGCAACTCGTCGAGCTGATCTGCGCTTACCTCTCAGGCGCGGGCCGCATCGCGTGAGCAGGATGGCGCGATCGGGATCCCTCGCCGCTCACGGCTGATAGCCGAGGCAGATGGCGCCAAGCGCGACGACGGCGCAGGCGCCGACGCGCCGCGGTGTCAGTTGCTCGCCGAGGAAGAACCGGCCGATGAAGGCGGCAAAGACAACGCTGGTTTCGCGGATGGCGGTGATGGGGCCGGCCGGGCCGAGTGCGAAAGCGGCGACCACGACGGCATAAGCAAGCAGTGCGAACAAGCCACCGGCGAGAGCCTTACGGGTTTCGGGCGCGCTGAAGTTGACGACGAGCCTGCCGCGCAGGGCGACGAAGGTCGCCGGCAGCAAGGCGCCGTAGATCAGCAGCACCCAGGCGGTGTAGGCGCCGCTGTCGCCCGCCACACTCACGCCGATGGCGTCGACCGTCGCGTAGGCCGCGATGATCGCGCCGGTCGCCAGCGCGTAAAGGATCGAGGTCGTCGATGCCCTGCCCCTGCCAAGCGACAGGCCCATGATGCCGCAGGCGACCAGCGTGACGCCGACGATCTCGGGCATTGTGAGCTGCTGGCCGGCCAGCGCGAAACCACTCAGTGTAACCAGCAGCGGCACGCTGCCGCGCACGATCGGATAGACCTGCCCCAGTTCGCCATAGCGGTAGGCGGCGACCAGGAACACGCTGTAGCCGACCTGGAGGCCGGCAGAGAGCGCGACATAGAGCCAGGCGCCGGTCGCGGGAAGCGCGTGGAAAAGCGCCATTGGAATGGCGATAAGCGTGCTTGAAAAGCTCATGACGGTGACCGTCCACAGCCTGTCGGCACCAGTCCGCAGGAAGGCGTTCCAGCTGGCGTGCAGAATGGCCGCGAACAGCGCGAGCGCAATGACCGTCGCGCTCATTGCGCTTTACGCGCGCTGGCTATGACGGCGTCGGCCGCCTTGCGGGCGCTATCGATGGCGGCTTCAGCCTCGCCCATCTGCGCCATCAGCGTCGCGCCCTCGATCAGCATCAGCAGCGCCGCCGCAGCACCCTCAGCCTGCTTCGGAGGCATTATGTCCTCGAGGATTGCCTGCATGCGCCGCTTGAGACCATTTTTCTGTCGGGCGACGGCCTGGAACACCGGATGGGTGGGATCGCCGAACTCGGCCAACGCATGCGCGAACAGGCAGCCGTGGAAATCAGGGCTGCCGAACCATCGCTCGTGCCAGTCGATGATTTTTGCGATCTTCCGCTCCGGCGTGGCGGCCTCTTGCGCAAGCTGGTCGAGCTGACGCTCGAAGCGCCGGGCGCGATAGTCGAGTACCTCGACGATCAGTTCGTCCTTGCTGGGAAAGTGGCGATACATCGTCATCTTGGCCACCTCGGCCTCGGCGATGATCCGGTCGATACCGGTGGCATGGAACCCGGCGCGCTTGAACAGGGCGTAGGCCGTTTCGACGACGTGCTGGCGTTTGTCTGTTGTGGGCGACGATGCCATGGCCTTACCGGTGATGAGACAGGTCTGTCTCATATCTATGCGACCAATCAGCGTCGTCTGTCAACATCCCAAATGAAAACGCCTGCGGCCGATGTCGCCGCAGGCGCGAAAATAGAAGAAAGTGATGCGCTCAGCGCAGGACGCGGCAGCGGCCGTTGTAGACCATCCAGCGGTCGAAGCCTGCAACGCAGAACTCGACATTGTCGCCGATCGAGGCAAAACCCTGGCCTTCCTCGATGAGGTACCAGATGGTGCGGGCACGGCCATCGGAGAGGCTGACGGTGGCGCCGCAATAGCGGCGGCCGATCGGCCATTCTTCGCTCGCCGGCAGATAGCGATGCTGGTGAATGCGCTGGAAATCGGTGATCGAGACATCAGGCAGATGCGGCACGTGATGCACCTGATAGGAGAAGCGGCTGGAGATCTTGTTCAGCACCCACGCCTGCCCGCAGACACCGCTGTCCTCGTCGGAATAGACGGAAAGGTCGGCAGCCTGCGCCGCCTGGGTGATGCCAAGGGGTGCGGCCAGCGGCGTGCAAAGCGAAATCAGGGCAGCAAGAGCGGATTTGGCAAAGCGAGTCATGGCAGCCTCTCAAAGGTCGACTGCGCGCACTGTGCGGATTCGGCGGCGCGCGGTCAAGCGGTCGCGCGGAGGAAAGGTTTACGGCTTCGCAGTTGGTTTTGCCGGTGCGAAGCTGTCAAACTGCTGCCCTGAGCCTTTGACGAACCCGCCTTCCCTATGTCTGGGAAAGCGACCTGCTGTCAAATGTTTAGCTACTTTGCATCGCTGCTGCGGCCGAGGACGCGGTCGCGAACTAACCGTTCCTTTGAACGACCTAGAGCTGCTCCCCGGCCAGCCATTCCAGCGACCAGTGCGCGGGTTTCTCGACCGCCAGCAATCTGTGCAGAGCCGGCAGCACGATGCACAGGTCACGCTCCAAGGTGAAGGGCGGATTGACCACCACCATGCCGCTGCCGTCGAGGCTCGGCTCGCGCGATGCAGGCCGGATCTCGAACTCGATGTCGAGCAGCTTCGGGACACCGGATTGCTTGAGGGCCTTGCGGAAGGCGATGATCGCCTTGCGGTCCTTGATCGGATACCACAGCGCATAGATGCCGCCCGGCCAGCGCTTGTGCGCTTTTTGCATCCCCTCGACGAGGCGGTCGAATTCGCCGGCTTCCTCGAACGGCGGATCGATAAGAACCACGCCGCGCTTTTCCTTCGGCGGCAAATGCGCGCCGAGCGCCAGCCAGCCGTCGAGCTCGATCACCCTCGTCTGGAAATCGCCGGCAAACAGCGTTTTCAGCCTGGCGGCATCATCGCCATGCAGTTCGATCGCCGACAGCCGGTCCTGCTTGCGCATGAGATGGCGGGCGATGAGCGGCGAGCCAGGATATTTCTTCACGCCGCCATCGGCATTGAGCGAACGCACCACTTCGAGATAGGGAGCAAGCAGCGCGGCCGCCGATTTGTCCAACGGGGCGCCGATCAGGCGGCCGATGCCGCCTTGCCATTCGCCGGTCTTTTGCGCCTCCGCCGACGACAGGTCGTAGCGGCCGATGCCGGCATGGGTGTCGATGACACGGAACGCCTTGTCCTTCTGCTTCAGATAGTCGAGCAGAAGGCTGAGCACGACATGCTTGACGACATCGGCGAAATTTCCAGCGTGATAGGCGTGACGGTAATTCATGCCGCACTCACGTCGAGGAGCCCCTGCCCCAGCGCGGCGGTGGCGGCTTCGAGTTCGGGTTTTCCGGCCGGCTGCCGCCGAAACGCAACGAGAGCAGAAAACCGACTAGGCCGACGGCCATCAGCCCATAGCCGACCGGCCGGGCGCGGCTGTCGATCTCACCGGCGCCGGAGCGCAGCACCAGCTCCACCGCCCGCATCGGGATATCATCGGCATCGCCCGGGCCGACGGTGAAGAGATAGGCGCCGGGGCTGACGGTCGCGATCACGCCCGCCTCGTCGCGAAAGATCTTGTCGGGCAGCTGCGGGCTGACCTGGCGCGGATTGTCTGAATGGTTGAATTGCAGCGCCGACGCGAGCACCGTCTTGCCGGTAGTAGCCGCGGTCAAGGTCAAGACGGTGCGCTGCTGCGAGACGATGCGCTCGGCCCGCGCCGTCAGGTCGACCAGCACCCTGACCGGCGCATCGCTTGACGAGAGCGCCACTGTCACCGGCTTGAAGCGGCCCTGCTCGTAGACCCTGTAGCTGCCGATCTCGTGGCCGGAGAAATTCGTCATCGCCCAGGGATAAACGACGCCGACGGCGATACCGGCGAGCAGGATCAGGAAGAACAGAAAGCGCATTGAGAATAACCTGTGTGTTCTACCAATTGCCAATAACGCTCCAGGGATCAAAAGGCGATGGCTTGCGCAGCGGTCCTCGTCTGTCCACGACAAAGGATGATCGCCAAATGGATGTTTGTGCGGATTTGGCCAAAGCGAACTGCCGCCGTCCAACCGTATCGGCGTTATGTCCGCGTCACAACGCCGACGGATTTCTACCTATGCGCTCAAAAGCTATAGCTAAATTAGTAAAGTCTACATAAGTGGATGAACGCTGAATCTTTCCGCATAAGAATTTATCGACAAAGCGCGATGTAACAATATTCTCGATATTTCTAAAACTAAATTACTTTTAAATGTACTCTGATACGCGTGCGACTATTATTGGCTATCAGCTAGCCATTTCCACCTATATCTGAGGTTATCCCGCTGAATCTCTGGGCTTTGGTGTAAAAAACTCCTGAGTATTCCTATTTTTTGTTGATATATTTCCAATTTCGCGATCAGCCCTCGGGATGCAGCGACGGACGCTGCGACCCCATGATTAACCACTCCCAAATGATGACGGTTAACGATTCGCTAATTTAGTTGACTATGTTCCGCGCAGGTATATTTTCGATACGTTGGGATGTGCAATTTGGGCGAGTAGTGGGCGATGGTGGCACCAGACGCGTAACCGCGATTTCGGGGCGTATCGAATGCTGAACGGCAGCTAATAAGCCGCATAGCGTCGACCAACGAACCCAAAAAGCAATCGACAGACATCAGGAGTGACGATTCCGCAGAAGCGGAAGGTTTGTGACGTTCTCAGGAACGTCGCCGGGCAACGCTATGTCCCGGTCCGGCGGTAGCGTGCGCAGTGCGTAAGGGCGAAGGGGTTGGCGTATGGGTAGGACTGTCAATGTTCTGAAACTCGAGTCCGGGAACAGCCGAAGGGGCGGCAAGTCCAATCGGGGCCGGGCCCTGGTTGCCGGTGGGGCAGGATTTCTGGGTTCGCATCTGTGCGAGCGTCTGGTGCTGGATGGATACGAGGTTGTCGCACTGGACAATTTCCACACCGGCAAAAGATACAATCTCCATGCCCTCCTGCGCGATCCGCGATTTACGTGCATCGAGCACGACATTGTCGACGCACTGCCTTCGGATCTTCAGGTCGATGAAATCTACAATCTCGCCTGCCCCGCCTCCCCGCCGCATTACCAGGCAGATCCGATCCATACGTTCAAGACAAGCGTGCTTGGTTCGCTGAACCTGCTCGAGCTCGCGCGGCGGAACAATGCCAAGATATTTCAGGCTTCGACGTCCGAGGTCTATGGTGACCCCTTGGTTCATCCGCAGCCGGAAGGCTACTTCGGCAACGTCAACCCGCATGGTCCGCGATCCTGCTATGACGAGGGCAAGCGTTCGGCCGAGACGCTGTTCTTCGATTATTCGAGAATGTATGGCCTCGATATCCGCGTCGCGCGGATCTTCAACACCTATGGCCGCCGCATGCAACCAGACGATGGCCGCGTCGTGTCGAACTTCATCGTCCAGGCTTTGCACGGTGACGACCTGACCGTCTACGGCAGCGGCCAGCAGACACGTTCATTCTGCTACGCGGACGACCTGATCGAGGGCTTCATCCGGCTGATGAACGCACCGAGCGCACCGCAGCACCCGGTCAATCTCGGCAACCCTACCGAATTCACCATTCTGGAGTTGGCAACACAGGTGATCGAATACACCAACTCGCGGTCGAAGATCGTGCATCGGCCGCTGCCCGTCGACGATCCCAAGCAGCGCAAGCCCGACATCTCCTTCGCCCGGAAAAATCTTGGCTGGGAGCCAAAAATCAGCCTGAGCCAGGGGCTCGCCCATACCACGGCGTATTTTGACGCCCTGCTCTACTCGAGCCGGCCCGTCAAAGAAGCTGCGATGTAAATGAGCCGGCCGGCAATCCTGGTGACGGGCGGAGCCGGATACATCGGCAGCCACACCTGCAAGCTGTTGTCAGCTGCCGGCTACCTGCCCGTCGTCTTCGACAATCTGAGCCGCGGCAACGAGAGATCCGTTGCCTGGGGGCCGCTTGTCGTTGGCGATATCCGGGACCTGAACGCGCTGCAGCAGGCGATAAGGACCTATCAGCCGAAAGCGATAATCCACTTTGCAGCGCTGGCCTATGTCGGCGAGTCTGTTCATGAGCCCGCGGGGTATTATTCGACCAATGTGTCGGGCACCATCGCGGTGCTTGATGCGGCGCGCGCCAGCTTGATCGAAAACATCATCTTTTCAAGCAGCTGCGCGACATACGGTGTGCCCGAAACACTGCCCATTCGCGAGACCTCGGCGCAAAATCCAATCAGCCCCTATGGACGGACCAAGCTGATGGGCGAGCAAATCATCAGGGACTATGCCTCCGCCTACGGAATGAAATATGCGATCCTGCGCTATTTCAACGCTTGCGGCGCCGATCCGGAGGGCGAACTCGGCGAATGGCACACGCCGGAAACGCACCTGATCCCGCGAGTGCTCATGGCTGCATCCGGCACGATCGACGAGATCGAGGTTTTCGGCACGGACTATGACACTCCGGATGGCACCTGCGTGCGCGACTACATTCATGTCAGCGATCTGGCGCGCGCGCATCTGAGGGCTCTGATGCATCTGGAGGCGGGAGGCGAAAGCCTGTCAGTCAATCTCGGCACCGGACGCGGGGTGTCTATCAAGGAGATTCTCCAGGCGGTCACCCGGATGACGTCAAAATCGGTTCCGGCCGTCTTCAGGTCCCGGCGGCCGGGAGACCCGGCAGAGCTCTACGCCGACCCGGCCAGCGCACGCGAACATCTCGATTTCATGCCGGAACTTTCCGACATCGATACGATCGTCAGGACAGCCGCACCATTCTTCGGACTGGAGGCTGCCGCGTCCACAATTCCGATGCCGACGCCGAAGCGCCGGCGGGCAACTGCGCCAGGCACGCCAAATGCATCGGAAAGCAATACCAGCTCGCAAAGCTGGTAGCAGTCGTCCCGTTTGTCGTGTGTCGGGACGTGGGCTCGCTGAGGTGAGTGAGGGCTTCTCAGCGAACCTTTGATACGGCTCAGAACCTGAAACCAAAGCACGTCAACGCGCTTATCCTGTTCTTCATGCATGCCGTTGTCCCAAAATCGCTGCGCGCTTTGGGCCGCATGCATCAACTCCTGGAATCGATCAGGCTACGGATCTGGTCAAACTGCGCGCCCTTGGTGTCGCCTTCCTCGAATTTCCGTTGCTCGTCGGAAGGGTCGTCCGGAGAGTGCCTGAAACTGTACCAGGCACCGTCCGGATCCCTGCGCTGCTGGAGAGTCCCACCCCGGATGCGGTGGCTGAAACACGTGCGAATCGGCGCCGCGTAGCCCTTGGACCGCCAGACGAGATCCATGCACATCTTGCCATCGTTGCTCAGATGCCATCTGCCTTCGCCGACAGAAGCCGTGTCCTGCCCTGAGGTCCAGGCCCGGACCGGTCGATCCTTCTGTCCGAAATAGGCCGCTCCGTTATCCCATATCCACGTGCGGTCGGCATAAACAAGCTGAAGTTCGAAAGCCGTCGGGACGGTAACGGCAGGTCCGCTGTCTTCGGCACCAGTTGCGTGCGCGGCTCCGCAAAGCGCCATCTGGCACCAAATGGCCAGGAGGGGCGCAAGCGGGACACGCCAGGCGAGTCGATGGCGCCTCGCCCCGCTCACTGATTCAGATGGCAATCCGGTCTGGGTCGTCATGCCGAGCGATCGCATTCTATGTTCGCTTCCCAAGCGGGCGCAGACCAGCCGAGTATACCGCAAGAACGGGCCCGGTCCGTCCTGCGCTGACAAGTGGCTCCATGCCACAACCATCAGTATTTCGCATGCTATTGACTGCCGCGCGAAGATGTCAACCGGAAGCGCCGACAGTATCTGTCACGGCGCGCACGGGCTGTAAATCGAGGACGACGGTCAGGCACGCGGCACGCTATACGCATCCCTCGACGAAGGGACCGCTGACCCATAGCGAGCCGTTGCTGTACATAGCAGTCCCGTTGTCGTCGGTGTAGCCATGAGACTGCTCGTCGACATGCAGCCTGGCGTTTGGCACCAGCTGACCGTTCACCTTGACGCTCTTGATGAACAGGTTGCGATCACCTGGCTTGCCCTCTCCGCCCCACAGGTCGTTGATATAGCGAAGCTCGATTGTCTTCGGGTTCGGCACGCTGCTGAGATCGATGTGGAACGGCTTGGACTCGGTTGACGCCTGCATTAGCTCCGCCACGGCGGCTTCGGGCGTCGATGCGACGCTTTCCTTGCCCGGGACGTCGATCTCGGCGACGGTCTTTCCGTCGACCAGCACGTCGAACCGAGGCGCGCCCTGGAGATTAATGCCGGCAGCGTCGACCTCCAGACTGGTGATGGTGCAACGTCCTGTGTCTTTCGCCGCCGCGGCCACCAGGTCGGCCACGCGCTGCCTCTGCGATTGCACCCATCCGGCGATGGGCTGCAGCAGCGCGTTTCGGTCGCCGGTATCGACCTTGAAGAGGTTGGTTCGTTCACCGGAATCGGCCTTGAGGTCGTATTCCTCCACCTTGCCGGTGGTCGCGTTGAAGATGACCTTTCGATCGTTCTCGCGATAGCCGAACAGGAAACCGGCCCAGGGATTGAAGAAGAAGGTCTTGTTTGGCCGTTGCTCGCTGAACAGGCTGCGCCCCTGCCACTGCTTCGGCAGCGGGAGTCCGAGTATGTCGAAGATCGTCGGGGCGATATCGACGATGCCGCCGACCGGGTGCGCAACGTCGTCATGAAAGAGATACTTGTTGATCATGATGAGCGGGATGTGGATGTTTTCCTCGTAGATCGCGCTGGCATGAATGTAGTCGCCATGCTCCCCGAACGCCTCGCCATGATCGCCCAATATCACCACGAGCGTCGAATCGAGCTTGCCGGACTGCTTGAGCGATTCAAGGATTTCGCCAAGCGCCGCATCGCCGACCTTCAGGGCGTTGAGATAAGCATTGAATTTCTGGTCATCCGAGTAGTGGATCAGCGTGTTGCCATCGGAGGACGGCGCCATCTTCGAAAACATCGGGCTGTCGGTGATGTAGGGATAATGGGTCATCGCCGTGAACATTATGCCGAAGAAAGGTTTTCCCGCGTCCTTGTTCATCCAGTCGATGATCGACTGCGCCGTGCAAAGATCACTGTTGTAGTCCATGTTCTTCCACTGCTCGGAGCTGAGCTTGAAGGTCGGGGTACCGCATTTCTGCCCCCGGTAGTCCTGGATCACATCCAGTCCCTTGTTGAGGAAAAACTCATCGACCCGCTGGAATCGGGAATCCGCGCTCCAGAAAAACCCTGTACGGAAATTGTTCCTGGACAGGACGTTTGAGATCGAGTCCAGTGGCAGATAAGGATACCTGGTGGTCATGCCATAGTATGAAATGTCGTTGTACATAGAGGTGAGCAGAGAGAATATCGAGTAATGCGTGGACGGTGCGTGCGCATATACGTTGTCGAATCGTATGGAGTCCTTCGCATAATTCTTGATATTCGGTGTGACCGGATACTTGCCGCCAAACGTCTCGATGTATTTGGTTGGCACCGACTCCATCATGAAAATCAGCACGTTCTTGACCGGGTTTGGCGTCGGCGCCTTGAAGGTCGACGTTTCCGGCGGACGCTCGCCGACGCTCGCGACATCCGGGTCATTGGTATTGGCATTCATTGTCAGCACGACCGGCGTTGGACTGAGCACAGCCGATTCAACAAAATACAGGATCGGATTGACGATCTCGGCCGCCGGCAACGCCTGCGCACGCACGTGGTATCCGGTGCCGGCGATGGCCGCGCCGACACAGACAACGAGCACGCCCAGAAAGGCCCCGTAGCCAGCGGCGCTCATCAGCCGCTGGCACAAGCTGGCCGCGGCATAGCCAAGGATGAGCACCAGGATGACGGACCCGGAAAGGGTCGCGAAGTCCTTGATATTGAGCGCGTCGCCCATCGCGTTCCTGGCATCGGCATTCTGCAAGAAGTCGCCATAGACCAGCCACTGGAACGTGAACGGTTCGCCCAGCATCTTGACGAGATTGATGTTGGCAAACCCCCAGCCCAGAGAGACCAGGACAGCAACATAGAAGAGGAAGACAACGATTGCCGAGCCGAGACGGCTGGCCTTTGCCAGGAAAAGCAGGATCAGAGTCACCACGGTCAGGGACGCAACGACAATCAGGTCGTAGTAGCTTGACGCCAATCCTTGGGGGATGGCCCCCAAAAGACCTGGAAAAGTCGTTTGCGGATCAACGATTGCGCTGCGGTAGACACCCAAAAGCAGCCAGGACAACAGGCCCGTGCAAATGATCCGCAGGCTCCTGCGCCGAAAGCGCAAATCCTTCGACGAAGCCGTCCCCGCCTTCGATTCCATAAGGCCGCTCTCAGGTCGGCTCGCCGACCCCGTACCGCCGCCGATGCTCATACAACTACCCGCCGCCAGTTTGCGTTTCGGCCCAAACCACGGCCGATAGCCTTCAAACCCCCACCCGCAGAATCGGCTGGCGCTAAAAAAGAGTCAACAAAATCAAGTTTGCGTTAACCAAGCCTCTTGAGAACTGGTTAACCGAACGCATTGAACGGCGATGTGTTTGGCCAAGTGAGCTGTTCAAACAACTGTGCACCCGCCGTATGAATCGGCGACGGCGGGCGCTGTGGAGCACCCGCCGTCGTGATGTTTCAGTACCGCGTCAGCAATCAGCCGCCACGCAGACGCGTCGGGCTCAGGCTCGCGACGGTCATGCCCCGCTGCTCGGAAGGACACGTCGGCAGAAATCGGCTCGCATCCGCGTAAGTCATGGTCGCGATGGAGCTCTTCAGCCCCCCACGCTTTGCGATCCAGCCGCGAACCCAGCCAGGGTAGTTTTTCATCATGAAATTGGCGGCCACCTGATTGCCCCGCGCGGAAACGCCATATGGCAGGTGGAAGCCGAACGACGCGCTCTGCGTGATGCACACCTTGCTCCTGGGCATCGACAGATAAAGCGTGCAGGCCGAGTCGCACGAACCGTTGAACCGCACAAAAGTGCCGCTGCGGCGCATTTTCAGCGCACGGATGGCATAGTCGATCACATAGCCGCCGCGGTCGCCACTGATGGTCTTAACGTTGGCCGTGCCAAGGCTGATGCGCGGTCGCAGCAATTCTCCTGCGGAGCTTGCCGAGACCAGAGCGCCCATCAAACCGAGCGCACCCAGAAACTTCATTATCGTTTTCATTTGCGCCTCCTGCTATGCGTCAATGACTAGCTGGGAGGCGTAAAGATTGAATATTCCGCGTCGCTAAAGTTGTATCAGTCGATTGATTGTGCAGCCGTTTCAGGACCTGATTGACGATTGGGTTTACCAATGGCGCAGAAGGATGATCACTAAAAAGTAAACCCGGCGCGGGCATCGTTGCGGATCGACTGTGCTGCGGAGCGCACTCGGCGGAATTGGATCAGAGGAAGTCGAATGGCCGTTGGTGGCAAGGAGCGGAGGCCGGCAAAGGAAGGCAAGCCTCGCCGCGTCTGCGTCGTGACAAATGTAATCGATTCCGGTGGCGAGGACGGCGCCATGGTCGAACTGGCCCGGCTTTTCGCCGAAGATGGCGACGACGTCACCCTGCTATGGGTTCCAGGCAGGATTGCTCCAGCGCAGGAGGCAGCGCACCACCGCGACCTGGAGGCGGCCTCGGTGCGACTGGAAATTCTCGACAAGTCCGATCAGTTGCTTCCTTCGCTGGCGACGCCCGAGAGCCGGTCCGCCGCTGTGCTGCATTATCTCGAACGTTCCGGCCACGATTTGGTCTACGCGCCGCTTGAGGGCGGGTTGCCTTACTACACGCTGTTGGCGGTCGAGACTGCGGCCTTTGCCGCGCCGCCGATCGTGGTCGTCGCCCACGCTCCGGAAGAATGGGAACATGAAGCCGACAAGGCCTTCATGGACAGCACCGAGGCGATTGCCGTCGCCTACATGGAGAAATACTGCGCCGAGATGGCGAACAGGACGATCTGTGTGTCGGCAGCCTTGCGACAGTGGATGTTGTCGAAGGGCTGGAAGGTGAAGAAGGCGATCGTGACGCCGATGTTGCTGTTGCAGGATCGTCTCGCTTCAGCCGGAGCGCGGCCGCCGATTGCGACGAGAAGCGCCAGAGAACTTGCCGTCTTGGCCGGATGGCGCTTCCGCGATGGCCTGACGCTGCTTTGCGACGCGCTCGACATCATCGCGCCAACAGCGCCAAAAGAGCTGACGGTCACCGCATTCGGTCCATTCGGAAAGATCATGGGCGAGCACAGCGGTGGACTGCTTCTCAGACGCGCCGAGCGGTGGCCGTTCAAGCTCAACCTGTTGGCGCACGCAAGCCCCGCCGCAAAGCTCGACTACGTCGCGCGGAGCGGCGCGCTTGCCGTCATTCCCGCCCGCGCCGCATCGACGGGTGGCACTGTTGCCGCATGTATCGAGGCGGGACTGCCTTTCGTTGCGACCAATGTCGACGCGAACGCCGAGATCTGGAATGCGCAGGCGGGGCAACCGCGGCTGGTCGATCCTGACGCCGTCGCATTGGCGCTGGCGATTTTAGCGGCGCTCAATGACCCGCCTTGCCCGCAGCCCGCCGACAGGCTGAGCCAATGTCGGCAGTCCTGGCTGGATACGCGCAATTTGCCGACGCCGGCCAAGCGCAGACGCGTCCACAAAAGTGCCGGGCCATCACCCCTGGTCTCTGTTGTCATGGCCCATCGCAACCGGCCACTCTATCTGAAACAGGCAATCGCGGCGATCGAAGCGCAGACCTACGATCACCTGGAACTGGTTCTGGTCGACGACGGAAGCGACCTCGACGAAGCAAGGCGATTGCTGGATACGCTGGAGCCGACCTTCCGTCAGCGCGGATGGAATATCCTGCGCCGACCGCACAAGCATCTCGGCGCGGCGCGAAATGCCGGCATCCGCGCTTCGCATGGCGAGTTGATCCTGTTCGCCGACGATGACAACGCGCTGTTTGCGGAGGCCGTCGATCATTTCGTGCGTGCGATGGCTACATCGGATGCCGACATCTGCACTGCGTTCCAACTGATCTTCTACGAGGATTTCGTGCCGGAGGATCGCGCCGACGGGCTGATCCAGTACCTGCCTCTGGGTGGTCCCGACGCGCTCGGCCTGATCCATAACGTCTACGGTGACGCGAATGCGATGATACGCCGATCTGTGTTCTCGCAGATCGGGTTCTTGATCGAGAAGCCCGACTACGCCATGCACGACTGGGAATTCTTTGCGCGAGCCTCTCTGGCAGGTCTCAAGATCAGGACGATTCCAAAGCCGCTATATTGGTATCGCTCGAAACCGGATGGAATGTTCCGGCAGTCGAATTGGTACGACAACCGGCTTCCCGTCCTGGAGGCGTTCAGGTCGAGCCAATCCGATGACGTCCGCCTGCTGCATCATCTGGCCATCGCCCAGAACACGCACCGGTCCGAAATTGAGAGTGGCCGCGAAAATCTGAAATACACCCCCGGCAATCGAAAATATCTGGAGCTGTGCGACATCGAACCGAACAGCAATACAGCCGTAGAGAAACTTGCGAGCATTGCTGGGTCGATCGGCCGTCCCGATACGGCTGCAACCTTGCTTGGACGCCCCGCCGTCACATACCCCAATGCCCCGGATTGTCCTGATGCTAGCGGCAGTTCGATCATCCTCGACCACGACATACTGAGGAGCGCACGGTTGCTTACCCCACGCGTCTCGGCTCTCCCGCTGCTGCTTGTCGCACCGGATGACGGCGGGGTGTTCTTGCGTCCGCATGCGGACGGCGCGGTCGCTGCATCGCTTGATCATCAATTTCCAGCCTTCTTCCGCAAGGTGGAAGCAACCGTTGAAATCGCTCATGCCGATGCGCCGGCGATGGATTTCGGTCTGGCCCTTGCTCGCCCCGACCAAACCATAGATTGGCAACAGGACATTGGCGCGCAAACGATTGCCTTTTCGGGCTGGATGAGCATCGATGACAGATTTGTGCGTCATTCCTTGGTGGCAGCGCTTCGCACACGACGGAAGATGCCGCTTTCGATCGTTCTCGCCGTTCGCTTCACCGGAACGTTCAATGGTTTTCCGACCAATGCGTTTTTCCGCAAGCTGACCCTGTTCAGCGACTAAAGCTATTCCAGGAAAAGTGTGAAACCGTTTTCCCGGGAAAAGCGCATAGCGCTTTCCCTTGGGAATTGCGTCAAAACAAGAGCGGTTTGCCGTTTCCGTGAAACGGTGAACTGCTCCAGCGGCGATCCAACCAAGCAAATGAAATTCCCGAGCTCCAGCGAAGCCCGGTCCGGTCAACTGCGCGCGTTAACCATGTTGGCCGAACCTTGCCAGAATGGTTGACAAAACGTTAACAGATGCTAATATTTTCAGTGGGTTGTTTTGTGTGTGGGGTGTGTTATGCGCAAGGTTCATTCGTTGCTTTTGGGCGGACTTAGTCTGCTTGGGTTGAGTGTCGCTTTCACCGGCGCGGCACAGGCGAAAATCGACGTTGGCGTCCAGGAAGCCGAGCTTGCCTGCGAGCAGGCCCTCAAAATCGGCACCATCGAGGCGCTTGAGGATTATCTGCACCGTTACCCAGATGCTCCGTCAGCCTGCAAGGCGCTTGCGCTCAACAGTTTGGGCCAGTTTGGGCCAGAAGGTGGGGACCCGAAGGGTGGTGACGGTGGCCACCGCTACGGCGGATAAGCACGGGTCGGATTTTTCACTTCAACAATTCGGGCACATCAGGTGGCCTTGTCACTGCGCTGATGCGATGTGGCCACGGTTGATACGAATCCGGCATAGCGCTCCGAGGTTTTCATCCAACCAAGCTCCACGAGTTGCGCGGCGTCACCGCGATAGCGGACAGACCTCTGGTTTCGGAGCGCCAGTTTTGGATCGCGCTCCAGGGCTTCCATGTAGGCGGCGCGCTCTTCGAGCGTCTTTTCCTTGAGTTGCGCATTTTCACTCAGAGACGACGCCGATTTCTGGCGGAAGCCCCAGACGAATTTGAAGTGCAGCAATGCGACGCGGAGTTCGCTGAACCGCACCTTGCTGATTGTGTGCTGTGCGACGTGATAGTGCGTGCCCCGCCCCCATTTTACGATCGGCACCTTTGTCAAGCACGGGGGAAAGGTTTGCTTGAACCGGCCGTGCCAGAAGACCCGTTCCCTCACGCCACCGAACATCTGCTCCGGTGGATACATTCCGTCGCGGGCGCGCAGCCACCCTGGCTCCGGGTCGAAGTAGGGTGAAGCTTCAACAAGCGAGATCGTGCCGTCATAGCTGTATTCGGCCAACGGGCCGTCGGCATACATGTCGATCATCGAGCCTATCACGGCGTCCGCGCCGGTCGAATCGAGATAGCTGCAAAGCTGCCCCAGGTTGACCCGTTCAAAATCGGGATAGACGAGAAGCTCGTCAGCGTCGATCGAAAGGCACCAATGGCCGGTGCCGAACACATTCATGAGCGTGTTGATCCATCGCGGCGGATCGATGTTTTCAGCGAAATGCGATCCTTCCGTGTGGAAGCAGTGGCTGTCCGGCTGCTCTAGGATCAGTTCGCGCGTCCCGTCCGTGGAACCATTGTCCAGGAAGAAAAACCGATCGACGCCAAGGCCGCGGTAATGGTCGAGAAGTTGCGCTAGCAGCTTCGCTTCGTTGCGCAGCCCGACAAAGCACAAGATCTCGCCATCGCTCACGTCGATCGGCCGGTCGTCCAGTCGCGCGAGATGTTTTGGGGATCGAAGTTCAACCATCCGAACGTCATCAAACCAGTTTGCGCGAAAGGCAGGTGCCCGCGAGACGATTATCAAAGTATTATCCAACTGTTGGCAAGACTGTTTCGAACGAAGCGGACTGACAAGGGGGGACTCGTTGAGCGTTGGTTCCAAGGCAGGCGCTATGCCTAGGGGCAAGCGACAGGCAAGCCAGAAGCCTCGCAATGTGTGTGTCGTTTCGGAGGTTGAGTTCGGCTCGACGGTGACTGGCGATCACGGGTCGGTGACCTACGCGCTGGCGCAGCATCTGGCGGGAACCGGTGACACCGTGACCCTGCTTTGGGCGCCGAGCCCGCTCGGCAGCCAGCCCGATGATCAGGAAATCGCCAGGCTGGGCAAATGGTGCTTCGACAATTTCCTTGTGCGGCTCGAATTGTTGCCGCAGTCGCCCGAGTTGCTGCGCGGCATGGATTCCAGCGACAAGAACTCATTGGCCGTCTACCACTACCTCAAGCAGAATGCATTCGACGTCGTCTATTTTGCACTTGAAGGCGGACTGGCGCATTTCTCTGCCCTTGCGAAGCGCACAGGCGTCTTTCCCGACCCTCCTGCGATCGTCGTGCTCGCGCATGAGCCGCTTATGTGGAAGCTGGAAGCCAATTCCCGGGCGGTCGAACGAAAAGAGCAGATGACCGTCGCACACATGGAAAAGATGTCGGCCGAGACGTGCGACCACCTTGTCATCGCTGGCCAGTCGCTGCTCGACTGGATGGCCAAGGCGGCATGGAAGCTGCCCACCAGCCGTCACATTGCTGCGCCCTTGGAGCCGGAGGAGTGGCGTTCGAACTTCGCTGTCGATCACTACAGGCCGCGGGAGCGGCCCGCCGCCGAAGTGGTTCATTTCTCAGGCACCGAGGCGCGTGATGGCCTGACGCTGTTCTGCGATGCGCTCGATCGTCTGGCCGACAGCGGTGTCACCGATCTGACAGTGACGGTTGTCGGCGCGTTTGGTCATGTCCTGGGCGAGCATTCGGGCGGCATGATCGTTCGGCGTGCACGGCAATGGCCGTTCAAATTGAAGCTCCTGCCCATTCGAGATGAGCCTGATATCTACAGATACCTGCGGCAGAGTCATGCTCTGGTGGCGATGACGCACTCGGCGGCTCAGCTCCCGCTGGAAGTGATGACGTGCCTCGACGAAGAGATTCCGTTCGTCGCCACGGATGTCGGCAGCATTCGTGACGTGCTCCATCCGAAGTCAGCTGATGCCGTCCTGATGGCGGCGTCAGCTTCCGCAATCGCGGCCAAGATTGCGTCTGCGTTGGAAAGCCGATCGTTCGGTCCGGCAAAGCCCCTGCAAAAACGGGAAGCGCGCGAGAAAGCCTGGAGCAGGCTGCACGCAATATTCGCCGGTGATCCCGCTAAGGTCTCCAGCCGCAGCCGGAGCCGGCCACCGCTCGTTTCGATCATAACGGCGCACTACAACCGGGCGCGCCTGTTGCCGCAGGCGATTGCCTCGGTTCGACGCCAGGACTATCCCAACATCGAATTGATCGTCGTCGATGACGGCAGCACCGATCCCGATGCAATTAATCTGTTGGCGGAGCTCGAACCGGAGTTCGAGCAGCGAGGCTGGCGGATCATCCGGCAGAAGAACGGCTTTCTCGGCAAGGCGCGCAACACGGGAATCCGCGCCGCCAAGGGTTCGCTGATCCTGTTCCTGGACGACGACAACGTTCTGTTCCCAAACGCCGTCAGTACGTTCGTCGCCGGCATGCAAAACTCCGGCGCCGACATCTGCACAACCTTCGCCAAGTGGCTCAACGAGCCCTTCGTGCCGCCGGACACCAAGAGCGGCTACATGCTTTACTTTCCGGTCGGCGGACCTACGGACATCGCCTTGCTCAACAATCCGTATGGCGATGCCAATGCGATGTTCCGGCGTGAGGTGTTCGACAAGATAGGTTACCTGAACGAAGAGCGGGGGTTTTCCGCAAGCGATTGGGAGTTTTTCCTTCGCGCAGACCTGGCAGGTCTGGAGATCGTCCCCGTCCCGGAGCCGCTCTATTGGTACCGGTCGGCACCGACGGGGATGAATCGCAATGCCGAGTGGCTGAGGAACCGCAAGCCGATCATCGCTGTCTTTCGAAAGCATAGATTCGCGAAAACGGACATGTTCGTGCAGCTCGGCATCAGCTCGAACACCGACAATCATGAGAAGGAGCTCAACCTCTGGAATTTGGAACTGCGCGTCAACGACGAGCGGTATCTCAGGTTGAGTACGGGTCCCGCCAATACCCCGGACGCAATGCAGTTGCTGGCCGAGATCGCGGCACGCGAAGGCAGGGCTGATACCGCAATTTCGCTTCTCGCCCATGCCGGGCGAACCGACTTCGCCCTGGGTGTGGTCGAAATACTCAACGCGGCGACCGAAGAGACCGTGCCGGAGCTGCATTCCTCCCTTTACCGCGAGCAGTATCTTTCCGCCGAGCCCATGCGCCTGGCTCATGTCAGTTCGTATCCGGATGCCGATCCGGACCTGCTGAGCTATGTCGAACAATCGCCGGACCAATTGTTCCTCGAAGCCAAGGGCAGCAATGTCACCATGGCTGTGCTGAAAGGCGCCTGCCCGCCGGGCGCCATAGGCGCGAGTTGTTGGGTTTACCTCGACGAGGAGCTGACGGGCTCTGCGCAGTTTCAGCTCGCGATCGTGGACGCAGAAAACCAGACCACAAGCGATCTCGCGCAGCTGCTTGAGGAAGGGAGCGGGAGCGGTTGGGCTGATGTAAGCCGACGGCACGAGGCGCGTGAGATAACGGCGACCGTTAGTTCGCCATCAACCGGCCGACGCGATTTGTTGTTTGCAGTCAAATGCGGCGGCAGCCGCCCGGACGCGCGCGTCCTCGGCGGCTTTTCGAGCGTCCAGATACGCCATGTCGTTTCGACCGATGCGAGGCGCCCGCGCCTCAACGCACCGCAACAGCGCCAACGCACGCGTCGAATGACCAATGATGAACTGAAGCGTGCGACGCTTGTGACCAACTATCCGTCCGAGCTGCCGACGCTGCTCATCGCCGCTGACAATGGCGGCATATTCCTGCGGCCGAACACGCATGGCCCGGTTGTTGCCGCCCTCAATTCGGCTTTCCCGGCCTTTGCCAGAAGTGTCATCGCGACGGTGGAGATCGCTCACGATGACGCATCCCCGTTCGAGTTCGCCATGGCGCTGGGCAGGCAGGAAGAAAAACTCGTGTGGAAACACGATGCTCCTGTCGGCGCCTTGTCCTTCTCCGGATGGACGCGCGTTTCGAGACCTTTCGAACTGCATGACTTGAAAGTTTCGATCCGGGAGATAGATCGCAAGTGGCTGACGATCTATCTGGCAATCCGATTGCCGCGCGGGTCGAAGCCGATGCCGTCCAATGCTTTCTGGCGCAAGTTGTTGTTGCTGTGGGACTGACATGCAGGCGTCGTCGGTCGCGAGAACGTTACCTTGTCGAAGCACTGAATGCGATACTAAACTGAGCAAGTCCAGGAGGTGCCAAGAAGATGAAGAAGTCATTCAGTCTTGTTCTGGCCCTTATTATCCTTGTCGGCAGCGCAGTATTTTTCGGTGCGATCGCCCAGGAACGCGACGTGGGGCCGAAATGCGTCCAGTGGAACTCATACCGCGTCCTGTTCAATAAGGGCGTCGGCACGATATCCGAAGAATCCGCGAAGGCCTTGGCGGCCTTCATAAAGGATGCTGGGAACGATTGCGGCTACCGGCTCTACGCAACGGCGAGCAAGGAAGGCAACTACAACAAAGCCTACGACATCGCTGGTCGCAGGCTCGATGCAACCGGCGATTTTCTCAAGGCGCAAGGCGTCAAGCCCGAAATGGTGCTGGCGCTTTCGCATTGGGTTGATGACGGCGCCGCCAATACCAATACGGCGCGGAGCGCGATACTGTACACGCTGCCAAAGCAAGGAATATCGTGCCGGCAATATGAGAAGCGCAGCCCTGTGCAGGTCGACCTGTTTTTCTACAGCCAGTCCTACGTGATTTCACCGCGGATCAAGGCTGACCTTGAGAAGTTCGCCGCCAGCATCCGAGACTCACGTTGCAATGTCGAACTGACGGCTTTTGCGGCTGCGGAATTCACCGGAGCCAACGCCGCAAAGACGAACAAGGAACTGGCCAAGCAGCGCGCGAAGGCGATCGAGGATATCTTGACCGCGGCCGGGATCGACAGCGACCGTCTGGTGGACACGCACGTCGAGTATGTCGGCGACCAGAAGCCGAACGTCGTTGGCAGCCGTCTGGCAACCGCATCGCTGATGTAACGGCTCGCGAAATCTGGATTGGCCGGCGCCTTTCGGACGCGCCTTGCCTACCTTGTGTTGGCGCTGTCGCGCAGGCGTTCCATCTCATCCAGCAGCATGTCGAGGCCGAGCTCGAATGTCGCGTCGAATTCGGCGGTGCCGAAATAGCGTCCGGCGGCCATGACTTTGGGAAAATCGCGCGCCAGTTGCTCGTCGCTGACCGTGCTGACCGCGGACGGACCCGTAGCATAGCCTGATGTCTCGTCGAGGATGGCGCCCATAAGGTAGTATCCGGCAGTGCGGAATAACCGCGCCCCCAACTCGGTGCCGAAGCCGCCGGCTTCGAACAGACCGATAACGCTGTTTAGCCAGGCAAGGCAGGTTGGCGAATTCATCCGGTAGGTAACGAGGAACGGCGCAAACGCCGGATGCTCGCGGCCGACGCGGCGGAAATCCTGCATGGCCATGCGCATCCTTTGCCGCCACGGCAGGCCGGCGTCGGGGATTTCGAGCGCACCGACCAGCCGGTCGACCAGCGCTTCGTGCAGATGCGCCAGCGAGGGGAAGTGATGATAGATGCTCATCGCCTCGCAGCCGAGCGCGGCAGCGAGCTTGCGCATCGAAAAACCGGCAAGCCCTTCCCGCTCAATCACCTCGAAGGCGGCATCCTCGATCATCTGTCGGGAGAGCCGGCCACGTGTTCGCGTTTTTTTGATCGGTGAGTCCATGGCGCTGCTTGACAACTTACACTGTAAGGTTCACGGTCCGCACGACCTTACACCGTAAGGCTAACGAACACCAGAGGAGAAAAACATGTTTGCCACGCTTTCATCGAGCCATTCCCGCGTTCCGTCGCTGCTCGCGGCCGCTGCTTGCGCGCTGACCTTGACGCTCGCCGCCCCGGCCCACGCCGATGACTATGATGCGACCATCAACGACATCCAGTCGACTATGGGCGGCGTACCGAGCTTCGTGAAGCAATTCCCGAAGGCTGGTCTGCCCGGTGCATGGGCCGAGGTCAAGGCTATCGAGCTCAGCGACAAGACGGCGCTGCCGCCGAAGGTCAAGTCGCTGATCTCGTTGGCGGTGGCGGCACAGATCCCGTGCAATTACTGCGTCTGGGCGGACACCCGGGACGCCAAGCGTGCCGGCGCGACCGACGAGGAAATCCAGGAGGCGGTTGCGATGGCGGCTCTGACCCGCCACTGGAGCACCATCTTCAACGGCATGCAGGTCGATTTCGACACGTTCAAGAAAGAGATGGGCGGCGAGTAGCGCCGATTTGGCCAGCACACAGCCGGCATGATGCGTCATCGACGTGCCATGTCGGCGGCTTCGATGGCGGCGTGCTCCACATCGCGCCAATTGCATCGGGACGTTGTCAACACCGCCGATTTCGCGCAAGCCTGAGTGGGAGAGTCGCGATGGACGGGCGGGCTTGATGCAGATCTTCGATGGCAGGTAGCACAGTGCTGGTCACGGGCGCCCGCGCGCCGGCGGCGCTGCATCTGGCGCGGCTGCTGCACGGTGCCGGACGGCGGGTGATCCTCGCCGACAGCCCTGCCCGGCCGATCGCCGCGGCGAGCACGGCATGCGCCGCCTACCATCGCCTGCCGGCGCCACGCTTTGCTGGCGACGACTATTGCAAGGCCATGGAAGCGCTTGTCCGCGCCGAAGGCATCGAACTCGTTATCCCGACTTGCGAGGAAGTGTTTTATCTCGGCCAGCTCTGGCGCGACCGCGCCATGCCGGCCCGCCTGTTCGCGCCCGATATGGCGATGCTTTCCCGTGTTCACGACAAGCATGCCTTCATCCGGCTGGCGCAAAGCCTCGGCCTTGACGCGCCGGAGACAACGCTGCTGCAGAGCGACGCCGATCTGGCGGGTGTGGGCGAGCGTTCGCGCGAGTTGGTGTTCAAACCGGTATGGTCGCGCTTCGCCAGACACGTGCTGCTGCGACCATCGCCAGGCGAACTCGACGCCGTCCGCCCCTCACCTGCCGCCCCGTGGGTGGCGCAGCGCTTCATCGCCGGCGACGAGATCAGTGCCTATGCGGTGGCGCTGGACGGCAAGCTCAAGGCGCTGGCGCCCTATCGTTCGCTCTACCGCGCCGGCGAGGGTGCCGGCATCTGTTTCGAGCCGGTCGAGGATGCGGCTGCCCGTCGCTTTGTCGAAACCTTCGTCGCCGGCACCAGTTGGACCGGCCAGATCTCCTTCGACCTGATGCGCGAGAAGGACGGAACGGTACTGCCGCTGGAGTGCAATCCCCGCGCCGTGAGCGGCTTGCATTTCTTTCGCGATCCGCAGCGATTTGCGGATGCCGTGCTGGACGACGGCGCCGAGGTGAAACCCGATGTGACGGCGCCGCAAACGGTGCGGCTGGCGATGTGGATCTATGGATTGCCGGCGGCGCTGCGATCGGGTGGTCTTGGCCGCTTCCGCCAAACCATGCGCGAGGCCGACGAATTGCTCGACTGGCCGGGCGACCTCGCGCCCCACAAAGCGCAATGGCGCGCACTAGCCGAGATCGCCGGCACAGCACTGCGCCAGCGCATCAGCATGCAGGCCGCGTCGACGCGCGACATCGAGTGGAATGGGCCGGATCAGACGTAGAAGAGATCTCGCAGTTTCTTACAGTTCGATCTGATACACCCTTGGCTCCGCTGCGGCCGGCGGCATCTTGCCTGCCATGATTGCCGATATGTCGCGGCGCAGGAAATCCAGCGGGCCGATCGCCGGCAGCACTTGCGGCGGGATGCGGGCATTGTCGCTTGCCGATTTCAGCACGCGCCGGTCCTGCTGCAGCGCGAAGGCAAAGAGCGGCCGGAAGGCCAGCGCCTTGAGCTCGCCGAACAGGCCCTGGCGCGGGCCGATGAGCCAGCCGACGCCTTCGACGGTCCGTTCGTCGGCCTGACGCAAATGGAAGGTCGTCGCCAGCGCCAGACCGCCCTTGCCCCAATATTCCAGTTCGACGATGCCGGGATGACGGTAGCGGCCGATGGTTCTGGCGCGTTCGCCTTCCAGAAGCCGACTAACCAGCCCTTGCTGGCGATCCTCGCCGGTGTAGCAGCTTTCGACCCAGCCCTCGCCGCCGGTCACCTCGACGCGCACGAGATGGCGCTTTGCGGTGAGACCGCGCAGCACACCTTTGTGGGTGAAGTGGGTGTGGGTGGCGTCGAGAATGTTCTCGGCCGCGTCGAGCACGCTCGATTGCGCCGAACTGCGCACACGCTTCACGACGACATCCTGGCCTTGCATGCAGTGGAGATAGGGCTCGGCCTCGGGTGTGCCCGACGACACGAAGACGACGCCGTCGCGCTCGATGGCGCTGTAGCGGCGGACACGGTAGTGCGGGATATCTCCGACATGGCCGGGAATGGCGGTGCAGCGTCCCCCGCCATTGTAGCGCCAGCCATGATAGGGGCATTCGATCTCACCGCCGACGACCTTGCCGGTCGACAGTTCGACCAGCCGGTGGGCGCAGCGGTCGAACAGCGCTGCTATTCCCTGCGCCGAGCGGAACAGAACCAGCGGCGCGCCGTCGAACAGGATGCGCTTCGGCTTGGCTTTGATATCGGCGGACCGCATCACCGCCTGCCAATAGTCTTTGTCCTGTTGCCGGGTTTCGCTCAAAGTTCGAATCTCCTGAGCAGGGGAATGCCTATCCGCGCCAGAACGGTTTCCATGATCCGCACCGCCACGCGTTGGTGGCGCGGCAGATGGCCGACATAGACGGCGTTGTATTCGACTGTCGCCACCGCGCCGCGCAAGCGTTTGAAGGCGGCGGCACCGGCGCTCATATTGAAGAACAGGCCGTGCGCCATGGCATGGTCCTGCGCCAGCGCCATCATCATGCGGTAGAGACCTTCGCTCACAGGCAGGCCGGTGTCATAGCCGACGATGGGCTGCGTCAATGTCCTGCCGTTCTTCGACAGCGCGGTGACTGCGACCAGTTCCCCGCCGGGACGGCGCAGACCCGCCAGCTTGAGGACGCCGCGACGGTGCATCTCGCCGATATAGCGGGCGGTATAGTGTGGGTTCAGCGGCGTGTATTTGTCGAGATAGAGCATCCGGTAGAGCGCCTCGCAGCGGGCATAGTCGGCCTCGGTGAAATCGGCATTGCCGACCGTCTCGAAAGGCGTCGTGCGCAGCCGCTTGCGGTCGCGCTTCATATCATTGGACATGGCGGAACCGCGGCCGGCAAAAATGTAGACCTGCCGCGCTGCCAGCAGGCGAAACCCTTCCTGCTTCAGCGCCGCGATGGTCCAGGGATCGGCGGTCTCGTTCAGCGAGCGGATGACAATGGAGCGATCGGGAAAACGCGTCGTGAGATCGTCGCGGATCGCCGAGATCGCCTTGCGGTCGAGCTGCGGCACGGGATTGGTCGAATAGAGCCAGTTGTTGACCTGCACCTGATGGTCGAGGCCGCTGGCCCGTACCAGCGGTGCGCACAGGCCGATCAGCACCCGGATTGCCTTTTGCAACAAGGGCGATGAGACGAAATTGCGGGTCTCGTCGATGGCGTAGTCGATATAGGCGCTGGACGGGCAGCAGATATAGCAGTTGGGCGCTCCCTCAGCGTCGTTCAGCGTCAGCGGGAAGGAACGGCCGGCGATCTCGAAAGCCTCGACCTTCACAGTCAAATTGCGGACGAGGTCGCGCACCGGCACTTCGTTGAAAAGCCGCACGAAGGCTTCGACCTCGCGCGGGTTGTTCTCAACCTGGTCCAGTTGACCGAGTGGCAATGCGGCAGGCCCGTTCACAGCGGCACCCGGCATTCGACGCGGCGCAGCTTGCGGGCTGTCTCCAGCGGCAGGTCTCTGCGCGCAAGACTGACCGTTGCTGTCGCCTGGCGGGCCGCCAGCAGCGTGCGCACCGCCTGATGCGCGGCAGCAGCGGCTTCGTCGGCAAGCTTGGGCTCGAGACTGAGTTCGATCGCGTCAGGCGCGGTCTGGACCAGGCGGAAATCGTCGATGCGCCGGTCGGCCTTCAACACAGCATTGCGCAATATGTCGGGCGTCACAAGAATCTTCCCGTGCGGCGAGGCGAGCCGGAAGGCATCGTCCATGCGGCCGACGATCTCATCCACGCTGCGCAGCGGCGAACCGCAGCGGCATGGTGTTTGCGAAAGCCGCAACAGATCATTCATCCGGTAGCGCGCCATGATCTGGGTTTGGCGGCGAAAGGCGGTGACGAGTGGCATGACCAGGCCGTCGCCGGCCGGTTGGAACTCGAAGTACACCGAATCCTCGGCCAGATGCAGCCCGCCCTTTCGGCACGTGACGGCGAACAGCCCTTCCGTCGCCATGTAGATCTGATCGAGCGGGCGGCCGAAGAATTTTTCGATAACTGGCCGGTCAATGGGATCGAGCGTTTCGGCAGCTGAAAACACACGCTGCGGTTTCAGCCGAAAATTCTCGGCCGCAAAATATCGCAGCATTTTCGGCGGCGCGATGATCACCCTCGGCGCAAAATCCTCGAGCGCCGCGCGCCAATTCTCCGGGCCGCGCGTCAGGTCGAAGAAGGCGAGCTTGACCAAGCGCGATTTGCGGGCACTATCGTAAAGCCCGGTGTTTTGCGGCAGGACGACGGCGACGCGCATGCCGCGCAACAGAAGATCGGCGGCCGCCTTGGCCAGGATCGTGCCCAGCCAGCGGTATTTTTCCGCTTCCGAAATGACGAACAGGCCGCGATTGCCCGACGTGCCGGTGCTGGCGCCGACAGTCTGATCGCCGATGCGGCCATCGCCACCTTGAGCTTTCCAGGCTTCGGCGGCCGAGATGCCGTGGATGTTGAAGCGCTCGAAATTGGCCATCAGCGTCGCCTTGTCCGTCACCGGCAGGTCGCCGAGATGGAGCGGCGCCTTGCCGTAGAACAGCGCACGCGGCAGGTCGCGATCGAGAAAGCGGCGCAAGGCTTGAGCCTGCCAGCGCTCGAAACTCTCTCGGCCCTTGCGCGAGACCCATTGCGTCAGCGCGAATGAGCCGATCGCCTCGGCCGGCCCGTTCATGCGCCTTCTCCATCCAGGTCATAGGCCGTCTTCGCCGCGTCATGGCAAAGCACGACCTCGCCGCCGGTCGCCAGAAACCGGCGCACCATCGCGCTGGTTGGCTCGAGCGCGGCGGCATCTTTGGCCAGCAGGGTAGCCGGAAGACCGGGCGTCCGGTTTTCGACCAGAGCCCTGATCAACCATTGCGCATCGACGGCGTAGAGCAGCGGCCGCTCCAGATCGGGGAACAGCAGGCCGAACTGGCCATCGGCATGGCCGGGCAGATCGACGGCGACGACGCTACCGTCTCCGAACAGGTCGGCGCCACCGGGCACGCCGTCGCGCGGCTCGATTCGCCGCTTCGACGACAGCCGGTCGAGCCGGGTCTCGAAATCAGTGGGAAACAGTTCCTTGAACACGCCATGGCGCAGATTCTGCCGAGCTGTCTTGGCCCTGACCCTCGCCCAGGCGGCGTCATTGGCGATGAAGCGGGCGTGGGGGAACAGCGACAGGCCCGACATGTGGTCGGCATGGAAGTGGGTGACGATGACCGTGCGCACATCTTCCAGCGACAGGCCGAAGCGCGCCAGCAGCGGCTGCGGTTGTTCGGTTTGGTTGAGTTCCGGTTTCAGGACTGCACTGTAGATACGAAGCGCCATGCTGCGCGCATTGCCTTGGGTGACATGCGGCGTATAGCCGGTGTCGATCAACACGGGGCCGGCCTGCGGATGCAGGATCAACCCATAGCGGACCCTGAGCCGCACGCTCGTCCAGCTCCCGCCTCGCAGGACCAGGCGCTCGGCCGCATTGACCCAGGCACTGTTGGCGAAGACGATCTTCACGCAGCCCCCTCCGTCGCCTTGCCGAATGTGCGGTCGAGCCCTTCCTCGAACGACACTTTCGGCACCCAGCCGAGGATGCAGCCGGCCTTGGCAATGTCCAGGCTCTGCGCATAGGCGAACAAGCCGAGACCGTAGCGCGTCACCGGCGGTTCAGGCGGGCCGGGCAGAAGCTCAGCCACCGTCTCCGCCAGCCCGGCTGCCAGCATTGCGGGCAAAAGCGGCATTTTGCGCCAGCGCGCCCGCACGCCCGCGCGGGCGCAGGCCGCCTCGCTAATGCGGCGCACCGGCACCACCTCGCCGCCGGAGATGTTGAAAATCTGACCCTCGGCGGCACTACCGGCAGACAGTGCGGCAAGCACCGCGTCGACGACGTCCTCGATGTAAGTGAGATCGATGCGCGCCCGACCATCGCGAAACAGCGGCAGCGGGCGCTGCCGCGCCACCTGCAGCAGGCGCGGCAGCAATGTGCGGTCGCCGACGCCATAGATGCCGCGCGGACGCAGCACCACCGGGCCGATTTCGGGCACCGCTAGCACGATCTCCTCGCCCTGCCGCTTGGTGCGGGCATAGTGGTTGACCGGAGGGGGCAAAGCAGCATCTTCGCTGACGCCGAGCTGGTCGCGATAGGCGAAACAAACCGTCGGGCTGGAGATATGGACGAAGCGGCTTACGCCTTTCCGGCGGGCGAAATCGGCGAGGTTGCGCGTTGCCGTGACATTGGCCGTCTCGAAGTCCGCTAGCCTGCCGAAGGGCGCTGAAAGGGCAGCGCAATGGACGATCGCATCGACGGTTCCGAGAGCGCGTTCGGCAGCAGCGTCGAATGGTTGGGACAGATCGAGCCGAACGACCCGATGGCCGACGGCTTCGAGCGCAGCGCAACGTCCGGTGTCGCGGCCGGTGCCGAGCGCCGGTGTGCCCAATGCCGCCAGCCGCGCCATGACCTGTGCCCCGAGGAAGCCGCTGGCGCCGGTGACGAGCACGCGCCCCACGGTCAGGCTTCCAGCGCCATGCCGCCGAGCGATACGCCGGCCGAGGTGCCGAGGAACAGCACTTTGGCGCCTGGCGCAATGCGTCGCTCACAGCGCGCGACATCGAGCGCGAACGGAATGGACGCCGCGATCTGGTTGCCAAAATTGGCCGCGATATTGACGAGTTTCTCCGGTGCAAAACCGGTCTGGCGCGCCATATGGGCGAGCGCAAACGGACTTGCCTGATGTGGCACGACGACATCGACATCGTCGCGCCGCCAGCCGGCTCGATCGAGCAACTCGGCTACGAATCCGCTGAAATGGCGCGAGGTGACGCGGAACAGTTCCCTGCCGTCCATGTGAAACAGGCTGTGGCGGGCGAATTCCTCCGGCTGGCGATGAAAGTCGAAACGCGTGCCGCCGGAGCCGATGCCGCAGGCCTCATAGGCGGAAGGGTAAGTGCGCATCAAATTGGCGGCCACCCTGCCCTCGCCGGGTGCGGCCAGTTGCAGGACGGCGGCCGCCGCACCGTCGCCGAACAGCGCCGCGATGTCCGGTTGGTCCTGCCACGGCAGGGCACGCGAGGCGATCTCCGAGGAAAACACCAGCGCGGTCCGGCATTGCCCTGCCTCGATCAGGCGCGATGCGGTCTCGAAGGCGGTGAGGAAGCCGAGGCAGGTGCTGTTGACGTCGAAGGCGGCGGCCGATCCATCCGCCACGCCCAGGCGCTGCATGACCAGCGGTGCGGTCGCCGGCAGCGGCTGGTAAGGCACACCGCAGCCGCCGATGACCAGATCGACGCTGCCGGCTTCAAGCCCGGCATCTGCAAGTGCCAGCCGCGCCGCAGTGCTGGCGAGGTCGACTTGCGATTCCGCTTCGCAGACATAGCGTTCGACGACGCCGGTGGCGGCTTCGATATGGCCATCGCCAAGCCCCAGCCGTGCGTCGAGAGAACGCGACGTCACGCATTGGGCCGGCACGGCCCGACCGGTTCCGATGATCTTGACCCGCATTCTCAGCCCGCCAAATGAGCCTGCATCTGCCTAATCCATAAGACGGATCCAGCGTTATGGCCATCATCGGAACAAGACGAATGCGCGGGAAATATGGAAATACATATTGAATTTTGACCGGAGTCTCGTGCAAGTATAGGCTCGGCACGGAGGCAGCTATGGCCAGTTCTTTTTCCCGCTTTGTTTCATCAATTTTCGGCGGATCCAAAACTGAGGCGAAGACGAGCGGCGAAACAATTGAAGCCAACACAAAAGGCTTGGTCAGGGCCGAATGGCCGGGTGAACTTCAATTCCTGTTTATCGAACCATCCGCCGAGGATGTTGCGGAGGCTCTGGATGGCTGGAAATGGATCGGGCTGGATGGGTTGGAACCTGCCGTGGTTTCGACCTTCGGTGACATATTTTTCCGTGCCCGCGATGGGTCAATTCACCATCTCGACATGCTTGACGGACAATTGGGCAGAGTCGCCAGAAACTGGGCGGAATTTCAGGCCATCCTACAGAACGAAACGCGCCGCGATGAACTGCTGTTGGCGGGTCTTGTCATTGCCGCCCAAAAGAACGGACTAATTCCCGCAGCTGGCCAATGCTATGATTTTAAAAAGCCGCCAGTGCTCGGTGGCGAAATGAACGTCCGCGAGATGGAAACCACGTTTTTCGTGGTGAAGGTTCATATCGCAGGCCAGATTCACCGGCAGGTGAAGGATCTTCCGCAAGGCACTAAAATAAACAAGGTTACAATCAGCGACAGCTGACCTCCCTACGCCTTGCGCTCCCAGCGCCGGTCGGGCGTCTGCTGCCAGTAGGTCACGGCGTGGCCGGCCTCTTTCAACGTTTTCCAATGCGCGCGGGCGCCTTCGACCTGCGCCGCGTCATGGCCGTCGAACAGGAACACGGCGCGTTCGTAGCCGGCGAGATCCGCGGGTGCTGCGCCATCGACGAGGAAGCGTATCTGCGCCTGGTTGGGATTGGCCTCGCTCGTGGTCAGGAGGATCGGCTGCTCGGCCGGATAGGCTTCGCGGTCGGTCGCATGCGCCAGGAACGAATCGTCCCTGAATGTCCACAAATGCTGGTCGAGCGCGTCGCGCCGCTCTTCGGTGCCGGTTTGCACCACGGCGCGCCAGCCGCGATCGACGCTGCGCTCGAGCAGGCCGGGCAGCGCATCCTCAAGCGTCGATTCGGTCAGGTGATAAAACAGGACATCGGCCATGGCTGGAAAGGCTTTATCCCTCGTAATTGTCGCGCACCAGGCGATCGAGCAGCCTGACGCCGAAACCCGAGCCCCACGACTGGTTGATCTCGCTCGGCGGCGAGCCCATCGCGGTGCCGGCGATGTCGAGATGCGCCCACGGCGTTTCCTTGACGAAGCGCTGCAGGAACTGCGCGGCGATGATGGCGCCGCCATAACGGCCGCCGATGTTTTTCATGTCAGCGTTCTTGGAATCGATCAGCTTGTCGTATTCGGCGCCGAGCGGCATGCGCCACAGCCGCTCCTGTGTCGCCTGGCCGGCCGCCGTCAACCTGTCCGACAGTTCGTCATTGTTGGAAAACAGGCCGGCATAGTGCTGGCCGAGCGCGACCATGATGGCGCCGGTCAGCGTCGCCAGATTGACCATGAATTTCGGCTGGAAGCGGTCGTTGCAATACCACAGCGCATCGGCCAGCACGAGGCGGCCTTCAGCATCGGTGTTGAGCACTTCGATGGTCTGGCCCGACATCGAGGTGACGATGTCGCCCGGGCGCTGGGCGTGGCCGTCGACGGCATTTTCCGCCAGCCCTATGATGCCGACAACATTGGCTTTGGCCTTGCGCGCGGCCAGCGCCTGGATGAGCCCGATGACGGCCGCGGCACCGCCCATGTCGCCCTTCATGTCCTCCATGCCGGAGGCCGGCTTCATGGAATTGCCGCCAGTGTCGAAGGTGACGCCCTTGCCGACGAAGGCGACGGGTGCGTCCTTGGCCTTGCCGCCCTTCCATTGCATGACGGCCATGCGGGCGCCGCGCGGCGAGCCCTGCGCGACACCGAGCAGCGAGCCCATGCCGAGCTTCTTCATTTCCTTCTCGGTGAGGATCTCTACCTCGACGCCGAGCGCTTCCAGTTCCTTGGCGCGGGCGGCGAATTCGACCGGGCCGAGCGCATTGGCGGGTTCGTTGACCAGGTCGCGCGCGAGAAGCACGCCGTCGATGACAGCCACTTCGTCGGTGAACGCCTTTTTCGCGGCGGCCGGATCCGCAGTGTGGATGGTCACCTTGATCGGCTTCTTCGGCTCGGCGTCTTCCTTGTCCTTCCTGGTTTTGTATTTGTCGAAGGAGTAGCTGCGCAGGATGATGCCGGCGGCAAGGTTCGCCGCTTGCCTGCCGCCGATTTTTGCGCCCGGTACATCGAGAATGACGGCCACTTCGGTCGCCTTGCGCAGGGATGCGGCAATGGTGCCGCCAAGCTTCAGCCAGGCAAAGTCATCGAGGCTGGAGAGTTTGCCGGTGCCGACCGCCAACAGCCGGTCGAGCGATGTCCCCTGCGGCGCCAGCACTTCGACCACGCTGGCGAATTTTCCGGAAAAATCCGCCACCGGAAACGCCCGCGCCAGCGTTGCGTCCGGATCGCAAGCCTTTGCCGGCTCGCCAAGACCGCCATCGTCGGCCGCCAGCACGAAGACGCTGCCCTTTTTGGGCGCGGCAAATTTGGCGAAGGCGATCAACGGTCTCAAAGTCATCAGGTCCTGCTTTCGGAAACGGCTCGGATTTTCAGGGAAGATGCGCGACATTTGGTCGTTTTCCTTCATTTGGCAAGACTTTGCCGGAATCGGGGCCCATATGCGCTGTGGAATCGATGACGATTCGTCGCGGCACGGCCCCGCTTTCCTGCCGCAACCTGTTGTTAACCATCGATGTTCTCGCTTTCTTATCCATTGCCGCCGACACTCCGGCCCGCGGGACGGGCGATGTGGGACGGAAATCGGATCGATCCGCCTGAAGGAAATGGCCAAACACACCCAGTTGTACAGGCGCAGCCGGACGACTACCTTGTCTGCGGGCATGATGCCGTTCGGCAAATCGAGAAAAGCCTTACATGAAGGTCGTTGAACGCTACATCATGCGTCGCGCGCTGGCGGTGTTTCTCGCTGCGCTGATCTGGACGCTGGCCATTGTCTGGACGACGCAGGTGCTCGCCCGCATCGACCTCGTCACCGACAACGGTCAATCGGCGCTGACTTTCTTCGAGGTCGCGGCCCTGATCATCCCCTCCATCATCCCGATCGTGGTGCCGTTCGCCCTGGTGGTGGCGGTTGCCCAGACGCTCAGCGTCATGAACTCCGATTCGGAACTGGCCGTCATCAACGCCGCCGGCGCCTCGCGCTGGACGATCGTGCGGCCGGTCCTGCTGATCGCGCTGGCGGCCAGCGTCTTTTCGTTCGCTGTCGACAATGGCGTCGAACCCTATGCCAGGCAGAAGAACCGCCAGCTGATCGCATCCTCGCGCGCCGATCTTTTGTCGCTGATCATCCAGGAAGGCACCTTCCGCAAGATCGACGACGGGCTGTTCCTGCAGGTCGGCGAGCGGCTGCCGGACAACCGGCTTGGCGGCATCTTCGTCGCCGATTCGCGCGAGGAAGGCGCCAATCTGATCTATTATGCCAAGAGCGGCAGCATCGTCGAAAAGGGTGACGAGAAGGTGCTGATGATGAATGACGGCGTCATTCATCGCAAGTCGCTGACCGGCGACCTGTCGGTCATCCGCTTCACCTCCTACGCCTTCGATCTGTCCGCCTTCATGTCGGCAGCGAACGACATCCTGCTCCTGCCCAAGGACCGAACGACGCAGTACCTGCTCAACCCGGACCCCAACGACAAAATCTTCCAGCGCCGGCCCGGCGCCTACAAGGCCGAGCTCGACCAGCGCTTTTCCGAATGGTCATACTCGCTGGTGTTCGCGCTGATCGCTCTGGCCGTGGCAGGCGATGCGCGCTCGCACCGCGAGGCGCGTATCCATCCGCTGATCACAGCCATTGCCATTGCGCTGTTCGTACGCTGGCTGGGCTTTTTTGCCGCCGGGAAAGCCGACAAGGTCCCGCAATATGCATACATGGTCTATGGCGTGCCGATCGTGGCCTCGGCGGTCGCCATCTGGTTCATCGTCACCTCGCGCAGCATGGAACTGCCCGGCACCTGGGCCGACTGGCTGACGACTCTCGCCGGCCGAGTCAGCGATGGCTGGACCGCGCTCAAGCTGCGCCTGAGCCGGCGCTACACATCCGGCCAGGGAGCCTGACGATGGGCTGGACCTTGGGCCGCTACTTCTTCTTTCGCTACGTGTCGATCACGATCTGGTTCTTTATCGGCCTTCTGGCGCTGGTGTTCCTGATCGACTTCACCGAACTGTCCGGCCGCATCACAGGCCTGCCGGGCTTCACCTACGGTACGGCGGTCGCCATCTCGGCGCTGAGGATGCCGATGATCATGCTGCAGACGGTTCCGTTTGTCGGCCTGTTTTCGGCGATGGCGACGCTGGTCTCGCTCAACCGCAAATACGAGCTGGTGATTGCGCGTTCGGCCGGCGTGTCGGCCTGGCAGTTCCTGTTGCCCTGCTGCATCGGTGCGTTGTTATTCGGCGCCCTGTCGGTCGGCGTGCTCAATCCGATCGCGGCGCACGGCTTTTCCTGGTCGGAGCAGATGGAAAACCAGTTGCGGTCCGGCAATTCGAACGCGGTGGCGGCCGATGCCACGCCGTGGATCCGCCAGAAAACCAGTTCCGGTGACACCATCATCGGCGCCCGCGCCATCCTCAACCAGGGCCTGGAGATGGCCGACGCTGTGTTCTTCGTTCTCGATCCGCAAGGCAATATCGTCGAGCGCAAGGACGCTGTGCGGGCTTTCCTGCGTGACGGCTACTGGGAATTGCAGGACGTCAAGGTGTTCAAGGACGGCAACATCCGCTCGGAAGCGACCGACCAGTTGCCGACCAACCTCAAGCCGGAGTTCGTGCAGGAACGGCTGGCGCGCCCCGAAACCATTCCGTTTTACGAGCTTCCCGGCAAGATTGAGGTTGCCCGCTCCTTCGGCCTCAAGGCAAATGCCTTCGCCATGCAGTTCGATTCGCTCGTGGCGTTACCGTTTCTGCTTGTGGCCATGACGCTGATTGCGGCAACAGTTTCAATGCGATTTGCGAGGATGGGGCAGTCGGCAACGATGATTCTGGGTGGCGTCCTCGCCGGCTTTCTGCTTTATGTCGTTTCGGTATTGGTCAAGGCATTCGGCGTGGCGGGATTCGTGCCCACAGCCGTGGCTGCATGGGTTCCGGTTGTCGTGGCTATGTTCTTTGGGGTGACATTCCTGCTATACAAGGAAGACGGCTAGTGAGGGAAGCGGCTTTGCGCAGCCATAGGCAGGCCGGTTTGGCGCGCCTTTATTCGGCGAGCGCCTTGGCATGTCTGCTCGCTTGCGGTGTGCCCATGGCTCCAGCGCTGGCGCAGGACGTCACCGACGTGGCAACGAAGGTTCCCTCCGGCACCCAGATGCTGCTGGCGGCCGACACGCTCGTCTATAACAACGACAACCAGACGGTCACCGCCATCGGCGGCGTCCAGATCGACTACGGCGGCAACAAGCTCGTCGCCCAGCGCGTCGTGTATGATCGCAACACCAAGCGGCTCGTCGCCAGCGGCAATGTCGAGATCGTCAACAGCGACGGCACCAAGATCAACTCGCAGCACATCGACATTACCGACGATTTCGCCGACGGCTTCGTCAATGCGCTGCGCGTCGAAACACCCGAAAAGGCCTATTTCGCCGCCGAAAGCGCCGAGCGCATGGGCGGCGTGCTGACAACGTTCCACAATGGCGTCTATACGGCCTGCGAGCCTTGCGAGGACAAGCCGGACAAGGCGCCGACCTGGCGAGTCAAAGCCAGGAAGATCATCTGGAACGGCGAAAAGAAGACGGTTCGCTTCGAGAACGCGAATTTCGAATTCTTCGGCTTCCCGCTGGCCTATCTGCCGGCATTCGAGATCGCCGATCCGACGGTCAAGCGCAAAAGCGGCTTCCTGATCCCCAGCATTGCCTACAACACCGATCTGGGCGTGGGCGTCAAAGTCCCTTACTATTTCGCTTTGTCGCCGACCTACGACCTCACCGTCACCGGCAGCGGCTATACCAAGCAGGGTTTCCTCGGCGAGGCCGAGTGGCGCCAGCGCTTCAACAATGGCCAGTACACGCTGAAGATCGCCGGCATCCGTCAGGAGAATCCGGACGAATTCATCGACGATTTCGGGCACAACGTTAACTCGGGTGAACCGGGCGACCCCAACAAGTTCCGCGGCATGATGGGCACCAAGGGCCAGTTCGCCATCAATCCGCGCTGGGACTTCGGCTGGGACATCCTGCTGCAGAGCGACAAGAATTTCTCGCGCACCTATACGATCGACGGCTACAACGATTACGTCCATCAATCCTCGGTCTACCTGACCGGCCTCAACGACCGCAATTATTTCGATGTGCGCGCCATGCGCTTCCAGGTTCAGGAAAACACGCTGGACAGCAACATTGCGGCGCGCAGCGACAAGCAGCCCTGGGTGCTGCCGTCGCTCGATTATGCCTACATTCCCGACATGTCAGTGGCCGGCGGCCAACTGTCGTTCAACGTCAATGCGCGGGTCATCCGCCGCGACAAGCTGGATGAGGCGTTCTTCGTCCCTCCCGATGCTCCGGGCGTCCAGCGTGTGCGCGGCATCGAGGGTGAATCCGGCCGCCTCACCGCCGAGACCGCGTGGAAGCGCAGCTTCACCACTGACGGCGGACTGGTGCTGACGCCGCTTCTGGCTCTCCAGGGCGACGTCGACTATCTCAACGCATCCTCGGCTTCGCTCACCGCCATCAACCAGATGGCTACCGATCCCAGGATCAACGCTGACGACGACATGCGCTCCTCGTTCGCCCGCTTCATGGCGACCGCCGGGCTCGAAATGCGCTGGCCGGTGCTGTTTTCGATGATCGGCTCCAGCCACATCGTCGAGCCGATGGCGCAAGTCTTCGTGCGCCCGAACGAGCAATATGTCGGCGGGCTCGCCGTTCCCAACGAGGATGCGCAGAGCTTCGTCTTCGACGCCACGACCCTGTTTGAGCGCGACAAGTTCTCCGGCTACGACCGCGTCGAAGGCGGCACCCGCGCCAATGTCGGGTTCCGCTACTCCGGCGCCTACGACAATGGCTGGGGCACAAACGCCATCTTCGGCCAATCCTACCAGCTGGGCGGCCGCAACTCGTTCGATTCCCCGGATCTGGTCAATGCGGGTGCCGATTCGGGGTTGGAAACTGAGACCTCCGATTATGTCGGCCTCATCGGCTTCAGCAGCCCGAGCGGCTTCTCGGGTTCGTTCAGCGGCCGCTTCGACGAGCAGAGCTTCGAAGTTCGCCGTGCCGAGGTGAAGGCTGCCTATTCCGGCCTGCCGATTTCGCTGAGCGCCAAATACGCCTTCATCCAGGCGCAGCCGCTTTACGGTTTCACCACCGATCGCCATGAAGTGACGCTCGGCGCCTCGACGCACCTAGCCGAGAACTGGCGCGTGTTCGGCACCGGCACCTACGACCTGCAGCAAAGCGTGCTGGTCAAGGACGGCGTCGGCTTTGCCTACAATGATTCCTGCTTCACCTACCTGATGACGTTCTCGGAATCGCGCGACCTCATCACCAAGGAAGTGTCGCAGAATGTCGGCTTCAACCTGTCGTTCCGCACGCTCGGCGATTTCGGTTCGTCGCAAAGCTCGATCGACTCCATCCAGTAGAGCCGGCTGACGACATCGTTTTGCCGCATAAAGCGGGCACGGCATTCGCTCATCCAAAACCGGGCTAGAATTGGGATGCTTTCGATGAGGAAATACCTGTTTTCGGCAGGATTCGCGCTCCTGATAGCGGCGACCTCGGCCTCGGTCACCCTGATGGCGCCGCCGGCCTTCGCCAGTGAAATCAAGTATGTCGTCAACAACATGCCGATCACCACCGGCGACATTGCGCACCGGGCTGCCTTCCTGAAGCTGCAGCGCAAGAAGGGCGACGCGGGCCAGGAAATGATCGACCAGGCCCTGCGCACGGCCGAGGCCAAGCGCCTCGGCATCCGTATCACCGACGCCCAGGTCGAGGCCGCCTATCAGCGCTTTGCCTCGAACAACAAGATGCAGCTCAAGCAACTGGACGGCGTCATGGCGCAGTCCGGCGTAACCAAGGAGCATTTCAAGGAATTCATCCGCGCCCAGATGGCGTGGAACCAGGCGCTGAGCGCACGCTATAGCGGCGGCGGACAGGCGAGCGAACAGGACCTGGTCAAGCACATGCTCGAAAAAGGCGGCGCCAAGCCGAGCGCCACCGAGTACATGCTGCAGCAGGTGATCTTCGTGGTGCCGAAGGCTGAGCGCAGCGCCACACTCGCCAAGCGCAAGCGTGAGGCCGAGGCCATGCGCGCCCGCTTCAACGGCTGCGCCACCACGCGTGAATTCGCCAAGGGCCTCATCGACGTCACCGTTCGCGATCTCCCCCGGGTGCTGGCGCCGCAACTGCCGCCGGACTGGGCCGAGCAGATCAAGGCCACCAAGCTGGGCGGTGCCACGGCCGTGCGCGAGACCGATCGCGGCATCGAATTCATCGGAATCTGCTCGTCACGCGAGGTTTCCGACGACAAGGCTGCCCAGATGGTGTTCCAGAGCGAAAGCACCGGCGACAAGAACGCCGACGAACTCTCGGCCAAATATGTCGAGGAGCTGAAGGCGAAAGCCAAGATCGTCACGCGCTGAAGCCGGCCTGGCCGTGCGTGAGACAGAGCTTCCGCTGGCGTTGAGCGTCGGCGATCCGTCCGGCATTGGACCGGAAATCGCCATTGCCGCCTGGCAGAGGGCACGCCATTCCGGGGCAGCGCCCTTCTACCTTCTCGCCGATCCGGCGCTGATTGCCGCGCGGGCGCGGCGGCTCGGCGCCGAGGTGGCAATCGCGGAGACGCTGCCGGCACAAGCCGCCGATGTCTTTCAACATGCATTGCCCGTGGTACCGCTGGCGGCCCGCTTCACCGACGATCCCGGCCGGCCCGACCCGACCAACGCCGCCGGCATTATCGAGGCCATCGACCGCGCCGTCGCCGACTGCCTCGCCGGCGATGCGGCCGCGGTCGTCACCTGCCCGATCGCCAAGAAGCCGCTTTACGATGCCGGCTTCGGCTTTCCCGGCCACACCGAATATCTGGCGCATCTGGCCTCCCTCCACACCGGTGGCGTAGAGACGCCGGTGATGCTGCTGGCCGGCCCCGAATTGCGCACCGTTCCGGTCACCATCCACATCGCGCTGGCCGAGGTGCCGAAGGCGCTGACAACGGAGCTGATCGTTGCGACTTCGCGCATCACCGCTGCCGATCTTGCAAGCCGCTTCGGCATCGCCAGGCCGAGGCTCGCGCTTGCCGGACTCAATCCGCATGCCGGCGAAAGCGGCGCCATGGGTACGGAGGATGAGCGCATCATCCGTCCGGCGGTCGACATCTTGCGCGCGCAAGGCATCGACGCTCTCGGACCGCTGCCGGCCGATACGATGTTTCATGCGCGCGCCCGCGCCGGCTACGACGTGGCGATCTGCATGTATCACGACCAGGCGTTGATCCCGGCCAAGGCGTTGGCCTTCGACGAGGCGGTCAACGTCACGCTTGGCCTGCCGTTCATCCGCACGTCGCCCGATCACGGCACTGCCTTCGACATCGCCGGCAAGGGCATTGCACGTCCCGACAGCCTGATCGCGGCGCTGACGCTCGCCCGCCGGCTGGCCGATACCGGCACAAGGGTCGCAGCCGCATGAGCATCGATGGGCTACCGCCGCTGCGCGAGGTGATCGAGCGTCATGGGCTGCAGGCGAAGAAGGCGCTTGGCCAGAATTTCCTGCTCGACCTCAATCTGACCGGCAAGATCGCGCGCGCCGCCGGCGACCTCTCCGGCAGCACCGTGATCGAGGTCGGCCCCGGCCCCGGCGGATTGACCCGGGCGCTGCTGCTTGCCGGTGCAAAGCGCGTCGTTGCCATCGAACGCGACGAACGCTGCCTGGCGGCGCTTGCCGAGGTCTCCAACCGCTATCCGGGCCGGCTCGAAGTGATCGGCGGCGACGCGCTGAAGACGGATTTTGCCGCTCTTGCCAATGCCGCGGCGAAAGGCGGCGGCCCGGTGAGGATAGCCGCCAACCTGCCCTACAATATCGGCACCGAGCTTCTGATCCGCTGGCTGACCGTAGCGGACTGGCCGCCCTTCTATCAATCGATGACGCTGATGTTCCAGCGCGAAGTGGCCGAGCGCATCGTCGCCGGCGCCGGCAGCGATGCCTATGGCCGGCTCGGCGTTCTGGCCGGCTGGCGGACCGAAGCCAGGATCGTCTTCGACGTGCCGCCGCAAGCTTTCACGCCGCCGCCCAAGGTGACGTCCTCGGTGGTGAATCTGATGCCGCGCGCCCTCCCGCTGGCGACGGACGTGAAAAAACTCGGCCGCGTCACCGAAGCCGCTTTCGGCCAGCGTCGAAAGATGCTGCGGCAGAGCGTGAAGAGCCTCGGCGGCGAAGCCTTGCTGATGCGTGCCGACATAGATCCGACAAGGCGCGCAGAGACGCTCAGCGTCGAGGAATTCGTGCGGCTGACGAACGCGGTGTAGCTTTCCTTCTCCCCGTGAACGGCGAGAAGGAGAAACCCTACTGCGTTTTCTCGTCCAGCAGCCCCGAGACGAAATCGAACAAACCCGGCCGCCTATCCCGTCGCAGCCGCTCGGCAGTGACTATGCCGCGCACTTCGGCGAAGGCGCGGTCGAGATCGTCGTTGACGATGACGAAGTCGTATTCCTTCCAGTGCTCGATCTCGTTGCGGGCGTTCTTCAGCCTGGTCTCGATCACCTGTTCCTGGTCCTCGGCGCGGCGCTTCAGCCGCGCCTTCAATTCCTTCATCGACGGCGGCAGGATGAAGATCGAGACGATGTCGGCGCGCATCTTCTCCTTGAGCTGCTGGGCGCCTTGCCAGTCGATGTCGAACAGCATGTCGCGCCCTTGCGCCAACGCCAGTTCGGCCGGCTCACGCGGTGTCGCATAGCAATTGCCATGCACCTCGGCCCATTCGAGCAGTGCGTCGGAATCGCGCAGCCGCTCGAATTCGCGCATGGTGCGGAAGTGGTAGTGGACGCCTTCGATCTCCGAGCCACGGCGTGGCCTGGTGGTGACCGAGACCGAAAGTTCCAGGCTGCCATCGCTTTCCAGCAGGTTGCGCGCGATCGTCGACTTGCCGGCGCCGGACGGCGACGACAAGACCAACATCAGCCCGCGTCGGCGAATGCGCGACCCCAGATCCCTGGCAACCATCGGCTCCTTGGCACCCATTTTGGGTTACTCCAGATTCTGGACCTGTTCGCGAAACTGGTCGACCACCGCTTTGAGCTCCAGCCCGATGGCGGTGACAGTGGCGGCGTTCGACTTCGAGCACAGAGTATTCGATTCGCGGTTGAATTCCTGCGCCAGAAAATCGAGCTTGCGGCCGATGGCGCCGCCATTTGCCAGCAGCGCCCGGCCCGACGCCACATGTGTCTTCAGTCGGTCGATTTCTTCGCGGATGTCGGCCTTGGTGGCCAGGAACGCCGCTTCCATGTGCAGCCGGCCGGCATCGAGATTGGCCGACGCATCCATCAGCAGCCGCACCTGTTCGGCGATCCGCTCGCGGATTGCCGCCGGGTCGCGCGACGGGTCGGCCTCGGCCTTGAGCGTCAGCGCCTCGATGCCGTCGATGTGACCGGAAAGCAGGGAGCGTAGCGCTTCACCCTCGCTTTGGCGCGCCTGCTCGAGACCGGCAAGCGCCGTTTCGAGCGCTGACAGGATTGCCGCGTCGAGCGCTGCCCGCACCTCCTCGGTTTCGCTGCTTTCAGGTATATCCAGCACGCCGCGCAGAGAAAGCAGACCGTCGGCGGACGCCGGGGCAACACCGAACTGGTCCTGCAGCCGCTTGGCCAAGCCGGCCAGATCCCGGAGGAAGACTTCGTTGACCACCGGCTGCACCTGCTGACCGGCGGCACGGCCGACGGTCAGGGTCGCCTGGAAATTGCCGCGTGCGAAGCGCTTCTGCAGCGTCTGCCGGACAGCCGGCTCGAGCCGCTCAAAGCCTTGCGGCAGCCGCAGCCTGACCTCGACGCTCTTGCCGTTGACCGACTTGACCTCCCAGGCGATCGAGGCGCCGTCGTGCTCGCCGACGGCGCGTGCAAATCCGGTCATGCTCTGCAAATTCATGATGCGGCTCGTGTCTTCCTGATGTTCCGATTCTGAAATCCTGCTGGCGTTCGATATCACGGGCAGCGCGAATGTCAGAATCGCAATACCGGCAAGGTGTTGATTTCCGGTGTCGTTTTGATCTCGCAGTGCTGAAATCTGCAGACGTCTCGGACCAGGGCCGAAGGCGCTTCGAAATGCGCCGCGCGTTCAAAGCAGTAGCGCGTCGCCTGTGTCTGCAGCGCGTAAGGTCAATCGGTCAAAAAGCGCCGGTCTGCTACTGGGCGGCACCCGCATCGCCGCCGGCGTCCCCGCTGTCGCCGCCGGCATCGCCACTGGCGTCACCGCTGTCATCGCCATCTGCCGGCGCATCGGTCTGGCCCGGGGTCTTGGCGCCCTTTGCGGCGTCTTCGACCTGCTTTTTCTGCAGCGCCCGATAGCGGGCAACGTTCTCATTGTGCTCGGCAAGCGTCGTGGCAAACACATGGCCGCCGGTGCCGTCGGCGACGAAGTAGAGATCGTCGGTCTTCGACGGGTTGGCGACGGCTTCGAGTGCGGCGCGGCCGGGATTGGCGATGGGCGTCGGCGGCAGGCCGTTGATCAGATAGGTGTTGTAAGGCGTCTGCTTCTCGATGTCCGACTGGTAGATCGGCCGGTCGGCGGGTTTGCCCTTGCCTCCGAACAGTCCGTAAATGATGGTCGGATCCGATTGCAGCCGCATGCCCTTGGCCAGACGGTTGAGGAAGACGGCGGCAACGCGCGAGCGCTCGTCGCCCCGGCCGGTTTCCTTTTCGACGATCGAGGCCAAGGTGACGAAGTCGTCGACATTGGCCAGAGGCAGGTCGGGGGCGCGCCGCTGCCAGACCTCGTCGACCAGCTTCTTCTGGTCGGCGAGCAGCTTGTCGACCATCTGCTGGCGCGTGGCGCCGCGGGTGAAGCGCAACGTATCGGTGGCGAGGCTTCCCTCGGCCGGCGTGGTCGCCGGCATGTCCCCGGTCAGCGCATCCTGCTCGGCAACGCGCTGCAGCGCCTGCTCGACCGTCAGCCCCTCGGGAATGGTCAGCGAATACATCACCGACTTGCCGCTCTTCAGAAGCTCCATGATATCGCGCATGGAGGCGCGCGGCTTGACCTCGTATTCGCCAGCCTTCAGCGCCGAGTCATTGCCATAGACGCGCACGCCAATACGGAAGATGCGGGCGTCGCTGATCAACCCACGCCGTTCGAGCTGGTCGGCGATATCCTGGACGCCGGTGTTCGGCTTGACCAGAAAGGTGTCGCCAGCGGCCGACGGGCCCGGTTCGTTGAAGGCCTGCTTGCCGAAATAAAGCGAAACGCCGGCGGCGAGGATCATCAACATCACAGCGGAGATGACGAAGTTCATGAACACGACGACCTGGCTGCGCGAGGCGCGAGAGCGCTTCGGCGGCGGTGTGCCGGCTTCCGGCCGCAAGGCCTCGGCCGCAGTCTTCGGCACGATCGGGCCGGTCTTCTGGTTTTGTCCGAATTGTCCGCTGCCGCCCGGATTGGTGTTCATAAGCGCCCTACCATCTGATCTCTTAGAGCGACCATGCGTCCGGTTGGACGCACAGCGTGCCCTAACATTTCAAGCCTACGCATCGTGCTTCAAAAAAAGCGCCTTCAGGCCGATGCGACGAATCCCCAGCGGCAGAGTAGGCTCGAATATGGCAAAATTGACGACAGACCGCTGGCGCGCCGGTCGATACCGCAATCAGCCGATATAACGCTGGAAGACCAGCGAAGCGTTGGTGCCGCCAAAGCCGAAGGAGTTGGACAATGCCACGTCGATCTGGCGGGGCCGTGGCGTGTTTGCTACCAGATCGATCGCGGTTTCGCGTTCCGGGTTGTCCAGATTGATGGTGGCGGGCGCGATGTTGTCGCGGATGGCGAGGATCGAGAAGATCGCCTCAGCGGCCCCCGCTGCCCCCAGGAGATGGCCGATCGACGACTTGGTCGACGACATCGAGATCTTCGAAGCGGCATTGCCGACCAGCCGCTCGACGGCGCCGAGCTCGATCGTATCAGCCATGGTCGAGGTGCCGTGCGCATTGATGTAGTCGATGTCGGCGGGCGTCAGCTTGGCCCGGTTAAGCGCCGCCGTCATACAGCGGAAGGCGCCGTCGCCGTCTTCGGCAGGTGCGGTGATGTGATAGGCATCGCCGGTCAGGCCGTAGCCGGTGACCTCGGCATAGATCTTGGCGCCGCGCGCCTTTGCGTGTTCGAGCTCTTCCAGAACGACCACGCCGGCGCCCTCGCCCATGACAAAGCCGTCCCGGTCCCGGTCATAGGGACGCGAGGCCTTTTCAGGCGTGTCGTTGCGGTCGGTGGACAATGCCCGGCAAGCGGCGAAGCCGGCAAGCGAGAGCCTGGTCACCGGCGCTTCAGCGCCACCGGCCAGCATCACGTCGGCATCGCCGAAGATGATCAGCCGGGCGGCATCGCCGATGGCGTGCGCGCCGGTCGAGCAGGCGGTGACGACGGCGTGGTTTGGGCCTTTCAGCCCGTGCCGGATCGACACCTGGCCCGACACCAGATTGATGATGTTTCCAGGAATGAAGAACGGGCTGATGCGGCGCGGGCCACGCTCGTGCAGGATCAGCGCATTCTCGGCGATGCCCTCGAGGCCGCCAATTCCGGAGCCGATCATGACGCCGGTGGCGCAACGCTCGGCTTCGGTGCCGGGCTCCCAGCCGGAATCCTTCAGCGCTTCGTCGGCGGCCGCAATCCCGTAAAGGATGAAGTCGCCGATCTTGCGCAGTTCCTTGGGCTCAAGCACGGCTTCGGGGTTAAGCGTGCCGTTGGTGCCGTCACCGCGGGGAATGACGTGGGCGATCTTGCAGGCAAGATCTTCCACTTCAAACTCGGTGACGCGCTTGGCAGCACTGCGGCCGGTCAGAAGTTCCTTCCAGCTGTGCTCGAAGCCCATGCCGAATGGCGAAACCAGGCCAAGGCCCGTGACGACGACACGCCTCATCGCAGGTCCTCCCCGGTGATGACTGCGGATAGCGTCAGGCCGAAGCCTTGTCGATGTACTTCACGGCGTCGCCGACGGTCAGGATGGTCTCGGCCGCATCGTCCGGAATCTCGACGCCGAACTCTTCTTCGAACGCCATGACGAGTTCGACCGTGTCGAGGCTGTCCGCGCCCAGATCATCGATGAAGCTCGCCTGCTCCGTCACCTTGTCGGCATCGACGCCAAGATGTTCGATGACGATCTTCTTGACGCGCTCTGCGGTGTCACTCATTTGGGGCATCCTCGTCTTTTGTTTGTCTGTCTTCGTTAGCGGGCAGAATGCCGCTAATCAAGCTGAAAGATGGTCCTGCCGGAAACGCAACGGTGCCGGACCGGTTTTTGCCCGAACCGCCGGGTTGCGGGCCGCATTACACGAAAATTGGCTAAGGTCCAAGGCGAAATGGTCTCTTTTCACAAGCCGGCCGTGTCTTCTTATAACCGGCCATATCCCGTCAAATCATCGCCATGCCGCCGTTGACATGGATGGTCTGGCCGGTGACGTAGGCGGCTTCGTTGGAGGCGAGATAGGCGACGGCAGACGCCACTTCAACACTCGTGCCCATGCGTCGTGTCGGGATCGCGGCCATGATCGCATCTTTCTGCTTGTCGTTGAGCTTGTCGGTCATGGCCGATTCGATGAAGCCCGGGGCGACGCAGTTGACGGTGATGTTGCGGGTGGCGATCTCCTGCGCCAGCGACTTGGAAAAGCCGATCATGCCGGCCTTGGAGGCGCAGTAATTGGTCTGGCCGGGATTGCCTGTGACGCCGACAACCGAGGTGATGTTGATGATGCGGCCATGGCGGCGGCGCATCATCGGATGGGTGAGTTCACGGGTCAGCCGGAACACGGCGGTCAGGTTGACCTCAAGCACGCTGTCCCAATCGGCATCCGACATGCGCACGAACAGGCCGTCCTTGGTGATGCCGGCATTGTTGACCAGTATGTCGACGCCTTCGAGCTCGGCTTCCGCCTTCTGGCCAAGTGCCTTGACCTCGTCGCGGTTCGACAAATTGGCTGGAAACAGCTTTACCCGGTCGCCGAGTTCGCCAGCCAAGGTCTCCAGTTTCTCGATGCGGGTGCCGTGCAGGCCGACAATGGCACCTTGCGCATGCAGCACCCGGGCAATCGCTTCGCCAATGCCCCCCGATGCGCCGGTGACGAGCGCCTTGCGGCCGGTCAGTTCGAACATTGTTATCTCCTGATCTCAGAGCGCACCCTTTGCATAGGTGCCGCCAAATCGCCAGCCTGTCAGCCCAATGCCGCCAGCGCCGCTTCGACATCGGCCGGCGTGCCTATGGCCGATGTGGCGATGTCGCGGTTGATACGCCGCGCCAGACCCGACAGCACCTTGCCGGCGCCGATCTCGTAAAGGGTTGCGACGCTGTTGGCGCCAAACCACTCAACCGTTTCGCGCCAGCGCACGCGGCCGGTGATCTGCTCGACCAGGCGCCGCGAGATTTCGTCGGGCTCGCTGGTCGGGGTCACGGTGACATTGGAGACGACGGGCACCACCGGTGTATTCCTGGTCACGCCCGCCAGCGCCTCGCGCATGACATTGGCCGCCGGCGCCATCAGCGCCGAATGGAAGGGCGCGGAGACCTGCAGCATCAGCGCCCGCTTGGCGCCCTTTTCGGTGCACAGTTTCGCGGCGAGTTCCACCGCCGCCTTGGCGCCGGAGATCACCAGCTGCCCACCGCCATTGTCGTTGGCGATCTGGCAGACCTTGCCGGACCCGGCGGCGGCTTCGGTGCAAGCGGCTTCGACATCGGGCTGTTCCAGGCCGATGATCGCCGCCATGGCGCCCTCGCCGGCCGGCACCGCCGCCTGCATGGCATTGCCGCGGATGCGCAACAGCCGGGCCGCATCGGCGACCGAGACGAAGCCGGCGGCCGCAAGGGCCGAGTATTCACCGAGCGAATGGCCTGCAACGTAGGACACCTTGTCCTTCAGCGAAAAGCCGCGCGCTTCCAGAGCCCGCACCGCGGCCAGCGACACCGCCATCAGCGCCGGCTGGGCATTGGCAGTCAAGGTCAGCGTCTCTTCCGGGCCTTCCCAGATCAATTTCGACAGCTTTTCACCCAGCGCATCATCGACTTCCTCAAAGACCCTGCGCGCCTCGGGGAAGGCGTCGGCGAGGTCTTTGCCCATGCCGACAGCCTGGCTGCCCTGTCCCGGAAAGGTGAATGCAACGGCCATTTGGGCTCTCTCCAGCGGCTGATTTTTCCTGCCTGTGACGCAAGGCGGACCGCCAAGTCAAGCCCGTTGGCGGCATTTCGGCCGTTGGTCGAGACGGAAGCCAGCCCCCGAGTCCCTGTTCCGACAGGCTTTTTGCCGATCACTCCTGATGAAAACCGCTCACGAATCGTTTGCTGGCTCTTCTTATTTCCGCCACAGGCGCTAGCATTTGAATGACAGTTCTATGACAGAACGGTGACGCGAGTGGAAAAACGCGTTGCTTGGGCCGGGGAAAGAAAAGTGGCAAGGATCAGGAAAGGCGCGGCCGTACCCGCGCCACAGTTCTTGGAAGACGATCCGTCCACCGGCTACCTGCCGGGGCGCAGATGGCCTGTCATCCGCTACGGTCTGGCCACTCTGCTTGCCTCCGCCGTCCTGGTGTTCGCCATCGAATGGATCGTGCGCGGCGATTTCTTCGGCACGGTCGACTTCTTCCTGCAGCCCTTCAAGCCGGGCTGGACCACCATCATCGTCTTTGCGCTGGTGCTGATAGGACTGGACGCCGTGCTCGGCCGCAGCCACCAGAGCCTGATGATCGTGGCGCCGCTGACCCTGGCGCTGGCCTTTGTCGGGCACCAGAAGTCGCATTATCTCGGCGATCCGCTCTACCCGACCGATTTCCTCTATTCGCGCCAGATCATGGCGTTGATGCCGCTGCTGGTGCGCGAGCGGCCCTGGACGGCGCTCGCCATGGCGGTCGGCATCGTCGCCGGACTGTCGTTGCTGATCTATGGCTGGCGGCTATGGCGCCGCAAAGTGCCGATCCTCAGCCGCAAGGGGCGGCTGGCGCGGCTGACGCTGGCAGTGCCGCTGCTCGCCTTCTTCGTCTCGATCATGGACTATGCCACCTTCTCGTGGACCCGCGACCGGCTGCAGATCATCCCGATCATGTGGGACCAGAAGGAGAACTACGCCTCCAACGGCTTTGCCCTGGCTTTCGCGCTCAACGTGCCGATGGCGCATGTCTCCGCACCGGCCGGTTACTCCGACAAGGCAATCGACGCGATAGACAGGCCGGATGTGACAGCCTCGGTGCCGGACGAGAAACCCGACATCATCATCGTCATGAGCGAATCCTTCTGGGATCCGACCAAGCTGCCCGGCGTCACCATCACGCCCGACCCCATCCCCAATGTTCGGGCTTTGCGCTCGGGCTATATGTTCTCGCCCGAATTCGGCGGCATGACCGCCAACATCGAATTCGAGGCGCTGACGGGCTTTTCCAATGCCTTCCTGCCGGCGGGCTCGATCCCCTATCAGCAATATGTGCGCACGCCGACGCCGTCGCTCGCGACCTTCCTGAAAAGCGAAGGCTACCGCGCGCGCGCCATCCATCCCGGCACCAACTGGTTCTGGAACCGGGGCGCGGTCTATGCCGATTTCGGCTTCAACGATTTCCGCTCGGAAGAGACGCTGCCGCCGTTGCAAAAGCGCGGGCCGCTGGCCTCCGACGCAGCAATGACCGACGAGATCATCGCAGAGGCCGACGCCAGCGAAGATCCGGTGTTCTTCTTCGCCGTCAGCCTGCAGAACCACGGCCCCTACGAGCCGTACCGCTATTACAATCCGACCCACAAGGTCGCGGCACCGATCAGCACATGGGCGCGGGAATCGCTGCTCAGCTATGCCGAGGGTTCGGCCGATGCCGACCGTGGCCTCGAGCGGCTGATCGACTGGGCGAAGAAGCGCCAGCGGCCGACGGTCATCGCCTTCTTCGGCGACCATCTGCCGCCGCTCGGCCCCGTCTATGTCGAGACCGGCTTCCTGAAAGACAATGTCGCGCCGCGCAGGGAGGCTACGCCGGAGGCCGCACTGGAGCACCACCAGACGCCGCTGATCATCTGGTCGAACCGCACCGGTCCGGCGCAGGATATGGGCGCGGTCAGCCCAGCCTTCCTGCCCTACCACATCCTGACCACGGCCGGGATCACGCACCCTTACTACACCGGCTTCCTCGGCGCGCTGCGCGAACGCTACCGTGTCGTCGACCGCAACCTTCTGCTGACGCCGTCAGGCGAAGCGACGCCCGACTGGGCGCGGCAGAAGGACATCGATCCGGCGATCAACGATTTCCGGCTGATCCAGTACGACATGATGTTCGGCAAGCGTAAGGCCGCGCCCGACTTCTTCCCTGAAACGGTGGACAAGGTCGTCGCCCATACAAGCTGAATAGACGGGGCGAGCCGAGCCGCTCATGTGAGATATATTGGCATTTTTTCGAGTGGCACGCCTCAAGCGGCCCGCTCGCCGGTGCCCTACCCTTGCCTTCCAGCCAAATTGCTGTATAGACGCCCGCAATCTGCCGGTCCTTGCTGGGGGCTGAACGGAGGGCCGGAGGTTTTGCCCAAAACCTTCGTGTGAAGCCAGAAGCGCTTCCGCCTCCCGTGTCTCCGCTCTCGACCGTCTCGAAATGCTCCTTTCTTCCCCGCCCTTTTGGGACCAACGGGTCAGAGAAGTTGCAGAGGCTTTTGCCGCGAGGATCCGGGAGAGAAACGAAAGAAAGGCACTGAACCACTATGGCTCTATACGAACATGTGTTCCTTGCCCGGCAGGACCTCTCGCAGCAGCAGGTCGATGCGCTTGTCGAACAGTACAAGGGCGTCATCTCCGCAAATGGCGGGTCCGTCGGCCGGGTCGAGAACTGGGGACTGAAGTCCCTCACCTACCGGGTCAACAAGAACCGGAAGGCTTACTACACGCTTATGGACCTCACCTGCCCGCCGGCAGCGCTCAACGAGATGGAGCGCCAGATGGGTCTGTCCGAAGACGTGCTGCGTTTCCTGACCGTCAAGGTCGAGGCGCATGAGGAAGGCCCTTCGGCCATGATGCAGAAGCGCGAAGAGCGCTCGGAACGCGGCGGCTTCGGCGACCGCGACCGTGGTGATCGTGGCCCGCGTTCGTTCGGCGACCGTGATCGCGGCGATCGTGGCGATCGTCCGCCGCGCTCGTTCGGCGACGCCGGTGGCGATCGTGGTCCGCGCCGTCCGCGCGAAGGTGTTGAAGGGGGTGCAGAATAATGGTCGACATCAATCAGATCCCGACCCGGCGCCCGTTCCATCGCCGCCGCAAGACCTGCCCGTTCTCCGGCGCCAACGCGCCCAAGATCGACTACAAGGACGTGCGTCTCCTGCAGCGCTATATCTCCGAACGCGGCAAGATCGTGCCGTCGCGCATCACCGCCGTCAGCCAGAAGAAGCAGCGCGAACTCGCCAAGGCGATCAAGCGCGCCCGCTTCCTCGGCCTGCTGCCCTACGTGGTTCGCTAATTTCTTTGATGCGGGCGGCTTGCCGCCCGCATTTCTCCCACGGCGACGGGCGCCGTAGGGTCAGTTTGATGATGCATGCCGTTGTTCCAAAACCGGGACCACTTTTTCGGCGACATGCGTTGAAATCCCGAGTTGAGGTGAAAAGCCTCTAACTGCCGCGACAGGCAGGACAGCGACACCGGCGCCACGGCGCCCGAGCTTCCTGACCTGTTCCATTCAATTCGGCGCCGATCCCGCGGTCGGTGCCCAGACGAAGGAACAAGACCATGCAAGTTATTCTTCTCGAACGCGTTTCCCGCCTCGGCCAGATGGGCGATACCGTCAAGGTCAAGGACGGCTTTGCCCGCAACTTCCTCTTGCCGCAGGGCAAGGCGCTGCGTGCCAACGAGGCCAACAAGAAGAAGTTCGAGGGCCAGCGCGCCCAGCTCGAAGCCCGTAACCTCGAGCGCAAGTCGGAAGCCTCTCAGGTTGCCGAAAAGCTCGACGGCAAGAGCTTCATCGCCGTGCGTTCGGCCGGCGAGACCGGCCAGCTCTACGGTTCGGTGTCGACCCGCGACATCGCCGACCTGCTGACGGCGGAAGGTTTCTCGGTCAACCGCAACCAGATCCAGCTCAACCAGCCGATCAAGACCATCGGTGTCACCAATGTGGCGATAGCGCTGCATCCGGAAGTCGAGGTCACCATCAGCCTCAACATCGCCCGCACGGCCGAGGAAGCCGAGCGTCAGGCCAAGGGCGAGACGCTGACCACCGCCGAAGCCATCTATGGCGACGACATCAACGACAATGCGCGGCCGGAGAACTTCTTCGACCCGAACACCGAGTTCGAAGGCGGCGAAGACAACGCTTGATCGCTTAACGACAAGCGAGGGGAGCGGCGCTCCCGATCACATTGTCGTCATCCAGCCTTTGTGGACCAATGCCCGGGCGTCTCGCCCGGGCATTTTTGTGCCAAATGGAACTTTTCGAACCCCTATATATTGAGGCAGAATTAGACAGCCAGTCTGACCGTGAGGGGACATTTGGGCATGAATATTCTGTTGAAGCGCGTTCTCGACCGCCTGGTGCGCACGGGCAATCTCAAAGTCACCGGGCCGAAGGGCTCGACCGTGGTTTTCGGAGACGGCAGCGGCGAGCCGGTGCACATGCACATCAAGACCAGGCATGCCGAGCGCGCCATCACCTTCGATCCGATGCTGGCCGTGCCGGAAGCCTACATGGACGGCGAACTCGACGTCCTCGAGGGGGGCGTGCTGGGCGTCATGCGCATCGCCTTCCAGAATATGGGCAGCGGCGGCATCGACGCCACCTGGTCGAAGGCGATCGAAGGCCTGCGCCACGCCTTCCGCCGCCTGCAGCAGATCAACACCGCCTCGCGCTCGCGCCGCAACGTACAGCGCCACTATGACCTGTCGGGCGATCTCTACCGGCTCTTCCTGGACGAGGACATGCAGTATTCCTGCGCCTATTTCGAGCAGCCGGACATGACGCTCGACGAGGCGCAGGCCGCCAAGAAGCGCCACATCGCCGCCAAGCTCAGGCTGAAGGCCGGCCAGACCGTGCTCGATATCGGCTCCGGCTGGGGCGGGCTTGGCCTTTACCTCGCCAAGACCTTCGATGTCGACGTGCAAGGCGTCACGCTGTCGACCGAGCAGCACGGCGTCGCCACGGACCGGGCCCATGCGCTGGACCTGCAGGACCGGGTGCATTTCGACCTGAAGGATTACCGCGAGCTCAATGAGCGCTTCGACCGCATCGTTTCGGTCGGCATGTTCGAGCATGTCGGCGTCAACCACTACCGCACCTTCTTCGACAAGGCGGCGACGCTGCTGAAACCCGACGGCGTCATGCTGCTCCACACGATCGGCCGCACCGGCGTGCCATGGGCGACCAGCGCCTTCGTCCGCAAATACATCTTCCCTGGCGGCTACATCCCGGCGCTTTCGGAGGTGATGCCGGCAATCGAGAAATCCGGCCTCGTCGTCACCGACATAGAGATGCTGAGGCTGCATTATGCCGACACGCTGAAGCATTGGGGCCAGCGCTTTGCCGCCAACCGCGACAAGGCCAAGGCGATCTATGACGAGCGCTTCTGCCGCATGTGGGAGTTCTATCTCGCCGCCTCGGAAGCCGCCTTCCGCTGGCAGGATCTGGTGATCTTCCAGATCCAGATCGCCAAGAAGAACGACACGCTGCCGATGACGCGCGACTACATGGCCAAATGCGAGAGGGCGCTGGAAATGCGCGATATGGGACATCGCCCGGAAACCGCAGCCGCCGAGCCTGCCGTTGCCAGGTCTGTCGCCGCCAAGTCCGTTGCTGTCAGGTCCGCTGCCGCCAAACCGGCACGCCGCCGCAAGGTGTCGGATCGGGAATAACGCCTCGATTGCGTATTGCCGCTTGCCATTGCCGGCTCCGGCACTGAAAAAGGTCTCCTTCTCGCGAGACCTTTTCCATGACCTTCATCCTCACTATCGCAGCCGCCGTGGCCGGGATCGCCTGCGCCCCGGTCATCCTGTTCGCGCCGCGCGGAGCGTGAGCGTGGAACTGCCCCCACCGCTCAGACAAGGCGTCGAGCGCCTGCTCGAAACGATACCGCTGTCGGCGCTGCGCCATGCGGCGAAGACGCTGTCGGACCGCTACCGCGCCGAACTGCGCGATGGCCGCCTGCACATGGCCGAGGAGATGGCGGTGAAGGCCTATCTGGCGACGCGGCTGCCGGCGACCTATGCCGCGGTGCGCGCCAGCCTCGATTCGCTTGCCGATGCGCGGCCCGATTTCCAACCAAGAACCCTGCTCGATGTCGGCGCGGGCCCGGGCACGGTGCTTTGGGCCACCACGGGCCTGTGGCCCGATCTCGAACAGGCAGTGCTGATTGAAGCCAGCGCCGCGGTGCGCAAGGTCGGCCAGTCGCTGGCTCTTGATACCATCGCCGCCAGGACGGACTGGCGCGCCGGCGATGTGACCATCGACCTTGCCGACCTCAGGCCTGCCGACCTCGTCACCTGCGCCTATGTGCTGGACGAGATCGCGCCGGCATCGTTGCCGAAGCTTGTCGCCCGGCTCTGGCAATTGACCGGCGACACGTTGCTGATCGTCGAGCCGGGCACGCCGGCCGGCTGGCAGCGTATTCTTGCCGTGCGCAGGCAATTGCTGGAGGCCGGCGCGCATGTGCTGGCGCCGTGTCCGCATCAAGCACCCTGCCCGCTTGAGCCGCCCGACTGGTGTCATTTTTCGCGCCGCGTCGCCCGCTCGCGGCTGCATCGCCTGGCCAAGGATGCCGATGTGCCGTGGGAGGACGAGAAGTTCATCTACGTCGCAGCGTCGCGGCAACCCGCGCCTGCACACCAGCCGCGCATCATTGCACCGCCGAAAGCCGGCTCCGGCAAGGTGCTGCTCAAATTGTGCCGGCCGGACGGCAGCGCAGGCGAGACGCTTTTCACCAAGCGCGACGGCAAGCTGTTCAAGGCAGCGCGACGGCTCGACTGGGGCGACACATTGGATGGAAGAATCGGATAGTCACCGAGATTGTTCTTGCTTCGTTCCTGTCGGACCAATACAATCAGCATTGCGAGTCAACCGGAATCAGAGCACGGGAATTCTGTCCTGTGGACGGTCCGCTGCCCCTGTGAACAACGGGCATCAACGACGATTGAACGAAACTGATGCATATAAGTCAGCACCGGATCTTTCGCGTTCTGGTATCGAGAAGCCGGGATCGAAATCGGGGACATCATGGCAGAGGCAGCACGAAAATTCGGCGTGGCGGAGCAACCGCTTTATCGCGAGGCGCCGAACAACATCGAGGCCGAGCAGGCGCTGCTCGGTGCCATCCTCGTCAATAACGATGCCTTCTACCGCGTCTCCGACTTCCTCAAGGCCGGCCATTTCTACGAGCCGCTGCACCGGAAAATCTTCGAGGTCGCGGCCGAGCTCATCCGCATGGGCAAGGTGGCGACGCCGATCACGCTGAAAACCTTCCTGCCGGCCGACGAGAAGGTCGGCGACATGACAGTGGCGCAGTATGTGGTTCGTCTGGCGGTCGAGGCTGTCACCGTCGTCAACGCCACCGACTATGGCCGTGCCATCTACGACCTCGCGACGCGCCGCGCGCTGATCACCGTCGGCGAGGACATGGTCAACATCGCCTATGACGCGCCGGTCGACATGGCGCCGTCCGAGCAGATCGAGGATGCCGAGCGGCGGCTGTTCGAATTGGCCGAAACCGGCCGCTACGATGGCGGCTTCGAGAGCTTCACCGACGCCGTCAAGACCGCCGTCGACATGGCCAACGCCGCCTATATGCGCGACGGCCACCTGTCAGGCCTCGCCACAGGCATGCGCGATCTCGACCGCCGCATGGGTGGCCTGCAGGCGTCGGATCTGATCATCATTGCCGGCCGTCCGGGCATGGGCAAGACATCGCTCGCCACCAACATCGCCTTCAACATCGCCGAAATGTATGTGCCGGCGCAGCAGGCCGACGGCTCGTTCAAGGCCGCCAATGGCGGCGTCGTCGGCTTCTTCTCGCTGGAAATGTCGTCTGAGCAGCTCGCCACCCGCATCATTTCCGAGCAGACCGAAATTTCGTCGTCAAAGATCCGCCGTGGTGAGATTTCGGAGATGGATTTCGAAAAGCTGGTCGCCTGCTCGCAGACCATGCAGAAGATCCCGCTGTTCATCGACCAGACCGGCGGCATCTCGATCGCGCAGCTTTCGGCGCGCGCACGCCGGCTGAAGCGTCAGCGCGGCCTCGACCTCATCGTCATCGACTATATCCAGCTGATGCAGGGTTCATCCGCCAAGGCTTCGCAGAACCGCGTCCAGGAAATTACCGAGATCACCACCGGCCTGAAGGCGCTGGCCAAGGAACTTTCCGTGCCGATCATCGCGCTGTCGCAGCTGTCGCGTCAGGTCGAAAGCCGCGAAGACAAACGCCCGCAACTCTCCGACCTTCGCGAATCCGGTTCGATCGAGCAGGACGCCGACGTGGTGATCTTCGTCTATCGCGAGGAATATTATCTGAAGAACCGCGAACCCAAGCCCGGCACCGACGAGTACATCAAGTGGGAACACGAGATGAACGAAATGCGCGGCAAGGCCGAAGTCATCGTCGCCAAGCAGCGCCACGGCCCGACAGGTTCGGTCAGCCTCGCCTTCCAGGGCGAGTTCACCCGCTTCTCCGACCTAGCCGAAGAGCACCATATTGCGGAGAGGTTTGAGTAGCTTTTTGGCCTATGTCAGCGTCCCGTCACACCCCCCTCTGGCCTGCCGGCCATCTCCCCCGCAAGGGGGGAGATCGGCAGCTTTGAGGGCGGCGTCTGTCTTGCGACGGGCGCGGTTGGCGAAAGCATCGATGACAGCCAATCTCCCCCCTTGCGGGGGAGATGTCCGGCAGGACAGAGGGGGGTGTGCAGGATCGCCAGCCTTCAGTCTTTTGCGCGCGGCATCCCACCATGGCTAAATCCCGCGTCCAGTTCATCTGTCAGAATTGCGGATCGGTGCACCAGCGCTGGGCCGGCAAATGCGATGCCTGCGGCGAGTGGAATACACTGGTCGAGGAAGGCACGTCGGGCGGCATCGGCTCGGGCCCGGCAAACACGCGCAATGCCCGCAAGGGCCGCGCCGTGGTGCTGACCAGTCTGTCCGGCGACATCGAGGACGCGCCGCGGATCGTTTCGGGCATTGGTGAGCTCGACCGCGCCACCGGCGGCGGGTTCGTGCGTGGCTCGGCGCTGCTGGTCGGCGGCGACCCCGGCATCGGCAAGTCGACGCTTTTGACCCAGGCCGCAGCAGCGCTCGCATCAAAAGGCCATCGCATCGTCTATGTCTCGGGCGAAGAGGCCGTCGCCCAGATCCGGCTGCGGGCGCAGCGGCTTGGCGTCGCCGACACACCGGTCGAACTCGCCGCCGAAACCAATGTCGAGGATATCCTGGCGACCATCGCCGACGGCAGGCGGCCGGACCTCGTCATCCTGGATTCCATCCAGACGCTGTGGACCGACCTTGCCGATTCGGCGCCCGGCACGGTCACGCAAGTGCGCGCCGCCGCCCAGGCGATGATCCGCTATGCCAAATCGACCGGCGCTGCCATCGTGCTGGTCGGCCATGTCACCAAGGAAGGCCAGATCGCCGGCCCGCGCGTCGTCGAGCACATGGTCGACGCCGTGCTCTATTTCGAAGGCGAAGGCGGCCACCATTACCGCATCCTGCGCACGGTGAAGAACCGTTTCGGGCCGACCGACGAGATCGGCGTCTTTGAAATGTCGGACAAGGGACTGCGCGAAGTCGCCAATCCCTCCGAGCTGTTCCTTGGCGAACGCCATGCAAAGTCACCGGGTGCCGCGGTTTTTGCCGGGATGGAGGGCACTCGCCCGGTGCTGGTCGAGATCCAGGCGCTGGTGGCGTCGTCCTCGCTGGGCACGCCGCGCCGCGCCGTCGTCGGTTGGGACGGCGCGCGGCTGTCGATGATTTTGGCCGTGCTCGAAGCCCATTGCGGCGTGCGCTTCGGCACCCACGATGTCTATCTCAACGTTGCCGGCGGCTACCGGATTTCCGAGCCGGCTGCCGATCTGGCGGTTGCCGCTGCACTGGTTTCATCGCTCACCGGTCTTGCCCTTCCCGCCGATTGCGTCTATTTCGGCGAAATCAGCCTGTCGGGCGCTGTGAGGCCGGTTGCGCATGCGCAACAGCGCCTTAAAGAGGCCGAAAAGCTGGGTTTTGGAAGTGCGGTTCTGCCCTTGGGCAGCGAGGAGGTTGCCAATGGTACTGGTCCTGGCGGGATCGGGGCCGGCGCTTTCCAGCCGACCGAACTTGCCGATCTGGTGGCGCGCATAGCCGGCTCACGGCGCAGCCGTGTCGACGAGGAAGAATGACGCGGCTCGCCCGAGCCGTGAAAAGACAATCGGAGTGGGGCGAACAACATGCCGATTACGCTGCTTGACGGAATTCTCGTCGGCTTCACCCTGGTCTCGGCGATGCTCGCCATGGTTCGCGGCTTGTCCCGCGAAATCCTGTCCGTCGTCTCCTGGGCCGCTGCCGCCGCGGCGGCGTTCTTCTTCTACAAGCCGGTGCTGCCTTACGTTCAGCCCTATGTCGAAAGCGACAAGATCGCCATGGCGGCGTCCGCCGGCATCGTCTTCGTCATCGCGCTGATTGTCGTCTCCGTCATCACCATGAAGCTTGCCGACTGGATCATCGATTCCAGGATCGGCGCGCTCGACCGTACGCTGGGCTTCCTCTATGGCGCGGCGCGCGGCATCCTGGTCGTTGCGGTGGCGCTTCTGTTCTTCAACTGGCTGGCCGGCGCCAAGGCGCCTGCCTGGGTCGCCAACGCCAAGTCGAGGCCACTGCTCGAGACCATCGGCGCCAAGCTGGAAAGCCTGCTGCCCGAGGATCCGGAAAACGCCATCCTGAAGAAGCTCAACCCGAATCAGCCGGCAGCACCCGAGACGCCTCCGGCAGCCGATGCACCGGCCGCGGATGCGCCGGCAACCGGCGATGACGCGCCAGCGCCGGACGACGAGACCGACGCTCCGGCCGACAATGCGCCGGCACAGCCCGCCGCTCCGGCGCCGGCCGCACCGGCAAACTGAACTGAAACGGCATGGCGCCCACTAGGCGGGCGCCATTTATGAGCTGACTATGGTGTGAACCGCGCACGGCGTGCGTTGCTTTCGCGGCGCTATCGCCTTATATGGCCATTTTAGCGGAGCTTGAGCCCCATGGCAGTTTCGAAGGCAGACGCAGACGACGTGCTTTCCGCCGAAGCAGACGATCATTTCCACGACGAATGCGGTGTGTTCGGCATTTTCGGCCGTCAGGACGCCGCGGCCATCGTCACGCTGGGCCTGCACGCGCTGCAGCATCGCGGCCAGGAAGCGGCCGGTATCGTCTCCTATGACGGCACCCAGTTCCATGTCGAACGCCATGTCGGTCTGATCGGCGACACATTCACCAAGCAGCATGTCATCGACAGCCTGCAAGGCAACCGTGCCATCGGCCACACGCGCTACGCCACCACCGGCGGCGCCGGCATGCGCAACATCCAGCCCTTCTTCGCCGAACTCGCCGATGGCGGCTTTGCCGTCGCCCATAACGGCAACCTCACCAACGCCATGACCGTGCAGCGCGCGCTGCAGAAACAGGGCGCGATCTTCTCGTCGACCTCCGACACCGAGACGCTGTTGCATCTGGTTGCGACCAGCAAGGAACGCGATTTGAATTCGCGCTTCATCGATGCCGTGCGCCAGGTCGAAGGCGCCTTTTCGCTGGTGGCGATGACCTCCAAGAAGATGATCGGCTGCCGCGATCCGCTCGGCATCCGCCCGCTGGTGCTCGGCGATCTCGACGGCGCCTGGATCCTGGCCTCCGAAACCTGCGCGCTGGACATTATCGGCGCCCGCTTCGTGCGCGACCTGAAGCCCGGCGAAATGGTCGTCGTGACCTCGAAGGGCATTGAGAGCCTGTTCCCGTTCGAGCCGCAGAAGACCCGCTTCTGCATCTTCGAATATGTCTATTTCGCGCGGCCGGACTCGTCGGTCGAAGGCCGTAACGTCTACGAGGTGCGCAAGCGCATCGGCGCGGAACTGGCGCAGGAAAGCCCTGTCGAGGCCGACATCGTCGTGCCGGTGCCGGATTCCGGCACGCCGGCGGCGATCGGCTTTTCGCAGGCTGCCGGTATCCCTTTCGAACTCGGCATCATTCGCAACCACTATGTCGGCCGAACCTTCATCCAGCCCGGCGATTCGATCCGCCATATGGGCGTCAAGCTCAAGCACAATGCCAACCGCCGCATGATCGAGGGCAAGCGCGTGGTGCTGGTCGACGATTCCATCGTGCGCGGCACCACCAGCCAGAAGATCGTGCAGATGGTGCGCGATGCCGGCGCCAGGGAAGTGCATATGCGCATCGCCTCGCCGCCGACCAGCGCGTCGTGCTTCTACGGCGTCGACACGCCGGAGAAGTCGAAGCTCTTGGCGTCACGCATGTCGATCGAGGAGATGGCCGAGTTCATCCGCGTCGATTCACTCGGCTTCCTCACCATTGATGGGCTCTACCGCGCCGTCGGCGAGGCCGGCCGGGACAATGAGCAGCCGCAATTCTGCGACGCCTGCTTCACCGGCCAGTACCCGACCCGCCTGCTCGACTTCGAAGGCCACGACAATGTGCGCACGCTGTCGCTGCTGGCGAACAACGGGGCGTAGAGCCCAACTGCCATTCTTGAAAGCGCTCGCATGACCCTCGACCTCTCCGGCCGCGTCGCGGTCGTTACCGGCGCCTCGCGCGGCATCGGCTATTTCATTGCCAAGGAACTTGCCGCCGCCGGCGCGCATGTCATTGCCGTCGCCCGCACCGTGGGTGGGCTGGAAGAACTCGACGACCAGATCAAGGCCGAGCACGCCAGGACCGGCAAGGGTGAAGCGACGCTGGTGCCGCTCGATCTCTCGGACATGGCCGGCATAGACCGGCTGGGCGGCGCCATCCATGAGCGCTGGGGCAAGCTCGACATACTCGTGGCCAATGCCGGCGTGCTCGGCGTCATCTCGCCGATCGGTCATGTCGAGGCGAAAACCTTCGAGAAGGTGATGACCATCAACGTCACCTCGACCTGGCGGCTGATCCGCTCGGTCGACCCGCTGCTCCGGCTGTCCGACGCCGGCCGCGCCATTCTCATGTCCTCCGGGGCCGCGCATTCGGCACGCGCCTTCTGGGCGCCCTATGCGGCGTCAAAGGCGGCGGTGGAAGCCATGGCGCGCTCCTGGGCGCATGAGACGCAAAGCCTGCCGCTGCGCGTCAATGCGGCCGACCCCGGCGCCACCCGCACCGCCATGCGTGCGCAGGCGGCGCCCGGCGAGGATCCCGAGACGCTCCCGCACCCTTCAGAGATCGCCCGGCGCATCGTGCCGCTGGCCAGCCCCGAGTTGAAAGAGACAGGGCTGATCTTCCAGGCCAGGCAGCAGCGCTTCGTCGCCTACCGGCAGCCGGAATAAAAGCTGGGCTGAAGCCGGATTAAACAAGCCTCCAGTTACGTTTCTTCTGACGTAGGACATTCGAAACCGGAGGACCGACATGCGTAGACTTCTTCTCGTTGCCGCCGCTGCGATTGCCGCCACGACTGGCGTAGCCCTTGCGCAAGACGCCAAGATGAGTTTCTTCGTTACCAGCGTCGGTTCCGGCAAGGGCGCCGATCTCGGCGGCCTCAAAGGCGCCGATGCGCATTGCGCCTCGCTGGCGGAAGCCGCGGGGGTGACCGGCAAGGAATGGCACGCCTATCTCTCGACCGCCGATACCGATGCGCGCGACCGCATCGGCAAGGGCCCGTGGGTCAACGCCAAGGGCGAGAAGATTGCCGACGATGTCGCCTCGCTGCACAGCGACGCCAACGCCATCACCAAACAGACGGCGCTCAACGAAAAGGGCCAGGTGGTCAACGGCCGCGGCGACAAACCGAACCGGCACGACATACTGACCGGCTCGAAGCCCGACGGCACCAAGATCGCCGACCAGACCTGCGGCGACTGGACCTTGAGCGGGGCGGAAGGGGCGGCAATGATGGGCCATCACGACCGCACCGGCCTCGATGAGTCGGCGGCAGCGAAATCCTGGAACTCCTCGCATGCCTCGCGCGGCGGCTGCAGCCAGGAGGCGCTGAAACGCACCGGCGGCGACGGCCTGTTCTACTGCTTCGCGGTGAACTGAGAGCAGGATAGAGCGGTTCGCCGTTTCACGGAAACGGCGAACCGCTCTATCCCTTTGTTTTTACGCAATTCCGGACGGAAAACCGATCACACTTTTCCTGGAATTGCTCCAGGGGGAGCGGTTCCGTTCACGGGTCTGTGATGATCCGGCAGGTCGCTCCCCCGTCGCCCTGCTTTCGCCATCTGCCGGGAGTTGCTAGGGTCAATCCGACTCCGACATCCAGCAAAAGCGAGGAATTCCCATGGCTGCTCCCAGCGTAGCATTGGTCTGGTACCTGGTGATCGCCGGCCCGCAAGGCGGCATGGTGGTTCTGCCCAGCACCTTCGACACCCGCGAACAATGCACGAACGCCATCACCGAATACCAGAAGCAGCCGACCCCGGCCGGCTGGGCCGTGAACTGCGTGCCGAGCGCTTCGCCGTTCACCGACGAGGGCGACGCGGAAGAGCCGGCGGCGCAGTAATTTGTATCTCCCCCCTTGAGGGGGAGATGGCCGGCAGGCCAGAGGGGGTCGCCGCGCGTGGAGCGCCAACCTCCTTTCTGCACAAAAGGGCGTCGCGTCCAATCGGCCCGACCCCCTCTGTCGCCTTCGGCGACATCTCCCCCTCAAGGGGGGAGATCAGGCTCGTGCGCTCACCGTCAGCTCCGGCTTGCTGTTGATCGTCTGGAACACCACGCAATAGCGCTCTGTGAGCTTGATCAGCGAATCGATGCGCTCTTGCGGCTCGTCGGTGTCGAGATCGAAATTCAGCCGGATGGCGCGAAAGCCCACAGGTGCATCTTTCGCCACACCCAGCGTGCCGCGAAAGTCGAGATCGCCTTCGGCCTCAACGGTCGCCGCGCCAAGCTTGAACTCCAGCGCGGTCGCCACCGCCTTCAGCGTGACCCCAGCGCAGGCGACCAGGGCCTCCAGAAGCATGTCGCCCGAGCATAGTTCGAGCCCGGAGCCGCCGGTTGCCGGATGCAGGCCGGCCACGGCCAGCGCCCTACCGGTTTCCACCTTGCAGGCGATCGACTGGTCGTCGATCGAACCCCTGGCGCGAAGCGTGATCAGCGCCTGCGCGGCGTCGCCGCGATAGGCCTCCTTGAGCGGCGCCTGCATGGCTTTGAGCGCGGTGGCGTCCATGGTCCTGTCCTTTCGAGTCCGTCGCGCTTTGATAGCACTGATATGCCGGCGGGCAGAGGGGCCAGGACGTTCGCGAAGAGTTACTTTGACTTCGATCGCCCAGACCATACCTATTCGGGAGCCATTCCCGGAGGTGTCATGCGTGCCAAGCTGAAGCTCATTCCTGCAATTCTCCTGTTGCTTGGCGCACTGATAGGGCCCGGCCTCGCCGAAACGCCCAAGCGTCCTGCACCCACCGGCGGCGTGCTGTCGCTGCTGCCGGCGCCACAAACGACCAGCCATTCAATCACCATTGCCGGACGCAAGCTTGACTACCAGGCAAAGGCCGGCACGCTGTCGCTGCTTTCGGGGAAGGCCGAGGTTACGGCGGAAATCTTCTATGTCGCCTACACGCTGCCGCCGACGGCGGGTGCGGAGAAGGCTCGTCCCATCACCTTCGTCTTCAATGGCGGCCCCGGAGCGGCGTCCGCCTATCTGCATCTCGGCGCGCTCGGGCCACGTGTCATCGCGACCGGGGCCGATGGCCAATTCCTGCCGCCGCCGCAAAAGCTGATCGACAATCCCGACAGCTGGCTCGACATGACCGACCTCGTCTTCGTCGATCCGGTCGGCACCGGCTACAGCCGCGAGGCGCCGGGCCAGGATACCAAAGACTTCTGGGGCATCAGCCAGGATGCCAGCTCGATCGGCGCCTTCATCCGGCTCTATCTCGCCCAGAACGGCCGCACCGGATCGCCGCTCTTCCTTGCCGGTGAAAGCTATGGCGGGTTCCGGGCAGCCCTTCTCGCCAGAACCCTGCAGGAGGATGTCGGCCTGAGCCCCAACGGCATTGTGCTGATCTCGCCGGCGCTGGAATTCACGCTGGTGCTACCAGATGAATTCCAGCCGCTGCATTGGGCGCTTGAACTGCCCTCGCTGGCGGCGGTGCGACTGCGCGGCGAAGGCGTCAGCGGCGAGGCGCTGCGCGAAAAGCTCGCCGAGGTCGAAAAGTATGCGCTGGGCGATTACCTCGCCGCCCTGACCGGCGGGCTGGAACAGGGCGGACGACTGGCCAGCCAGCGCGTGGCCGAGATCACCGGCTTGCCGCTCGACCTCGTGCAGCGCAATTTCGCCCGCATCCCGACCGCCCTGTTCGCGCGCGAATTCCAGCGCACCAGTGGCAGGGTGCTCAGCCCATATGACGGCACGATCGCCACCGCAGACATCGCGCCGGAGAGCGCTCGCAGCGCCGGCCCGGATCCGGTGCTCGACCGCAGCGTGCCGGCGTTGACCTCGGCCTTTGTCGGCTATGTCAGCAGCGAGCTGAATTTTCGCACCGATGTCAGCTACCGGTTGCTCAACGGCGACGTGACCCACAATTGGGACTACGGCGGTTCGCGCCAAGGCTACGCCGGTGCCATGCACGATCTGCAGCGGGCGCGCTCGCTGAACCCGGCGCTCGGGGTGGTGATCGTGAACGGCGACACCGACCTGGTCACGCCCTATCTGGCCTCGCGCTATCTGGTGAACCAACTCCCGACGCTCGCCAATGCCAAGCCTATCCGTCTCGACGTCGTCGAGGGCGGCCACATGATGTATTTCAGGCCCGACGGCCGGCGCGCGCTGAAGGAGGCCGCTTCGGAACTCTACCAGGCAACGCAGTAGGCCGTGGCAGCCGTTCAAAGCCGACCTACCCTTCTGAGTGCATAGCCCAGGCGAAGCTATCGGCGGTCTCCGCCGCGGCGCGGTGGTAAGGTCAAGAACCGGTTCCACTGCCGGCCGTTGGCGGACGGCGCCCGGAGAGGGCTTCAACCGCGTCTTCGATGCCGACGACCTGCCGCTCGACGTCCTCCAGATACAGTCGCCCGGCCGCAATCTGACCGTCGATGATCTCGAACAGCGTGACCCCGCGCACCTCAAAGGGTTGCCCGTCGCGGCGAGTACCTGACCAATGCCATTCGATCCAGGTCGTTTCACCGTCTTGGACCGAGCGCGTGACCGTTGCGTGGAAGTCAGGTATTCCGGTGAACATGGCCTCCCAGTTGGCGCGCATCTGGTCGCGCCCGACGAAGGCTCTGCCCGGGTGCGCCGGCTGTACGCTCCGATAGTTCTCGTGGATAAGAGCGGTGACAGCGTCGAGATGATGCGCGTTCATCGCCGTCACCAGTCGATCGATCACTTCAGTCATCGAAACTCCCGGATGCAGCACATGCATCAGCGCGCCCTCTCCGTAGTCCGCGCCGGGGTGAGCCACGCCGATCAATCCGCGAGCCTCAAAATTACCTGATTGGGCTATGGCCGTCCAGCATTGCATGACGCCTAACCTGCGCGTTCGCCTCCTCGCGTAATAGCGTCAGCGACCACTGCTAAGTGGCTTTTGGTCATGCAAGCCCTTTGTAAGCCTCAGGCGAATGCAGGCCGCCGGCCCCTGCCCCAACGCAAGCCCGAAGCTGGCGCAGAGGCGTGCTGGCTGTGCCATGGAATGATGACACCCTCCTGACGGCAGGTTGTCAGGATCGCAAGCTTAGTCTGGTGACATGACGGATTCTCCCGGCGAGCCCGACACGCTCATGCATCACACGGCCAGCATCGCCGCCGAGCGCACGCTTGGCATCATCCTGGTGTCGGCCTCGGCCGTCGCCTTCGCGCTCACCGGCGTGCTGACCAAGTCGATCAATGCCAATCCACTGACCATCACATGCTGGCGCGGCTTCGTCGGCTCGATCCTGATAAGCTTCTACGTGTTCTGGCGGCGCCGCCGCTCGGGCGGGAGCGAAAGCCTGCGGCTCGGCTGGCGCGGCTGGCTGCTGGCGGTCGAGGGTGCGGCGGCCAGCATCGCCTTCATCTCGGCGTTCAAGTTCACCTTTGTCGCCAATGTCGCGGTCATCTACGCCACCGCGCCCTTCATCACCGCGCTGCTTGCCTTCGTGCTGGTGCGCGAGCCGTTCCGGGCGCAGACACTTGTTGCCGCCGCAGTATCGCTGTGCGGCGTGACGATCATGGTCGGCTCCGGCTTCGGCACGGGTCATCTCTTCGGCGACGGGCTGGCTTTGCTGATGACCGCCGGCAGCGCGCTCTACATGATCATGGTGCGCGCCTTCCGCGACACGCCCGTTGTATGGGCGGGCGCGGTGTCGGCGTTCCTGCTGTTCGTCTTTGGCTGGTTCGTCACCGACCCGCTGGCGGTGTCTGCGCGCGACGCCGTGCTGCTCGTCGCCTTCGGCGGTTCCTTCGCGATGGCCTCTATCCTGTGGACGGAAGGCTCGCGGCTGATCCCCGCGCCCGAATCCGGCCTGCTCGGTTCGGCCGAAGTGCCGTTCGCGATCCTGTTTGCCTTCCTGTTTCTGGCCGAGATCCCGCCGGCCGCCAGCCTGATCGGCGGCGCCATCGTGCTGTGCGCGGTTTTTGCCCATGCGGGGCGCGACTGGCTGGTGGCGAGAAAAAGTGCGGCAACCCAATAATTATTTTCAAAGTCATGGAACCATCATTCGACTCGGGCATTATTGGTGCGACGGGTCACCCCCAAGTCCCCCCAAACCCCTCGACCCGTCCTCCTTAAAGCCGACCGTAAGGTCGGCTTTTTCTTTGCAAATCAGCTCGGAGCGCCCGGCAAGGCGAGGTTGTCGCTCAGCAAGGCGGCAAGATCGCGTGCCGGCCGGTCGGCGCCCTGACCGAGCCTTATGGCGAATTGTGCCGTCGGCACCGGCGGCAGGCCGAGGTCGCGCGGCGCTTCGACGATGCCGGAATGAGCGAAGCGGGCGGTGCGCAAGGTCAGCGCGATGCCGGCGTTGACCGCGGTGCGCAAGCCCGCAAGGCTGGCGCTGCCGGCGGCGATGCGATAGCGGCGGCCGGCGGCATCGAGCGCCGCAAGTGCGGCCTCGCGAAAACCGCAATAGGGATCGAGGAGTGCCAGCGGCAGCTCTTCCTCTCGCGCGGCCAGCCCCTTTTGCGAGCACAGCCACAGCATCGGCTCACTGAACAGCCCGACTTCGTCATTGGCGGGCGTTTTGCGCATGATGATGGCCAGATCGAGCTGACCGGCCTGCAGCGCCTCGCCAAGCTCAGCCGAGCGACCGACGCGCAATTCGATCCTGACGCGCGGATGGCTGGTCGCAAAGGCCCTGAGCAGCTCCGGCAGGCCGCTGTCGGCGAAATCCTGCGTCGTGCCGATGGCGACACGGCCGGCGGCGCGTGCGCCCTTCAGCGCCAGCCAGGCCTCGCTGTGGACGGCAAGGATGCGACGGGCATGGCCGACCAGATCCTCGCCGGCCGGTGTCAGTCCGCGCCCACGCCCCCGCGCCACCAGCAGCGGTTCGCCGACGATCTCCTCCAGCCGCTGCATCTGCGCCGTCACCGCGGAAGGCGAGCGGCCGACAGCGGACGCGGCCTGCGCCAGCGAGCCGCCATCGACAAAGGCGAGGAAGGTTCTGAGGAGATCGGGCTCGAGCGCTTGCATACTTCGATAATACAAAACCTTCTATTCCAAACAATTCGATTTTTTTGATCCAACCATCATGACATGGTCTCTTCAACGGCAAACAGACGCCGCTCAACCAAAGGAGAGAAAAATGCCGATCATCAACATCAGCGTCACCGGCAAGCCCGACGCCAAGCTGTCCGCGACGATTGCCAGGGAAATCACCGAGCTGACCGCAACGCATCTGCGCAAGGACCCGACGATCACCGCCGTCGCCGTCAGCTATGTCGACCCGCAGCACTGGTTCGCAGGCGGCAAGTCGCTGGCCGAGCACGGCGCCAACACCTTCTGGCTCGACATCAAGGTGGTCGACGGCACCAACACCAAGCTGGAGCTCGAAGCCTATCTGAAGGCGATCTTTAAAGCTTTCGGCCAACTGCTGGGTGGCGTGCATGAGGAGAGCTATGCCTTCGTGCACGAAGTTCCGGCTGCCGCTTATGGCTATGGTGGCAAGAGCCAGGAGTTCCGGTTCATCAGCGGGCGGTTGAAGGCGGCATGAGCGCCATCTCCCTTCTCCCCCTGTGGGAGAAGGTGGCCTCGCGAAGCGAGGTCGGATGAGGGGTGTTCCAGCGGAGTGAGACGTTGGCGTTACCTGGAACACCCCTCATCCGTCTCGGCGCTGCGCGCCGATCCACCTTCCCCCACAAGGGGGGAAGGAAGAGAGCGTCGAGCTCTACATTGACCTTGCCCCCCATTGCGTTACCCTCTCCTGCGAAGCGGACGGAGAGCCGCGATACCGGAACGTTGGGAGAGACGCGGCATGATCCTGACACTGGCGCTGCTTGCAGGCCTCGTGCTGGCCTGGCTGCTGATTGGCGCGATCGAGACCTTTCGCCTCGACATGCGCTTCGCCCAGGCGCTGCTCTACGTGCCGTTCAAGCTTGCCTACCGCATCGAGGACCGGCGCATCCGCATTGCGCGCAGTGCGCCGACGCCGGTGATCTATGTGGTTTCGCACCAGTCGCGCATCGAGCCGGCGCTGATGCTGTCGCTGCTGCCCGACGACACGCTGCACATTCTCGACGAGGCCTCTGCGCGCTCGCCCTGGCTGGAGCCGTGGCGCGAGCTTGGCCGCACCATCGCCTTCAACGCCGAGCATCTGTTCGTCAGCCGGCGGCTGGTCAGGGTGCTGAAGGGCAAAGGCCGGCTTGCCGTCTATCTCCCAGACGACGTCGAGCCTGATGTGAAGTCATTTCGCCTCTTCCGCGCCGTCACCCGCATTGCCATGCAGGCCGACGCCCGCATCGTGCCGATCTTCGTCGCCGGCGCGCGCGACTTGCCGGTGTCCTTGACCCCAAGGGACCGGGCGCCCCGACACTGGTTCCCGAAACTGTCGATCAGTGTGCTGGAGCCGATGACGATTGCCGAGCTGCTGGCGCGCAATCCCGATCAGGCTTCCAACACCAATGCGTTGTTCGACCGCATCGCCGAGGCCAGGCTCTATGGTAGCAACCTCAATCGCGGCCTGTTCCTGGCCATGCGCGATGCAGCCGATCGCACCGGCACCTCGCATCCGATCATCGGGGACGTGATCAGCGGTTCGCTCAGCTATCGAAAGATGTTTATCGGCGCGCGCGTGCTCGGCCGCCGCTTCGAGGCTATAACGGCACCCGGCGAAGCAGTCGGGGTGCTGCTGCCCAACGCCAATGGCGTGGTGCTGTCCTTTGTCGGCCTGCTGTCAGCTGGCCGCGTGGCTGCGATGATCAACTACACCGCCGGGCCGGCGAGCGTCACCGCCGCCGTGCGCACGGCAGTGATCCGCACCGTCATCTCTTCGCGCGCATTTGTCGAAAAGGCTGCGCTCGCTGACATCATCGCCGCGGTCGAGGCCGGTGGCGCCAAAATGCTGTGGCTGGAGGATGTGCGCGCAAGCGTCACAGCGCTGGAAAAGCTCGCGGCCGCCGTGCTGTGGCGCCTTCCGCTGCAGCGGCAGGACGCAGCCAAGCCGGCGGTGATCCTGTTCACCTCGGGTTCGGAAGGTACGCCCAAGGCCGTGGTTCTGTCGCACCGCAATCTTCACGCCAATGCCATGCAGGCCGAGGCGCGCGTCACCATCTCGCCGTCCGACATCCTGCTCAACGTGCTGCCGGTGTTTCACTCTTTCGGTTTGACCGGCGGCACCATCCTGCCTTTGGTGACCGGGGTAAAGCTGTTCCTCTACCCCTCGCCGCTGCACTACAAGATCATTCCTGAGATCGCCCGCAAGGTGAAGCCGACGGTCATGTTCGGCACTGACACGTTCCTCGCCAATTATGCCCGCACCGCCAAGGATGGCGATTTCTCGAGCCTGCGTTTCGTCGTTGCCGGTGCCGAGGCGGTGAAGCCGGAGACACGCCGCGTCTACCGCGAGCGCTTCGATGCCTCGATCATCGAGGGGTTCGGGCTGACCGAGGCCGCCCCCGTTGTCGCCGTCAACACCGCCATTCATGGCCGCGACGGCACGGTCGGGCGACCGCTGCCGGCGGTGCGCATGAAGCTCGAAGCCGTCGAAGGCATAGAAGATGCCGGTCGCCTGTGGCTCGACGGGCCGAATTTGATGATGGGCTACATGACGGCCGACCGCCCCGGCGAATTGCAGCCGCTGGACGGCTGGCACGACACCGGCGACATCGTCTCGGTCGACCGCGAGGGCTTCATCACCATTCGCGGCCGCGCAAAACGCTTCGCGAAGATCGCCGGTGAGATGGTGTCGCTCGGCGCGGTCGAAATGCTGGTGCAGTCGCTATGGCCGGAAGAGCGCCACGCCGCGGTGGCAGTGCCCGACAAGCGGCGCGGCGAGCGCATCGTGCTGGTCACCACCGCCGGCGACGCCGATCCGGAAGAACTGCGCAAGTTCGGCAAGAAGGCGGGCGCCGCCGAACTGATGGTGCCCAACGACATCGTCAAGGTCGGCGAGATTCCGGTGCTGGGCTCGGGCAAGACGGATTATGTCTCGACGCGGAAGCTTGCAATCGAAAAGCTGGGGCTCAGCGCTGCGGCTTGAGGCTTGCGGACGTCGTCGAGAATTCGTTCCGAGCTCGGAGCGGAGCGAAGCTCTAGAGAACCATCCACGACAACAGCAGAATGACGCCGACCGCCATCATCAGCAGGCCCGGCCAGTTCTGCGACAGACCGAAGAATCCGAGCCCACGCCGCCGTGGCTCAAGTGTCGGGCCCGTCGTTGCGAGATTCTGCGTGGGGGCATCCGGCGTCGCGGAAACGGGCGCTGGATCGCTAAGCCGCCGCGCCTGAGTACGGCGCCGGCCATGTACACAACACCAGCGACAGTGAGCAAAGCACCGATGAGAATGACAGCCATTTCCGCCTCGCTTTCTTCAGGTCCTGCACCTGATGCAAGTTGGCTGCGAATGCCCGCTGAGGGACATAACGATCAGCATGGCCGACAGGTTCCGACGGGTCGGGTGTCATGCGGCAAGCGCCGAAAGCCAGGTGACCGCCGGCAGCGAATGGCGGCAGGTCCTGTCAGCCAATATCCGAAGGCGGCACCTTCTCGCCCTCGATCTTGGCGCGCTTGGAATAGGCGCGCACGCTGAAGGGCAGGAAGATGAGATAGCCGGCGACCGAGGCGGTCAGCGTGTACCAGGGATAGGTCATCAGCAGCAGCACGTAGAGCACGACCGCGAGGATGATCGGCAGCACCTTGTCGCCCGGCACTTTCAGGCTTTTGCCGGAATAGACCGGCAGCCGGCTGACCAGCAGGAAGGCGACCAGGATGGTGAAGCCGCTGGCGACGAAGGCGGCGGTACGGCTGGGCTCAACGCCAACGTGCAGGAATGACAGGTAAAGCGGCAGCATGACCAGCACGGCGCCCGCCGGCGCCGGCACGCCGACGAAATATTCGCTCTGCCAGATCGGGCGATCATGCTCCTCGTCGAGCACATTGAAGCGCGCGAGCCGTAAGCCGCAGGCGATGGCGAACAGCAGCACCGCGATCCAGCCGGGCGATCCTGCGCGGTCGAGCAGGAAGGCATAGAGCACCAAAGCGGGCGCGACGCCGAAATTGACGATGTCGGCCAGCGAATCCATCTGCGCGCCGAATTTGGATGTCGCCTTCAGCATACGCGCCAGGCGCCCGTCTATGCCATCGAGGAAGGCGGCGAGCAGCACCATCACCACTGCCGGCTCGAAGCGGCCTTCGAAGCCGAAGCGGATGCCGGACAGCCCGGCACAGATGGCAAGCACGGTGACCAGATTGGGCAGCACCATGCGCATCGGGATTTCGCGAATGCGCGGGCCACCGCTGCCGTGAGCCTCGAATTTTTTGAACGGCGCGCCCACCGCTTACGAGATCCTGACGAGTGGGGTTGCGGCGATGCCGCCGAATTCCGCGAGCACGGTTTCGCCGCCGACCGCGGTCTGGCCGACGGCGACACGCGGCACGGCGGTCGAAGGCAGGAAGACGTCGACGCGCGAGCCGAAGCGGATCAGGCCGAACCGTTCGCCGATGGCGATCGAGCCGCCGCTCTCGGCCCAGCAGACGATGCGCCGCGCCACCAGGCCGGCGATCTGCACGGCGACCACGGTGCCGTTGGGGCTGTCGATGACCAGCCCGTTGCGCTCATTTTCCGAACTTGCCTTGTCGAGTTCGGCGTTGAGGAACTTGCCCGGCCGGTGCTCGATCTTGGAAATACGGCCGCGCACGGGGGCGCGGTTAACGTGGCAGGAAAACACGTTCATGAATACCGAGATGCGGGTCATTTCGGTGTTGCCAAGGCCGAGCTCGCGCGGCGGCACCGCCGGCCCGACCGCCGAGATGATGCCGTCGGCGGGGCTGACCACCAGCCGGTCGTCGACCGGCGTGACGCGCTCGGGATCGCGGAAGAAATAGACGCACCATGCGGTCAGGATCAGGCCGACCCAGAACAGCAGCGAGGAGAAATAGCCGAGGAACAGCGTGCCGGCGCCAAAGGCGGCGATGAACGGATAGCCCTCGCGATGGATCGGGACGAAAGCATTCTTGACCGAGTCGACTAGGCTCATTTGGTGGAGCTCATGGGCTGGGGCGGTCCCTGTTTCAGGTCCGGCCTCAATACCGGAAAGGCTCCGCCGTCGCAACGCAACATTGGGCAAGGCTGCATTGGCCACGGCCGGCGGCAACGGCGACGTGCTTGCCTGTCGGCGGCTTTGCCGCCAGAATTCAAGCCACGGCTGGCTGAAAGCGCGGCGAAGGCGACTGCCCATGATACCGAAATCAGGGAAAGCGCACCACACCGCCACGCGATTGGCAGCTATGGGTGCCGTTTTGACCGCGCTGCTGGCAGCCCATGCGGCGGCGCAAGGCAAGCCGTCCTTCGATTGCGCCAAGGCCGCCAGCGTGGCGGAAAAGGCCATTTGCACTGATCCGGCTCTGGCACAAGCCGATGCCGATGTAGCGAAGAATTATGCCGCGCTGCTGAAGATGCTCGATGCTCCTGCCGGCAAGGCGCTGCGGCACGACCAGAGCGATTTCATCGTGTATCGCGACCATATCGCCGGCTTCAACGAGAACACGCCCAAGCAGCAGCAGACTTTCGATCTCGGCGAATTCCTGCATGACCGCGCGACCTTCCTGGCCGGCATCCGCAAGCCGGCGGATGCCGGTTTGATCGGCACATGGAGCAGCGTGCGCGGCTCGGTCGAGATCAAGGCAACGGGCGCTGGCAAGCTCGAGATTTCGGAAGATGTCGTCTCCAATCCGGTCTCAGGAAGTGGGTCGTGCGAGATCGACGGCACAGTTGCCAACCGCAAGACGCTTCGGCTCGAAGACACCGACGACAACGACAAACCGACCGGGTTCGTATTCACCTTTCGCCGCGACGGCGATGCGCTCGTCGTCGAGCAGACCGGCGCCGGCATGGATGACAGATCCGAGCCGCCATCATGCGGCGCCAACGGGCATGCGGACGGCACATTCTTCCTGAGCGAAAAACCGTAAACCTGCTGTCGGGGAACCAGCCCCTCGCCCGTCCTTGGAGAGACGGCGCCGATCATGGTCCCCATGACGACGCTCCCAACAAGGAGTCACCCCAAATGCAGAACCAGACGCGTCTCGTTGCAGCCGACCTCGCTTTCGGGGAGTCGCCGCGCTGGCATGATGGGCGACTGTGGGTCTGCAACTGGGGAACCGGCGAGATCGTCGTGGTGGATGAGCACGGCAAGAGCGAGGTGATGCTCACCGTGCCGGCGATCCTGCCCTATTCCATCGACTGGTTGTCGGATGGCCGGCTGCTCGTCGTCTCGGGGCGCGACGGCCTCCTGGTACGGCAGGAAACGGACGGCACCCTCGCTACCCATGCCGATTTGAGAGACCTGTCGAACAGCCCGTGGAACGAGATCGTCGTCGACGGGCGCGGCAATATCTATGTCAACGGCGGCGGGCCGGCGCCGGGGGCGGGCGAGCATTTCGGGCCGGGCACCATCGTGCTGATCACGCCTGACGGCAAGGTCCGGCAAGTGGCCGAGAACATCGCGTTCGCCAATGGCATGGCCGTGACGCCGGACAACAGCACGTTGATCATCGCGGAATCGCATGCCAACCAGTTGACCGCTTTCGACATCGGCGCCGATGGCAGCCTTTCCAACCGCCGCGTCTGGGCCGATCTCGATGGCTTTCCCGACGGCATCTGCCTCGATGCCGAAGGTGCTGCCTGGTATGCGGATGTTCCCAACAAGCGTTGCGTGCGGGTACGCGAGGGTGGTGAGGTCTTGCAGACCGTAAATGCCGACCGCGGCTGCTTTGCCTGCATGCTGGGCGGACCCGAGGGCACGACACTGTTCATCGCCGCCGCCGAATGGCGCGGCTTCGAGAACATGATCAGCGACGCCCGCACCGGCCAGGTGCTCAGCGCCGAAGCGCCAGCACCTGGAGTCGGCTGGCCTTCTTACATCTCAGGCAAGCGCTGATAGTTGGCGATATCGGCCTTCACGCCAAGCCGGGCGATGGTCTCCTGCGGGTTGAAACCTGCCCGCTCATGCGCCGCCTTGACGATCGGCACGACATTGTCGACGGCCGCCTGGTTTTGCCATTCGACAATGGTGACGAGGTTGAATTCGCCAGGACCGGAGAACTGCTCGAGCACGAAATCCTGGACGAAGCCTTGCTGCAGGCGCAGCAATTCATGCGTTGCCCTGACCTTGCGAAGGATCTCTTCGCGCGCCTCGGCGGGCACGATGAATTTGTCGACCCTGAATACGGCTGCATCGGCAAACTGTTGATTTAGTTGATCCATTTCAATCTATCTCCGTTCTTGAACACATGGCTGTGCGGTGGCTCAAGAACGGTTTGCGAGCTCAACCAAAGTTGAGGTCAAGGGGAAAATCGAGGTGATGTTCGATCTCCCCCCTCGTGGGGGAGATTGGCGATCCGCCGCCTAACTAACCTCCGACGTCCTCCTCCGCACAATCACACCCAGCTCATCGCTCTCCCTGGCAATACGCAGCCTCTCCTCGGCTTCCGTCGCTTCGCGCTGGCGGTCCCACATCGAGGCGTAGAGGCCGTGTTGACGCATCAGCTCGGCATGGGTGCCACGTTCGGCGATCTGGCCGTCCTTGAGCACGATGATCTCGTCGGCGGTGATCACCGTCGACAGGCGGTGGGCAATCACAATGGTGGTGCGGCCCTTGCTGACCAGGTCGAGCGCGGCCTGGATTTCCTGTTCGGTATGGCTGTCCAGCGCCGAGGTCGCCTCGTCGAGCATCAGGATCGGCGGCGCCTTCAAAATGGTGCGGGCGATCGCCACGCGCTGCTTTTCGCCGCCCGACAGTTTCAGGCCGCGCTCGCCGACCATCGAGCGATAGCCTTCCGGCAGGCGTTGGATGAACGGACCGATCTGGGCGAGTTCGGCCGCCTTTTGCACATCCTCTTCGCTGGCGCCGACGCGGCCGTAGCGGATGTTGTAGGCGATGGTGTCGTTGAACAGCACAGTGTCCTGCGGCACCATGCCGATCGCGCGGCGCAGGCTCTGCTGCGTCACGTCCCTGACATCCTGGCCGTCGATCAGCACCTGGCCGCCCTGGACGTCGTAGAAGCGGAACAAAAGCCGCGAAATGGTCGACTTGCCGGCGCCCGACGGGCCGACAATGGCCACCGTCTTGCCTGCCGGCACCTCGAAGGAGACGCCCTTCAGGATTTTGCGGTTGGGATCATAGGCAAAATGCACGTCGCGGAACTCAACCTTGCCGGCAGAGACGGCAAGCGGCTTGGCACCGGGCTTGTCGGTGATTTCCTGCGGCACGTCGAGCAGGTCGAACATCTGTTCGATGTCGGTCAGGCCCTGGCGGATTTCGCGGTAGATGAAGCCGATGAAATTGAGCGGCACCGACAGCTGCACCAGCATGGCGTTGATGAAGACGAAGTCGCCGACCGTCTGCGTGCCGGCCTGCACCTCCAGCGCCGACATGCACATGACGATGACGGTGCCGAGGCCGAAGATGATGCCCTGGCCGAAGTTAAGCCAGCCGAGCGAGGTCCAGATTCTGGTCGCGGCCATTTCATAGCGCGCCATCGACCGGTCGAAACGCTCGGCCTCCATGGCCTCGTTGTTGAAATATTTGACGGTCTCGAAATTGAGCAGCGAGTCGATCGCCTTGGTGTTGGCGTCGGTGTCGCTGTCGTTCATGTCGCGGCGGATCGAGATGCGCCAGTCGCTGGCGCGGACCGTGAACCAGACATAGACCCAGACAGTGATCGCCACAACGGCCACATATTTCCAGCCATAGGTGTAGGCGAAGATGCCGGTGGTCAGCGCGAATTCGAGAATGGTCGGCGCCGTGTTGAGCATGATGAAGCGCACGATCGTCTCGATGCCCTTGGTGCCGCGCTCGATAATGCGCGACAGGCCGCCGGTGCGCCGCTCCAGGTGAAAGCGCAGCGACAGCTGGTGCATGTGAACGAAGGTGCGGAAGGCGAGCTGGCGCACGGCATATTGGCCGACGCGGGCAAACAGGGCGTCGCGCAGCTGGTTGAAACCGAGCTGCACCAGCCGCACGACATTGTAGGCGACGACCAGCATGACAGGCGCCAGCAGGAAGGACGGCAGTGGCGGCGCAGATTTGGCGTCGCCGGCCAGTGCATCCGTCGCCCATTTGAAGAAATACGGACCTGCGACCAGCGTCAGCTTGGCAACGACAAGAAGCAGCGTCGCCCAGGTGACGCGTGCCCTGAGATCGGCGCGGTCGGCCGGCCACATATAGGGCCACAGATTGCGCAAGGTGCCGAAGGTCGAGCTATCGGAAACGGTTTTTTCTGCCACTTTTCTTGCCTTTTGGGTGAGAGCGGATCAGCGGCCGGAGCAGCAGGAATTAACGAGCGCGGTCAGCGATACGGAAACGTCCGCGAGTGCCGCGCGGTCGACCTCATAGCGCGAGCGCTGCCGGTCGGGCTGGAAGCGGACCAGGCCGGCCTCGACCAGGATCTTCAAATGCTGGGAAACGGTGGACTGCGCCAGATCGAGATGGTCGACGACCTCGCGACAGCAGCAGGAATTGCTGGCCGACAAATGTTTCAGGATCTCGATACGCACCGGATGCGAGAGCGCCGCGAAGCGAGCGGCCACCGCGCGGCTTGCGGGCGGTGCGCAGTTTGCGTGGTCTGGTTCTGTCAGGGAGTCTGTCATCGTTCATCGGCGATAGACGATGAACTGATATGGGGCAACCTAATCCGATGGGTAGAAGGGCCATCTCCCCCACGAGGGGGGAGATTAGCCGATCACCTACTGCGCCTTCACCGGCGCCGTCGTTGCTTGCTCGCCCATCGCCTTGAGGTCGGCGGCTTCGCCTTCCTTCGACTTTTCCGGCACCTTGAACACCTGCCCCGGCCAGATGCGGTCGGGATCGCTGATCTGGTCCTGGTTGGCGAGATAGATGGTCGAGAAGCGCACGCCGTGACCGTAGACGCGCCGCGAAATCCGCCACAGCGTGTCGTTGCGGCGGATGATGACGGCGCCGTCGGCATGTTCGAGTTTCGGCGCCACCGTTTCCGGCACGTCGGGCGTTGCTGCCGCAACGACAGCCGGAGCCTCGGCAGCGGGCGCTGCCGGGGCCGCCGGTGCCTCGGCTACTGCGGGTGCGCTGGCAGCCGGAGCGGCAGGAGCCGGTGCGGGAGGGGCCGGCGCTTCGGCAGCAGCCGGTGCGGCCGGCTTTGCCTCGGCTGGCTTGGTCCCGGCGGGTGCCACCGCGGCGACCGTGTCGCCAGGCTCACGCTCGAACGGTACGGCGGCGCGGGCAACCACCTTCACGCCGTCGGCATCGAGACCGTCGACATGGATGGTGTAGCTGCCAACCGGGATGTCGCGCGTCGCCTCTACCAGGAAATGGCCGTCCGACGACGTCACCGCGTCGCCGAGCAGGATATCGTTGGCATAGGCGCGCACCTTGCGGCCAGCATCGGCGAGACCGGCAACGAAGATCTTGTTGCCGTCGATCTCGACCGCCTCGACGACGATCTTCGGCTCGGCCACCGCCGCAGCCGGCGGTGTCGCCGGTGGGGGAGCTGCGGCGGCATCCACCGCGGCCGGGGCGGCAGGTGCGGTCGCGGCAGGCGCCTCGGCAGCGGGAGCAGCGGCTTGATCGCCGGCAGCCGGTGCCGCAGGCTTGGTCTCAGGCGCCGGAACGGTCAACAGCTCGGCCGGCTTGCCAGGCTCCTCGACCATCGCCAGCACCTGGCCGGCGGCGTCCTTGGGAACCGAAACGACGGCGGTCTGCACCGAAGGCGTAACGACATCGCCTGTCGTTGAGCGCAGCGCAATCGTATAGTCGCCGGGCTTGAGCGGATCGTCGAGGACGATGACAAAGGCGCCGTCCGGGCCGGCGACCGTCGAGCCGAGCACTGTCGAGCCGTTGAGGATCTCGACCTTGGAATTGGGCGCGGCATTGCCGGCAACGACGATAGAGCCGTTGCTTTCGACGCGCACGACATCGAAGCTCGGCACAACCGGGCCGGCCACAGCCGGCGCAGCAGCTTCTGTGGCTGGAGCCGTTGCGTCGGCAGGGGCCGGCGTAGCCTTGGCATCGGTGGGCGCGGCAGGCGCCGGTGGCAGCCTTCCCTCGGTCCCTGTATCGGCCGGCTTGTCAGCCGGCGGCGTCAGCGACGCAACCTCCGCCGGCGGCGTGGGATTGAGATACGGGTCGAGTGCGCCCGACACATAGGCGGTTCCGACGACCGCGACGGTCCCACCCGCCGCGAACAGAAACGCCTTCAATGGATTAATAGCCATATTTCCCCTGCCCCTTAGCCACCTAACGCCGGTCTAGCGCTTTTTGCCGGAACCGACAAGAAAAAGCCCGGGCTTGTCGGCCTCTGGGGCTTGACCCCGCATTCAGACCCAATCACCAATCACGAATGAACACGATTCGATCCGTCTGCGTCTACTGCGGCTCGTCTCCGGGCCGCGATGAAATCTACGCCAAGGCCGGACACCTGCTTGGCCGCTCGCTCGCCAAATCCGGCCTGCGACTGGTCTATGGCGGCGGCACCAAAGGCATTATGGGCGCCGTCGCCGAAGGCGCGCTCAAGGCCGGCGGCAGGGTGACGGGCATCATTCCGCGCTTCCTCATCAACAAGGAGGCGACCGAAACCGCGCTTGACCGGCTCGACGAGTTGCTGATCACCGACAACATGCACGAGCGCAAGCATAAGATGTTCGAAAAATCCGACGCCTTTGTGGCGCTGCCGGGCGGCATCGGCACGGTTGAGGAGATCGTTGAGGTCATGACTTGGGGTCAGCTCGGCCATCACCGCAAGCCGATCGTCTTTGCCAACGTCAAAGGATTCTGGAATCCGATGCTGGCGCTGCTCGACCACATGTCGAAAGAAGGCTTTATCCATACCGCGCAACGGGTCAGGCCGCTGGTGGTCGAAGACCCCGAAGCCATCGTCGCCGCCATCATGGTGGCGGGCTCGTCGGTCGATGCGCCGACGGAAGGCGTGCAGTCGGTGATTGATAAGATGTAGGGGAGTAAGGGAGTATGTTTAGAAGACCCCCTACTCTCCTATTACCTCCCTCAAATCCACAATCACCGCCCGCTTGTCCTGACGTCGCCATGCCAGATGGATCGAGACGGTCCGCTCGAACCAGGGCAGGTCACGGAACAAGATCCCTGAGGGTGCCGCGCTCTGGAGACTTGCCTGAACCGTCGCCAGACCGAGCCCGGCGCTGACCAGGCCGAGCGAGGTCAGGGGATCAGCAGTCTCATAGGCAATGTCGGGCACGAAGCCGGCCTTGGCGCAGGCAGCCAGGAACTGAGCCCGGTTGGTGTCGTCGGGCTGGCGCACCACCGTGATCCAGACGCGGCCATCGAGATGCTCGGGCCGGATGTCGACGACGGCGGCGAGCGGATCATTTTGCGGCATCGCCAGCACCAGCGGTTCGCGCTTCACCAGCACGGCGGCAAGATCGGGATCGTCGGCAGCGGGAGGGCCGTAAACGAAGCCGAGGTCGAGCGAACGCTGGCGTAGCCCCTCGAGTTGGACCGCGGAACGCTGGTTCTTCAACTGCAGATGAAAATCCGGCCGGTCGCGGCGGAACTGCCGCAGCATCCGGCTGACAAGGCCGGCATGCACGGCGCCCTCGACATAACCGATGGCGAGCCGCCCGACAGCGCCGCTGGCAAGGTTGCGGCCAAGCTCCTCCAGACGCCGTGCATTGGCAAGCAGCGCCTGCGCCTCGGCAAGAAAGGCCTTGCCTTCGGCATTGAGGTGAACGCGCTGCTTGGCCCGCTCGAACAGGGTGATCCCAAGCTGCGCCTCGAGCTGCATGATCTGGCGGCTCAGCGGCGACTGCGAGATGTGCAGGAGTTCCGCGGCACGGCCGATAGTGCCGGCTTCGGCCACGGCGACAAAATAGCGGAGCTGGCGCAGGTCGAACATTTTCTCACCTCGCAATGTCCTGACAGGTCTCAACTTTAGCCTAATCAGTCTTGGACAGTCTGACCATCGGCAGCGATAGTTTGGGCATCGAAACCACAGGAGACAGAAATGCAGTTCTTTGCCCTTCTCACCCGCAACACCGAAAAGTTCAGCGATGCCGATTTCGCGCCGCTGCTGCCCGGCGAAGCCGAACAGCGCCGCACGCTCTATGCCGTGGGCGCTGTGCGCCAGGTGTGGAACCGCGGCGATATCCCCGGCAGCGGCATGATGTTCGAAGCCGGCAGCGACGCCGACGTGCGCGGCCACCTCGCCACCTTGCCGCTGATCAAAGCCGGGATGATGGACATCGCCGCAGTGGTGCCGCTTGCGCCCTACCCCGGGTTTGGGCCCAAGCGCTGAGAGATCCCAGCCAAGTGCGGCCGGCGGCAATCGACGCCGCTGGCTGTCTGGCGACGATCCACCGCAAGGCTTTGTGACGCCCGGAGCATGCCGCAAGCTGATCGACAGACTGTGATCGGCTGTCAAGAAACTGTCACACAGAACCCGGCTCGCCCGTGTTAGGAATAGCAGGCCGGCATCCGCGCGCGGCGTGGTCGAAATTTATACTTGACGAGGCGAGCCGTGAACATCGCTCTCAACGCGGAAGGCACTCCCCTGTCGCCTTACCTGCCCGACGAGCACGGGCTGTTCTTCATCTATCATTTCACCGCCGGGGGGCTGCGCACCAAGGACGCCGCCGAGGCTGCTTGGACCTGGCGCAGCTACCAGTTGTCCGACTTGCGCGCCCGCCGCGAGATCGCCGCCGAGGCGGCCCTGCCCGCGCCAGTGCGCGAAGCGTTCCTCGGCGCCAGCCAGGGCTGCCACATCGATCTCGAGGATGACTGGCTCTATGGCGACCTGCCGGACCTGCGGCACGATTATTCGGCGGAGGCACGCGGGCTCGGCCATTTCCGTTTCGCCCTCAACGAAAAAATGCTGATCGGTGCACGCAAGCAGCCACTGGAATCGGTCGATCTCGTGCGCAAGGCAGTGGAGAGCAGCTCGCGCAAATTCCGCTCGCCGGCCGATTTGATCGAGGCGGTCATGGGCCAGTCACTCGACGGCATGGCGGCCGAACTCCACGGCCTTGGCGATACGCTGGACGGCATCGAGGACCGCATCGTGCGCGATGCCTGGCACAGCGAGCGGCAGTCGCTGGTCGAGGCGCGCCGTCAGCTCGTGGTCATCCATCGACAGATGGCGACGCTGACGAACCTGTTTCGCCATCTCGACCATTCACATCGCAACGAACTGGCTGACCCGATCAACGACATGGCGACAAGGCTGTCGCATCGTGCGCACACGCTCTATCACGACGGCGAACAACTTCAGGCGCGCACAAGGCTGCTGCAGGATGAATTGATGGCCAAGCTGACCATGCAGTCGAACCAGCTGCTCTATGTGCTCTCGGTGATGACGGCGGTGCTGCTGCCGATGACCATCATTTCAGGCCTGTTCGGCATGAATGTCGGCGGCCTGCCGATGGTCAACACGCCGATGGGCTTCTGGGTGGTCACGGCGGTTTCGATCGTCATCGCCGCGGCGACCTATCTGTTCGTCAGGCGGCTTGGGCGCATGTAACCGCCCGTCCTAAGGATCTCACGCCGTGGCGCGAAGATCCTCGATGACGGTGCCGGAGGCAGCGACTTCCGCCTCATGGTCCGGTTCCCGCCAGGTCTCGGCAAGGCCAGCCGCATACCATTCCTGCATCGCCGGCAGGCCAAGCAGCTGCGCGGGATAGGCGGCGGCCGCACCCTCGAAAGAGAGCCCGTAGGACTGCACGCGGAACGCCACCGGGGCAAAGAAGGCGTCGACCGCGGTGAAATGGCCGCCGGCCAGAAACGGTCCGCCGAAACGGGCAAGGCCATCGTTCCAGAGATCGCCCAGACGGAACAGATCCTGCCTGAGCGCAGCCGACATCGGCAACGGCTTTACCCGCACGCCGCAACTCATCGGGCACGCACCGCGCAAGGCGGTGAAACTCGAATGCATTTCGGCGGCGGCGGAACGCGCCCAGGATCGTGCCCTGGCCTCGGCCGGCCATACGCCATGGTGGCGCTCGGCGAGATATTCGGCGATGGCAAGCGAATCCCAGACGGCCCAGCCGTCATCGACCAGGCAAGGCACGCGGCCGCTGGGCGAGAACGCCCGGTAGAGATCGAAGCTCGGGCCGGTCGGGAACGGTGTCAATTGCTCCTCGAACGGAATGTCGAGGGTGCGCATCAGCACCCAAGGCCGCAGCGACCATGATGAATAGTTCTTGTTGGCGATGTGCAACACGTACATGGACGTCTTCCTATTTCGCGGCCGAAACCGCTGGGCGGATTTCACGCCCACGGAACATCGACCAGGAATACATCGCCAGCGCCGTCCAGATCAGCGCGAAGGCAATCGCCTGCGTGGTGCCGAATGGTTCGTCGAAAATCAACACGGCGATCAGGAAGACTATGGTCGGCGCGATATACTGCATGATGCCGATGGTGGAGAGGCGAAGAAGCTTGGCCCCGAAGGCGAAGAGAAGCAGCGGCACGGAGGTGATCGGTCCGCAGCCGATCAGCAAAGCCGTATCGGTGGCGTTGCTGGAGATGAAATGATCCTGGCCGGTGGCGATCAGGTAGATGATATAGCCCAGTGCCGGCACCGACAGCAAAAGCACTTCGAGCAGAAAGCCCTGGCTCGGGCCGATCGGCAGCGTCTTGCGAAAGAAGCCGTATGCGGCGAAGGAGAAGGCCAGCGCCAGCGACACCCAGGGCAGTTTGCCGGCCTCCACCGTCAGCACCGCAACGGCGATCGCCGCCAGCGCTACCGCCGCGATCTGCAGCCGGTCGAGCTTGTCGCCAAGCACCAGCGCGCCGACAACGATGACGACCAGCGGGTTGATGTAATAGCCGAGCGCGGTCTCGACGGTGCGGTCGACCGAGATCGCCCAGACATAGATGGACCAGTTGACCGAAATCAGCGTCGCCGTCAGCGCCGCCATGCCGATGCTGCGCGGTGAGCGGATCGCGGCCTTGAAATCGGCGGTGCGACCGGCCCAGACCAGCACGCCTGCCGCAATCGGCACCGACCAGACGATGCGGTGGGCGATCACCTCGATCAGCGGCAGATGCGCGACCGCCTTCATGTAAAAGGGCAGCAAGCCCCACAGGAGATAGGCGCCGAGCGCCAGGAGGAAGCCGCGGCGGGCTTTGGCATCGGCGTCGGGCTGGGTTGTTTCAGTGGCCATGGCCCAAGGCTATGGCCCAGCGGGATGCTCAAAACCATCCCAAATTGCTGATGGATCAATGGATTTTTTCTGATGGATGGAGGATGGGCGCTGGTTCCTCGCCCCACGAAGTGGGGAGAGGTGGCCCGGCGAAGCCGGGACGGAGAGGGGCAGCGCGGCGGCTGTGATTTGGTGCTCAAGTTGATGACAGGGCCGTTTCGCATTTATGCCTTCACCGGCTCTGACTTCGCAGAGGTCGTCCCCCTCTCCGTCCGGGCTTCGCCGGGCCACCTCTCCCCCGCTGCGCGGGGGCGAGGAAAGGATGGCGGTACTACTCCGCAGCCACCAGCCCCGCCATATCGCGGTTCTTCATCAGTTTGTAGACGATGGAATCCATCAGCGCCTGGAATGAGGCGTCGATGATGTTTTCCGACACGCCGACCGTCCACCAGCGCGCGCCGGTGCCGTCATGCGATTCGATCAGCACCCGGGTGATCGCCTCGGTGCCGCCATTGAGGATACGCACCTTGAAGTCGGCCAGCTCCATGTCGGCGATCTCGCCCTGGAACTTGCCGAGATCCTTGCGCAGCGCAATGTCGAGCGCGTTGACCGGGCCGTGGCCTTCGGCAACAGACATTTTTTCCTCGCCATCGACCATCACCTTGACGATGGCTTCCGACACCGTCTTCAGCTGGCCGTTGGCGTCGAAGCGGCGCTCGACCATGCAGCGGAACGAGGTGACGTTGAAGAACTCCGGCAGACCGTGCAGCATCTTGCGCGCCAAGAGCTCGAAGGATGCATCGGCGCCTTCATAGGCATAGCCCTCAGCCTCGCGTTCCTTCACCACCGAGATCAGCGAGTCGAGCCGATGATCGTCCTTCGGCACGTCGATGCCGCGGCGTTTCAGCTCGGCGAGGAAATTGGCCTTGCCGCCCTGGTCCGAAACCATGACGCGGCGGCGGTTGCCGACGGCTTGCGGCTCGACATGTTCGTAGGTCGCCGGCTCCTTGGCGAGCGCCGAGGCATGGATGCCGGCCTTGGTGGCGAAGGCCGAGGCGCCGACATAGGGCGCCTGCGCTTCCGGCGCGCGGTTGAGCAATTCGTCGAAGGCACGCGACAGGCGCGAAATGCCGGTCAGCGCTTCGGCTGAAATTCCGGTTTCAAAACGATCCGCAAAAGCCGGCTTCAGCGCCAGCGTCGGCACGATCGAGACCAGATTGGCGTTGCCGCAGCGTTCGCCAATGCCATTCAGCGTGCCCTGGATCTGGCGCACGCCGGCCTCGACGGCGGCGAGCGAATTGGCCACGGCCTGGCCGGTATCGTCATGAGCATGGATGCCGAGATGATTGCCCGGAATGCCTGATGCGATGACCTTGTCGACGATGGCGCGGACTTCCGAGGGCTGCGTGCCGCCATTGGTGTCGCACAGCACCACCCAACGCGCACCGGCATCGTAGGCCGTCCTGGCGCAGGCCAGCGCGTAATCCGGATTGGCCTTGAAGCCGTCGAAGAAGTGCTCGCAATCGACCATGGCTTCCTTGCCGGCAGCAACGGCCGCTTCGACCGAAGCCTTGATGGACTCGAGGTTCTCCTCATTGGTGCAGCTCAGGGCAACGCGGACATGATAGTCCCAGCTCTTGGCGACGAAGCAGATGGCGTCGGACTTCGACTGCACCAGCGACGCCAGGCCTGGGTCGTTGGACGCCGACACCCCTGCCCGCTTGGTCATGCCGAAGGCGACGAATTTTGCCTTCGCCGTCCGCTTCTGCTCGAAGAAGGCGGTATCGGTCGGATTGGCGCCGGGATAGCCGCCCTCGACATAGTCGAGGCCGAACTCGTCGAGCAGCTTTGCAATGGCGATCTTGTCCTCGACGGAAAAGTCGATGCCCGGCGTCTGCTGGCCGTCGCGCAAGGTGGTGTCGAAGAGATATAGGCGTTGCTTTGTCATGGCTGCGCGGGTGCGTGCACACCCTCCTCTGGCCCGAAGGCCGATATCATTTCTTTCCCGCGAACTTGTCCGTTGCCCTGATCAACTGGTCGAGGATCCCCGGCTCCGAATAGGCATGGCCGGCGCCTTCGATGAGGTGAAAATCCGCTTTCGGCCAAGCCTTGTGCAGGGCCCAGGCGTAACGCGCCGGGCACGGCATATCATAGCGGCCATGGACGATGGTGCCGGGAATGTCTTTCAACTTGTGCGCGTCGCGCAGAAGCTGTCCCTCCTCCAGCCAGCCGGCATGAACGAAATAATGGTTCTCGATGCGGGCAAAGGCGATGGCAAAGTCGTCCTCGCCGAACTTGTCGCTGGTCTCGGGCTCCGGCAGCAGCGTGATCGTCTCGCCTTCCCACAGGCTCCAGGCAAGGGCTGCTTCGAGCTGTGCCTTGCGGTCTGAGCCAACCAGCCGCTTGCGGTAAGCGGCCATCATGTCGCCGCGCTCGGCCGGCGGGATCGGCACCTGAAAACGCTCCCACTTGTCCGGGAACATTTCGGAGACGCCGAACTGATAGTACCATTCGAGTTCGGCGCGGGTCAGCGTGTAGATGCCGCGCACGACAAGCTCGCTGACGCGATCGGGGTGGGTCTCGGCATAGGCGAGCGCCAACGTCGAACCCCACGAGCCGCCGAACACCAGCCATTTGTCGAAGCCGCACATTTCGCGCAGGCGCTCGATGTCGGCGACAAGATGCCAGGTGGTGTTGGCGTCGAGCGAGGCGTTGGGGGTCGATTTCCCGCAGCCGCGCTGGTCGAACAGAATGACATCATAAAGCTTCGGGTCGAACAACTGCCGATGTTTTGGCGAGATGCCGCCGCCGGGACCGCCATGCAGGAACACCGCCGGCTTGGCGCCTTTGGTGCCGGAACGCTCCCAATAGATCTGGTGGCCGTCGCCGACATCGAGCATGCCGGACTCGAAAGCCTCGATCTCAGGATAAAGAGTACGAAGTTCACTGCTCATTTCATTGCTCATATCTGCAGGCCGTGCGCCGGCCAGTCCGTGGTTTCGTGGTCGGGATGCTGGAAGGAGATGATCTGCTCCTGGCGGGTATAGAAATCCGGATCCTGATGCACGGGCTGGTCGAAGATCGTCTCCACCCAGGGCAGCCGGGCGGCGTAATTGATCTGGATCTGCGGCGCGAGATCGGAGCGGTCGTCGAAGGCGCCGATGGCGATCTCCAGCGCGCCGGGCTGGCGATAGGTCAGCGGCGTGCCGCAACGGGCGCAGAAGCCGCGATCGATGTTGACCGACGACTGGAAATAGGTCGGTTCCTCGCGCACCCATTCGACTCCATCCTTGGGCACGGTGACCAGCGCACCGAAGAACGACCCGAACTGTTTCTGGCACATGCGGCAATGGCAGATGGAGGGACGGCCGAGCTTGCCCTTGATGCGGAAGCGCACGGCGCCGCACTGGCAGCCGCCGGTTCTGATATCATCGGTCATGATTTTTCCTCTGGCGGCCATTGTTCGGTGTCGTGGTCGGGATGCTGGTAGGAGACGAGTTCGGCAAGATAAGGAGCCGATGACATGTCGGCCATCGTGTCCTCGCCGGGCAATTGCGGGATGGTATCGACATAAGGCAGTTTTGCCTCGGTGCCCCACTGGATCAGCGGCGCGATGTCAGCCGGATTGTCGAACGCCCCAATGGCGAGGCCAACGCCGTCGGGCGCGGTGAAGGTCAGCGGCGTCCCGCAATTGCCGCAAAACCCACGATCGACATGGCTGGACGAGGCGAAATATTTCGGCTCGCCGCGCGTCCAGTCGAGTTTGGCGCCGCGCACCGAAACCAGCGGCGCGTAGAAGGACCCGAACGCCTTCTGGCACATGCGGCAATGGCAGATCGAGGCGTCACCCAATGTACCTTCGACGCGGAAGCGCACCGCGCCGCACTGGCAGCCGCCGGTATAGACTGGCCGGTTGTCGAGGCTCATCGCGTCTCACTCCAATTCATGGCTCATTCCGGGGCATGGCAGACGGCCTCGACATTGTTGCCGTCGGGATCGAAGACAAAGGCGCCGTAGTAGTTCGGGTGATAGTGCGACCGCAGGCCCGGGCCGCCATTGTCCTTGCCGCCGGCGGCAACCGCCGCGGCATGAAAGGCATCGACCTCGGCGCGGCTGCGCGCGGTGAAGGCGACATGCTGATGGGTTCTCGGCTCGTCCTTGCCGGCCTGCAGCCAGAACACCGGCCGGTCGCGGCCATAACCGCCCACCTTGGCGCCGCCGGTATATTCCAGCGGCACCATGTAAATCAGCGACGCGCCAAGCGGCGCCATCGCCTGGTCGTAAAAGGCCTTCGAAGCGTCGAAATCGGCGACATTGATGCCGAGATGGTCGATCATGAAACAAACTCCTCCCTTGATGGTGCCGGCATTTCAGCGCCGGCCAGGCCAGCCTCGATCACGATGTGCTGGCAGACATTGTCGATATCGCGGATGACGTCGTCATTCCAGAAGCGCAGGACGGTCCAGCCACTGGCCCTCAAATAGGCGCTGCGTGTCTCGTCGCGTTCCGCGTGCCCGGTGTCGGCATGCTGGCTGCCATCAACCTCGACGATCAGGTGGTGGGCTGAACAGGCAAAATCGACAATGTAAGGTCCGATTGGCACCTGCCGGCGAAAGCTCATCCCCATCAGCCGATGAGCGCGCAATTCATTCCAGAGTTTAAGTTCGGCATCGGTCATAACCCGACGCATGGACTTGGCATTCTTGCGCTGGCGGGAGGGAACGAGGTCGTGACCCATGTTCAGGCCACTCCACGCTGGCGATTAGCGAAAATCGAGGCGAAGGCTGATCTCCCCCCTTGCGGGGGAGATGTCCGGCAGGACAGAGGGGGGTGCTGTCCCGCAAGCATAGCAACTGGGGAGTGCTGCCTTCTCAGGAGATGGCTGGCGTGCACGTAGCGGAACTCAAAAGTCGGCGTTCCTTCACACCCCCCTCTGTCCTGCCGGACATCTCCCCCGCAAGGGGGGAGATCGGCCGTCGCCATCGACTTCGCCAAGCTTGCAACGGCGTTTGCCACCCTCACCGCTTTACCTCCCACGTCGTCACGCGCTCTCCGGTCGCCGGGTCCTTGCCGTCCTTCAACTGCACGCCTTGCGCCAGAAGCTCGTCGCGGATGCGGTCGGCTTCTGGCCAGTTTTTCGCGGCGATGAGAGCAAGGCGATTGGCGATGGCTTTGGCGACGTTGTCTTCATCCACCTTTGCCGACGCTACATCGAAGCCGAGGAACAGCAGCGAGGCCTTTAGCGATGCGGCCGCTTCGTTGCCATCCGCGACCTCGCCAGCAAGCTGCGTCAGTTGTTGGAAGGCGGCGTAGGTGGCGAGATCGTCGGACAATGCCGCCACGATTTCCACAGGCACCTGCCCGGCGGCCGGCGCCAAATCGGCGGCGCGCTTCCATTTGCGCAGCGTGTTCTCAGCCTCTTCCAGCTTGCGCACGGAAAAATCGATTGGCTCGCGATAATGCGTCATCAGCATGGCCAGCCTGAGCACTTCGCCCGGCCATCTGCGGCCGCCGAACGTGTCGGTCTCCAGCAGTTCGGCGATGGCGTAGAAATTGCCGAGGCTCTTCGACATTTTCTGGCCCTCCACCTGCAGGAAGCCGTTGTGCATCCAGACATTGGCCATGACTTCGGTGCCGTGGGCGCAACGCGACTGGGCGATCTCATTCTCATGGTGGGGGAAGATCAGGTCGAGGCCGCCGCCATGGATGTCGAAGACGTCACCGAGATAGGCGGCCGACATGGCCGAGCACTCGATGTGCCAGCCGGGCCGGCCCCTGCCCCACGGGCTGTCCCAGCCGGGCTCTTCCGGCGAGGACAGTTTCCATAGCACGAAGTCGCCCGGGTTCTTCTTGTGCGCGTCGACGGCGATGCGCGCTCCAGCCTGTTGCTCGTCGAGATTGCGCTTCGACAGCTCGCCGTAGTCCGGCATCGAGGCGGTGTCGAACAGCACCTCGCCCGCCGCGACATAGGCATGGCCGCGTTCGATCAGACGCTCGATGAGCGTGATCATGTCGGCTTTGCCGTCAGCGCGCCGCGCGACGAATTCGGTGGCGCGCGGCTCGACCGTCGGCGGCAAGCAACCGAGTGCGGCGACATCGCTATGGTACTGGTCGGCGGTCTTTTCAGTGACGCGGCGGATCGCCTCGTTGAGCGTCAGTTTTCCCGACGCGATCTCGGCACCGAAATCGCGCAGCGCGCGGGCGTTAATCTTGTCGTCGACATCTGTGATGTTGCGCACATACGTAACGTGCGCCTCGCCGTAGAGATGACGCAGCAAACGGAACAGCACGTCGAAGACGATCGCCGGCCGCGCATTGCCGATATGGGCAAAATCGTAGACGGTCGGGCCGCAGACATACATGCGCACATTCGCGGCGTCGATCGGGACGAACACGTCCTTCGTCCGCGTTAGCGTGTTGTAGAGGCTGAGACCCTTCGATGCGTCAGACATTAAGTGCCCTTCCGGTCCGTTAAATTCTGGGGAAAGCCGTCCTTGCGCCTAGGCACAAATCGGGCTCCAGCCTGCTGGCCGGGGCGTTTGTCCACTCTGGGGAAAGATGAGGCGAAAACGTCCGGACCAGCGCGAGGCTAGCCAATAATGCAAATGCCACAAATGGCGAAAAACGTTTTCATGGGCGGCTTTATCGCCTTGGCCGGTGTTGCCGTCAAGTCGCAACTTCCGGCAAAAGCGTCGCTGGATCACAGGTCATGAGCCAGTGAAACATTTTATTAAACATGTCGGCACAGTCATGAAACATTCGCCGGCTAGTTCACCACAGGTCACGATTCGGTCAGATTCGGCCGGCAAACGCAGACACGGAAATGTTACCAGGGAAGAGACTGATGTCACGAACCAAGCAGGAATCGAGCCGCGCCAAGCAACCGGCGCTTGCCAGCCACTACCGAGCAATCGGGCCGGCCGCGATCGTCGCTGCCCTTCTGCACACAGCGAAGAAGAAGAAGCCGGCGCCGAAAATCACCTCGCCCCGCGCTGCCTAAGCAAGGCGAGCCGGCCGCCGACAAGGCGCCTGCCGGCATGGGAGGCTGAGGCGCTTGAGAGCGCCTGAAAACAGCAGCTCTTCCTCATTGAGCAGGTTCTTCCCGAAGACTGGATCCTTGGGATCGTGCTCTAGAACAGCGTCATTTGACTGTCGTCCGCGCCGGGCTTCTGGCGCCTGACCTTCTCGGGCTCAGGCCCGACGATGCCCCTGTGCTGTATCTCCGGCGCCGTGTTGGCGACCTTGTTGACGAGGTCGGAGACGGGAACTGCCTCGAAGAAATCGGGCTGAGCGGGTCTGAGCAGATCGGCCACGTCGCGCGGTTCAAGCGCCCGGCAGTCCAGCCAGCGGGCGAAATCCTCAGGCGCGATCACCACCGGCATGCGGTCATGGATATGAGCGATGCCGGCATTGGCATTGACGTGAGAATGGCGCCGGTGTCCATCTCCGAACCGCCGGGCTCAGCATAAGTTTCGACCAGCCCGGCAAAGGCGAGGAGCCCGCCATGCCTCGGCCTTATCCAGTAGGGTTGGCCCTTCTTGCCGTTGCCCGATTGCTGCCACTCATAGAAGCCGGAGGCCGGCACCAATGCGCGGCGATGGCGCATGGCGGCTTTGAACGAGGCCTTCTCCGCCGCCCCTTCCGAGCGCGCATTGAACAGCAGCGGAAATTCCCTTGTGTCCTTGACCCAGGTGGGGATCAGACCCCAACGCACCAGCATCGCCTGGCGATACGGAAAATTCGAGCCCGGCATGCGCGGCGGCCCGGACAGCGCCATCAGTACCGGCTGCGTCGGCGCGATGTTGTAGCGGGCCGGAAAATCCTCCAGTTCGGCCAGGGTGAGCAAGGCAGCGGTCTCGTCCGGCGTGGCCGTCAGGGCAAAGCGTCCGCACATGGGCAAGCTCGATGAAATGATCCGATCGCGAAAGTGGCGATGGAACCGGCGTAGCGCAACCGCTAAAGCTCTCTGCCGCAGGCCGGTCCACAGGGGCCAGCCTCGGGCAGGGCGAATCGAGAGCGATGAACGAGCAGCGCAAGACACTTCCCGCAGTCTCCGTCGCCGTCGTGCGTGGCAAGACGGTGCTGCTCGTCAAGCGGGCGCGACCACCGTCGCAAGGGGTCTATGCCTTTCCCGGCGGCAACGTCGAGCCCGGCGAAACTCTTGAGCAAGCGGCGGCGCGCGAATTGCTGGAGGAGACCGGGTTGCGGGCGAAAGACTATCGTCCGCTTCGCGACATCCACATCGACGGCAGCAGCGAGAATCACCCGGTCGACTATCTCTTGACGGTCTTCGGCGCTGTCTATGCCGGCGGCGAAGCGACAGCCAGTGACGACGCCGAGACCGCCGCCTTCTATACGCTGAACGAAATGACCGACATGCCGCTCGCGGGCGATGTGTTTGACGTCACTGAGGAGCTTCTGGGCTCGAGCGGCTCCGGTATCTGAACGCAGAGAATCGCCTTGCAGGCGACAAATTGTTTCGCCAGATAGATTTATGACCCGCGCCGCGCTCTTCCTCGCCGCATGCCTCGCCGCCAACACGGCTGTCGCCGTGCAGCCGGCGCTGGCCGCCGAGTCGCCGTTCGAGCCCGGGCTGATGCGGTTGGCCGAGGTGCTGGGATCGCTGCATTTCCTGCGCAATCTGTGCGGCGAAAAGGGCGACCAGTGGCGCACCGAAATGGAAAAGCTGATCGATTCGGAAAATCCCGATCCGGAGCGGCGCGCCCGCTTCATCGCCAGCTTCAACCGCGGCTACCGCTCCTTCGGCGGAACCTATACGCAATGCACGGCATCGGCGACCGAAGCGATCAGTCGTTACATGAAGGAAGGCGAGACGTTGTCGCGCGACATCGCCTCGCGCTACGGCAACTGAAGGGCGCCTGACGGCGTCATAGCCAACAGCTTTTCGTGCATCCAGCCTTGTATCCGCGGCGCCTTGATGCAATCTTGGTGTTGCACTTTGGCAACAGTATTAACGAAACGTTAGAGCGCGGATGTGGAATTAACTCAAACTGAAGGTTTTCATCCCGCTCACCGGTCTAATCGGCTAAGTTTTGAATCGGACCGAACGCAGGCGATGAAGTTTGTAAAAGACGATCAAAAAAATGTCGTATTTACAAATACTTACTTATCCTGTGTGGAGATAGGGACAGCCCAAGCCGGATCCGACCCGTCGGATCGTCGCTTGAAAAGGGTGGACATCGCAATGGAACATGGCGTCAACGACATCGACGCGCTGGTCAGGGAAGAAAAGCGCCTGACCGCGGTGGAAAGCCATAGCGAGGCCTGGGCGGAAGGTCTGTCCGCCGGCATCGAGCCGGAAATCATCGCCGAGGCAGCACTTGAAACGGCGTTCGGCGAGATGCTGCGCGCCAATGGCGAAACCTCGGCCCTTGCCCTTCTCGACCGCATGCGTGAAAAGGTGATCGCTGGCGCCTTCGAGCCGGAGCGGCTGCGGCACTAGAGCGCCACGCGTTCCCGGCGGCGCCAAACGGCGGTCCGGCACCCGACCGGTTCTTTGACTACGGCGCGCCGTTTAGGCATCATGCCCGGCACCTGAAGAGCCTAGGCCCAAGGAGAGGCAAGCGGTGAATTTTTCGATGTCAGGCCGGCCTCACGGCATGGTCCTCAGCATCTGGCTTGCCGCTTCCTGCGCCGCGGTTCCGCTGGCACTTGTCCTGACAAGCAGCCCTGTCTATGCGCTGAGCGAGATCAAGCGCGAGGAGCTTCCGGCGCCGGCGGCGCCGCCAGCCAATGGTGAGACGGCGCCATCCGAAAACTCCGTGCCGATGCCCGATCTGCCCGGCGCAACGCCGCCGGCGGCCAGCCAGCCGACATCGCCCGCAGAACCCGAGCAAAGCGAACCGGAAGGGCCGACGGACGATGGCGGCGTGGCCAACCCTCGTGTCGATCCCGATGCGCCGGTGCCTGAAGTTGTCTACGACCTTTCCAAATTGCCGGAGCCGGTCAGGCGCATGCACGACCTAATGGTCGAAGCCTGCGTCAGCGGCGACATCGAGAAGCTGCGGCCACTGATCGGCAAGGGCGACACCATGACCCAATTGTCGCTGGGCGAGATCGAGGGCGACCCGATCGCTTTCCTGAAGGGGCTTTCAGGCGACAAGGAAGGCCAGGAAATCCTCGCCATCATGGAAGAGGTGCTCAATGCCGGCTATGTCCATGTCGACGTCGGCACGCCGCAGGAACTCTATGTCTGGCCGTATTTCTTCGCCCTGCCGCTGGATAAGCTCGACGCCAGGCAGCGGGTCGAACTGTTCAAGATCGTCACCGCCGGCGACTATGACGACATGAAGCAGTTCGGCGCCTACATCTTCTACCGCGTCGGCATCACCCCGGCCGGACAGTGGACGTTTTTCGTCGCCGGGGATTGAGCAGCTTACCCTCCCTTGTGGGGAGGGGCGATGCGAAGCATCGGGGTGGAGGTACGGCACTAGCCCCACCCGGACCTTTGGTACGACCTCCCACAAGGGGAAGTGTGGAGCCTAGGCTGGCAGCGCTTCGGAAAACTCCACCGGCCTGCCCTGCCCGGGCGTGACAATCTCGCCTTCCCACATGATGCGGCGGCCGCGCAGGACGGTGCCGACCGGCCAGCCGGTAACCTCTTTGCCGTCATAGGGCGTCCAGCCGGCCTTGGAGCCGGCCTGCGCATTGGTGATGGTCTCGCGGCGCTTCAGGTCGACGATGGTGAAATCGGCGTCGTAACCGGCGGCGATGCGGCCTTTCCGGGCCATGCCGAAAATGCGCTGCGGGCCGTGGCTGGACAGGTCGACGAAGCGCTGCAGGGTCAGCCGGCCGGCATTGACGTGATCGAGCATGATCGGCACCAGCGTCTGCACCCCGGTCATCCCGGATGGCGAAGCCGGATAGGGCTTTGCCTTCTCGGCCAGCGTGTGCGGGGCATGATCGGAGCCCAGCACATCGACAATGCCTCGGCCAATGCCGTGCCAGACGCCGTCGCGATGATGCGCCGCCCGCACCGGCGGGTTCATCTGGATCAACGTACCCAGCCGCGCATAATCGTTGGCGGCGAGCGTCAGATGATGCGGCGTAGCCTCGCAGGTGGCGACATCCTTGTGCTGTTCGAGGAACACAATCTCTTCCGCGGTGGAGATGTGCAGCACATGGATGCGGGCGCGGGTGTTTCGCGCGATACGCACCAGGCGTTCGGTGCAACGCAAGGCAGCGATCTCGTCGCGCCAGACGGGGTGCGAGGACGGGTCACCGTCGACGCGCAGGCCAAGGCGCTCGCGCAGCCGGAACTCGTCCTCGGAATGGAAGGCGGCCCGGCGTCGGGTGTTCCTGAGGATCGAAGCGACACCCTCGTCGTCCTCGACCAGGAGGTCGCCTGTGGAGGAACCCATGAACACCTTGATGCCGGCAGCACCCGGCAGCCGCTCGAGTTCGCCGACATCATTGGCGTTCTCGCGCGTGCCACCGACCCAGAAGGCGAAGTCGCAGTGCATGCGGCCGGTGCCGCGCCGCACCTTGTCGGCAAGCGCCGCCTCGCTGGTGGTCAGCGGGTTGGTGTTGGGCATTTCGAACACGGCGGTGACGCCGCCCAGCACGGCGGCGCGCGAACCCGTCTCCAGATCTTCCTTGTGTTCCAGTCCCGGTTCGCGGAAATGCACCTGGCTGTCGACGACGCCCGGCAGGATGTGCAAGCCGCGGCAGTCGATCGTTTCGCCGGCCGAGGCTTGGCGAAGATCGCCGATGGCCGCGATGCGACCATCCCTGACGCCGACGTCGCGCGCGCCCTCGCCGTCATGGTTGACCACCGTGCCGCCTGTCAGGATGAGATCGTAGGTGGTGGCCATTGGCGTTCGGTCTCTTGCGGGGGGAGTGTCGTCGGCTTACGTAAAGGCCGACCCTTTTGCAAGATCAGGCTTTATTTCAACCCATGCCCTTTGCCCTGCTCAAAGACCGCGCAGTCATTTCCGTGTCAGGCCCGGATGCCGAGCATTTTTTGCAGAACATCCTCACCACGGACCTCGATACGCTGGGCGCCGCAGAGGCAAAGCCCGGCGCACTGCTTTCGCCGCAAGGCAAGATCCTGTTCGACTTCCTGGTCTCGCGCAGTGGCGAGAATGGCTTCCGGCTGGAATGCCGCGCCGATGTATCCGACGATTTCCTGCGCCGGCTCACGCTTTACAAGTTGCGCGCCAAGGTCGAGATTAGCAAGCAGTATCAATCGCTTGTGACGGTTGCATGGGGACCCGATTCAACGGCCTCACAAACTGATTCAACTGACGTTTCTGATGCACGCTTCAGCCAGCTGTCCGTCAGACGCAGCTATGGCGGCACGCCGGCGGGCGGCGACCCCGCTGCGTGGCAGGCGCTTCGCATCGCCAACGGCATCGCCGAAAGCGGTTCCGATTACCAGCTCGGCGACGCCTTCCCGCACGACGTGCTGCTCGACGAGGCCGGCGGTGTCGGCTTCAAGAAGGGCTGCTATGTCGGCCAGGAAGTGGTCTCGCGCATGCAGCATCGCGGCACCGCCAGACGGCGCGTGCTGATCGTTTCGGCCGACCATGCCTTGCCCGCGGAGGGCACTGAACTGACGGTTGCGGGGCGGCCGGTCGGCATGCTCGGCTCGACCGCAGGCACGGCCGGCCTCGCCATAGCCCGCATCGACCGGGTCAAGGCGGCGATCGACGCCGGCCAGCCGGTCCTGGCCGGTGATGTTACCGTCTCGCTCGCCATCCCGGCCTGGGCAAAGTTCAGCTTTCCCAGGGAAGTCGTCGGCGCGGAGGACACCTGATGGCCGCCGACCGCGTCGGTGCGCCGCCGCGCGCGTGGCAGCGCATGCTGTCGGGGCGCAGGCTCGACCTGCTTGACCCCTCGCCGCTCGATATCGAGATTTCCGACATCGCTCATGGGCTTGCTCGCGTCGCCCGCTGGAATGGCCAGACGCGCGGCGATCACGCGTTTTCGGTCGCTCAGCATTCCCTACTGGTCGAGGCCCTTTTTGACGAATTACAGCCGGACGCCTCGGCCAATGCGCGGCTGGCAGCCCTGCTGCACGACGCACCGGAATATGTCATCGGCGACATGATCTCGCCGTTCAAATCGGTGATGGGCGGCTCCTATAAGGACTGCGAGCTGCGTCTCCAGCGCGCCATCCACCAGCGCTTTTCGCTGCCGGCCGAACTCGGCGTCGGCCTGCGCAAGGAAATCAAGCGCGCCGACCAGATCGCTGCTTACTACGAGGCGACGCTGCTCGCCGGCTTTTCGACCGCGGAAGCAACCGAGTTCTTCGGCCGGCCGCGCGGCTTCAATGCCGATCGCTTCGATTTCACGCCGCGCTCGGTAACCTCGGCGCAGGCAGCGTTTCTCAAGCGCTATGCAACGATCGAAAGGCAGCGCCAGGCAGCGGTTGCGGTGCGTTCGGCCGAGTGAACATACGCTAAATTAACCAGCGGGACCCACAGTACCGGGTTCGATCACGGTCAGCAGGTACGCCTCATGTCCGTTGCGCACGTCAAGGGTGGTTCGCCCGTCCGCAGACGGGGGGCCGGAGGCGTCGCCGCGACACGGCAGATCGCAGACGAATTACGCAACCAGAATGAGCGCTTTTCGGCGGCCGTCGAGAACATGTCGCATGGCCTGTGCATGTTCGATGCCGACGAGCGGATGATCATCTGCAACCGCAACTATCTCAGCATCTTCTCCCTCGATGCGAAGATCGTGCGGCCCGGCATCGCGTTCCTGGACATTCTCCAACACAGCGTCGACATCGGCGTCGCCTCGCAGAGTGCCCAAGACCTTTATGCCATCCGCAAGCCCTATATCGAGCGCGCGCAAGCCTCAACCTACGAGGAAATCCTGTCGGACGGCCGCATCGTTTCCATCACGCACCGGCCGCTGGCCTCGGGCGGCTGGGTGTCGATCTATGAGGACATCACGGAGCAAAGGCGGGCCGAGCAGGACTTGAAGGAGCAGCACCGCCGCTTCGATGCGGCGCTCGCCAACATGTCGCAAGGCCTGTTGATGTATGGCGCGGACGGCACGCTGATCGTGCGCAACCAGCGCTTTCTGGATTTGTGCAAGGCAAAAGCAGCTGATTTCGCGCTCGGCATGACACACGGCCAGATGCTGGAAAAGCTCGTTCGCCTCGGCATCTTTGTGTCCATCGACATCGATGTCGAGGTGGCAAAGACAAGGGCGACCCTGGAGGCCGGCCAAGCCCGTTCGAGCTATCGCGAACTGGTTGATGGCCGCACGCTGTTTGTTTCGCGCCGGCCGCTTGCCGGCGGCGGCTGGGTGGCAACCTTCGAAGACATCACCGAGCGCCGGCGCGCCGACGAGCGCATGAGCCATCTTGCCCATTACGACACGCTGACCGACCTGCCCAACCGCTCGATGTTCCGCGAGCGGCTCGACCAGGCGCTTGGCGAAACCCCTGCTACTCCGCTGGCGATCTTCTCGCTCGATCTCGATCGCTTCAAGGCCGTCAACGACACCTGGGGGCACCCGGCCGGCGACTGGCTGCTGAAATGCGTGGCCGAGCGGTTGCGGCACAGCCTGCGCAGCGATACGGATGTGGTCGCCCGCCTCGGCGGCGACGAGTTCGCCATCCTGCAGTTCAATCCCAAAGGTACCGCCGATGCGGAGAACCTGGCAAAACGCATCGTCTCTGTCATCAGCCAGCCGTTTCGCAACAAGGGCCGCGACATGCATGTCGGCATCAGCCTTGGCATCGCGCTGTATCCCGGTGACGGCAAAGACGCCGACACGCTTTTGAAGAACGCCGACATGGCGCTTTACAGGGGCAAGAGCGAAGGCCGCAACGTCTACCGCTTTTTCGAGCCCGGCATGGATGCCCTGGTGCGGGCGCGCCGGGTGCTCGAAACCGATCTCGAGACGGCACTGAAGCGGCAGGAATTCGTCCTGGACTTCCAGCCGATCACCAACATCGCGTCAGGCGAGATCGTTGGCGCCGAGGCCTTGATGCGGTGGAATTCGCCGACGCGCGGCCTGGTGGCGCCCGACGATTTCATCGCGGCCGCCGAAGACAGCGGACTGATCGTTCCGCTAGGCGAATGGGCGCTGAAACAGGCCTGCAGCGTGGCCGCCGGCTGGCCGCCCGGAATGCGCATCGCCGTCAACGTCTCGGCCGTGCAGATCAAAAGCGCCGACTTTGCCCGCAGCGTGATTTCGGCGCTGGCCGTTTCAGGCGTGCCGGCCAGGCGGCTTGAGCTGGAGATCACCGAAACCGTGCTGATGGATGAGAGCGAGACGGTGCTGAAGACGCTGAGGCAGCTGCGCGAACTCGGCGTGCGCATCGCGCTCGACGATTTCGGCACGGGCTATTCGTCGCTTGGCTATCTCAGGCGTTTTCCCGTCGACAAGATCAAGATCGACCGCTCCTTCATCCATGATATCGACAACCGGGACACGGCGGCGATCGTGCGCACGATCATCGGGCTTGGCGCCGAGCTCGGCATCACCGTCACCGCGGAAGGCGTTGAGACCGAAGCCCAGCTCGACATATTGCGCAAGGCCGGCTGCGTCGAGGCGCAGGGCTTTCTGATCGGCGTGCCGTCAAAGGCGACTGAGATCAATCGCCTGCTGAAGACGAGAGCGGTACGCCGGCCCGCCTGAACATGCCCGGTGTCATTCCATGCGCCGCGCGGAAGGTGCGCGAGAGATGGCTCTGGTCGGAGAAGCCGGCGGCAAAGGCGGCATCGGCGAGATCGGAACCTTGCCGGATAAGGAGATCAGCGCGACGCAACCTGCGGTCGCGGATGAAGGCGGCCGGGGTGAGACCCAGCACCTTCCGGAAATCCCTGATGACCTGGAACCGGGTTACGCCTGCGGCTTCGGCAAGCCGCCGCAGTTCGAGATCCGACGTCAGCCCGTCCTCGACGACCTGCTCATAGATCGACAGCCTACCTGCCGATCCGAAGCGTTCGACCGCCTCGCCCCGGCCGCCCCAATCGCCATAGCGGACAATGAGCTTGCGCAGGGCCATCAGCATGGAGGTTTCGGCGCGCGTGGCATCGCCGGATGCAGAGTCCCCGTGCGCCACGGCCACCATCGGGACGAGGTCGGCATCGTCCACGATCGCTTGTGAAAACAGTGGCGGGCGATCGTGCCCGAGTTCTTGCGCCACCGCACCCATGAGCGAGGCCGAGGGATAGAAGGTCCGGTAGGCCCAGCCTTGGTCACCCCTTGCCTCGCCGTCATGCCAGACCTCCGGATTGACGAGGAGAACCGTGCCCGCTGGCGCTACGACAACCTGATTTCCGATGCGGACACGCTCGCAGCCTTGCGTGATCAGGGCGATGACATAGGTCGGGTGCGTGTGCAGCTCATAGCGATGCCGCGTGAACCGCGCCCTGAGCATGCCAAGATCGCGAAAGCGCGGGTGGCGCCAGAACTGGGACGTCTCCTGAGGCTCCTGAATTCCCGGCATGGTCAATCCTGTTCAAGACGCCGCCGCCGCAGCCCTTTAGGTGCTGGCATCGACAAGACCGAAATTTACGACGGCCGGCAAGGAGAGCGCAATGCTGCACAACGACCCCGTCGCCGCCCTCACCCCGCAGGTGGTGGAATGGCGGCATCATATCCACGCCAATCCCGAACTCGGCTTCAAAGAATATGAGACCGCGCGCTTCGTTGCCGACAGGCTGCGCGCCTTCGGGCTCGATGAGGTCCACGAAGGCATAGGCGGCACCGGCGTGGTCGGCGTGCTCAAGGGGGGACCCAGCGCGCGGGCAATCGGGCTCAGGGCCGAGCTCGACGCCTTGCCGGTCGTCGAGAAAACGGGATTGCCATACGCGTCGAAGAAGGACGGCGTGATGCATGCCTGCGGCCATGATGGCCACACAGCAATGCTGCTCGGCGCCGCCAAGCTGCTCGCCGATAGCAGAGCCTTCGACGGAACAGTCTATTTCATCTTCCAGCCGGCGGAAGAAAACGAAGGCGGCAGCATGCGGATGATCGAGGACGGGCTGTTCGAGCGCTTCCCGGTGGAAGCCGTCTACGCCGTCCACAATTGGCCGGGGCTGCCGCTTGGCACGATCGCTGCCCGCGCCGGCGCGATGATGGCGGCCGTCGACAATTTCGAGCTGAGTTTCGAGGGGACCGGCGCGCATGCCGCCATGCCACAGCTAGGCGACGACCCGGTGCTTGCAGCCAGCGTCTTCGTTCAGGCCGTGCAGCGCATCGTCAGCCGCTCGGTCGACCCGCAGACGGCACTGGTCGTCTCGATCACCCAGATCCATGGCGGCAATGTCGGCAACATTGTGCCGGGCACGGTCTGGCTGCAGGGAACCTGCCGCTTCTTGGAGCCGGCTCTTTCGGACCATTGTGAAAGGCTAATCGGGGATATCGCCGACGGTATCGCTGCGGCGCACAGCCTGACCGCCAAGCTCGCCTATCGGAAAGGCTATCCGCCGCTGGTCAACACATCAGCCGCGACAGACCAGGCTGTGCAAGCTGCGGCTGTCGTCGTCGGTCGCGAACAAGTCGAGACCGCATTCAACCCGAGCCTCGGCTGCGAGGATTTCGCCTATATGGTTCGCGAAGCGGGCGGCTGCTATGCGTGGATCGGCGCTGGGGCAGTCGGACCCGGCGAAGGGTTACACGGCGATCGCTACGTCTTCAACGACGCCATCGTTCCCACCGTGCTCCGCTATTTCGTCACGCTGGTCGAACAGCCGCTAGAGGCCAAGCCGATCAAGACCGCGGATTGAGCATCACTGTCAGCGCAGCGTCTCGATGTATTTTTCGTGGAAGCTGAGATAGCCGGGCTCGACCACTTTGAGATGGCGCTCGATCAGCTGGTGAAACGCCGGCAGCTGATGAAACGGCACGCCGGGATAGGCGTGGTGCTCGGCGTGATACGGCATGTTCCAGGCAACCTTGCGCACCAGCCAGTTGGTCAGCGTGGTGCGAGTATTTTCCAGCATGTTGGCAACGAGCGGGCAGCGACCGTGCTCGGCCAGCAGATAAAGCCTGAGGAAAGGCTGGCCGAGCAGTGCCGGCACGATCCAGACATAGAGCAGCACCGTCGCCTTGAACCAGAGCGCCAGTGCGGCGACTACGACATAGAAAGCGATCATGGCGCGGGCCTCAGCACGCACCTTGGGCAGGCCCTTTGGCGGCACGTAGTTGTCGCGGCAGCCGCCGGTCGCGTTGGTGTAGAGCGTCTGCAAATGCGCCCACCACACCGGCAGGCCCGAGACATGGACGATATATTGCCGCATCGTCTCCGGTTTCGGTAAGGCGAGCTCGGGATCGTTCTCGGGATCCTGGGTGAAGCGATGATGGGCGAAATGGAAATAGCGGAACCAGTCAGCCGGCAGCGCGATCGCCAGGCTGCAGACCCTTGCCACGGCATCATTGAGCCACTGCGTGTCGAAAGCTGTCCTGTGCACCGTCTCATGCAGCAACGTGAACAGGAAGACGATGAGGATGCCTTGCGGCAGCATCAGCAGCGGCCAGTACGGCAACTTGGCCGCGATCAGCGCGCCGATAACGATGATCCCGCCAAGATGAAATGCGAGCTGGATCAGGCCCGGCCCGTCCGATTTGCCGGTCAGGCGGCTACGCTGCTCATTGGTCAGCGACGCGATGACATCGCGATGGTCTCTGGGGTCGGTTTGGACTGATACGGTCATGGCGCCACGCTACCCCAACGAGAAACCTTTCTAAAAACGAGGATTTCTGCAAAATAGATAAGCAGAACTTATCTTTTTGATCGCCAATGGCCGCACTTCCATCCCTGAGAGGACTTCAAGCCTTCGAGGCGGCGGCGCGCTCGGGCAGCTTTGCCGCGGCGGCGGAAGAACTGTCGATCTCGGCAGCCGCCGTCAGTCAGCTCATCCGCACCGTCGAGGAGCAGATGGGCCGCAAGCTGTTCCACCGCGTCAACCGCCGCGTCGTGCTCACCGAGGCCGGCGTCGAGATGCTGCCGCGGCTGACCCTGGCCTTCCAGGAGATCGGCAGCATCGCGCGCGGCGGCGATGCCTTCCGCCCGCGGCTTGTCATATCGGTGCCGCCGTCCATGGCGATGGGCTGGCTCTCGGACCGTCTCGCCGGCTTTGTCGCCAGCCACGGCGCCGTCGATATCTCTCTGCGCGGCGATGACGACCCGGTGCTGTTCGACCGTGAACTGATCGACCTCAGGCTGTCCTTCGGACCGCACTATCGTGAGCACCCGACCGAGGACATTGTCAGGGACGCCGTCTATCCCGTCTGCGCGCCAAAGCTTGCCGCCAAGATCAGGCTAGAGAACCTTGCCGGCTTCCCGCTGATCCACACCGATTGGGGGCCGACCGGAGCGTCGTTTCCGTCATGGCGCAACTGGTTCGAGGCGGCCGGCATCGATCCCGGCAGGGCAGTCCAGCGCGGCCTGTCGGCGAACTCGTCGCGGGCAGCGCTCGACCTGGCTATTTCGGGGCTGGGAGTGGCGCTAGCGCAAGGCATCTATTGCGCCAAGGCGCTGGAAGACGGCCGGCTGGTCCGGCCGAGCGCCCTATCGATCGCGCTGCGCCAGCCCTATTGCCTGACGGTCCCTGAGCGCAGTGCAAGGCGCGACGTGGTGGCGGCGTTCCGTTCCTGGCTGATCGAGGAATGCCGGCGGTCGGTGGATTCGCCGGCGCTTCGATGATGGCTTGCGGCTCAGCGATGGGCGGCGAATGCCACCACTCAAAGATGGCCCGCCAATGCCGCTACCATGTCCTTGCTCATCGCCACGGGGATGATCTCGAACTCCACCAGATCAGACCATTCGATGACCCAGCGCTGCAGCAGCGTGACGTCATCGGCCTCGACCAGAAGGAAGCAGCGGCTCATATCCGCCGCGATCCAGGAGTGGTGGACGACAAGCTCGTCCGGCTTCAGGCGGCCGCGCTCGCCGAAGCGGCGATAGATTTCCTTGCGATCGCAGCCGGTAAAATCCTCGATGACGATGAACTGCATACGTCCCCCTCGCCTTGAATTACCGCCCGGGACGATCGAGCCGCTCCAGGAACCACTGCGTCAGCCGCACCCAGACCTCGTCCTTTTCGCCAGAATCCTCCCAACCATGGTCGAGATTGGGGTTGTCGTTGACCTCGATGACGAAGACGCCATCCTTGGTTTCCTTGAGGTCGACGCCGTAAAGCCCGTCACCGATGCAGCGCGCCGCCTTCACCGCGGTCTCGACGACATGCGGGGGCGTCTCTTTCAGCGTAAAGGTCTTGATGCCGCCCTGGTCGGGCTTGCCGCTGGCCTTGTGGTTGACGATCTGCCAATGTTTTTTGGCCATCAGATAGTGCACGGCAAACAGAGGCTGGCCGCCGAGCACGCCGACGCGCCAGTCATATTCGGTCGGAATGAATTTCTGCGCGATCAGAAGATCGGAATCCTCAAGCCACTCCGTGGCGAGTGTCTTCAGTTCCTCGAAGTTGCCGCATTTCTTGACGCCGCGCGAGAACGATGAATCCGGGATCTTCAGCACCAGCGGAAAGCCCAGCGTCTGCGCCGCCAGTTCGAGGTCGGTGGTGCCGGCAATCATCACCGTCGGCGGCACCGGCACCTTGTTGTAGGCCATCAGCTCGTTGAGATAGACCTTGTTGGTGCAGCGGATCATCGACAGCGGATCGTCGATCACCGGCATGCCTTCCTGCTGGGCGCGGCGCGCAAAGCGGTAGGTGTGGTTGGAAATCGAGGTGGTCTCGCGGATGAACAGCGCGTCGTAATTGGCGAGCTTGGCCAGGTCCTTCCTGGTGATCGGCTCGATTTCGACGCCCATCTTTTCGGCGATCTTGGCCCAGTAGCGCAGCGAGGAAATCTCCGACGGCGGCAGTTCCTCGTGCGGATCGACCAGCGTCGCGAAGGTGTAGCGCGCCGGCGTGCGGCCCTTGGTGTCACGCCACTCGCGGTTGGTGTAGGTCTCCAGCGCCTGCACGAATAAAGCTTCTTCCTCCTCGGTCATCCTGGCCAGCGGCAGGAAGCCGATCTTGCGGATCGAAGCCCATTCGGCGCTGTCCTTGATGTGGACCTCAAGCGCGGGGGCGCGGAACCAGTCGAACAATAGCTTGGCGAAACGGTCCCAGATCTTCGACGGCCCGATGCCGAAGAAGATGCAGACTTTTTGCGGAAAGACGCCGCCGAGATCCTTGCGGCATTTGTTGAGCGCCAGCTCCAGTTCCGGCAGCGCGTGCTCGTAGAGCTTGCGCTCCGACAGGTCGATCATCGTCTCGACCGTCGGGATGACCTTGTGGCCGCGCGAACCGGCGAGCAGAGAGGCATAGTAGCCGCGGCTCTGGTAGGCGTAGTTGTTCGACAGGTTGATCACCTTCGGCTGCTGGCCGCGAAACAGCGCCGGATGTGCAAGATAGTCACGGTTGGTGATGATCTTGTGTGGCGTCGCCGTCTGGTCGAGATCATTCTGACGGCCGGTGAGGATGACCCAGGTCATTGTTATCAGCGTTTCCCAAGAGTGATGGCAGCACGCAGTCCGTCGCGGCCGAATTGCGCCATGTTCATGAAGATGCCGTGGGGGACGGGAATGTTGGCGGCATCGAGGATGGTCTCCTGTCTTTCGTCCTCGACCCAGGGATCGTGGATCAGGATGTGGTCGCCGTCGTCGCCGATGGCCAACACCCAATGCGGCACCTTCTTGCCGAACATCAGGAAGCCGCTGATCAGCACCAGCACAAGTTTTCCCTCGGCCAAAGCGCCTCTGATGTCGTCGATAGCGAATGGACGGTAATTCACCGGGATGCCGTATTGTTCCGCGCGACGGCGAAAGTCGACCTGCGCGAGTTCCATCACCCGGCGCTTGTCCTCGCTGCGCACCGACTGCAGGAAGAGCGCGCCATAGAAGGACACGAAGACTTCGGCCGCCAGCCCGTTTTCGTGGCCGGCCACCGCGAGGCCGAACGGCTCACAACCGCCCGGGCCGGACATCATGAAAACAGTCGTCGCCTCGCGCCACAGGCGGATTTCCATGACCGGATCGGGCACGAAGCCGGAATCGAAATTGGCCATCGCCATCATCAGGCAGCATGGGCCGCAGGTGAATTCGCACGTCTGCTGGTAGAACGGCACTTCGGTGGCGACCGGAATGTCGCCGCGCAAGGTCTTCTCGTAGCGCAGCGCCGTCTCGCCATCTTCGTAATAGTGGGGTTCGCGACCGATCTTGCGGTAGCCGCTCTGCTCATAAATGCGGATGGCGCGCAGATTGTCCTCGCGCACTTCGAGGCGCAGCATCATGCGGTTGTGCTCGAAGGCTGCCTCTTCGGCTGATCCAAGCAGCAAGCGGCCAATGCCGCGGCCGCCGAAAAACGGACTCGTGGCAAGCGAATAGAGCCGGGCCACGCCGCTGCCCTTGCGAAACAACACCACGGCGTAACCGGCGACGCGGCCATCGTCCTCGGCGACCAGCAACTCGGCGGTCTCGCGCTCGATCAACTGGCGAAAGGAGCGCCGGGAAATGCGGTCACTAGAAAAAACCGCCTTCTCGATGGCGGCGAGGTCATCGACGTCGGACGCGCGGGCCTTGCGAATCTCGGCAGGCATGCGGGTTCAGAAAACCTCGATTGGGTGGAGGAAAAGGCCCCGGTCAAAAACGACGCAAACATCAGCCGAAACGCCGATATCAGCTAGAGCATGATGCCGAAAAGTGTGAAGCGGTTTTCGGACGACATCATGCTCTATCTCTATGATTAGAGCCGGATTCAGATTTCAGGTCGATTCGACCTGAAATCATCCGGCTCTAGGCGCTATCGCACCTTGAATAGGGCCGAATTGTGACAGGTTCCGCCGCGAGTGGCGGGCGTGGGAGCGGCACCGCGAAGTGCGGCGCCGCCCCGGCGCATGACCCGAAAACGGAATGCGCTCAACTGGCGAGACCCGCCAGAAGCTGACCGTAGGCGCGCTTGGCCACCGCAGCCAGTTGCTCACGCGGGAGCGAGCCGACGACGGCGCAGGCATAGCCCTTGTCCAGCCAGTAGACCGCCTCGGGGCCGTCGGCGTCCGCCATGTAGGTGCCCTTGGACTTGGCAGCCGAGTCGGCGGTAACGAACAGGGAGATGCGCTGGCCCTTGGCGTCCTCGTAGAGCAACATGGCGGCCTTGCCCTGGCCGGCGGGCAGCAACCGGCCGCCAACCAGCTGGAAGCCTTCCGCCACCAGATCGGGCGCCACCAGCTTCAGGCCGACGCGGTTGGACAGCCAGGTCTGCAGATGGTCCTTGTCGCTGGCCGGGACTTCCACCGCATGGCGTTGCTCGGCGGCATAGATGACATGGGCGGCGATGGCCTCCTCGGCCAGTTGGTCATCTGCCCCGTCATCGCTGCCGATGCCGTCGATGCCGGCAAAATAGCCGCCAAGACCGCCAACGACGAGAACCGCGGCCGCCGCGGCCGCAAGCCACCAGCGCGAGTGCCGCGCCGCTACCCTGGTCGGACCTTCGCCGCGCACGATCTGTTTGAACAGCATCGGCACCGGCTCGTCGAGCACGCCGGCAAAGGCTGCACGCAGCGCGGCGCGGTCGGCGGTGTAGCGGGCGCTTTTCGCCTTCATTTCGGGATTGGCGTCGATCCAGGCGTCATAGGCGGCGCGCTCGTCTGCCGGCAGCTCGCCGTCGAGGGCCATGTGGATATCGCGTTCGGAAAAATCGCGGCGGGTCATTTCTCGACGATCCTTATCGAGCGGCGGCGTGCGGTGTCGTCGAGCAGGCTGCGCAGTTCCTCGCGCCCGCGCGCTATGCGCGACATCAGCGTGCCGGCGGGCACGCCGAGAATGTTGGCGGCCTCGGCATAGGAAAATCCTTCGATGGCGACCATGACAAGGGCGGCGCGGCGGTCGGGGCTGATCGCCTGCAGAGCGTCGATGATCTCGCGCGATGCAGCATTCTCCGCCTGCTCGGCGGGGACTGCCTGCGCCTCGTTTGCGTCGAGCGGCAGGATCGCCGCCTCACCGCGCCGGTTCACCTTGCGCATCTGATCGATGAACAAATGATGCATGATCGTAAACAGCCACCTCCGGGGGCTTTCTCCCGTCTGCCAGCTCTCAAGCCGCAACAGCGCCCGTTCGAGGCAATCCTGGACGAGATCGTCGGCGGAATCGCCGTCGCGCAGAAGCGAGCGTGCGTAGCGGCGCAGGCGCGGTATTTCACCAAGGATTGCTGCCTTCTTCTCGTCCATGACCGCTGGTTCTGAGGTCGCCCTTGTTTAACCCGATTGAACGCGCCTTCCCGGCGTGGCGCAAGCGGCCAGCGCGAAGCGGTCTGCCGCCCCGGTCACCCAAGCAGTGAGATAACGAGAGGGTTGGCCAAATTATTCCCGGCAATCAACAAGAAAGCCGAATTATCCCAAATCGGTCAGTGCGAAATCATTGCCCTTGTAGAGGAGCGGAAGATCGCGACTTTTCGCGCAGGCGTAGGCGAAACAGTCGCCAAGGTTCAGATCCGCCTGGTGCCCAACGGCTTTGCCGTAACGGGCGCTGGCGTCGATGGCCCGAGAGCCGATGTCGTCGTCGATCGTCACATTGTCTCCGTCAATCTCCAGAATGAACCGATCAACCAGATCGCGAGCATGGAGAAGTGCCTCGGCGGTGGGTTTGCGCGACCCCGCACCAGCACGCGCCAGTGCTTGTGTCGCTTCGAAGCGCACTAAGGGAGAAACGCAGAGCAAGCCGGAAAACCCGGAAACCCGCTTGATCAATTCCTCCCAACCCGGCTCCTGGTTGAGAATGGCGACCACCACCGACGCGTCGACAAACATCAGTCTTCCCACATCTCGTCGGTGAACTTCTTCATATCGAAATCGGGATTGGGCAGACCAATCTTCCTGGCCTCGACCTGTAGCCTGGCAATCCGGTCGCGCAGCGGCACCTTGGTGCGATTGCGTTCGAGTTCGTGCACGAGCGCGATCCGTACCGCCTCGGTTTTGCTCGGAGCGTTCGTCTCGCGCTGTAATCGGGTGGCCAGCGCATCCACCTCGTCGTCACGTATATAGAGCGGCATATGAATATCCTTTATTGGATATTCATATATTCCATCCTGCATATTCGTTCAAGAAGCAGCGCTATTCTCCCTCGCCGCCCTGGTCAGCAGCCGCTGGTAGAACAGGCCGATGCCGATTAGCACGGCGCCGAGGCCGATGAAGGACAGTGCCCGCAGTACGCCTTCCAGCTCCGACATGTCGAACAGGAAGACTTTCACCACGGCAATCGCGATCAGCGCCGCCGAGGCAATGCGCAGCACCTGCGATTTCAGCCAGACGCCGGCGGTGAGCAGAACGACACCGATGACCAGCCAGAGCGCCGAATAGGTGTAGGTCTCGAGCTGGCCGAGACCGCTCCACAGGCCGATGAACTCGCCCTTGAACGCTCGCCTGACCGACAGTGTGGCGTAGGCGAAGACAAGCAATGCCGCCACAACGGCCAGCATCTGCGCATACCATGGCGGCCGCTTGTCCCTGGCATAGAGCGCCAGCCCGCCAGCGGCGATGGCCGGCAGGAGGTAGGCCAGGAACAAGAGGTTGAACACCGGGATCTGGCCGGTCGACTCGTCGGTGAACAACGGGTTCAGCACCAGGAAATGCTGGAAGACGATGAAGGCGACCGAGACCACGCCGGCGGCCATCGAGCCGTAGCGCAGCACCGAGCTTGGCGAGCGCATGTCGATGGCGACCAATATAGCGCCGGCGCCGAGGGCGATCAGGGTGTAGATCGCCTGTTCGGCGAGCGTTACGGTGCCGGTGTCGATGACGCCGCCATGCATGGCGTGGCGCACCAGCATGGCGATGGTGAGCAGCGCGAAAAGGGCTGCACCCGCCTCCATGGCAAGGCGCGGCCGGCCATTGGTGGTGCGGGCGAGTTGCCAGGCGGCGAAGCCGAAGGCGAGCGCCGGCACGCCGTAACCGGGCAGCAGCCAGTTGAACACCGGCGTCGTCGTCAGCGCTCCGGCGCCGACGATGGTCGGATCGAAGGCAACGCGGCCGAGCACCGCGACAACCGCGCCGACCGAAATCCAGCCGAGCACCGGATAGGAACGCCAGCGCGTCGCCAACGCCGGCACGATTGCCGCAACGCCGGCAAGCAGCGTGGTCCAGCCGGAACCGAAGGCCATGTGGAGCATCAGCAGGCCAGCCACAGCCGCTCCACCCAGTGCAAAGGAAACGGCCACGCCACCCCTGAGCGGCGGCTGTTCGGCGCGCGCGATCCACTCGCCGCCAGCGGCGAAGATGACGACCAGAAGGGCAGCGACCGCGGCATAGGCCAGGTCGCGGTCGAGATTGCCGTAGGCGAGCCAAAGCGTCAAAAGGACGACCAGGGGCGCGGCAACGCCCCATGCCGCCCAGCATGCCGCGCGAACCTGCGCGGTGGCGGCGAACCGGCGGGCGGCCCAGAAACCGGCGCCGATGAAGACCAGGCCAAGGCCGATGCCGATGTGAAGCGTCCAGGGGTTTCCGGCCGCCACCGGCATTCCGTCAAAGCCTATATTTCCCTGGGATATGCCTGAGCCGATGGTGGCGGGCGGAATGATGCCGAGATAGATCATCACGCTCACCACACCGGCGGCGTGCAGCAGCGGCAGCGCGCGCGGCCGGTAGAGCGCGGTGGCGACAAGGGCGACGAGGACGAACGCACCCGGCAAAGCGCCGCCGGCGGCGACCAGTGTCATGTCGACGGACAGGCCCAGCGCCGAAAAAGCAACGAAGACACCTGGCACGATCGAGGGCCAGTCGAAGCCGTTCTTTGCCGTTTCCGCTTCGCCGCCGCGGCTACCCAGCCAGACAAAGGCAAGAACCGCCAGCGTCACCGCGTCGATGAACAGGATGACGGCAAGGTCGGTGCCGGGTGCAGCCATCATATAGGCGATGGTCCAGGCGCCGGTGCCGAAGAAGGCCGCGGCGATCAGGAATTTCCAGTCGCGCATGCGGGCGATCACCGCGGTGGCGGCAAGCACGATGGCGAGATAGACAAACAGCGCCCATGGGTTTGGCGCCTGCGAGGACACAAGTGCCGGCGTCGCCATGGAGCCGACAAGGCCGATGCCGGCCAGGGCCTGGCCGTGGATGAGAGCGGCGACAATCGTCGCCACGCCGATGGCGCCGAGCACGGTGAAGGCGAAGGTCGGGCCGACGAAGCCGTAAACGGCATGGGCGGCATAGACCGTGCCGAACAGGATGAAGGCACCGGCAGCCGTCAGGATCGCCGGGATATAGGCGCCAGCCAACCCTTCCACCGGAACCTTGAAGCCCGTGCGGCGGATGAACTCGCCGCCGCCGATCAGCACCAGCCCGAGCAAGGCTGCCAGGGCCAGCCGCACTTCCGGGCCGAAAATGCCGGCCTCAATGGTGTAGCGGATGAGGAACAGGCCGCCCAAGGCCAGCGCGATGCCGCCGACCCAGACCGCCCAGCGTGTGCCGAGCGCGGTTTCGACCTCGGACCGGCGGGCGGCTTTTGCTGCGGCGGTCGCGGATCCGGTGAACGCCGCCTTGGCCGCGGCTGATAGCTCTGGCACAGGCTCGCTGGCGGCCGCTTCGGCCGGTGCTTGTGCTGCTTCGGTCGCCGCGGCAGGCGCCTGTGCTGGTGCCGCTACGGCTGCTATTGGCGAAGCTGCCTCGGCAACTGCTGGTGCGGCCTGGGGGATATCTGCTGGTGCGCTGTCGCCCGCTGCCTGCTCGACCGCCTTGGCAGCGGGCGCGGCAACATTCACGCCGGACAGAACCAGGCTGCGCAGCGCGCCGAGTTCGCGCTCGATCAGGCCGATCCGGCCCTGCTGCCGCAGCACGATGACGAAAAGCACGACAACGACGACAGCGCCAATCAGGCTTTCAAACATGGCGGTTCCCCCAAACCAGGCCAGTTTTCACTGACAATTGCGGCGGCCACACGGCCACCCCAGACGACTATTCAAGTCACGCCACCGCAATGGCGACCGGAGATAAATCATCGAGCATGTTTCGCCGGCAAATTCCAGCGGTCTACAGTCGTTATCCTCACCCATCATCCCGGATGGTCAGGAATGGCGCCACCGCTACTTGCCAGGGAGACATGCTATCCTCAGATGAGCTGCGAGGAAATCCAATGCCGAAAAGAAGCGCGGGATTGCTAATCCACCGGACAAAGGCCGGCATTCTCGAATTCCTGCTGGTCCATCCCGGCGGCCCGTTCTGGGCAAGGAAGGATGAAGGCGCGTGGTCGATCCCCAAGGGTCTTGTCGAAGAGAACGAGGATGAGCTGGCGGCCGCCCGGCGCGAGGCCGAGGAGGAACTCGGTGTCGCCATCGAAGGCGATTTCGAGCCTGTCGGCAGCTACCGGCAAGCCGGCGGCAAGATCGTCATCGCCTGGAGTGTCGAAGCCGACCTCGACGCCGATGCCGTCAAAAGCAGCATGTTCACCATGGAGTGGCCACCAAGGTCGGGCGCGATGAAGGAATTTCCCGAAGTCGACAGGGCCGGCTGGTTTTCATTGGCTGAAGCCAGCCTCAAGATCCTCAGCGGCCAGCGCGCCATGCTCGATGATTTCATCGAGCGTCGCAAAACGGGCTGAGCGCTACGTTGCCCTCCCTTCGGATGGCGAGCCTCACCGCGCCGCGAGATTGGCAGCTGGAAAGATCGAGCATGTCTCGGTGCCGAAGGCGAGCAATTTGCCCTGCGCGTCCTTCAGCATCGCTTCCGATACCGCCAGCGTGCGGCCCTTGTGGACGATCTTACCCTCGCAGACCACCTCGCCGGTCCTTGGCGTGATCGGCCGCGTAAAATTCACTTTGAACTCGGCCGTCGTGTAGGCCTCGCCCTTGTCGAGCAGCGTCTGAACCGCGCAGGCCAGTGCGGAGTCCAGCAGCGTTGCCGCCCAGCCGCCATGCACGCCGCCCAAAGGGTTGAGGTGGCGCTCGCTCGGCATGCCGCGAAACACCGCCCGGCCCTCAGACACTTCGGTCAGCGTAAAATTCAGCTGGAAGGAGATCGGCGGCGCCGGATATTTGCCGTCGATGATCCGCTGCAGCAAGTCGAGGCCGCTGTATTCGAGGAGGTCGGCAAGCGGAATGGTGCCAAGGCCAAGCGGCGACACCCGGCCTGGATAAAGTTCGACTTCGCTCATCGGATTCTCACGGCGTGATTTCTGGGAGGGCGCCTGCTGTTGCGGCGGCTTTGCCGCCCGAATGATGCCTGCGCAAGGCGGCGAGGAAGCCTGTACGCGCGTCTGGCTGTTCGATGCCGCGCGGCTCGTAGACATGGCGGGTAAAGAAGAAACCAGTCAGCCGGTAGGCATCCTCGAGTGCCGCCTGGTCGGCGCGCAGGCCGGAGCCGCGCTGCAGGAAGGCCGGCAGCACCAGCATCTTGTCGCGCCACGGCGCGCCTGCTTGTCGCGATACCGCGCGGCCGGATTTCGGCGAGACATAGGCCAGATCCTGCCGGGCGCCGGTCGCCGCGCACTGGCTGAGATCGAGCCCGAAGCCGAGTTCATCGAGGATGAGCAGTTCAAAGCGCGCCACCAGTTCGCCGGCAGCATCCGCATCATCGAGATGAGCGATCATCACGGCCAGCGTCTCGTAGAGGCCGCCATGGGCGTCGCGCTCCGGCAGGAGCCTCAGATGCGCGGCCATGGTCTGCAGCCCGTAGACGGCTACAGCGCTGTCCATCAGCCGGGCGGCATTCATCTCGATCGCCTCGGCCTGGAAGGTGCCGAGATGCTCGTCGAGGCGGGCCCGCCACAGCAGGTCGACGCGGTTGCCGGGCTGCAGCACCGGCTGCTGCTTGCGCGAGCGGCCGCCGCGCACCAGGCCGAGATGGCGGCCATGCGCGCGCGTCATCACCTCGAGGATGGCGCTGGTTTCGCCATGCTTGCGAGTGCCGAGAATGATTCCCTCGTCGCGCCATTCCATGGTGGGAGCTTGTCACCGGTTGCGTGGCGAAATCAAGGATCGTGCCGGGGGCCTCGCATGAGCTCCTGACATTGGCTTGCGTCGAAATATCGGAAAACCATCGGAAAGCCGTCGGGATTTTCCGCCACGCAACCGTCAGTAAGGACGGGTTGGCCGGCGCGGTCGACGCACAACCTGCCGGACTGGTTCGGATGGGTCGTGTCCAGCATGTCGACCGATCGGGCAGCCCGGCGACCTCTCATGCCCCCTGCCCGCCGAGAGGACCCGACATGATTTCCTTCCTGAGCCTGGTGCGAAGGCACCAGCTGATATCCTTCTTTTCAATGGCGCTCGGTCTGACCTGGCTGTTGTTCATCCCGTTCTGGCTGTCGAAGGGCGACAGCATTCCATGGTTCACCTTCGGGCCAGTGGTAGCCGCCTTCACTGTCGCAGCACTTTCCGGAGGCTGGGCCTCGGTCAAGGCCATCCTTGCCTCAATGGTGAAGTGGCGGGTGCATCCACTGTGGTATCTCGTGGCGTTCGGCCTGCCGTTCGCGGCACAGCTGGCCTCGATCCTGATCAATCCGCTGCTTGGTTCTCCGGCGCCTGCCTGGAGCGACATCCCGGCGATGAGCGAAATCCTGCCGATTGTCGCTCTTTATGCCGTCTTCAGCGGCCCGCTCGGTGAAGAGCCAGGTTGGCGCGGCTTTGCGACGCCGCGGCTGCTTGCCAGCCATTCGGCGCTCACCAGCAGCCTTATTCTCGGCGTGATCTGGGCGATCTGGCATTTCCCGCTCAGCCTGGTCGGCGACCTCAGTGTCTATGGCACGATCAATGTGGTGCTGGCCGGGGTGGTGTTCACCTGGCTCTACCAGAACACCGGCAGCGTGCTGCTCGCCGTCATCATGCACGTCACGCATCAGAACAGCGTGCGCTTCCTGGGCAAGGTGTTCACCGATGGCGACTATGTGCAGCAGCAGTGGATCGGTGTCGCGATCTGGGCGGTCGTAGCGGTGGCTATCGTTGTCTATTATAGGTCTGAAAGCTTTGTCCGCCGGCCATCAGCCGGCGCACGAGATCGGTATCGATCGTCAGTTTTGGGTCCATCGTCTCAAACTGCCGGGCAGTTCTAGGTGACGAATCTCAATGAGGAAACTCCAGCCCCATCTCGCGGTAGCGTTCGGGGTCATCGCCCCAGTTCTCGCGAACCTTGACGAACAGGAACAGGTGCACCTTCTGCTCCAAAATGCCTGATATCTCCATGCGCGCGGACTGGCCGATGGCGCGGATCGTCTCGCCCTTGTGACCGAGCACGATCTTCTTCTGGCTGTCGCGCTCGACATAAATGGTCTGGTCGATGCGCACCGAGCCGTCCGGCTTCTCTTCCCATTTCTCGGTCTCGATATGGGAGGAATAAGGCAGTTCCTGGTGGAGGCGCAGATAGAGTTTTTCGCGCGTGATCTCGGCCGCCAGCTGACGCATCGGCAGGTCGGAAATCTGGTCTTCCGGATAGTACCAAGGGCCAGCCGGCAGCGCTTGCGCGAGGTAGTCGAGCAGGTCCTTGCAGCCGGAGCCGGTAAGCGCCGAGACCATGAAGGTGCGCTTGAACGGCACTTTTTCATTCGCTGCCGCGGACAAGGCCAAAAGCGCTTCGTGCTTGACCCGGTCGACCTTGTTGAGGATCAGCACCATGGGCTGGCGGACATCCTTCAGCCGCTCGAGGATGGCGTCGGCGTCGCCCCTGATGCCGCGCTCCGCATCGATCAACAGCAGCACGATATCGGCGTCCTTGGCGCCGCCCCAGGCCGTGGTCACCATCGCGGTGTCGAGCCGGCGCTTCGGCTTGAAGATGCCCGGCGTGTCGACGAAGACGATCTGCGCATTGTCGTGCGTGGCGATGCCGCGCACGATGGCGCGGGTGGTCTGCACCTTGTGGGTGACGATCGACACTTTGGCTCCGACCAGCTGGTTGACCAGCGTCGACTTGCCGGCATTGGGCGCGCCGATCAGGGCGACGAAGCCGGAATGGGTGACGGGAGCCTCCGCTGCCGAGGGCAAGTCTTCACCGGCGGTCATGCCGCACTCCCTTGGTTGGCCCAGATACCTTCACGCACAAGAAATGCCGATGCCGCCGCTTCCTCGGCTGCGCGGCGAGAGCCGCCCATACCGCTTGCCGGGGCAAAGCCACTGACCCTCACGGAAACAGTGAAAACCGGTTGATGCTCGGGTCCTTCACGTTTTTCGATCGCGTATTCGGGCCGGACATCGCTCGTCTTGGCAATCCATTCCTGCAGGTCGGATTTCGGGTTGGGCGGCTTTGCCACCACCTTCTTCGAGCGCGGCTCCCAGTATCGCAGGACAAATTGCCTGGCGGCATCGAGGCCGCCATCGATATAGACCGCCGCGATCAGCGCTTCGACCGCGTCGGCCAGATAGTTTCCGCCCGAGCCGCGAGAGCGCGCCTTCAAGGCTGCGTCCGCCCGGACCAGATCTTCCAGCTGCATTTCAATGCCGATCTCGGAACATGTCCGCGCATCGACCAGGGCATTGAAGCGCGGCGCGATTTCACCCTCCGGCGCTTCGGGAAATTTTTCGAAAAGCATGTCGGCAACGATCAGGCCGAGCACGCGGTCGCCGAGGAATTCGAGGCGCTGGTTGTTGCTGTTGGCCCTGACCGCACTGGAATGAGTCAGCGCCGTCTCGAGCAAACGGACATCCCGGAAGGAATGGCCGGTTCTGGCTTTCACCAAATCGGCCAGAGTTTCACCAGTCGGGCGCTTCAAAGCCATCAATTTACGAAATGGAACATGCGTGACAGGCGCACCAGCGACGGCCATTTCCAGATCTCGAGCGGGCTCGCTTTGCCGGCGATCGAGAAGAAAACGATATTGGCGCGGCCGACCAGGTTCTCTGCCGGCACGTAGCCGACGCTGAGGCGGCTGTCGGAAGAGTTGTCGCGGTTGTCGCCCATCATGAAATAGTTGCCGGCGGGCACGACAAACTCTTTGGTGTTGTCGGTTATCGAATTCGGTGTCAGGTCGAGCGTGTCGTAGCTGACGCCGTTGGGCAGCGTCTCGCGATAGACGTCGACCGGCTCAGGCACTTCGGTGATATCAGGATTTTGGATCTGGCCGGTCTTCACACGCGGAACACCCTCGCCGTTGATGAACAGCTGGCCGTTCTTCATCTGGATCTTGTCGCCGGGCAGGCCGACGACGCGCTTGATGTAGTCAAGCGACGGATCCGGCGGGAACTTGAACACCACCACGTCGCCGCGCTTCGGGTCGGAACCCCAGATGCGGCCGGAAAAGATGTCGGGGCCGAACGGCAACGAATAGCGCGAGAAGCCATAGGACCATTTGGTGACGAAGAGATAGTCGCCTTCGAGCAAGGTCGGCCGCATCGATCCCGACGGGATCGAGAAGGGCTGGAACAGCAGCGTGCGGATGACCATGGCCAGCAGCAAAGCCTGGATGATGACGCTGACGATTTCGCCAAGCCCGCCGGATTTCTTCTCGGATTTTTCAGCCACGCTCATGTCGTCCTCGATTATGCGTTGGATGGTATAGAGTCTCGGCGCGCGCTGGGCAACGTCATGCCGGCGTTAGATATAATCGCCGGTCGTCAGATGCAATCAATGTGGCGCTTGTTCGGCGGGCAACGCCTCGATGATCACAAAGGCTTGAGCAAGCGGGAAATCATCGGTGATTGTGAGGTGGATCGCCGCTTTGTGCCCTTGCGGCAGGATTTTGGCCAGCCGTGCCGCCGCTCCCCCGGTCAGCGCCATGGTCGGCGCGCCGCTGGGCAGGTTGGCGACGCCCATGTCGCGCCAGAACACGCCTTGCGCCAGGCCGGTGCCGAGCGCCTTGGCGCAGGCCTCCTTGGCGGCGAAGCGCTTGGCATAGGAGGCGACACGCCCGGCACGGCCCTCCGAGCGGGCTTGTTCGATCGCGGTGTAGATGCGCTGGATGAAACGCTGGCCATGCCGTTCCAGCGACTTTTCGATGCGTCTGATGTCGATCAGGTCGCTGCCGATGCCGATGATCATTCCGCCGGAACTTCCCGTCCGCGGTGGCCGGATTTGTGTGCCCGTTCGGCCATGCGCTTCCGGCGCTGCTCGCGAAAGGCGGTCATGCCCCAGCGGGTGATGCCGTAGAAGATGAGGCCGAAGACCAGCCCGAGCGGCACCGCGCCGATCAGCATCGGCTCCAGGATCGGGTGCCACAGCTTGGCAAACGACAGGGTATGCATCATTTCGCCGAGATGCGCGGGGGGTCCGTTCTTGGGCAGGCGCTCATGCAGGATCAGCTTGCCGGTCTCCCAGGACGCGCCCCAGAGCAGCGGGAACGTCAGCGGATTGCCGAAGAACACGGCACCCAGTGCCGCCGCCACCAGATTGCCGGCGATTACCCAGCAGAGCACGGCGGCAATGACGAAATGGAAGCCGAGCGGGAAGAAGGAGGCGAACACGCCGGCCGCGACGCCGGCCGCCACTGCGTGCGGGGTGGCCTTCAGCCTGAGGATGCGCTTGGAGAAATATTGCAACGAGCGAGAAAACGAGCGGCGCGGCCAGAGATAGGTACGCACCCGCTCCAACAGGCCATCAGGCTTGCGGCGTCGAAAAAGCACTCTGTTTCAGTTCCCGTTCAGCAACGCCCCAACCATCCCAGGCCGGACGCGATAGGTCTATCTTGCGCTTCGAGGGCGCAGAAAGGCAACAACGACTTTGATATAGCGACTGCCTTGCCGCGGAACAACGAAACGCCGCCGCGATGGTCTGCCGCAGGTCTGTAACAAGAGCGCTATTGGGGCGAAACTGAGGACAACGTCAGGTGAGAGTTTTCACGGCGACGATAAGGCCGCCCGCGAAGACGACGCCGAGGCGGATAAACTATTCCCGATATTCGCTGACTTCGACCAGATTGCCATCCGGGTCGCGGAAATAGACCGACATCATGGCGCCACGAGCGCCGGTGCGCTCGACCGGGCCGACTTCTATTGCCACGCCATTGGCCTCCAGGCTGGCACAGATCTCGGCGAGCGGCCTTGCGGCGACCAGGCAGAAATCCCCGGAGCCGCGCGTCGGCGTCTTGGCTTTCGGTTCAAAAGTGCGGCCGACTTCATGCAGGTTGATCTTCTGCGATCCGAACAGCAGCGCCGTGGGCCGCTCGGGCTCGTCGAGACGTTTCAGGCCAAGCACGCGCTGGTAGAAGGCGCAGCTGTCCTCCACCGAGCGAACCGTCAACACGAAATGATCGATGCCGGCGATCATGCGACAACCCTCCCGGTCAGATGTTGCGGCTGCCGGGCTTGATGGCCGGAATGGCGGCAAGTTCGGGCGGCAGGCGGTCGGCCGGATAGGCCGGTACCTCATATTCGGCGAGTGCGATCAGCGGCACGCCGACATTGGTCTTGCCGGCCGAGCGGTCGATGATGCAGGCGGCAGCCACCACTTCGGCGCCAAGCGCGCGCAGGCAGTCGATGGTCTCACGGATCGAAAGGCCGGTGGTGACGATGTCCTCGACGATGACGACGCGCGAGCTCGGGGCGATCTCGAAGCGGCGCAGCCTGAACTCGCCGCCTTCGCGCTCGACCCAGATTGCCGGGGCGCCGAGATGGCGCGAGGTTTCATAGGCCGGGATCAGCCCGCCGATCGCCGGGCCGACGACATAGTCGATCTTGCCCGGCACCGCCTTGCGGATCTTCTCGGCCAGCGCCTTGCACAGGCGCTCGGTCTTGTCGGCATGCATGAAGACCCGTGCCTTCTGCAGGAAGACCGGACTGCGCAGGCCAGACGTCAGGATGAAGTGGCCCTCCAGAACAGCGCCCGCCTCGCGGAAAATGCCCAGCACTTCGTCGGTGTTCATGCTCGCTCCATTCACCCATTCACCCGCCGCGCATCGCTGACGCTCGAATTGTCCTTGAGCTGCGACAGCAGCCGATTGAGATGCTTCAGATCCCATACTTCGAGATCGATCAGCATTTCGGTGAAGTCGGGCGCGGTGCGCACCATCGACAGCGTATGGATGTTGGCGTCGTTCGACGCAACCACCTGGGCGATGTCGGCGAGCGAGCCCGGCGCGTTGATCGCGGTGACCGAGACGCGTGCCGGAAAGCGCTCCTTGGTCTGCTCGTCAATGTCCCAGCGCACATCGATCCAGCGCTCCGGCTGGTCGTCGAAGGCCTGCAGCGCCGGCGACTGGATGGGATAGATCGTGATGCCGGTGCCCGGCTGGACGATGCCGACGATGCGGTCGCCGGGCACGGCACCTTCCGGCGCGAAACGCACCGGCAGGTCGCCGCGCACGCCGCGGATCGGCACCGCGCCATCGCGCGACTGGTCCTTGTCCTTGCGCGCGGCTCGCGTACCGGGCATCTGGAACAGCATGCCGGCGGCGTTGCGGATCTTCGACCAGCCCTCCTCGCGCTGCTTGGGGGCACTGACTGTGACGCGCTCGTCCTTATAGTCGGGGAAGACCGCTTTCATGACGTCGGTCGAGGCGAGTTCGCCACGCCCGACCGAAGCCAGCACATCCTCGATGTCCTTGCGCGCCAGCCGGTGCAGCACCGGCTTCAGGTTTTCCTTGGTGAAGGTCTTTCCGGCGCGCTCGAAAGCGCGCTCGAGGATGCGGGCGCCGAGACCCGAGTATTGCTTGCGAATGGCGTTCTTGGTGGCGCGGCGGATGGCCGAGCGCGCCTTGCCGGTAACGACCACCGATTCCCACGCCGCCGGCGGCACCTGCGCCTTGGAGCGGATGATCTCGACCTCGTCGCCGTTCTTGAGCTCCGTCATCAGCGGCATGATGCGGCCGTTGACCTTGGCGCCGACGCAGGTGTCGCCGACATCGGTGTGCACGGCATAGGCGAAGTCGATGGGGGTGGCTCCGCGCGGCAGGGCGATCAGCATGCCCTTCGGCGTGAAGCAGAACACCTGGTCCTGGAACAGTTCCAGCTTGGTGTTTTCGAGGAAATCTTCCGGATTGTCGCCTTCGGCCAGTTGCTCGATGGTGCGCCGCAGCCAGGCATAGGCATTGGTCTCCTTCGAGATCGTATGGGCGGCACCGTTCGTCTTGCCGCCGGTGTCCTTGTAGATCGAATGGGCAGCGACGCCGTATTCGGCGATCTTGTTCATCTCGCGAGTGCGGATCTGCAGTTCGACACGCTGGCGCGACGGGCCGACAATGGTGGTGTGGATCGAGCGATAGTCGTTCTGCTTCGGCGTCGAGATGTAGTCCTTGAAGCGGCCAGGAACCATCGACCATGTCGTATGGATAGCGCCGAGTGCGCGATAGCAGTCTTCAACGCTGTCGACGACGACGCGGAAGCCGAAGATGTCAGAGAGCTGCTCGAAGGACAGCGCCTTGGCCTCCATCTTGCGGAACACCGACCACGGCTTCTTCTGGCGGCTCTTCACGCCGGCATTGATGGCATGCTTTTCAAATAGCGCCGACAGTGCCCTCTCAATGTCGGTCAACACGCCCTTGTTGCGCTCGAATATCTCGGCAAGCCGCGCCGTGACGGCGCGATACGCTTCCGGATTGATGAAGCGGAAGGCGATCTCCTCCAGTTCCTCGCGCATGCCTTGCATGCCCATGCGCCCGGCCAGCGGCGCGTAGATGTCCATCGTCTCCTCGGCGATGCGCAGGCGCTTGGCTTCCGGCATGTGGTCGAGGGTGCGCATATTGTGCAGACGGTCGGCAAGCTTGACCAGCAGGACCCGCACATCCTCCGAGATGGCCAGCAGCAGCTTGCGCAGGTTTTCCGCCTGCTCTGCCTTCTTGGAGACGAGATCGAGCTTCTTCAGCTTGGTCAGGCCTTCGACCAGCTTGCCCATTTCGGGGCCGAACAGATCGTCGATCTCGGCCCGCGTCGCGGTCGTGTCCTCGATCGTGTCGTGCAGCAGAGCGACTGCGATCGTCGCCTCATCCATGTGCATTTCGGTGAGGATGGCGGCGACTTCGAGCGGATGCGAGAAATAGGGATCGCCGGAAGCGCGCTTCTGGTGGCCATGCTTCTGCATGGCGTAGACATAGGCCTTGTTGAGCAACGCCTCGTTGACGTCAGGCTTGTAGCGCGCGACGCGCTCGACAAGCTCATACTGACGCATCATGGGCGGGTTCTTTCGGTGCTGAAATGATTGATGCGCCGCACTGATGTACGGCGCATCTCATAGATAGCCACGAAACTGACGGGACGGAAGTGCCGGAACCATATTCCCGGCAGATCCAGAGCGTCCGCTTAGTAGTCGTCGCTCTTTTCCGGGGGAACCAGGCCCTCGATGCCGGCCAGCAGGTCTTCCTCGGTCATGCGATCGAAGGTGACGTTGTCTTCGGCGTCGTCGGCATCGGTTGCCGCGACTGCGCCGCCGGTCTGGTCGGCGATCGCCTCGCCGTCGGCTTCCGGCTCGTCGACCTCGACATGCTTCTGCAGGGAGTGGATCAGATCTTCCTTGAGATCGTCGGGCGACAGCGTCTCATCGGCGATCTCGCGCAGCGCCACGACCGGGTTCTTGTCGTTGTCGCGCGGCACGGTGATCGGCGCGCCCTGGCTGATCTGGCGGGCGCGGTGGCCAGCAAGCAGCACGAGCTCGAAGCGGTTGTCGACCTTGTCGATGCAGTCTTCAACGGTTACGCGGGCCATTGATTGCCCCTTTCATGCCTGGATTTGATGGAAAACAGACGGGGTCCATAACCCGAACGCCGCCAAAATACAAGCATTATGGCGCTGCGGCCTCCGGGGCACGCCCATGCCGGTTTCGGACGCCGATAAATGCCTTGCCGGCGAAGCCTGCTCGCCGGCGACAACACGGCCCCGATCACAATTGCTTGCAGTCAGCCTGGGCACCCTTGGATTGCCGCAAAACTGGCGTTATCTCGGTTGACGAAAGGTCAGCCGGTTTATTTACGAGCCGACCGATATATCGCACCCATTTCGATTAGTCCGCCACCTATTTCGAAAAAGGAATATTGCCATGTTCGACCCCCGTGAAAAAATCGCTCTTTTCATTGACGGAGCCAATCTTTACGCCACCTCGCGTGCACTTGGCTTCGACATAGACTACCGCAAGCTGCTATCGAGCTTTCAAAAGCGCGGCTATCTGCTGCGCGCTTACTACTACACCGCGTTGGTCGAGGATCAGGAATACTCTTCGATCCGCCCTTTGATCGACTGGCTCGACTATAATGGCTTCAAGGTGGTGACCAAGCCGGCCAAGGAATTCACCGACTCGACCGGCCGCCGCAAGATCAAGGGCAATATGGACATCGAGCTGACCGTCGATGCGCTCGAGCTCGCCGATGTCGTCGATCACTATGTCATCTTCTCCGGCGATGGCGATTTCCGCACCCTGGTCGAGGCGCTGCAGCGACGCGGCCGCAAGGTCTCGATCGTCTCCACCATGGCCTCGCAGCCGCCGATGATCTCGGACGATCTGCGCCGCCAGGCCGATCACTTCATCGATCTGACATCTCTCAAGAACGAGGTCGGCCGCGATCCCTCCGAGCGGCCGGTGCGCCGGCCCGATCCGGCGGAAGTCGAAGAGGAAGATTATTGACGGCGACGGCCTTGGACGCCGCCTCCGAACCGGACCGCGACTGCCCGCTCTGCCCGCGGCTGCACGATTTCATTGCCGAATGGCGGCAGCGCGAGCCGTCATGGTTCAATGCGCCGGTGCCAACATTCCTGCCACCAGGCGGCGACGACGCGGTCGAGCTTCTGATCGTCGGGCTGGCGCCTGGCCTGCGCGGCGCCAACCGGACGGGGCGGCCGTTCACCGGCGACTATGCCGGCGACCTGCTCTATTCGACGCTGATCGCGCACGGCTTTGCGCGCGGCGAGTTCAAGGCGCGGCCCGATGACGGGCTGCAACTGGTCGGGGCCGCGATCACCAATGCGGTGCGCTGCGTGCCGCCGGAGAACAAGCCGGTCGGCGCCGAGATCACCACTTGCCGCAGCTTCCTGGTGCCAACGATTGCAAGCTTTCCCAGACTGCGCGCCGTGCTGGCGCTCGGCTCGATCGCGCATCAGTCGACGGTCAGGGCGCTGGGCCAACGTGTGGCCGCCTATCCGTTCAAGCATGGCGGCCGACTGGAGGCCGGCCGAGTCACGCTGTTTTCCAGCTATCACTGCTCGCGCTACAACACCAATACGGGTGTCTTGACCGAAACGATGTTCGTCAAGGTTTTCAGCGACATCGCCGCTTTCCTGCGGGGCTGAGAGCTGCCAAGTGTCGTCTCACACCGGCAGCAGCGCGTCCGGCTTCACGTCCGATATCGACGCATAGGTGTGCGTTTCCCTGACACCCGGCAGTGGCAGGATCACGCGCTTGAGGAAATCCTGGTAGGCGGCCATTTCCGAAATGCGGGCCTTGACCAGATAGTCGAAGCCGCCGACGACCATATGGCATTCCAGCACTTCGGGGGCCTTGGCCACCGCTTCGGCGAAACGGTCGAACACATGCGGCGCCGCCTGGTCGAGCCTGACTTCGATGAAGACGAGCGTGCCACGGCCGATCTTCTGCGGATTGAGCACGGCCCGGACCGCGGTGATGAACCCGTCACGAAACAGGCGCTTCACGCGCTGGCTGGTGCCGGTCGGCGACAGGCCGACACGGGCAGCGAGATCGAGGGTGGTGCGACGCCCATCCTCCTGCAGCAGCCGCAGCAAGCTGCGGTCGATGGCGTCCAGCTGGTCCGATTCATGATTCACGTCTGCAGCGCCCATATTGTGTGAATTTCACTTCCGTATTGTGAAACGAGCATATTTCGTCGCACCATTTTCAACAATAGGCTGCGCTTCCAACGAAAGCCGCCGGAGGTAGAAGCCTCCGCTGGCAGGATCGAGCGGGATAAAAAATGCGCGTGGCAGAGGACCGAAACACGAAGCCCGCAATCCTTGCGGGCCTGGCCATGATCGGTATCTACGCTGTGCAGTTTGTCGCCGCCCGCTTCAGCCTGCGGGAGCATCTGACGGCGACCGATCTCGCGACCTTGCGCTTTGTCGGGGCCGGCATGGTCATGCTGCCGGTCGTCTGGCGCAGCGGCCTGGCGACTGGCAAGGCGTTGGGCTGGAGGCGTGCCTTGACACTCGCGGCATTGGCCGGACTGCCCTACCCGATCATTATCAATTGGGGGCTCACTTACGCACCCGCCGCGCATGGGGCGGCACTTTGCCCTGCCTCGATCGTGTTCTTCTCGTTCGTGCTGTCGCACATCGCCACGACGGACAAGGCCTCGGGCCAGCGAACCATTGGCGTCGCTGCCATCATTGCCGGGCTGATCCTGTTCATTGCGCCGGTGCGCACCGATGGCGGCATGAAGGACGTCCTCTTCGGCGATCTCCTGTTCATCGCATCGGGCGCAATGTTTGCCACGTATGCCGTTCTCGTGCGGCGCTGGCGCGTCGATCCGGTTACGGCGACCGCAACGGTCGTGCTCCTGTCATGCGTGCCGCTGCCGCTGCTCTGTTTCTTTGCGCCAAGCGGCCTGCGCGTCGCATCAATGGCCGAGATCGCCAGCCAGATCGTCATTCAAGGGTTTTTGGCAGGTGCGGCAGCCATGTTCCTCTATACCTATGTCGTCCGACAGTTGGGGTCGCAGACGGCATCGTTGTTCATGCCATGCGTGCCGATCGCGACGGTCCTCATCGCCATGACGGTGCTCGGTGAAACGCCGACAGGCACCCAGTTCGCCGCCGTCCTGATCATGGCTGCAGGGATGGCTTTTTCGGCTGTCGCCAGACCTGTGAGCAAGACTGCGTGAGACTGCGGTCGCCAAAGCGGATGCCTGTCTGATCCGATCAGGGCGATGGACGCGTTTGCGGAAAGACCGATCCGGGCGTGGCAAATAACTCGGCCAGCGTTCGCTGCCCACCCTGCAGCACATTTAGGTCGACATCGCCCTCGATGCCGTCGACGCGGCCCATATTGTGATACTGCCAATAGATCCAGCCGTCCTCGCTCGGCTTGCGCGCCAGCGAGCGCAGCCAGCGCTGACGCACAGCTATCTGTCCGAGATAGGCCTCCGCGGCCTCGTCGGTCAGGTAGATGATCGCCCGCTTGCCGAACGCAGCTTCCACCAGACCGAGAAAGGCCTGAAGTTCCGCGCTCAGCTGTTCCGGCGAAGGTCGTTGCGGACAGTTGCCGCCGAATTCGATGTCGACCACCGGTGGCAGCAGCGGCTGATCATGCGGCACGACCGCGATGAAATTCTTCGCCTGGTCGGCACCTGGCCGGCAGAAGGTGAAGAAATGATAGGCGCCGACAGCAAGGCCGGCCGCGCGCGCCTCGCGCAGGTTTTTGGCGAAGGCGTCGTCGACATGGTCGCCGCCTTCGGTCGCCTTGATGACGGCGAAGGCGACATCGTCGCCGGCGACCCGCCGCCAGTCGATCTCACCCTGATGATGGGAAACGTCGATGCCCCTGACCGGATAGCTCTTGCGATCCGGCGAGAAGGTCTGGAAGTAGAAAAAGCCGCCTGCCGCGACGAGGCCGGCAAAGACCAGACTGGCCGCACCCCAGAGAACAATCCGGTTTTTCAAGACGATCCCCTGTTGGAACAGCCGGCTCAGCCGTTCCACGCTTGAAAGCCAGACTGTTGGCTTTTTTCGGGCTATCGCCTGAAGGCCGGCCCTGCGCTATGGCTCCGGGCGTTCGTCGCTCGAAAAGCCAAATCGTTGGCTTTTCGTCCGCTACGCGGACCACTCCTCACCCACGTTCTTTCAGCAACCGGCCCTTCTCGCGCGACCAGTCGCGCTGCTTTTCAGTCTCGCGCTTGTCGTGCAGTTTCTTGCCCCGGCCGACGGCGAGCAGGAGCTTGGCGCGGCCCTGGTCGTTGAAATAGATCTTTAGAGGCACCAGCGTCATGCCTTCGCGCTCGATGCTCTGTGACAGTTTTGCCATCTCGCGCTTGTTGAGCAGCAGCTTGCGGCGCCGGCGCGGCTCATGGTTGAAGCGGTTGGCCTGCAGATATTCCGGCAGATAGGAATTGATCAGCCAGATCTCCCCGCCTTCGACCGAGGCATAACTGTCCTGGATGTTGGCCTGGCCCTGGCGCAGCGACTTGACCTCGGTGCCGGTCAGCACAAGGCCGGCCTCGACCGTGTCGAGCACCTCATAGGAAAACCGCGCCTTGCGGTTCTCCGCAACGGTCTTGTTGTTGGGATCGGCTTTTCTGACTTGATTCATGACGTGGAGAGGTGGCGCCTCATCCTCAATTTATCAAGCCGGCATGCTTCATCGCCGCATCGATCCGCTCCGCGGTCGATGTCTCGATCGTCACCAGCGGCGAGCGCACCACGTTCTCGACCTTGCCAATCTTCGACAGCGCGTATTTGACGCCGCACAGGCCGGGCTCGAGGAAGATCGCCTTGTGCAGCGGCAGCAGCCGGTCCTGCAAATCCAGCGCCTTGGCGCTGTCGCCGGACAGTGTGGCTTCCTGGAATTCGGCGCACAGCCGCGGTGCGACATTTGACGTCACCGAGATACAGCCGACACCGCCATGGGCGTTGAAGCCGAGCGCGGAGGCATCCTCGCCCGAAAGCTGGATGAAATCCTTGCCGCAGGTGGCGCGCTGTTCGGACACGCGCTCGACCTTGCCGGTGGCATCCTTGACGCCGACGATGTTCTTGAAGTCGTGTGCCAGCCGGCCCATCGTTTCGGGCATCATGTCGATGACCGAGCGCGGCGGGATGTTGTAGATGATGATCGGCAGGCTGGTCGCCCTGGCGACGGCAGCGAAATGCTCGTAGAGGCCGCGCTGCGTCGGCTTGTTGTAATAAGGCGTGACGACCAATGCCGCATCGGCGCCCGCCTGCTCGGCATACTGCACCAAACCAACTGCTTCCGCAGTGTTGTTGGAACCGGCGCCGGCAACGACCGGAGCGCGGCCGTTGGCGACCTCGATGCAGACCTTGACGACATGGCGGTGCTCGTCATGTGACAGCGTCGGCGACTCTCCGGTCGTGCCGACCGGAACGAGACCCGTGGTGCCCTCGCCAAGTTGCCACTCGACGAAAGCACGAAAGGCTTTCTCGTCGAAACGCCCGCTCTTTTCGAACGGTGTCACGAGCGCAGTAAGCGAGCCTCTCAGCATGTCGTCCAACTCCTTGGGACTTCTCGGGTTTCTTGATGTGTTTCAGCGTCGGCGCCTTCTAGCCGAAAGCGAAGCCGCGCACCATAGTCTCGACACTGTTCAGCGGCAAGCATGCCGATGGTGCCAGCAAGCGCAATTCGAACGGCCTCGATAACCCTTTGTTTACGGGCTCTTCACGACCTAAGTCTAGGCTCTCGGGCACCTGGGCTTGCCACTTAAGGTGCCGCAACAGGGAAAGATCAGGATCCATGCCGACCAGTCGGCCCTTCCGCTTCGTATTGCTTGGCGCCGTTGCCCTGCTGATAGTGGGGACGGCGGCAAACGAAAGCGTCGACGAGCAGACGACCTCATCGATCCCGATGCCAAGCCTGCAAAATGGGGGCCTGCAGGACGGAGCGCAGTCCGATGCGCCCTCCGCCAGCATCGTCGTGTTGAAAGCCGGTCTCGACGCGTTGGCGACCGGCGATATTGCCGCAGCACGCGCCCTGCGCGAAACATTGCCGGCCAATTCGCTCGACCGCCACATCTTGGCTTGGGCGATCGCGCTCTATGGCGGCGACCGTGTGCCGAGCAGCGAGATTGCCGATACCGCAAAGATGCTGCCGAACTGGCCGGGCACAATCGCCCTGCGCAAGAACAGCGAGCGCGCGCTCTACCGCGAAAGCCCTCCGCCGCAGACAGTGGTGAAAGCCTTTGACGGAAGCCAGCCGCTGACCTTCGAAGGCGTGGTGATCCTTGCCCGATCCTATGTGGCGCTCGGCAATGCCAAGGCCGCGCTTTCCGTTTTGTCGCCGTTCTGGCGCACCGAAAAGCTGGAAGCGAAGGATGAGGCGTCCGTCATCAAAGAGTTTGGCGCCATCATCCCGAATGCCGACCATCGTTTCCGCATGGAACGGATGTTTTATGCCGACCGCGAAAATTCGGCGCTGCGGGTCGCCGCGCTTGCCGGCGCGCAACCGCTGGCCGATGCCTGGGCCGCTGCCTCGCGTGGCGACAAGAACGCGGCCAAGCTCTTGAAAGCAGTACCTGAAGCACAACGATCGGCCGGCTATTCCTTCGCGCAAGCCGAATATCTGCGCAAGCAGCGGAAGTTTGCCGACGCCGCCGCAGTGGTGATGAAGGCGCCAACCGATCGCGACGCGCTGGTCGATCCCGATGCGTGGTGGGTCGAGCGCCGCGTGCTGTCGCGCGCACTGGTCGACCAGGGCGACTGGAAGACCGCCTACAAGATAGTTGCCGCGCATGCCGCCGAAAGCCCTGCCAGTGCCGCCGAAGCCGAATTCCACGCCGGCTGGTATGCACTGCGAGGCCTCAACGATCCCGGCACAGCGTCCGGACATTTTGCCCGCATCGCCGATCTTGCGCAGGGGCCGATGTCGCTGTCGCGCGCCTATTACTGGCTTGGCCGCGCGGCGGAAGTCGGCGGTCCCGGCGATGCGAAGGATTATTTCACCAAGTCAGCGGCCTATGGCACCACTTTCTACGGCCAATTGGCGGCGGAACGGGTTGGCCTGCGCACGCTGAACATCGTCTACCCCGAGCCAAGCAATGCAGACCGCCAAAGCTTTGACGGACGCGAAGCGGTCAGCGCCATCAAGCGGCTGCAGGAAGCGGGCTATGACCGCTATGCCGAGACGCTCTACCGCGATCTCGCCGGGCAGTTGACTAGCCCCGGCGAACTGGCGCTGCTTGCCGTGCTGGCGGAAAACCAGGGCAACCATTTCATGGCGCTGAAGGTCGGCAAGATCGCCGGGGCGCGCGGCATCGATGTCGGCTCGCTGTCGCATCCGCTGGGCGTCATTCCCGACACCGCCGACATTTCCGGCTCGGGCAAGGCGCTGGCCTATGCCATCGCGCGCCAGGAGAGCGAGTTCAATGTCGGCGCCGTCTCCAGCGCCGGCGCGCGCGGCCTGCTGCAGCTGATGCCGGGCACCGCAAAGCAATTGGCGAAAAAGGCGGGATTAAACTTTTCGCAAGATCGGCTGACCAGCGACGCCGGCTACAATGCAACGCTTGGCGCCGCCTTTCTCGGCGAACAGCTCGACCGCTTCGGCGGCTCCTACGTGCTGACGTTCGCCGGCTACAATGCCGGCCCAAACCGTGCAGCCCAGTGGGTGGCCAAATATGGCGACCCGCGCGGCAAGGGGATCGATGCCGTCGTCGACTGGATCGAGCGGATTCCCTACACGGAAACCAGAAGTTACGTACAGCGCGTGATGGAGAATTACGAAGTCTACAAGATGCGCATTTCGGGGAAGTACGACATTGTCGGCGATCTGGTGAACGGGCGGAGCTGAGCTTTTTTGTCCTTCCCCCAAGGTGGCCTCGCGAAGCGAGGTCGGATGAGGGGTGTTCCAGGGAACGCTAACGTCTCACTCCGATGGAACACCCCTCATCCGTCTCGGCGCTGCGCGCCGATCCACCTTCTCCCACAGGGGGAGAAGGGAAGACCCTCCAATTTGACCACTCCCGCCCGCGCCTGTAGCAGTCGGAGACGATCGCCGGGAGTCATTTCAGATGCCAAACCACGACGGCTTTTCCGATTTCTTCTACACAGCGCCGGATGGGCTCAGGCTTCACGCCCGCGTCTACGGCGAGACGAATTCGACAGCGTGGCCGGCGGTCTGCCTGCCCGGCCTGACCCGCAACGCGCGCGACTTTCATGAGCTGGCGCTTTACCTGTCGCAGGGGGCCGACAATCCACGCAAGGTGATCGCCTTCGACTATCGCGGCCGGGGCCAATCGGCCTACGACCCCGATATCGGACATTACAATGTCGGCATCGAAGTCGGCGACATCCTCGCCGGGCTTGCGGCACTCGACATCGCGGACGCAGCCTTTATCGGCACGTCGCGCGGCGGGCTGATCATCCATGTGCTCGGCGCACTGCGGCCAGCCGTGCTGAAAGCCATCGTGCTCAACGACATCGGCCCGGTGATCGAAGCCGCTGGGCTCGCCCATATCCGGACCTATCTCGATCCGTCACCGAGGCCGAAGAGCCGGACCGAGGCTATCGAGGCCCAACACAGCGCTCATGGCAGTGACTTTTCCGCGCTGACCGCGGCGGATTGGGAGCGGATGGTGTCGGCTCTCTATCGCGAGACCGATCAGGGGCTGGTGCCGGATTTCGACCCACTGCTGGTCGAGACGCTGGCGGCTGCGGATTTCAGCAAGCCGTTGCCGGATCTGTGGCCGCAGTTCGAGGCGCTGGCAGCCATACCTTTGCTTGCCATACGTGGCGCCAACTCGAAACTTTTGTCGGTGGAGACATTCGAAGAGATGGGCAAGCGCCATCCCGGCATGGAAGCCATCACCGTTGAGGACCAGGGCCACGCCCCCTTCCTGGAGACAGGCAATCTGCCCGGCGCCATCGCAGCTTTCCTGGACAAGGCGGAAAACGCAGCTCCAGCAAAGTAACCCCCAAGATCAAATATGGTCCTGAGGATTCCTTTCAGTATATCACCGATCGGTGGAACTATTTGGCTTTCGAGCTTTTCCTGGGTGCCTTGACCGTTTTCGCCGCGGTCGCTTCGCCCTTTTGCTTCGGCGCTGCCGTTGAAGGCGTGGTCAGCGGCGATGCGAAGGCCGAGTTTTGCGCGTCACCGGACAGCCCCTCGCCGCGGGGTGTTTCCAGCACGACGACGCAGCCATCGAGATCGTTGGTTGCCAGATGCGCATAACGCATAGTCATCGAAAGGGTCTGGTGGCCGAGCCACATCTGCACGCGCCGGATGTCGATGCCGCCTTGGACAAGACGCGAAGCGCAGGTGTGGCGCAAGATGTGCGGCACCACCTGGTCGTCGGCGCCGAGGCCAACCTCGGCTTTCGCATCGTTCCAGATGGCGCGAAACTGCGCCTGGCTGAGTTTTGTGAACGGACCCTTGGGCCTGCGACCCTCGATGGGCGGCAGCTTGATCACCTCTTTGACCCGTTCGGTCATCGGAATGGTGCGGCTGCGGCCGGATTTGGTGATCCAGAACGAGACGCGGTGTTCCTGGATGTCGTTCCAGATCAGTCCGAGCGCCTCGCCGAGGCGGCAGCCGGTGTCGACGAGAAAGACGGAGAGACGATAGGCATCCTCGCTGCGGCTCTTGATGGCGGCGAACAACCTTGCCTCTTCGTCCCTTTCGAGGAAACGAATCCGTCCCGCCCGCTCCTTCTGGCGGCGGAACTCGGGCAGGCTGTGGATATCCCCCATTTTGTAAGCCTTGCGCAGCAGTTTGCTGAGGGCAGCCATCTTTCGATTGATGGTTGCGTTGCTGTTGCCGCGCTGGCGCAAGGTGCCGATAAGGTTGTCCAGGGTGCTCTGGTCGAAGGCGCTGAACCGTTCTCCGAGGAGAATCTCGTCTATTTCGCCGATGAAGGAGCTGACATTGTATTTATGCCGCCCATCATCCCAGAGTATGTCCCGGTATGCTGAAAAAAGCTCTCCGACCCTGTGCGACTTTACTTCTCGGATTTTGTTGTAGCTGTATCTTATCTTCGAGGTTTGAGAAGAAAACATCGAGAAATGATCGGCGGGATCACCCTCTTGCGTCGCTTCGTTGGTCATCAATTGCCACACCCCCGAGTGGATAGAGTCAGACCTATCCGCTTGGAAGCGTCCTTTCAAGAGATTTAATCACGCAGTTGTGACTTCATCCGCCCATCAGCGGATCCCACGAACTCACCCTTGCGGACTGTTCAGCTGCCGATTCCCCCTGTTCCTTCTGCTTGTCTTGACCCAGTCACGAAACAAAACAGCCCGGGCGTTGAAGCGCCCGGGCTGGTATTCACCTGTCTAAAGCCAGTCCTTAGAACGAGCGCTGGAAGCGGAGCATACCGCCGATGGCGTCGTCGCCATCAGTAATACCGGTCCAGTTGTGGTTCGTGCCAAGCGTATCGACATCGTCGATCTTGCCTGCATTGACGTAGTCGACTTCGGCCGTGATCGTCAGGCCCGGAACAACATCGTAGGCGATGTTGGCGGCGATGCCGAGGTTCTCACCTTCGTCATACGAGACCTGAGCGTTGAACGAGGTCTTCTCGTTGATGGTGTAGGTGCCACCACCCCAGACCGCCCAGTTGCCATCCCACTGCTTGTAGAAGCCGCGGCCACCGGCCGGGAAAGCGTAGGTCGTGTCAGTCAGGTTGTCGTCGGTGCCGTAGCCGCCCATGATGAAGAGCGACAGGTTCTGCATCGGGGTGATGTCCAGGCGAACCTTGCCGGCGACTTCTTCATAGTTGCTGTCATAAGCGATGACGCCGGTGATGGCGCCCCAGCCCTGCGTGTACTTCACGCCGCCGACGACATGCGGAACGTAGCTGTCGATCGTGCCGACGCCGTAGGAACCGGGCGTGCCGGCGCCAGCGCCTTCTTCGAGCGAGATCACGGCCGAGAAGCCGTTACCAGCGTCGAAGTAGTACTGGATGACGTTGGTGTCGAAATCGCCGTAGGGAACGAGCGTATCCTGGATGACGTTGCCGGCGTAGCCGATGAACGTATTGAAGGCCGATTCGTCCTTACCGACGCGCAGGCCACCGAGCTGGATCCAGGCGAAGTTCAGCGAAGCACCGGTGTTGCCGGCAGCGTTGGGCGAGCCAATGAGGGGGCCGGCTCCATCCGGATCCGCGCCCGAATCACGGTTGTTGTTCTGGAAGTTGAAGCGGGTCTCGGTGTAGGTCTTCAAGGTGCCGAGCTCGGTTTCCTGGCCGGTCCAGGTCCTCAGCGAGAGGCGGGCCTTCTTGTAGTAGGTGTCGTTGCTGCCGCCGTCCTCAGTATCGGCGGACGTCGCACCGTCGAACGAGCCGACGTCGCCGACGCCGATGTCGTAACGGACATAGCCGCCGATGCGCAGGCAGGTTTCGGTGCCGGGGATGTAGAAGTAGCCCGAGCCGTAAACGTCGCAAATCTTGACGTATTCAGCCGGTTCCGGTTCGGCGACGACGACGGCGTCGGCGGCGCGCGCACCGGATACTGCGATCAGGGCCGCAGCGGAGCCGAGAAGAAGGCT